>NZ_RAPJ01000011.1:0-285274 GCF_003703915.1 Salipiger sp. D13
TCGCCTGTCGGCCAGACATCCCAGCGGTTCGTCGCGACGGTTGCGCCGCTAAGCGCCTGGACCGCGAGATCGGCGACCCCTTGGTTCCCTGCGCTCGCCTCGACCCACGGCTCGATGGCGTCATCGGTGTCGTCCGGAACCATGTCAGCAAGGATCGGCGCAATCGCGGTCCAGGGCTGGTTACTGGTGCTGTCAAGCAGGGCGATCACCGGCAGGTCACCGGTCACGGCCTCGCTGTCGTAGAAGCCATAGCCGGACTGCATCTTCGCGATGCGATACGGCAGATGCCGCATGACCGCATCCCGGCGGGTGCCGTTGCCCTGCCAGACGCGCACGAAGTCGAAGGTCGACCCGTTCCACCGGTAGATCGCGACCTTGTTCTCTCGGTCCTCGTCCGCCCAAACGACCACGTAGTCGTCCGCGCTGAGCCCGGTGCCGTCGAGATCAGCCGCCGCGTCGAAGGCCGCAGCGAAGATGGTCAGGTCCGAGCTTGCCTGCGACTGGTCGCGCGCGGTCTCCGCGCCGCTCTGCGCCGACAGGGCCGCCGCCTCCGCCGTCTCCGCCACGCTGGCGCTGGTGTCCGCTTCGCTTGCCGACAGCGCGGCCGCCGCTGCACTCGCCGCCGCTGCCGCCTCGATGGCCGTGGCCGAGGCCCCGGTCGTCAGGCGGTAGTCAGCGCCGTCCCAACGGAAGTCGAGCAGCATGCCGGGCAGCAGGTAGTCGGCCTGCAGCGCCGCGCCGCTGTTGAGCAGAAGATCCTTCGGGGGCTCCCCGCCGATGGACATGGTGACGGCGCCGGTGTTCGCCGATGCCACCTCCATGACGAAGAGCGTGGCGAAGGGCTCGTCCGAATAGCGCCGGTCGGCGGTTGCCGTGATGGCGTCCGCTGTCCCGCCCGCTTCCAGCACGACGGTATCCGAGGCCAGCGCCCCACCCCCGCCACGCCATTCGAGAAGCGCGGCATCTGTCACGCCGTCGCTGCCGTAGGTCTGCAGGAAGGGCACCGCGTGCACTGCGCCAGCCGGCCACGCGAAATCCACGCCCGCCGTGTCCGAATCTTCGCCGATGACGACGGTCACGAACTGCCGCCCATCCGCGACCGCCGGTGTCAGGTCAAGGCTGGCATCGGTCAGTTGCCCGACGCTGGCGAAGTCCTCGTCGAGCCACTGGATACCAAGCCGCACGGTATCGCCGTTCGGATCGGTCGGGTTGGCGGAGCGTGCGAACGACCATGCGACCTCGTAGAAGTCACCGGGCGTCAGAAGGAACCGCTCGCGCGTCGCCAGCACCTGCGCACCAGTCAGACGGCGGACATCGCCGAGGCTGGTGGTAACAGTCGTGCCGGGCGCATCTGCGCCGGCGGAAGCGGCGCCGGTCAGCGTCTCGGTGTATGCGGCAGGAACGGCCCCGGGGCGCCCCTGCGACGGGTCACCGGGCTGAACCGCAGTGTCTGCAAGATCGCCCTGCGCCGTGGTCGCCTTGCCGTCGAGGGCAGTCTGTGTCGCTGTGCTGATCGGCTTGTCAGCGTCAGAAGTGTCGTTGACGTTCCCAAGACCGACCTGGGCCTTGGTCACGCCGTGCGGGTTGTCTTCCCGCGCCTCATGGGCCGATACTGCGGCAAGGCTGTCCACCGCGATCACATGCACGTCGTCGCTGTCAATGACCTCGACAAGCCCAACGCGCCACCCAGTGCCGCCATTTGCAGACCCGCCAGAAACCAAAACCGCCGCTCCGGACAGCTCGGCCGCCGAGTCCGCATCGGCAGCCCTTGCCCACGCGCCAGATGCCGTGACGTAGACGCCGTTTTCGCTCGCGTCCGTCTGGTCTTTCACAAGCACCCGCGACGCGCTCGTCGCCACCCCGTCGATGGTCTGCTCACCAGAGAGCGTGACGTTCGCGGTCGTCGCGATATCAGCCGGCGCAAGGATGTTATATCCAGCCTCGACAAGGCCCTGAATATAGTTCGCCCACTCCACAATGAGCGTTGCGTCTGGTTGATGCAGCGGCGAACTGCCAAGCCAGATGGCGGTCGGGGTTTCAGGCGTCGTCATGCCAGTCTCCTGTTAGGGGATCACGATGTATTGGGATGCTGTCTCGTCGCCCACGTCGCCCCGGCTCGATACCGGAACCAGCCAGTAATACCCGGTGGCCGCGCTCTCGGCGGTGTCCTCCACGAGGTAGGCGTCGTCGATGTCGGCAGCGAGTGAGGCGTCGGCCTCGAAGGCAAAGTCGATGGGCGAAGACGGCGCGGTCAGCGTCTCCTGGAACGTGTCGGCTGTGCTTCTGGCGGTGCCGCTCACGGATGTTGCGCCATCAAGGCGAGGCCTAATCGTGCCGCCAGTGATGCTGTCCACGGTGAAGGTGACGCGATAGTCTGTGCCGCCGCTGATCGTCACCGCCTGTTCGAGGTCTGACGCCGTGCCGGCAGCTTTCGTCGCCACGCCGCTCGCGATGCTCCAGTCGGTGCCCGTCGTCCAGTCGCTGTCTGCGTCGAACCCGCCGTTGGTCAGCAGGTTCACAGCCGCGTCGTCACCCACGCTGATGTCAAAGGTGTTCAGCGCATTGATGGCGATGTCGTCGCCAACCTGAGAGGCCGTGCCAAAATCATCAGTCGCGGAGTAGTAGACCCGCGCGATCACCGTGTTGGTGCCGCTGACGCCTTGGAACCGCGCCCTGCCCGGCTCACCAGTGGCGACAGAGATCGAGAAGTCGCCCGGGACCACGCCACCGACGACGACCTGCAGAGCGGTGGACGGCGCCCAATCGCTCACGCTGACCTCGGCACCCGGCGTGCCGGTGTAGTTTCGGACCTGCACCTCGTAGGTCTCGCCCGCGACCAGCCCGTTGATCTCGTGCGATGTCCGCGTCGAGACGGCCCGGCTGGTCGAAATGACTTCCTCTTGCCCCGTGCTCTGCCTCACAAGCAGGATCTGCTGCGCGTAGAGAGCGTCTTGCGCGTCCCATTCCACGAGGATCTGATTGTTGCCCGGGCTTGTCGCCGTGACGCCTGTCACCGCGTCGATGCTGCCCTCGTCCGAGATCTCGCTCGCGTTCACCTCGGGGCGCTCCGGCTCTTCGGTGTCGGCGTCGAAATCGAAGTCCGTGCTTTCCACGCTGTTCGCAGTGATCGAGAAGGTGCCCGCCGTCTCGCGCGTGAGCTTCCCGACCTCGAAGGTCATGTCGATGCCCATTTCCTCATGGTTGAGGCGGAAGAAGCGCTTGCCGATCAGCTCGTATCCGATGGGTCCGATGGTGCCCTGCATCTGCCATTGCGGGCGCTTGGTCTTGCCGAGGCGCTTGGCAATGCGGATCGCCTGATTGTGCCACTTGACCATGTGCAGGCGCGGCGTGTCGCGCAGGGTCTGGTTGCCATCTGGGTCCACGGTCCACACGCCGGTGGACCACTCGCGCCAGGCGTTGTCCGGCTCGATGTATTCCGGCACGATCTCGGTGATCGCGCTGCTGCCGGTCTGCCCGCTGGTGATTTCCAGCCCCTCGCAGTCTGCCGCCGTGAGCGTCACGTCCGGTGCGATGTAGCGGCCCACGGTGAAGCCGACCGTTCCGTCCGTGTTCTCGTAGAGGAAGGCGTCGCAGGCGGCGCAGAGCTTGGCCCGCTGCGTCTCGAAGTCCTCGTCGTCCGCCAGCACCCCGTCGATGGACCACTTCGCGCCCGTGGCGCCGTATCGGTCCGTCACCTCGACATCGCAGGCATCTGCCTCGGTCGCCACGTCGTCCCAATCGACCGTCTGCCTCATGACGTCTGTCAGCCACCACGCGAGGATCAGGGCCGCGTTGCTCGTGTGGCCGGTGCTTTCGTCGCGCGGGTCGTAGATCCCGTTGTGACCGTCGATCACCGGCGTGTAGTCCCACTGCCGGCCGCGCGGGTAGATGTCGCTGAAGCTCTCCGGGCTCACCTTCTTGGCGCGCACCACGGCGCCGGCCAGCCCCTTGAAGTCGTGCGAGGCCGTGATCTGCCCGGGGAAGGCCGCAACCAGGTCTGCGTTCGCTGTCTGCCCGGTCGCGCCGAGGAACGGGGTGATCTTGCCCACCTCGGGGCCGTTGGAAATCGGCGCGGTCGTCACGATGTCCGAGCCATCGATCTCGACCACCCGCTCATCGAGGTAGTGGGTCACGATGCCCTCGATCTCGTGCGCGGCGAGCAGCGGCACATAGTAGCGATATCGGCCAGTCGCGCCGGTGAAGCCGAGCGGCCCGCCTTTCCTCGTCCGCCCAAGCACATATTCGGCATAGCTGACCGGCTGGGCGAAGTTCGCCATGCGTGCCGATGGCTTCGGAACCTCCGGCGCCGGCTGCAGGGCCTGCGCGATGACCGAAAGGCCGATGCCAACCACGGCGTTGACGATGATCCCACCGAAAGCGCTGGCGGCGAACGTGGTGCCAGCCGCGACGCCAGCTGCGAACGCACCTGTCGCACCAGCCGCCACCGTGCCGCCGATGGCCCCGTAGATGAAGCCGGCTGCCTGTGGCGCATAGACCGGGCGCGGGAACGTGAGCGCGGTCGAGCTGTGCAGATCACGCCTCATAGCCAAGCCCCCAGCATGCCAGCGGCGACACCTGCGCCGGTTTTAGGAAGGTCACCCCGTCCTTGCCCTTCGAAGCCCACAGGGAGCCGGTCCAGATCCCGCCATACGGCCAGCGCTCGCCGTGCCGCCGGTAGACACCGACGTCGCCCCGGGCCGGAACGACGACCATCGGAAGCCCGCCGATGCTGTCCGCGCAGCGCGCCATGCAGCCCACCGGGTCGCTCAGGAATCGCGTCTCGCGCTCGCACTCTCCCGGGGTCGAATACATGCCCCGAAGATGCGCGGCTGGGTCCGCGCCCTTCACCCGCGCGATCCAGTCGGCGAGCACCAGGCAGCAATCGGTCTCGCCCCAGACGAAGGGCATGCACGCCCAGCGGTGAAGCTCCTGGAACAGGGGCTGCATGGGCGTCGGTTCGATCTTGGTCATCCGAAGAGCTTCTCTTCCTCGAAATCAGTGGTCGGGATGAATTCCAGCGACGGGTTGCTCTCGCCGATCAGGCTGGCATGGCCCGCCGTGTTGTAGGCGATGCGGCGAGCGGTGCGCCGGTTCTCGGACCACGCCTCGAAGCTCACCGAGATCTCGCGCTGCACCGGCCCCTGGATGCTGAAGGTGATGGTGCGCATGACCCGCTTCATCCACTTAATCGGCGCTGTCGTCGGCTTATACATTTCGCCGAAGGACCGCACCGGCTGGACGTAGAAGGCGATATCGCGCCCGCTCACGTAGTCCGCGCCCTGGCTCTTGATGGACGCGATCAGGTTGTCCGCGTCTGGGTCCTGGAAGTAGGCAAGGCTGGCGCGCCCTGCCGGCGCCACGCCGTTGATCGCACTTTCGAGGCTCTCGACGCTGAGAAGCTGCGAGCCAAACCACTGTTCCCCGCTGCTGTCCGTGAACACGCCATCGCCACCGATCCAGAAACGCGCCGTGCCGTCGGGCGTATTGAGCGACACGAGGTCGAGCAGCCCGAGCCGCTCGTCGCGCGGGTCGAAGTCGGACGGGAAGAAGGTCATCGGCTGAGAACCTCGCGGAAGGTGATCGACGTTTCCGACAGCTTGCGGATGTCGTAGACCGGCGAGCCCTCCCGATCATTCGCGACCTCAAAGAGCCCCCGCGCCATGCAGCGGACCAAGTCGCCCGAACTGATCGCGGCGCGCAGTGGCATCTGGATTCCGAGCGTGTAGGTATCGTCGCCGTTGTCCGTCACGCTGGTGATACCCATCGGCCAGTCGTTCGCGTTCATGATCTGACCGACCCGCGGAACGAGGTCGGCGTCTGTGGTCTTCACCGTGATTTCTGACGCGCCGATAGAGGCCGGCGCCGAAGCCTCGACAGTTGCATTGGCCGCGAAGCCGTAGCCGCTCGAGAACCGCTGACCGCTTGAAAACGGAACGCCGCTCCGCACGTAACTCTTGCCGAAATAGCCGACCTGGTCGAAACCCACCGGGTCGAACATGGGTATCTGGTAGATGCCAACTCGCCCTTGCGCAGCCCAGTGCAGCGCCCGCCAGTGGCGCACGAAGTCCCGCGTGAGCCGAAGGTCGAGCGATCCGACCCAGCGAGGGAAGGCGTTGAAGACGACCTGCGTGCTGCCGTCCGTTCTGTCGCTCGGCGGTTGGCCGCGCCAGTCGATGTCCCACTCGATCGGCGTGGCCTTCAACAGCGAGAACGGAATGGTGATCGTCGGTCTGTTCACGTGCCGCGCTCCTGATACTGCGACGCGCGGTCACCGAAGCGCCGACTAGTGGCCCGGGCAGTCGTCTCCATACCGCCGACCACGCGCGCATCGACCGCCGTCATCACCTGCCCGCCATCAGAAAGCACGAGCCCGCCACCGATGAGCTCGACCTGAACCTTACTTGCAGAGCCCCCGACCTGCGCGCGGACCCCGAGCTTGCCGTCGCGGCCCCGCCCCAGCGGCAGGATCGCCTCGTCGTCCAGCCCTTCGCCGAGCACGCCGGTGCGCCCGGCCGCCATCGGGAAGTAGGTCGGGCTGTCGAACACCCCGCCCTTGGCAAAGGGCACGACCGAGCCGCCCCCGAAGGCATTGCCCTTGGCGTTCTGCAGCAGCCCGCCGAGCCAGGAGAACACCCCACCCCCGGCACCGCTCGCCAGCTCTCCGAACCCCTTCATCATCTGCACCCGGGCAATCTGCGCGATCAGCTGCAGCACCGCGTCCTTCGCCGACATCGAGCCGTCGAGGATCGACATGAACAGCCCCGACATCGCGTCGGCACCGCGCTGCGCGTTCTCCTCCAGCGCCCGTAACCGCTCAGCATTCTCGTCGGCCGCGATCGCGGCGCGCATGTAGGCCATCGCCTGAGCGTCGATCTCCGCAGTCAGCTCGGGCGTAATCTCGCGCCCAGCCTGCTGGGCAGCGTAGAGAAGTTCAGCGCGCTTCTGCGCATATTCCATTGCGTCTCCCAAGGCGGTTCCGTGATCCGCAGCGACGAGCAACGACGCGGCCTCGGCCTCCAGACGCGCGATCTCCTCGCGCGTGCCCTCCAATGCCTCCTGCCAGTCGTCGAGCTCGGGAGCCCCGCCGCCGCCGCCGGAACCACCAGAGGCCGCTCTACCGCTTGGCGCCGGATCCGGTGCGCCGAATCCGAAGTTCACGCTTGGAAGTTGCGGTCTCGGTGATGTCTCCGGCGCATGTTCGCCGGGACGTAGCGTGACCGTGGGCCGGCGCCCGTTCTGAGGTCCGTAGGAGATCGCCGACCGCTCACCGCCAAGCGCACCTTGCCGCGCCTCAAACGCGCGGGCGGCTACCTCGGCAAGTGCAGTCGCCAGCGCCTGAGCCTGTGCAATCACTCCGGAGAAAGTCGATCGGTCAATGGCATCGATCTGCGCAAGTGCGGCACCGGCCTGATCAGTGGCATCTTCGAGCCCCGCCTCGAAGGCATCGGCACTGACAGTACCATCCTCAAGCCCTCTCGACAGCCGGTCCATCTCGGCACGCGCATCGCGCAATGCCCCTGCGGCATCCTGATAGCCGAGCGCACCGAGCGAGATAATCGCCTGGTCAAGCGACGGCAGCATTGCCGAGACCCGGTCCCCGAGCCGCCCATACTCTGCGGCAAGGTTACGGGCACCCGCCGCTTGCTCGTCGGTGAGATCGCTGACGGTGGAGAGCCTGTCGAAGATCTCGTCGCCGAGGATCGCGCGGCCTGCATCCTCATCAGGAAATATCTCGCTGAGGCGCGTCTGCACCATGTCGAGAGGAAGATCGGCCAAGGCCACGGCCAACCCTTTTGCCCAGGTCGAAGACTTGTCGATGAGCCGCGAAAACTCCGCGTCGATCCGCTGCGCCTTCGCGATAAGCTCGGCATCCATCACGATGCCCATTTCCCGCGCTTCAGCGGTCAGTCGGCGAATCCCGCTTTCCCCCTGAGCCAGAAGCTCCACGAAGCGCTCACCTCCGGTGCCGCCGAAGATCTCGTCCGCGACCCTGATCTGCGCCGCCTTGTCGAGACTTTCCATCCGCCCGATGATGTCGAGCAGCAGCTCGTCCGGCTGTTTCAGCTTGCGCTCGAGTTCTGTTGCCCCCAGCCCAATCCGCGCGAAGGTATCCGCCGCGGGCCCCTTCCCCGTCGCGATGAACTCGTCCGCCCGCAGGTTTAGCTCCTTCATCCCGTCAACGAGTGCATCAATCGGGATGCGTGACTGGGTGGCGACGTAGCTCAATTCCTGGAAGGCCTCGACGCCGAGACCGGAGCGCCGCGCCTCGTCGCCAATCTGGGAAACCGCGCGGACGCCCTGCTTCAGATTGGAGGTCAGCACACCGACAGCAGTCGCTGCGGCACCGACCGCGAAGGCCTTGCCGAAGCTGGCCACGCTCGACGCGGCCCGCGACAGGTTGCTGTCGATATTGCGCGCCATGCGAGAGGTATTGCGCGTGGCGTCCCGCTCCATGCGGGCGATCAGCCGATTGCTGCGATCGATTGCGCGCGCGAGGTCGCGGTCCTTCGCCTGCAGCAGAACGGTGATGCGCTCAAGCTCCTCGTCGGCCATAGCGTTCCTCCAATCGTTCGAGGGTGTCCATGTCGGGGGCCGGAACATCCCCGGAGGCCTCTTCCTGCGCGGCATTCCAGGCGGCCACGAAGAGAGCAGTGTCGCGCGGCGTCATCGCGCGGAAAGTGGCGGGCGGATCACCGGTCACCCCGCAGAGGTTCGAGATACGCGCGGTTGCGTCATACCGCGCGGGCGGGGTCACGGCGTCCCGGCCGATCCATCCGCTTTTTTTTTGACATCCTCCTCGAGCACCGCCGGGAGGAACGTCACGCCCAGCACCCGCGTCGCGATCTCACGCAGGCGGAGGTTCTCCGAGGGCGGCAGGCTCGATATGAGATCGTCGGCCGCGCGGTTCGACATGCCGCCCCCCACGAGCGCCAGCGCCAGCAGGTCGCGGATGTGACGCGCCTGCGGCGCCGGGCCCCGCCCGAAGAGCTGGTCCCAGAGCCCGAATATCCCCAGGTCGTGATGCTGCTCGAAGCGTTCGATCTCGCCGTTGCGCAGGACGAGCGGGCGGTAGGCACCGCCGAGCTCCTCCTCGTAGGCGCCGGTCGCGGCGATGGTCATGGCGCAGGCGCCTCCGCGGTGAAGGTGACAGCCCCGGTCGACCCCATGGTCAGCGCGAAGCTCGCGCCACCCGACTGCTCACCGGTCAACTCCATGCTTTGCACGAAGAAGGCGCCGGCGAAGGTGCCGAAGTTCGGGACGACCACTTCCATGTTGGCAACCGGCGGCGTCTGCAAGGAAACCGTCATCAGCCGGGCTTCAGCGGTATCCTTTTTCGAGATCCCGTTGCCGCTGAGCGCGATACGCCGCACGCCGTCGAGCACCTCGGTCCAAAGCGCACCGCCGGGCGTGTCGCAATCGGCGGTGGTCACGTCGATCTCTTCGTTGTTCACGGTCAGCGCCTTGGTTGTCAGCGCACAAAGCGCGTTGAAGTTTTCGGTCTCCTGACCATCACCGATGCGAATGAGAACCTCGCGGCCCTTCTTCTTGGCCATTTTAGCCTCCAATGTTCGGAACGGGGCATCTGCCCGGGTAAGCCTTGCCGAAGGGCGGTCAAACGGCAGCCGCGACGGAGGCCGAGAAAGCCACCACGGCGGTCCAGGTTCCGCCATCACGGGACCGGGAGACGGACTGTGTCAGGTAATCGCACCAGTCGAGAGTCAGACCGGGCAGTGTCAGCTCGACCTGGTCGAGCCCCAGTCGCACGGCGTGGGCAAGCTGGGTGACCTCGTCCCGCCCGGCGACCGGGCGGCTCTGGCATTCGACCGTAAAAAATATGTCGTCATCGGTGTAACAACCGATACGCTCGGCGGCGGCGTCGATGCGGCCGAGGTGGATGTAGGGGTACTCCGCGAAGGCAGGCGGTGGCGGCTCGTCAAATACCTTTGCGCCCACCAATGCCTGGATCTCCGGGTCGGCGCGCAGCGCTGCAATCACCGCCTTCTGCAGCACGTATGCCGGCGCCTCAGCCACTGCTTGCCTCCTTCGCGGCCTTGTTGATGGCCCGGCGCGCGCGCCCCTTCCGGCGTTTGCGCGAGGCGCTGAGCGCGGGGTTCACGAAGGGCCGTGGCCCACGGTCACCCTCGATGACCTTCGACTTCGGCCCGAAGTCGATGAGGTAGCTGCCATCGGCATTCGCTGTCCCGGTGATCTTGGCGCGCTCGTGGCCGTCGTCCTCGACATCCTCGCCCACCGGGATCAACACCTTCGCCAGCCGCACGATATCCTCGCCGTTGCGGCGGTTCGCTTCACCCGTATATTTCTCAACCAGCCTCTCAAGCTTCTTGAGCTTGAGCCGCGTCTTTCCAGCACCGGTCACCGCCATGTCAGTCTCCAAAGTCCGGGGGCTGCACCCATTCCTCGCAAGCGATGACCAGCACGTCGGCGCGCGCCTCGGACTGCGCGGGCGCGCCGCGGATCTTCCAGACCGCGCCTCGCGCGACAATCCGGTCCGATGCCTCCACCTGGTAGGCGGGCATGGTCGCGCGCAGCCGGATCGTCGCCTGCCGCGCGGCCTCCTGACGGCCCCCGACCGTCGTATCGCCGCCGGGCGTCTCGTTCATGTCCGCCCAAAGCACCAGAGGCACCCCGGGCGTCAGTTCCAGGTCGGCCCAGCCCGTGATCGTGCTGCCCTCGCGCACCATGCGCTGCACCCGGATGCGATCGCTGAGCCGTCCGCCGGCCATATCAGCACCCCGCCGTGATCTTCGGGCGCCGATAGCGCGCCTGGCGCAGCAGCCGCTGCACCCCGAAGGAGCCGCGTGGCACCTCCATCTCGCCGCTGATCGCGATGTCCGCGTCACGCCATTCACGGGTGAGCGCCACGATGGCGCGCCAGAGCGCGGGCGACAGTGTCTCCCCCGCCTGCGCGCGAATGCGCAGCGTGCGGCCTTGGTCGTCGCGGCGCAGCCAGCCGTCCGGCAACAGCAGTTGCGGCTCGTCGTAGCCCATCACGAGCTGAATACCGGCAAGGTCGCGATCGACGAAGGCCCCAGCCGCGTCCGAGACAGCGATCTCCTCGATCGCGGTCACCGGCCGGCAGGGAAACCACCAGCGGCGCCAGTCGTCGACGGGGCAGGTGAACTCGAAGAGGCCGGGCGCCGGCGGCAGGTTGGTGGCCGTCGACACGACATCCTGCGCCGCGCCAAGCAACGACTCGAGCGAGGCTTCTTCCGCCTCGGTCACCACGCCATGCACCGCAGCGGCGAACTGCGCCGGCGAGACAGCAAGCGGAACCGGATCCGTTCCGATGTATCGCATGCGCCCGGCCCCCTCTTACGACTTCTTTCCCTGGACGGGTGGCGCGCCGGGGTCGGGCGCCTTCGCGACCTTGCCGTCACCTTTGGCAGGCGCGTCGCTCTTGTCGTCGCCTCCCTCGTCGCCCTTGCCTTCCTGTGGCACCTCGACGGCCGAGGCCGGGACGGGCGCGCTCGGGTCGCGGGCGATGCCCGCCGCGATCAGCTTGTCCGCGTGATCATCGGCGAAGCCGGCCGTCTCACCCCGCTGGTACATGAGGTGCGGCCGCTGGAAGATCACCGCCCTCATTGCGGCAGGCGGTCCATGCCGCCGCAGATCAGCAGTGCCGAGAGCGCCGCCGTGTCGGTATCCGCCGCACTGAGGTCGGGCGTGTAGGTCACCCGCTGGTAGCGGCCCCCCGCGCGAAGCTTCACGTCAAGCTCGAGGCAGCCGGTGACGGTGCCACCGCCCGCCGGACCCGTCGCCGCGACGACGGTCTCGCTGACCAGCGTGGCGGCGTCCGACAGGTCGTCCGCCTCACCCTCCTGCACCGTGTAGGTCACCGAGAGCGTCTCGCCCGCCGCCAGCGTGGCGGTGAAGGGGATGGCGAGGAGCCCCGACTGCGGCATGCCGATGGCCGCGCGGTCGAGGATCACGCCGGGTACGGCGGTGTTGTCGCCCGCGCCGCCGGCGGTCAGCGCGGCGTTGCCGGCGGCACGCAGGGCTGTGATGAGCGCGCCGATGTCTTTCATCTGGATCATGGTCTTCGTCCTTCTGAGAAAGGGAAGTGGCAGCGGGCGGAATTGCCCGTTGCCTACGGGGCTCAGTCGGCCCAGGTGACGTCGGTCAGCACCGCGACGGCCGGCAGATGCCGCAGGCCGAGGTCGTGCTGCAGGATCATCCGCATCAGCGTCTCGTCGCGGCTGAAGGCCGACTGCAGCTCGCCGCCCGCATCGCGGTAGGCGGCCTGGTCAGACATGGCGATGGTGATGCCCATGTGCTCGCCGATCACCACGTGCATCGGATGCACCAGCATGATCTCCGAGGCATCGCCCCCGGCGCCGAGGTTCGACGGGATCTCGGTGGTCACATGCACAGGCTTGCGGCGCAGCTGGCCGCCCTGCATCTCGGGGAAGGCCAAATTGCCGTTCCCGTCGCGCAGGTTGGTCAGGTACATCGCCGTGCGCGGCGACATGATCCAATGCGCCCCGGTGTAGGGCACGTTGGCATTGGCCAGCGCCAGCTCCATGCGGCCGAGGTCACTGGTGACCTTCTGCAGGTCCGGCCCGGCCGTCATGGCGAGGATGTTGGTGCCCTCGACCGGCGTGCCGACCAGCTGGTAGCGCAGGCCGCGGGGCGCGAACTCGGTGCCCGCACCGCGCAAGAAGTAGCGGTCCTGGATCTGCGCCGCATCGGCGATGGCGTCGTCGCGCACCATCCGGTCGACGGCGGTCGAGCTGGTGCGCATCAGGTCGTTGGAGATCGGCACGATGCCCCGCATCTTCTTGGCCGAGAGCTTCATCTGCCCGTAGCTGTAGCCGGTGACCGGCGCGTCCGAGGTCTCGTCGCCGTAGCCGAAGTTGGCGCCCGTGGCGCGGCGGTTCTGCGTCATGTTGCCGTTGGGCAGCGGCACGATGCGCGGGCCCATGGCGGTCACCACGCTCGCCGGGCGCAGCAGCTCGATCACGTCGGAGCTGACGTCCTCGGGCACCAGGAAGCCGCCGGCCTCGCCGCTGCCCATGTTCTGCCCGACCGCGAAGAGCCCGGACTGGCCGTTCTCCTCGGCGATCATCCGGGCGGTGTGGACGTTGCCGCCGGCGGCCGCGAGCGTGCGCAGCATGGCGCCGAACTGCAGCCCCTTCTCCTTTGGCTGCGCGGGTGCAGCGGCGCCCTGCCCGCCGTTCGCTTCGGCGCCCGGCTCGGGCTGCGCGGCGGCGGCGCGCGAGGCCTCCACCTCCTCGGCCCGCTTCACCTGCCGGTCGGCCTTCTCGAAGGCGGCCTTGGCGGTGTCGAAGGCAGCCTGCGCTGCCGCGAGCGCGGTCTCTTCCGCGCCCTCCTGATCCTCGAGCGCGGTCAGCGCGTCGGCGCGGGCCTGCATGTCGTCCGCCGCAGCCTTCCGGGCGCGGCGCAGGTCGTTGATGTCACTCATGGTGATGCTCCTCGTGATGGGCGCCGCGCCTCTGGCGCAGCAGGAAGACCCAGCCGCGCACCGGCAGGGCAAAGAGAGGGCGCGTGGGCGCCCGGTGAACTGTGGTTGTTGGTCTGAGGCTTAGAGCCCGGCGAGCGCTTGTGCCGCCTGCACCTGGGCCCGGGCAGCGCGCCCGGCGGTGCGGGCAGGACGCGGCGCGTAGGCCGCCCCGAGGCGGGTCCAGAACGTGGGCGCGTCCTCCAGCCGGTCGACGAGCCCGCGCGCCTGCGCCTCCTCGCCCCAGAAGATCGCGCCGCCATCGGCGGGATCGTCGGTCGACGACAGCCGCTCCCGCAGCTCGGCCAGGTCGATGCCCCGGCCTGCGGCGACAGCGGCGTGGAAATCCGCCTCCATCGCGTCGAGCACCCGGACCGACTCGCGCCGGCCTTCCTCGGTCGAGGGATCGGGGCGCTTGGCGCGCGCGTGCGACGAGCTGAGAATGAACAGTTGATTGCCGGACATACCGGGCTGCACCGGCGCGGCGCTGACCTGCATGCAGCCGATGGAGCCCACCACGCTGCCGGGCGTGAGGGTGATGTCGGTGGCCTGGCTCGCGATGTGGTAGCAGGCCGAGGCCGCGAGCGGATGCACCAGCGCGTGCACCGGCTTCACCGCCGCCGCCGCAACCGCCCGCGACGCGCCCTCGATGCCCAGCACGTAGCCGCCCGGCGAGTCGCAGAGCGCCGCGATCGCGGCCACGTCCTCGTTGGCGGCAAGCTCCGCGAAGGTGGCCTCGAGCCCGTGGTAGGTGCTCCAGCCGAGCCAGCGCTCGAGCAGGAAGGCGTTGGGCGTCAGCAGTCCCGAGATCGGCACGATGGCGATGTTGCGGTGGATGGCGTAGCGCTCGCCCGGCTCCAACGCGAGCGACATGCCCCCCACCGAGAGCGCCCGCGCACCCACCTCCGCACCCGGTGCGGGGACCGGCATCTGCAGGAGCGCCTCGCCATGGGCGCGCGAGAGCGCCAGCGGCGCCCCGGCAAAGAAGCTGGCAATGGTCCGGCTCATGCGTCGTCTCCTTCAGGATCGCGGCCCGGCGCTTCGGCGCGGGTCATGTTGGGCGCGGGGTTGAGCGTGGCGCCCTCGGCCACCGGCGGCGCGCCGATCTTGGCGCGCGCCTCGTTGGGCAGCATGAACGGCCCGCCCACGGCGCGGTTCAGCGCCTCGTATTGTTCCTTGACCGTCGGCTGCAGCAGCGCGCCGAAGTCGTGGCGCAGGAAGAGCCCCGCGTCGCGCTCCGCGCGGGTCAGCAGCGCCACGTCGAGCTGCGCTTCCACCAGCGCCGACCAGTGCAGCAGGCAGTCGGTCAAGTAGTCGATGGCCTGCTGCTCGCCGTTGGCCTTCACGCCGTATTCCAGCATCTGCAGCTTGCTCGGCGGCATCCGGTAGATTCCCGCCAGCATCTCGCGGTCGAACTTGCGGCTCGACAGCAGCTCCTGGTCGGCCGCCGAGATGTCGAGCGCCTTCACGTCCTCGTCGGGGTTCACCGCGATCCAGCCGTCGCTGCCCGGGTCCTGCATCGCGTCCTTGATGCGGCGCGCGTTGCGCACCCGCTGTTCCTCGCCCTCGTAGTTGTCGCCGAGCTTGATCACGCCCTTGGTGGTGCCGCCGGCGGCGTTGCGCGCCGCCGCCCTCTGGCCCGCGAGCGCGATGCCCACGCTCTCGGCCGCCACCTGGATCGGGCTGCGGCCGGTCCAGCCGTCCTCGGCCATGTAGCGCAGGTGCACCATGGCCCGCGCCGGCACCCGGCGCTGCACCCCGGCGCCGTCCTCGAACTGGTAGAAGCGCTCGAGCCCGTCGCGCAGCATCGAGACGTTGCCCTGGCGCACGATGTCGAGGCGCATCAACTCGCCGCCGCCATCGCGAGGCCCGTAGATGTGACCGTTGCCGCGCAGCGTGTAGGCGTAGACGGCGGCGAAGCGCACGAGCTTGGCGGGCACACCCGGCGCCGCCTCGCCGTTCAGCAGGTCGCCTGCGGCATGCTCGCGCACCCTGACGTCCTGCCCGTCGCCCTGCCGCTGCCAGAGCTTCAGCGGCACCTTGGCGAGATCGCCCGCGATGTTGTTGCAGCAGGCGAAGACCGTGGCGTGATGCGCCGCCGTCTCGGGCGTCACCCGCGGCAGCCCCCGCACCGCACTCGGCGCCCCGAGCGAGCCCCAGCCCACCGCCAGCAGGCCCTGCTCGCCCGCCGCCACGGCCGCCTGCGCCGTGACCGGCGGCTCGACGCGGGGCGCGCCGCCACCGCCGCCGGCTGCCCCGGCCCGCGAGATGTCCAACCCGAAGAGCCTCATATCACCACCACGTCCCTTGCCTTGCGCTTCTCCTCGCCGACCTCGGCCCGGCCCACCGCCATGATCGCCGCCACCGCCGGGTCGATCCGGCCCGTCGCCTTCTTCTTGTTCGGCTTCACGTTCTCCGCCGCGTCCTGGTCGAGCACCACGTTGCCCACCGCCCAGGCCAGCAGCGGGTTGCCGCCGTGGCGCAACCGGTTCTGGATCACCGCCCGCTCGAAGCGCTTGGTCGCCGGCGACATGCTGGCGTAGCCCTGCCCGAACTCGAGCAGCGGGAAGCGCAGCTTGTCGAGCTCGGCGGCCACGTGCTTCATCCCCCAGCGGTCATAGGCCACCTCCTGCAGGTCGAACCGCGCCCGCAGCCACTTCATCCGCTCGATCACCTGGTCCTCGTCGATCACCCCGCCCCGGTGCACCTCGAGCCAGCCGTCGTCGCGCCAGGCCACGTAATCGCGGTTCTCCGACTGCGCGCGGGCCACGAAGCCCTTCGGGCCTTCCGCGATGAAGGCGTAGCTCAGCAGGTAGATCACCCCTTCGACCGGCACCGCCACCACGATCGACGTGAGGTCGGTGGTGCGCCTGAGGTCGATCCCCACCCAGGCCTTGCGGCCGTAGAGCGCCTCGGGATCCACCGGCGCGGTCGCCAGCCCCCGGTCCCAGACATCGCGGCCGATCCAGCTCTGCGCGCCCTCGGTCCAGAGGTTGAGGTGCAGCCGCCGGAAGTTCGGCATCTTGCCCCGGATCGCCTGCGCCTCGTCGTGGATGCGCCGGAAGTCTGCTTCCGTGAAGGCCACCCCGAGGTTGGGGTTGGCCATCGCCCAGGTCGCCGGGTCCGAGGGGTCGGCATCCTCGGGCGGCTCGGCCACGAAGGCGAAGAACCCGTCGTCGCGCACGTCCCCGCGCAGCACCCGCTCGGCGTAGGTGCGGATCTCGCCGCACAGGCTCGCCCGGTCGGCGCCGGCGGTGGTGATCGCCCAGTCGATGGGCTGGGCCCGCGCGATCATCGAGTTGGTCACCACGTCGGCAAGCTCCCGGTCGGTCCAGCGGTGCACCTCGTCGCGCGCGGCGAAGTGCGGGTTGATGCCGTCGGCGCTGTTGCCGTCCCGGCTGAGCGCGGCGATGTAGCCGTTGGTGCGCGGCGACTGGATCTGCGTCTTGTAGACGTCGAGCAGCGACGAGAGCGCCGGCGAGGCGCGGATCATCCGCTTGATCTCGTTGAACAGCAGCCCCGCCTGGTCGCGCGTCGTCGCCGCGCAGTAGCCCTGCGGCGCGCCCTCCCCGTCGAAGAGCTGCGTGAACAGCATCGGCACCGCCGTGTCCGTCGTCTTGCCGTTCTTCTTCGCCACCTGGTGATAGGTCGAGCGGAACCGCCGCAGCCCGGTCTCCGCGTGCTTCCAGCCGAACACCGAGCCGTGGCGGAACACCTGCCAGGGCTGCAGCGCCAGCTCCGCCCCGGCCATCGGCCCGGTGGTGTGGCGCAGCACCTTGGCAAACCGGATCACCATGTCGGCGGCCTCGGTGTCGAACACCAGCCCCCGGTCGGCGCCGGTCTCGAGGTCCAGGAGGTGGCGCTCGCAGGCCATGCGCACCAGCGGCCCCGCCGCCACGTCGCCCGCGATCACGTCGAGCGCGTAGCGGCTCACCGGGTGATCAATCGCCTCCACGGATTCCGCGCAGGAGCTCTTCGAAGAGATCCCCCTGCCCCCCGGTGGCCAGCCGCGCGTCATCGACCGGCGACAGGCCGAAGAGCGCGCCGAGCTGGCGCATGTTCGCGAATGCGTCCTGCCGCGCCTGCCAGTTCGCCGTCTTCTTCTGCTGCATGCCGTTGCGGGTCTGCACCGCGTAGGTGCGCCCCTCCACGGCGATGTTGCTGGTCAGCTCGATCACGTCGGCCGCCGACTCGCAGTAGGCCGCGAGCATGTGCTCGTAATGCGGCTTCAGCCGGTCCATCCGCACCAGCTCCGGTGCCAGCTCCTCCCAGACCGCCTTGCCGGCCTCCGACATCAGGTCGGGCGGCGCCGGCACCGGCTTCGGGGCGTCGCCCCGCATCGGCACGACGTTGTCGAGGGTCGGCTTGCGTCCCTTCATGCGCGACCTCCTGAAGATCCGGGGGGTGGGCTTTTTTGCTCAATTCCGCGCTCGCGGAAGAAGAGGTTGGGCTGTCGGTTTGGGCCGCGGGCTGGGGATTTTTGACCTACCCCCGGTGGGCGTGCCAGACCTCGCGCGCCGTCTTGCGGCTGTGGCAGCGGTGGCAGAGCGGCTGCCAGTTCGACCGATCCCAGAACAGCTGCCGGTCGCCCTTGTGCGGCACCACGTGGTCCACGTCGGTCGCGGGCTCGACCACGCCCAGCTCGCCGCAGTCGACGCAGAGCGGATGGCGTTCGAGGAACCGCCGCGCCGCCGCCGTCCAGCGCGGATCGGCATAAAGCGCCCGCGCCGCCGCCGCGTGCGGCGTGGCCTGCGCCGCCGCCTTCCGCGCCGCGCGCCGCCTGTCCTGGTCGTCCTGGTGATCGGGGCAGCGCGCCTTGCCCGGCGCCGCCACATCCTCGCAGCCCGGCGCCGCGCAGAGCTTACGCATGGCGGCACCTCCTCAAACGAGACGCGCCCGGCAGGATCTCTCCTCCGGGCGCGGCAACTCTCGATGATGCCAAAATGACCAGGACGGGATTCCGCGTCAACCCCTTCCGCGCCAGACCATCTCGCGAGCCCGCAGACCGTCGGAGACGCAGCGCAGCGCCGACAGCAGCCCCGCCACGTCCCGGACCTCGCCGTCATCGACGACGACCCTCAGCGCCTCGCTCCGCGCGGGCTTGTCGGTGTAGCCGAGCCAGCCCTCGACCCGCATCGACGCCCGCGTGGCATCGCGCAGCCGCTCCTCGTCGCTGCGCTCGTCGACCGGCGGCGTCTCGGCGTCCGCCGACATCGCCTCGACCGGCACCAGCAGCCGCAGGCAGCGCGCATGCCGCGACGGCGCGCCGATGGCCCGATCCATCGCCACCTGCACCCGCCGCATGTGCTGGATCGCGTCCCAGAGCCGCGACCGCTCGTCGTGATCGCGCACCGCCGCCGCCATCGCCCGACCCGCCCGGCAGCCGAACCATGGCGACCGCACTTCGCGCAGGCCGGCGGCATCCGGCTGGATCCCGACGTGCCGGCACCGCACCGCCAGCGGATCGATCGACGGATCGCGGTCCGCCATGCTGCGCCGCGTCCGCCCGTTCGGCTCGCGCCGCGTCACCGCGGCCAGCCCCGGCAGGTCCAGCCCGCTCTCGGTCCCCGCCGCCCGCTTCGCCCGGCGCCGCGCGCCCTTGCTGTAGGTCTTCACCATCTGCTCACCCCGTTGTCCTGTGGTCTGTCTCCGTGCCCGCGCCGGGCAGCAGTGCCAGCGCCCGCGCCTCGAGCTGCGCGTACCAAGCCAGCCACTGCCGATCGTCCTGGTCCGCCACGCCCCGGCGCACCCGGTCGCCGCGCACCCGCCTGTTGCTGTCATGCTCCGCCGCCCGTTCGCGGATGCGCCGCCAGTCGCCCTCGTGCAGCGGCGGCCGCTTGAGCCCCGAGACGAACTGGAACTCGGCCACCAGCGTGCCCTCCTCCAGCGCCTGCGGCCCGCGCGCCGAGCCGAACCAGCTGGCGATCACCGGGATCTCCTCGAGCGGGCGCGGCGCGATCGCCTCGGCCAGCGGCGTGATCGTCGCCATGCGCGGCCACCCGCGCCGGTCCTTGCCCTCGCCCTTCGTCCTGAGGAACTCGCGCAGCGTCTCCAGCTGGTCGTCGCCGAGGTAGGAAAGCCCGTCCGCCAGGTCGACGAGGAACTTCGCGTGCTTCTCCTCGCTCACGTTGCTCGGCTTGCGGAAGCCCCAGGCACTCAGCGGCTCGATCAGCAGCCGCCGCACCCGGTCCCGCTTGCTCTCCGCCTTCGTGGTCTGTCCTTCGCTGTCCATCATCGCCTCCACTCTCTGCAAATCCGACTTATCCACAGGCTGCACGGTCGGAACGGAGCGCGACCGTCCCTGTCCCTGTCTGTGTCTCTGTCTTTGTCCCTATCGTGCCGGACAGTTCGGGACAGTTTACGTAAGCCATTGGTGCTGCTTCACATTCTCCAAACACTGTCCGCAGAGTGTCCGCGACACTGTCCAACAGTGTCCGCCGGACAGTTCCGGACATTCCCGCCAGGCCGCTCATCGCTTCGCCCGCCCGTCGAACATGCGGTTCGACCAACCCATCATCGCGCGCTCGATCCAGGTCGCGTTGCGATACTCGCAGCCTTCCTTGATCAGCCACTCGTCCATCCAGCGAATGGCAGCGTCGTTCTTCGCGAGATCCGGCGCGAAGCCCGCGACCGTCGTCCGCAGCCGCTGCAGCCGCTTCTGGATGTTCGCGGCCTCGGTCTTGGCACGGTTGTCCGCCTTCCGCGCCACCGCCTCGGTCAGCGTGCGCAGCACCATCGGGTGATAGAGCCGCACCTCCTCCTCGTCCTCGCAGCGGCACCGGCGCCACTTGTGCAACGGTCCGAAGGCGCTGGCACAGAGCTGCTCGAAGTGCCCCTGGTCGGTGTGCGTGAACTTGGCGAGCAGCGACATGTCGTCGGGCAGCGTCCCGATCGGTGACTGCTCGAAAGAGATGCAGATCAGGTCGAAGTAGAGCGCCCGGCATTCAGGCCGCCCCTTCATGCGCATGTCGCTGTTCAACCAGCGCCGCCGCTCCCACGCCATGAAGTAATGACTCTCGAGGCGGTCCTCCCGCGTGAAGGGATAGACCGGCAGATCGTCCTCGCCGCCGATGACAGAGAAGGCCCGGACCGTCATGTGCGCTCCCTGGGCGCGGCGCTCCGCGTCACGATCGCCGACGGCGATCCCGGGCTGGTGTTGGCCCCCGGCACGCGCACCCGGGTCAGGCCGTCACGCGTCTCGCCCTGGAACGCGCGCCGGTCGTCTCGCGGGCCCCGCCTGACGCGGCGCATGACCGGCGGACGGCCGAGAAGGTCCTTAGCGGTGCTCATTTGACGGCTCCCCTCAGTGGAATGGCCCGCTGCTCCGCATCGTGGTCACGCAGCGCGGCATCGATGGCGTCCCGCGCCTCGATCAGCTCGCGGCGCACCTCGGCCCGGTCAGCGCCATGCTCGACGCTCGACAGCGCCGCGACCGCCTCACCAGTCTCCTTCGCCATCGTCGCCACGTGCTGCCAGGCCGCCTTGGGCGCCGCAGTCGTGGCGTTGGGCTGGAACAAGCCGCCGGCGCGCGCCGCAAAGTGCTGCGCCAGGTGCGCTGCGGCTTCCGGCCACCGGTCGCAGAGGCGATCCACATAGGCGATGCCGAGGCCGCCGGGGCGATCCTCGGACGGGTCCATTCCGTAGGACAGTGTCGATGCACGGATGCCGAGGAAGGACGCCACCTCGCGGTGCGTCCGCTGAGGGATCGCCTCGACCGCGTTCTGCACGGCTTCCGAGATCGTCCCGGCTCGATAGGCTCTCATGTGAACGGCTCCAGATCTGTTAGCTGGTCGGTGATGCGGCGCGACGTCATGTTCGAAGGATGGGACAGCGCATTCATTCAGCAGCAGCGGCAACAGTGTCGGGACTTGGCGAAAACGGTGCGGGCAGCGGAAGTTCGCATTCTGCCGGCCAGTTTGCCTCAAACCAGCACATTGCCTCGTTGAAACGGCGCAGCGTGATATCTGCGCCTGAGCGCAGGGCGCCCAGTTTCTTGCTATCGCCAAACACACGGTGCGAGACTGTGCTGTCGTGATCGACACCAGCGGCTCTCTTATAGGCGTCTGCGATCGCCAGAAGGGTTTCAATGGTCTGCATAACGCGCAACATGCGGTTATTTTACCGCATCGTCAACGGTTATCTTACCGCTCTACGATAGTGATACCATGCGGTAATTTTGAGCGCATGGACATGGGTGAGATCCTCCAGCGCATCACTGCGCGCCGCGAAGAGCTTAAGCTTTCAGAGCAGGCTTTGGCGGTTCAGGCTGGACTGTCGAAGGACGGAATTCGCAACTGGCGACGGAGACACGAGGCCGGCGAAGAAAATGCCGGCGCAAATGTCAGCTCCATTAGCAAGGTTGCCGCGGCGCTCCGCGTCTCTGAACTTTGGCTCCTACACGGAATAGGTGAAGAAAGCGCTCCGACCGTTGCCATCGCAGGTAAAGTTGGCGCGGGCGCTCGAGTGCCGGTTTTCGACGTCTATGCGAAGGGTGATGGCCCGCAAGTCGAATGCCCGCCAGGCCTCTCTCCTCATGGAGTGGTCGCTGTCGAGGTCGAAGGCGACAGCATGGAGCCCGTTTTCAGCGCAGGCGACCTGCTCTTCTACACCCGCCATGCCCCTGATGGTGTGCCCGACGACGTGATCGGTCACCGCTGCGTGGTCGAGGACGAGGACGGCATGGGGTGGGTCAAGCAAGTGAAACCGGGCGACGAGCCCGGCCTGTTTCACCTGATATCGCTTAACCCCGGCGCGACGACGATGTGGAACAAGCGCCTAAAATGGGCAGCGCGCGTACGATTGGCGTGGCCGGCCGAACTTGCCAAGAAGCTTTGACGCTGCTCACCAAGCAAACCTAGCTAGGCGCGAGGCGCAGTATGGCGTCGAACGTGACCTTGGTCTTCAAAACCGGAAATCACCGCAACCTCACACGACAGGCCTGAAAAGAGCATCGGGCGGGCCAAAGTGTCACTTTGTCAGTGTGGCCGGTGCGTGCACTCGACACCTTCTGGGACACTCGTGCATGCCCAATGATCCGGATCTTCCATCACGATATCGATGATGGTTTCCATATGGTTGCAAACTTCTGGGATGCCGTAGCAACCAATCGTCGTATCGTGATCATCGGTCGTGCCCTCGTCTTCGTCTTCTTTGGTTTGATAGACGATCTTTGTCTCGATCCGCACGCCGGGCGGCGGATCAAAAATCGCGTTCATTGCATGGACCACTGACCGCGCACTATTGGTCAACAAAGTCCCGTCCACGTAATCGGCGCGCGGGTTCTGGAGCTCGTCCTGAGCTTGCGCCGCGACTGCGAAAACACAGAGCACAAGCGCTCCTCCAAGGGAATTTCTCATCATAATATTTCTCCTAAACTATACATGGCAGAATAATATTTCCCATGATTCGCGTCAATTCGGACACTTTGACTATCTCAAGAGCGGGACATTGAGCACGGTTCTGCATCCACTCGCAGCGCAAGCCGTTAGGATGAAACGCTCCTAAGCACTCATCCTGCAAACTGAACTGCAGCAAGCCCAGCCGCAGCGCAGGACCGTGTCTGCAACCCGAGGCGCCATAGGGAGGGTGATGCAAATTGACAGGGGCATCATCAAATCTATACGGTTTTTTTACCGCCAAAAGTTGACTGCGGTAATATTACCGCCTAGCATGACAGCGTTCCTCCCCGATCAACGCCACCTTCGGCCGATCGCTGGGCCAGAGATGGAGAATGCAATGCTTCACCCCACACGGTTCGCCGGATTGTCCCGCGTAGTGACCACGCCGGATCTCGTCCTTCGCCGCCCTGCCGCTGTGCAGGACGCTTGGTTGCAACTCAAGGAAGAGCAGCTCCGTGAAGACGGCACCTCGGCCCGCATAGAAGGGCGCCACGCCGCTCGCCTCGAGCTCTGCCCCAGCCACTACCCCGTGCCGGAGCTGCCCAATGCGGTGGACGAGGCCCGCCGCGCCCCCCTGCCCTCCATCCGCGCCGCCGTGAACGCCCACAAGGATCGGCGCGGCCTGATCTCGCGGATGTGTGGCAAAAGCGACGGAGGTGCGGCATGAGCCCCTTTCGCCACCTCTCCAACGAACACAGGATCACCGAGCGCGCCACCACTCACGGACCCGCGCCGGATGCTCTGACGGGCGAGCAATTCTGGCTCGCCCGTCAGCTGCGCCCCGTTCCCGGCTCTCAGACCGACCCGCGCGGCATCTCCGACGCCAGTGCCGCGCTCCTGCGCGACGAGCTGCACGAGATGCGCTGCGAGCGCGTCCGGATCGTCGCCGAGCGGGACGCGGCCGACGCACTCGTGAAGCGCCTGCAGGAGGCGGTCAAAACAGCGCGGCAGGACGCCTTCCTCAGTGGCTATGCCGCTGGGATGGACCATGCCAATGAAGATGGAGACTTCGTCACGGCTGCACAGTCCGCATGGGAGGCTGATTGATGGCTGCGCCGCGCCCATACACCCCGGACGACCTCGCAGCCCGGTGGGGTTGCAGCGGGGAAACCGTTCGCAACATGATCCGCGAGGGTGAGCTGCCGGCCTTCCGAGTCGGTCGCATGTATCGCATCAGGCCGGAGATCGTGGAGGAATACGAATGCGGGAATATCGCCTCGGAAGGCTCAAAGGACGATGGGTCGTTATCTGGAACGACGACGGAAGGCGGAGACGTTTTCGTCTTGAAGCACACACGGAAAAGGAAGCTGAGCGCGAAGCTCGCGACCTGATCCTCAGCCAGACCGCTCCCGCGCGCGGCGTGACCGTTGACCAACTGTGGAGCGCCTACACCGAGGAAATGGAGGGGCGGCGGCAGGCCGCGAAACTGACACAGACCGGGCGCAACGTGCTTCCGACGTTCGGCCACCTGTCCGCCTCGCAGATCACCATAGACGACTGCCGCACCTACATCACCAATCGCCGCGTCGCCGGCCGGAAGGACGCCACGATCCGAACCGAGCTCGGCTGCCTGCGCACCTGCCTGAAATGGGCGCACCGCGCCAAGCTGATCGCCGCAGCGCCCCATATCGAGATGCCGCAGACCCCGCCTCCGCGAGAGCGCTACCTGACGCGGGCCGAAGTGGAAAAGCTTCTGGCCGCCGCGGGCGAGCCGCACATCCGGCTTGCCATGCTGCTGATGCTCACGACCGCCGGGCGCATCGGCGCGCTGCTCGAGTTGACCTGGAACCGTGTCGACCTGGACCGGCGCATGATCAAGCTGGCCACCACCGATATTGGCCCGCGCAAGGGCCGCGCCACCGTGCCGATCAACGACACGCTCATGGCGGCGCTCTCGGTCGCGCGGGAGGCGGCGAGATCCGACTTCGTGATCGAATGGGGCGGGCGCCGCGTGGGGTCGATCAAGACCGGCTTCAATGCCGCAGTCGAGCGCGCCGGGATCGAGCATTGCACACCACATGACCTGCGCCGCACCGCCGGACGTTTCATGGCAGAGGCCGGGGTGCCGATCGAGGAGATCGCGGAATACCTCGGGCACAGCAACCCGAACATCACCCGCAGCACCTACGCCCGATTCAGCCCCGATTATCTGCGCCGAGCCGCCGGTTCGCTGGAGTTTGGAGGCCCGGAACTGGTTCAACGAACCGAAAATAAAACCCCATGAGCCGCGCTAAGCCATTGATATAATGGCGATCCCGGCAGGATTCGAACCTGCAACCTGCCCCTTAGGAGGGGGCTGCTCTATCCAGTTGAGCCACGGGACCGCTGTTGCTCCCCTTAACGCCTGCCGCACAGTTTGTCATCTCCCTGCGCGAATTTCCCGCAGGCAGCACACGCGGCTTGCCTGTCCCGGACAAAAGGCTAACAATGCAACTGTTTACTGCGTTGAGGAGGCCCAGTCCGTGGCAGATGACGATCCCCGCCCGTTGACCCTTCGGGATGTATCCGAAGCATCCGGCGTATCCGAAATGACCGTCAGCCGGGTCTTGCGCAACAGGGGGGACGTCTCGGAGGCGACCCGTGCCAAGGTGCTCGAGGCCGCGAAGACGCTGGGCTACGTCCCGAACAAGATCGCCGGTGCGCTCGCCAGCCAGCGGGTGAACCTCGTGGCGGTCATCATCCCCTCGATGCGCAACATGGTCTTCCCCGAGGTCATGGCCGGCATCTCGGGCGTGCTCGAGGACACCGAGCTTCAGCCGGTAGTCGGCGTGACCGACTACCTGCCGGAGAAGGAAGAGCGCGTCCTCTACGAGATGCTGTCGTGGCGCCCCTCGGGCGTGATCATTGCCGGGATCGAGCACACCGAGGCGTCGAAGGCGATGCTCAAGGCCAGCGGCATCCCCGTTGTCGAGATCATGGATACCGACGGCACGCCGATCGACACCGCCGTGGGCATCAGCCATCGCCGCGCCGGCCGCGAGATGGCCCGGGCCATTCTCAAGGCGGGCTACCAGAAGATCGGCTTTCTCGGCACCAAGATGCCGCTCGACTACCGGGCCCGGAAGCGGTTCGAAGGCTTCACCGAGGCGCTCGCCAAGGGCGGCGTCGAGGTCATGGAACAGGAGTTCTACTCCGGCGGATCGGCGCTTGCGAAAGGCCGCGAGATGACCCGCGACATCCTCGAGCGCGAGCCCGAGCTCGACTTCCTCTACTATTCGAACGACATGATCGGCGCGGGCGGCCTGCTCTACCTGCTCGAACAGGGGCGCGACATTCCCGCCGACATCGGCCTTGCGGGCTTCAACGGGGTCGAGCTGCTGCAGGGACTGCCGCGCAAGCTGGCCACGATGGATGCCTGCCGCGACCAGATCGGCAGGAAGGCTGCCGAAATCATCGCGGCCCGGGTCGAGGACGCCGATGCCTCCTTCGACAAGATCATCGAGATGACGCCCAAGATCACCTACGGCGACACGCTGCGTCGCTGACCTAGAGGAACGGCCGCTTCTGCACCGGCTCCGGGTCGGTGACGGCCACCGTCGCGAGTGCTTCTGCGTCCGGCACCGTCAGGTGGCCGTTGCTCCAGTTCGCCACGCCTTCGGAACGCAGGCGCGCGAGGGTCTTGTTGGTGTGGACCAGTGACAGCCCCAGCGCATCCGCGAGATCCTGCTGCCGGAAGGGCAGCGGCACGCGGCGATTCTCGCCCAGACCCAGACCCTGCATCCGCTGGAACAGCTTGAGCAGCGCCCAGGCGATTCGCTCCTTGCCATCCCGCTGGCCCAGCGTCGCGATGGTCTCTCCGAGGAAATGCTCCTCAGCCGCCGCGATCCATGTCAGCGCATAGGACAGTTCCGGCTGGTTGCGGAACAGCGTCCACAGGTCATCGCGCCGGAACACGCAGAGCCGCATCGGCGTCACCGCCTCGACCGAGTTGGTCATTTCTCCCATGACGCCGGCCTGAAGCCCGAGAAAATCGCCGGGCATCACGAAGTTGATGACCTGCCGGCGCCCATCCCGCAACGTCTTGTCGCGCAACCCCATACCGTCGAGGACAGTGTAGAGATTGGGTGTCATCGCCCCTTCGAGAAGGATCTGTGTGCCCGGCTCCACGGTCATCTCGCCGGCTTTGAAGTCCTCGAGAAACGACTTTCGTTCATGGTCGTGCGGCAATAGAAGCTCGCACTCCTGAAGCGGGCAGGTTTTGCAGGAAATCGCCTTCATGTTCAAAAATCCGTAGCTTGATACGTCATGGTTTAATGCCGCACGCCCCGATCTGTTCCATACGCAGCCTTGCATCATCGTAAGGACACCATGACCCCGGAAGATAGCACAAGCCTGCATCCGTCATTTCTCGTTGCCGTGAATGACCCTCTCGTGGCTCTGGACATCACGACCACCCTCGGAGAGGCGCATCCCGGCGCAAGGATCGCGACTGCAGAAGATCGCCCGTCCGCGCAGGCACTGCTTGCGCAGATGCCGCGTCTTGCGCTGGCGGTGGTCTCGCTGTCGCCGAAAGATGCGGTGAGCTCGGACTTCGGGCAGGCGCTGCGCCAGACCGGCGCGCGGCTCGTGCTGATGGGCCTCGACGCCGAGGAACATGGCGAGGCAGACGGCTACGAGGTGCTGCACCGCCCCTTCCGCACAGAGGATCTGCTCGCACTTATCTCGCGCTGAGGATTGTCCGGGGAGAACTCTTCATCGGGACGTCACGGGGCTGTCACAGCTCCGGGCTACGAGTCGCCCCGTTCATTGAGAAGCAAGTGTCAGGTCCGGTAAGGCATGTCCCCAACCCCGACCGCCTCGACGTTTCGATATCGCATTTCAGAACGAAAGCGGGGTGGCCCATTCAGGCCACCCCGTATTTCTTCGCCATCAGGCAGGGCGTGAGCCCGCCCACAGGGCCTTGGCTCAGTCGAGCGCCTCGTCGGTGATCTCGTGCGTCCAGGCGGCATCGCCCGGATCCTTGGTGATCACCGGAGCGGCCCCCGCCGACATCAGCACCTCGACCGTGCGCTCGAAGTCTGCCGGGTCGAGCGCACCGTTGGAACCGGCGGTCAGCTTGGCGATCTCGCCCATCATGCGCTTCTGGTGCTTCTCGGTCTGTGCGCCGGTGGCGTCGTTTTCGAGCACGATGTCGGCCGCCTCGTCTGGGTTCTCCTCGGCATATTTCCAGCCCTTCATCGAGGCGCGCACGAAGCGGGTGAGCTTGTCGACCATCTCGGGGTCCTCGAGGTTCTCCTCGGTGGTGTAGAGACCGTCCTCGAGCGTCGAGATGCCCTCGTCTTCATACTTGAAGACCACGAGGTCATCGGGCGTGAGCCCTGCGTCGATGACCTGCCAGTACTCGTTGTAGGTCATGGTCGTGGCGCAATCGACCTGCTTCTGCAGCAGCGGATCGACGTTGAAGTTGATCTTCTGGATGGTGACGCCACCCTCGGAACCGTCGGTCGGATAGCCGAGCTTCGACATCCAGCTGTAGAGCGGCAGCTCGTTGCCGAAGAACCAGGTGCCGAGCGTGTGACCCGGGAAGTCCTCGGGGCTCTCGATGCCGGACTCCTTGAGGCAGGTGAGCATCAGGCCCGACGACTTGAACGGCTGCGCGATGTTGACGATCGGTGCGCCGTTCTCGCGTGCGGCCAGCGCCGAGGGCAGCCAGTCGACCATCACGTCGGCGCCGCCACCCAGCAGCACCTGCACCGGGGCGATGTCGGGACCGCCGGGCTTGATGGTGACGTCGAGATCTTCCTCTTCGTAGAAGCCCTTGTCGGCGGCCACGTAGTAGCCCGCGAACTGTGCCTGCGTGACCCACTTGAGCTGCAGCGACAGCTCGTCCGCCGCCTGCGCCGCGCCTGCGGCCAGCGCCATGCCTGCCGCGACGGACAGTGTGGTGATGGTTTTCATTGTTACCTCCATGTTGGTCTTCTCGTAGGTCCTGTTGTCTTTGTTATCCTTGGCCCCGTTGCGAGGGGTGCCAGAAGGTGACGGCCTTCTCGAGCAGTGCCACACCGCCATAGAACGCCGAACCGGCAATCGCCGCCACCACGATTTCAGCCCACACGAGATCGAGCGCAAGAAGCCCGACGCTGGTGGAAATGCGAAAGCCCATTCCCCTGATCGGAGAGCCGAAGAATTCGGCAACGATGGCCCCGATCAGCGCCAGCGTGGTGGCGAGCTTCAAGCCGTTGAAGATGAAGGGCATCGCCGCCGGAAGCCGCAGCTTCAGCAGGGTCGTCCAGTAGCCCGCCGCGTAGGTCCGCATCAGGTCGCGCTGCATTGCCGAGGTGTCTCGCAGCCCCTCGACGGTGTTCACCAGCATCGGGAAGAACACCATGACCACCACGACCGCCGCCTTCGACTGCCAGTCGAACCCGAACCACATGACGAGGATCGGCGCGATGCCGATGATCGGCAGCGCGGCGACGAAGTTGCCCACCGGCAGCAGGCCCCGGCGCAGGAAGTCGAAGCGGTCGACCACGATGGCGGTGCCGAGCGCCGCGGCGCAGCCGATGACGAAGCCGGTCAGCGCGCCCTTGATGACGGTCTGGACGAAGTCCTCCCAAAGGATATGGCTCGAGGTGCCCATCTCGGCCACGATCGCCGAGGGCGGCGGCAGCAGCACCGGCGAGATGCCGAAGCCCCGCACCGCCGCTTCCCAGACGAAGATCAGCGTCAGCCCGAAGATCACCGGCACGGCCAGCGCCGTGGCCCGGCTGCGGGCGCGGCCCGCAAGCCAGACGTTCAGCGCCCAGCCGCCGGCCCATGCAAGAATGCCAAGCACGATCCACATCAGTTCATTCCCATGCGCTTGAGGGTCAGCCGCTGCACGAAGCCGATGAGCCCGACCATCGCCGCGGCGACGGCGGCGGCCATGAACAGCGCCGACCAGATCTGGATGGTCTGCCCGTAGTAGCTGCCCGCGAGCAGCCGGGCGCCAAGACCCGCGACCGCGCCGGTCGGAAGCTCGCCCACGATGGCCCCCACGAGGCTTGCGGCCATGGCGATCTTCAGCGAGGTGAAGAAATAGGGCATCGACGACGGCAGCCGCAGCTTGAAGAACTCCTGCGTCTTCGACGCATTCCACGTCCGCATCTGGTCTAGCTGCATCCGCGACGGGGCGCGCAGGCCCTTCACCATGCCGACGACGACCGGGAAGAAACTCAGGTACATCGAGATCATCGCCTTGGGCAGCAGCCCCGACAGCCCCATCGCGTTGAGCACGACGATGATCATCGGCGCGATGGCAAGGATGGGGATGGTCTGGCTGGCGATCACCCACGGCATGACGGACATGTCCATCACCCGCATGTAGACGATCCCCACCGCCAGCGCGAAGCCCAGCGCGGTGCCCAGCCCGAAGCCCGCGAGCGTCGCCGAGAGCGTCACCCAGGCATGGTAGACAAGGCTGCGCTTCGAGGTGATGTTCTTCTCGACCGTGGTCTGCCACAGCTCGGTCACCACCTGGTGCGGCGCCGGCAGCTGCGGCTTGTCCTGGCTCCAGGTCTCCATGACCAGCTCGGCGGCGCCGACCTCGCGGTCCTGCCGCGCGGCTGTGTCAAGTACCCACTGCGCGTTGAGCCAGACCGCGGCGCCATACCAGATGACGACGATGGCGGCGATGACGGTCAGGACAGGCAGGATGTTTCTCATCGGTGCCACTCCATCCGCAGTTCCGGAACGGTCTCGGGCGGCTCGGGAGCGATCTCGCCGCCCACCTGCTCAAAGCCTTCGCGCCGGTAGAACGCCTGCGCGCGCCGGTTCGGCACATGGGTGTGCAGCCACAGGCTGTCGCGGCCGCGCTTGGCCTCGTCCATCAGCGCCTTGCCGCAGCCCGCGCCGGTGCGCGTGCAGTAGAGCGCGCCGATCTGGCCGGTCTCGGCGTTCAGCGACAGGTAGGCGTCGATCGGCTCTCCGAGCACCCAGATCTCGCGATCCGGCAGCGCGGCGGCGATGAATCCCTCGAGCGTTTCCGCGTCATTGGCCCGCTCCATCCAGGGCGTCTCGTCGATCCAGCGGTTGAGTACGGCGGCAATGCCCGGCACGTCGCCGGGCCCGGCCGCGCGGGGCGTCATGACCTCAGTCATAGGCATGCCCCGCCCGCAGCCCCTCGCGCACGCGGTGCGCGATCTCGAGGAATTCCGGCGTGTCGCGGATGTCGAGCGGCCGCTCTTTCGGCAGCGGGCTCTCGATCACGTCGGTGATCCGACCCGGACGCGGGCTCATCACGACGATCTTGGTCGACAGGTAGACCGCCTCGGGGATCGAGTGGGTCACGAAGCAGATGGTCTTCTGCGTGCGCGCCCAGAGCGCCAGAAGCTGCTCGTTGAGGTGGTCACGGACGATTTCGTCGAGCGCGCCGAAGGGCTCGTCCATCAGCAGGATGTCGGCCTCGAAGGCCAGCGCCCGCGCGATCGAGGCGCGCTGCTGCATCCCCCCCGACAGCTGCCAGGGATATTTCTTCTCGAACCCCGCAAGGTCGACGAGTTCCAGAACCTCCTTCACTCGCTGGGCCTGGACCGAGCGGTCGTAGCCCATGATCTCGAGCGGCAGGCGGATGTTGCCGCCGATGGTCCGCCACGGGTAGAGTCCCGCCGCCTGGAAGACGTAGCCGTAGGCGCGCTGCCGGCGCGCCTCCTCGGGGCTGACGCCGTTGACGTGGATGTCTCCGCCGGTGGGCTGCTCGAGATCGGCCATGACCCGCAGGAAAGTGGTCTTGCCGCAGCCGGACGGCCCGATGAAGGAGACGAAATCGCCCTTCTCCACCTGCAGGTTCACGTCGCGCAGGGCGTGAACGGGGCCGTCGTTTGTCTGGAAGGTCAGGCTGACATCGCGCGCGTCGATGATGGCGCTTCCGGTCATGGTGCCATGCTCTCTCTTGTTGTGGGAAGCGCGGTCGGTGCCGCGCTCCCGCATCTGCTGTTCTGGCTCAAACGCCGGTTGCCGGAATGCCGCTGCGCTCGACGGGGCGCGGCGCGGTCAGCTCCTTCCAGGACGACAGCGCCTTGTTCACGGCGCCCGAGGGCTCGCGCTTGACGAACTGGCCGTGGCCCTCCTCGGGCTGCATCTCGCCGTCCATCACCGCGACACGGCCGCGGGTCAGCACGAAGCGCGGCAGTCCCTTGACCTCCTTGCCCTCGAAGACGTTGTAGTCGATCGCCGACTGCTGCGTCGCAGCGCTGATGGTCTTGGTCTTCTCGGGATCGAGCACGAGAATGTCCGCGTCCGCGCCGACGAGGATCGCCCCCTTGCGCGGGTAGCAGTTGAGGATCTTCGCGCTGTTGGTCGAGGTCGCCGCGACGAACTCGTTCGGGGTCAGCCGCCCGGTGCCCACGCCGTAGGTCCAGAGCATCGGGATGCGGTCCTCGAGCCCGCCGGTGCCGTTGGGGATCTTGGTGAAATCGCCCACGCCGTAGCGCTTCTGATCGGTGGAAAAGGCACAGTGGTCGGTGGCGACGCACGACAGCGAGCCACTCTGCAGCCCGTTCCAGAGGCTGTCCTGGTGCATCTTGTTGCGGAACGGCGGCGACATCACCCGGCGCGCGGCATGATCCCAGTCCTTGTCGAAATACTCGCTCTCGTCGAGCGTCAGGTGCTGGATCAGCGGCTCACCCCAGACGCGCTTGCCCTGCATCCGCGCCCGGCGGATGGCCTCGTGGCTGTCCTCGCAGGAGACATGCACCACGTAGAGCGGCACGCCCGCCATGTCGGCGATCATGATCGCGCGGTTGGTGGCCTCGCCCTCGACCTGCGGCGGCCGCGAATAGGCATGCCCCTCGGGCCCGTTGTTGCCGGCCGCCAGCAGCTTCGCCGAAAGCTCCGCGACCACGTCGCCGTTCTCGGCATGCACCATCGGGATCGCGCCCAGCTCGGCGCAGCGCTGGAACGACGCGTAGAGCTCGTCATCGTTCACCATCAGCGCGCCCTTGTAGGCCATGAAGTGCTTGAAGGTGGTGATGCCGCGATCGCGCACCACCGCCTCCATCTCGTTGAACACCTGCTCCGACCACCAGGTGATCGCCATGTGGAACGAGTAGTCGCAATGCGCGCGGGTCGACTTGTTGTCCCACATCTGCAGCGCATCGAGCAGCCCCTGCCCCGGCGACGGCAGCGCGAAATCCACCACCATCGTGGTGCCCCCGGCAAGCGCCGCACGGGTGCCGCTTTCGAAATCGTCCGAGGAATAGGTCCCCATGAAGGGCATCTCGAGATGGGTATGCGGGTCGATCCCGCCCGGCATGACATAGCATCCGGTCGCATCGAGCGTCTCGTCGCCCGCGAGGTCGGGCCCGATCTCGACGATCTTGCCCCCCTCGACCAGCACGTCCGCCTTGTAGGTCAGATCGGCCGTGACGACCGTGCCGTTCTTGATGACTTTGCTCATTCTGTTGCTCCCTGCGCCAGGGTGTCCCTGGTCTTCTTCTGGCTTCAAATATCCCGGGGGTGTGGGGGCAGCGCCCCCACCCGGCCCGGCCTCACTCCACGATCCCGGCAGTCTCGAGCACCGCGCGGAAGAGCACCTCCGCGCCGGCGGTCGCCCACTCCTTCGAGATCTCCTCGGCCTCGTTGTGCGAGATGCCCTTCACGCAGGGGCACATCACCATGGTGGCGGGCGCCACCTTGGCCGCCCAGCAGGCATCGTGCCCCGCGCCCGAGATCAGCTCCCGGTGCGAATATCCCAGCTCCTCGGCCGCCTTGCGCACGTTTCCGACAAGCTCCGGATCGAAGGTCACCGGGTCGAAATGGCCCACCGCCTCGACGTCACAGCCGACGCCGATCTCGTCACAGATGGCGGCGGCGCGCTTCTCGATCTCGGCGCGCATCCCGTCGAGCTTCTCCTGGTCCGGCGAGCGGATGTCGACGGTGAAGACCACCTTGCCCGGCAGCACGTTGCGCGAGTTGGGCGAGAACTGCATCTGCCCGACGCCGCCGACGGCCCCCGGCTGCGCGGCCATTGCGACCTCCTGCACCATCTCGAAGATCCGCGCCGCCGCGAGGCCCGCGTTCACCCGCATGTCCATGGGCGTCGAGCCGGTGTGCGCCTCGCGGCCCGTCAGGGTGAATTCCAGCCACCAGAGGCCCTGGCAATGCGTGACCACGCCGATGTCCTTGTCCTCGGCCTCGAGGATCGGGCCCTGCTCGATGTGCAGCTCGTAGTAGGCATGCATCTTGCGCGCGCCCACCTCTTCCTCGCCCTTCCAGCCGATGCGCTCGAGCTCCTCGCCGAAGGCCTTGCCGTCCAGGTCGGTGCGCCCGTAGGCGTAGTCGAGCGTGTGAACGCCCGCGAACACCCCCGACGCCATCATCGCCGGCGCGAAGCGCGCGCCTTCCTCGTTGGTCCAGTTCACCACGCAGATCGGATGCTTCGTCCTGATACCGAGATCGTTCATCGACCGAACCGCCTCGAGCGCGCCCAGCACGCCCAGCACGCCATCATACTTGCCACCGGTCGGCTGCGTGTCGAGATGCGAACCGACGTAAACCGGCAGCGCGTCCGGGTCGGTGCCCTCGCGCATCATGAACATGCTGCCCATCTGGTCGACACCCATGCTGAGCCCGGCGTCGTCGCACCACTGCTTGAAGAGCGCGCGGCCCTCGGCGTCCTCGTCCGTCAGCGTCTGGCGGTTGTTGCCGCCCGCCACGCCCGGGCCGATCTTCGCCATTTCCATCAGGCTGTCCCAAAGCCGGTCACCGTCGATCCGGAGGTTTTCGCCCGTTGCCGCCATCTTGCTCTCCCTGTGTCGCTTGCCTGCTGTGCAGCCCATCCGGGGTGCACGCCGGTTTTTTACCATTTGGTAAAGGCACGATTGCAACCGGTCCGGATCGAGTCAAGAATTGACGTCCCGGGCCAGCCGGGCGATTGCGCGGATCGCGGGCGACACTGCCCGAAAAACGGGCAGGACAGGAAACCAGATGCCAGAAACCACCGTCAGGAAACCCAGTCGCATCCAGTTGCGCAACCGCAAAAGGATCATGGAGGCGGCGCTCGAGGTATTTTCCCGGCACGGCTATCGCGGCGCGACTCTCGACCAGATCGCCGAGGCGGCCGGCATGTCGAAGCCGAACCTCATCTACTATTTCGACGGCAAGGAGGCGATCCATGTCGCCCTGCTGAGCAAGCTGATGGAGGAATGGCTGGCGCCGCTCGCCGAAATGGACCCGGCCGGCATCCCGCTCGAGGAAGTGATCGGCTACGTCCGGCGAAAGATGGAAATGAGCCGCGCCTACCCCAGCGAAAGCCGGCTCTTCGCCAACGAGATCATCCAGGGCGCGCCGCGGATGCGGCCGCATCTCGAAAGCGACCTCAAGCCGCTGTTCGACGAGAAATGCGCCTTGATCGCGGAATGGATGGCCGAGGGGCGGCTGGCGAAATCGGACCCCGCGCAGTTGATCCTGTCGATCTGGGCGATCACCCAGCACTATGCCGACTTCGATGCCCAGATCCGCGTTCTGGTGCCCGGGGAAGCCTCGGGCTGGGATGCGGCGAACGCCCATGTCGAGACGCTGTTCCGCAAGCTTCTTACCCCGGAAACAACGTCTGCTTGACCAGAATCGGGAAACGCTGGGCATATGAAAGTCCTACCCCTCACCTCCCGAAGCGCCCCGCACAACCCCGCATGGCAAAATCAGCTGTTCTCGGCGAAGGCCGTGAAGACCGGCGGCATCGTGCGCCGCAGGAAGCGGGATGTGCACCGCGAGTTGGGATATGCAGCGCTGCTCGAAGAGGTGCGAGCGCGGGGCTTTCACCTCGTCGAATGCGGCGACCAGTACCTGATCATCTGCGACGACGCGCACCTCTTGGTGCACTGCTAGACCAGCCAGTCGTGACCCCAAGAAAATTCGGACGAATTTTCTTGGGGCAAGATTTTTCGGACGAAAAATCTTATTCCGCGGCGACCTTCGCCATCGGGTTGTTCGGGTGCGTGGTCCAGTCGGCCGGCTCGGCCTGAACCACCTTGCCGGTGCGCGGATCGGTCTGGCCCGGCGCCATGCGTTCCATGGTGATGCAATCTTCGACCGGACAGACGTTCACACAGAGGTTGCAGGCGACGCACTCCTCGTCCTTGACCGTGAAGACCCGGTCCTCGGACATGGCGATGGCCTGGTGGGACGTATCCTCGCAGGCCGCGTAGCAACGGCCGCACTTGATACAGGCATCCTGATCGATCACCGCCTTGCTGACGTAGTTGAGGTTCAGGTGCTGCCAGTCGCTCACGTTCGGGATCGCACGGCCGACCAGGTCGGGAAGCCCGATCTGCTTCTCGTCGAGATACTGCGACAGGCCCGAGATCATCTCCTGGACCACCTTGAAGCCATAGGTCATGGCCGCGGTGCAGACCTGCACGTTTCCGGCCCCCAGCGCCATGAACTCGGCCGCGTCCTTCCACGTGGTCACACCACCGATGCCCGAGATCGGCAGGTCAGCGGTCTCCGGGCTGCGGGCGATCTCGGCCACCATGTTCAGCGCCATCGGCTTTACCGCCGGGCCGCAGAGGCCGCCATGGCTGCCCTTGCCGTCGATGGTCGGCTCCGGTGCGAAGAGATCGAGATCCACCGAGGTGATGGAATTGACCGTGTTGATCAGCGAGACCGCATCCGCCCCGCCGCGCTTGGCGGCCTGCGCCGGCAGCCGCACGTCGGTGATGTTCGGGGTCAGCTTGACGATCACCGGCATCCGGGTCGTCTGCTTGCACCAGCGGGTGATCTGTTCGATCAGGTCGGGGTTCTGCCCCACCGCCGCGCCCATGCCGCGTTCGGACATGCCGTGCGGACAGCCGCAGTTCAGCTCGATCCCGTCGGCGCCGGTTTCCTCGACCAGCGGCAGGATCGCCTTCCAGGCCTCTTCCTCGCAGGGCACCATGATCGAGGCGATGAGCGCGCGGTCCGGATAATCGCGCTTGACCGCCTTCATCTCGCGCAGGTTCACCTCGAGCGGGCGGTCGGTGATGAGCTCGATGTTGTTGAGTCCCAGCAGCCGACGGTCGGCGCCATAGATCGCGCCGTAGCGCGGCCCGTTGACGTTGACCACCGGCGGGCCCGCCTCGCCAAGGGTCTTCCAGACCACGCCGCCCCAGCCGGCCTCGAAGGCGCGGCGCACGTTGTATTCCTTGTCCGTCGGCGGCGCCGAGGCGAGCCAGAAGGGGTTGGGGGATTTGATCCCGATGAAATTGCTTGTCAGATCAGCCATGTTCCTGTCCTCCGTCAGCCGGCCTCAGCCTGCCGTCCCCATGAGTTGCGCGTGGATGTCCTCGGCTGCGTCGCGGCCCTCGGCCACCGCCGTCACGGTGAGATCATCGCCACCGCTGGCACAATCGCCGCCGGCCCAGACGCCCGCGACCGAGGTCCGGCCAACGCCGTCGACCCGGATCTTGCGGCCCTCGAGGTCGGGCAGCCCGTCGCCGGTGAGGGTCTGACCGATGGCCCGGAACACCTGGTCGGCCGGCAGCCGGAAGCGCTCGCCGGTGGCGGTCAGCTCGTCGTCGGTGAACTCGAACTCGATTTCGCGCACCGACCCGTTGCCATGCACCGCGACCGGCGTTGCGCTGCAGATGATCCGCACGCCCTTGGCTGCCGCGAGCTCCTGCTCGTAGACAGAGGCTGCCATCCGCTCGCGCGAGCGACGGTAGACGATGGTCACGTTGAGCGCGCCCAGGAGCTTCGACTGCACCGCCGCGTCCACGGCGGTCATGCCGCCGCCGATCACCACCACGTCACGCCCCACGGGCAGCGCCGCGAGGTCGGATGCCTGCCGCAGCTCGGCGATGAAATCCACCGCGTCGGCAACCCCGCCCTTGTCGTCTCCGGCGACGCCAAGCGCGTTCACGCCACCGAGCCCCATGCCGAGAAACACCGCGTCATATTCGGCCTTCAGGGCGTCGAGCGTCGTGTCGCGCCCGAGCGCCACGCCGGTCTTCAGCTCGATCCCGCCGATCTGCATCAGCCAGTCAACCTCGCGCGCGGCGAAATCCTCGGTGCTCTTGTAGGCGGCGATGCCGTATTCATTGAGGCCGCCGGGCTTGGGGCGGGCATCGAGAAGCACCACGTCGTGCCCCTTCATCGCGAGCCGATGCGCGCAGGAGACACCCGCGGGACCGGCCCCGACCACGGCAACGCGCTTGCCGGTAGGGGCTGCGCGTTCGAAGGGGTGCACCCCCTGCGCCATCAGCGTGTCGGTGGCATAGCGCTGCAGCCGGCCGATCTCGACCGGCTTGCCCTCGGCCACCTCACGCACGCAGACCTCTTCGCAGAGCGTCTCGGTCGGGCAGACCCGGGCGCACATGCCGCCGAGGATGTTCTGCTCGAGGATCGTCTTCGCCGCCGCCTCCGGGGTACCCGTCGCGATCTGGCGGATGAAGAGGGGAATGTCGATCGTCGTGGGACAGGCCGTCGCGCAGGGCGCGTCGTGGCAGAAGTAGCAGCGATCCGCCGCGACCAGAGCCTCGTGATCATCGAGCGGCGGATGCAGGTCCGCGAACCCCGCCTCGATCCTGTCCTTGTCCAAGCGCCCCGGCACGATGCCCGGGGTCAGCGTCCTGGTATCCATTGGTGGCCTCCCGCTGCCTTTTGTCATTTCGAAAAGGCTTCCACAGGTCGATTTTTTTATCAATCGGTAAAATATCGGAAGGCGTCGGATGACGTGGCGGCTGCACAAGAATGCAGCAACGAAAAAGGCCGCTCCCGAAGGAGCGGCCTTTCCCGATGCGATGCGCTGAACCGGATCAGTTCTGCGCGTAGAATTCGATGACGAGGTTCGGTTCCATCTGGACCGCGAAGGGCACGTCGGCGAGGGCCGGGGTGCGCACGAAGGTCGCGGTCATCTTGGAGTGGTCGGCCTCGATGTAGTCGGGCACGTCGCGCTCGGGCAGCTGGACGGCCTCGAGAACGGCGGCGTTCTGCTTCGACTTCTCGCGAACCTCGATGACGTCACCCTCTTTCACGCGGTAGGAGGGGATGTTCACCTTCTTGCCGTTCACGAGCACGTGGCCGTGGTTCACGAACTGACGCGCCGCGAAGACGGTCGGAACGAACTTGGCACGGTAGACGACAGCGTCGAGGCGCGATTCAAGCAGGCCGATGAGGATCTCACCGGTGTCGCCGCGGCGACGCTCGGCGTCTGCGAAGATGCGGCGGAACTGCTTCTCGGTCAGGTCGCCGTAGTGGCCCTTGAGCTTCTGCTTGGCGCGGAGCTGCAGGCCGAAGTCGGACATCTTGCCCTTGCGGCGCTGGCCGTGCTGGCCGGGGCCGTATTCACGGCGGTTGACGGGGGACTTCGGACGGCCCCAGATGTTCTCGCCCATGCGGCGATCGAGTTTGTACTTGGCAGACGTGCGTTTGGTCACGGCTGATCTCCTTTATACTGGCGCTTCGGCGTCTCTCCGAAAGCCGGTTCCGCGGTTCGATCCCATGACGCGGCTGCGTCGGAGGATCCGCGGGCCGGACCCGGACAGGGCCTCGTGCCGTTGCAAAGGGCGTTGTCCTCTCTCCGGACCGGCAAGCCGGCGCCCCGGATTGACAGGCATCCCCTTGCGGGGGCCACCAACACCAATGAGCGGGCGCTTATATGGCTTTGCGCCCCGGAGTCAACAACGCATCTCCTCCACTTGTCCATATTCGGCACCACACCGCTTCAGACCGGGTTAACACCGCTGCAGCAAGATGTTCGGACCCCGGAGCATGGCCTGCCGACACCGGGGGAATCGGGAGTATCCGGATGAAGAGGGGGCGGACCGACATGCACAACCACAACGCCCTCGACATGGCGATCGCCGCGCGCGATGCGCGGATCGTCGATACCGTGCGCGCGGCGATCCGGCATGAAGACGTGCTGCTTGCCTTCCAGCCTGTCGTCCAGGCGCAGCGGCCCGGCAGCATCGCGTTTCACGAGGGCCTCGTGCGTGTGCTGGACGAGACCGGCCGCGTCGTCCCGGCCGCCGAGTTCATCGTGCAGGTTGAAGAGCTGGAAGAGGGGCGCATCCTCGACTGCCTCGCGCTCGAGATGGGGCTGGATGAGCTCGCGCAGGAACCCGGGCTTCGCCTTGCGATCAACATGTCGGCGCGGTCCATCGGCTATCCGCGCTGGAGACGCAGCCTCACCGACACCATCTGCGGGAACCCGACCGTCGCAGAGCGCCTGATTCTCGAGATTTCCGAGGCATCCGCCATGCTCGTGCCCGAGCTCGTGACAAGCTTCATGGCCGAGATGCAGCGACAGGGGGTTTCCTTTGCCATGGATAATTTCGGCGCAGGCTATACCGCGCTGCGCCATCTCAGGACCTTCAGCTTCGACGTCCTGAAGATCGCAGCCCCATTCATACGCGGCATCGCGACCGACCCTGACAACCAGGTTCTCACGCGCGCGATCCTCGCGATGGCCGAGCAGTTCGACATGTTCACCGTCGCCGAATCCGTTGAAACCGCAGCCGATGCACAGGTCCTGACGGAGATGGGGGTCGATTGCCTGCAGGGCTATTTCTTCGGTGCGCCCACCGTTCGACCGGCCTGGCGCGATACGCCTGCGCAGCGCGCCGAGGCCTGAGGGCAGCACCCGGCTTCGCCGCGTTGCGGAATTTTGCGCTATCAATCTGTCTTTTCGGTACAGTTTCTCTGTCCCATGTCGTTTCCCCGCGTTATCAAAAGAGCGCAAGATCAATGGCGGGGGCCGCCAGACTGACGCGACCTCCGCACCACGCTCTGCTTGGAGGAGTAGCTATCCATGACCAATGTCGTCATCGCATCCGCGGCCCGTACCGCCGTCGGCAGTTTCGGCGGTGCCTTCGCCAACACCCCGGCGCATGACCTCGGGGCCGCCGTGCTCGAAGCGCTGATCGCGCGCGCCGGCATCGACAAGGGAGAGGTTTCGGAAACCATCCTCGGGCAGGTGCTGACCGCGGCCCAGGGCCAGAACCCGGCCCGCCAGGCCCACATCAACGCCGGCCTGCCCAAGGAAAGCGCGGCCTGGGGCATCAACCAGGTCTGCGGCTCGGGCCTGCGCGCCGTGGCGCTCGGGGCCCAGCACATCCTGCTTGGCGACGCCTCGATCATCTGCGCCGGCGGCCAGGAGAACATGTCGATGAGCCCCCATGCCCAGAACCTGCGCGTCGCGCACAAGATGGGCGACGTGAAATACATCGACACAATGATCAAGGACGGCCTCTGGGACGCCTTCAACGGCTACCACATGGGCCAGACCGCCGAGAACGTGGCCGAGCAGTGGCAGATCAGCCGCGAGATGCAGGACGAGTTCGCGCTCGCCTCGCAGAACAAGGCCGAAGCCGCCCAGAACGCGGGCAAGTTCGATGACGAGGTGATTCCCTTCACCATCAAGTCCCGCAAGGGCGAGACCACCGTCGACAAGGACGAGTACATCCGCCACGGCGCCACCATCGAGAACATGCAGAAGCTGCGCCCGGCCTTCGCCAAGGACGGCTCGGTCACCGCGGGCAACGCATCGGGCATCAACGACGGCGCGGCCGGCGTGCTGCTGATGACCGCCGAGGAAGCCGAGAAGCGCGGCATTGAGCCGCTCGCGCGCATCGCCTCCTACGCGACCGCCGGTCTCGACCCGTCGATCATGGGCACCGGCCCGATCCCCGCGTCGCGCAAGGCGCTGGAAAAGGCCGGCTGGAGCGTCAGCGACCTCGACCTGGTGGAAGCCAACGAAGCCTTCGCCGCGCAGGCCTGCGCCGTGAACAAGGACATGGGTTGGGATCCGTCGATCGTGAACGTGAACGGCGGCGCCATCGCCATCGGTCACCCCATCGGTGCCTCGGGCGCGCGCGTGCTCAACACCCTGCTGTTCGAGATGAAGCGGCGCGACGCCAAGAAAGGCCTCGCGACGCTGTGCATCGGCGGCGGCATGGGCGTTGCCATGTGCCTCGAGCGTCCGTGATCGGACGGGGCCGCGCCGCGCGCGGCCCCATTTCAGCATGCCAATCATCCCGGACAACCCCGCCCAGATCGTCTTTTCCGGAGGCGGCCTGCGCTGCTTCTGGCAAGGCGGCTTCCTGACCACCCTGTGCAAGCACCGCACACTGTCGCCGCAGCGGTTGACCGGTGTCAGCGGCGGCGCGCTGGCCGGCGCCGCCTTCCTGTCTGGCAACGAGGAACGGCTGCTCGAAACCATGTGCGCCGCCTTCGAAAAGCAGGACAGCAACATCGACCTGCTCGCGCCGAACGAGAACGGCATCACGCCGCACCAGGAACTCTACTGCGGCGTGGTCGGTGACGTGATCGATGCCAAGGCGGCCGAGGCCATCGCGAACGGTCCGCACTTCCAGATACTCATTGCCCATCCGCCGGAAACCTCGGTGCCGACCCTGAGCGGCATGGCCATGGCCGCCGCCTACGAGGCCGAACTGCACACGGTGAACTCTCCGCACTTCAACTGGGCGGAGAAGATGGGGCTTACGTCGCATCTCGTCGACGCCAACCAGGCGGCACGCGAGGGCTCACTGGTCGAGCTGATCTCGGCCGCAGCGGTTATCCCCCCGGTGTTCGAGCCGCCACTCTGGCAGGATCGCCGTGTCGTCGATGGCGGCATGGCCGATCAGGCGCCGCTGCCCGATCCGGACGAAGGCGTGACGATGGTCCTGCTCACCCGCGACTACAAGCGCCTGCCCGACGTCGAGGGGCGACATTACATCGCGCCGTCGAAGGAAACGCCCGCCGACAAGATCGATTTCACGGATCCGCAAAAATTGCGCGATACATGGGCCCAGGGCACACGTGACGCGGAACGATATCTTTGCGAAGATTAATAAAAATTCTCGGCAATAATGTTGCTCACAATAAGTTTAACAAGTAACAACGTTACCTGAGAGAGGACAGCCAGATTGGAGGACATCATGGCACGAGTAGCACTGGTCACGGGCGGAAGCCGCGGCATCGGTGAGGCAATTTCCAAGGCACTGAAGGCCGAGGGCTACGAGGTCGCCGCGACCTACGCGGGCAATGACGAGAAGGCCGCGAAGTTCACCGAGGAAACCGGCATCAAGACCTACAAGTGGAACGTGGCCGACTACGAAGCCTCGAAAGAGGGCATCGCAAAGGTCGAGGCCGATCTCGGCCCGATCGACGTGGTCGTCGCCAACGCCGGCATCACCCGTGACGCGCCCTTCCACAAGATGACGCCGGACCAGTGGAACGAGGTGATCGACACCAACCTGACCGGCGTGTTCAACACCGTGCACCCGGTCTGGCCCGGCATGCGCGAGCGCAAGTTCGGCCGGGTCATCGTGATCTCCTCGATCAACGGCCAGAAGGGCCAGTTCGCGCAGGTGAACTATGCCGCGACCAAGGCTGGCGACCTCGGCATCGTCAAGTCGCTGGCACAGGAAGGCGCGCGCGCCGGCATCACCGCCAACGCGATCTGCCCCGGCTACATCGCCACGGAGATGGTCATGGCCGTGCCCGAGAAGGTCCGCGATTCGATCATCGCCCAGATCCCGACGGGCCGTCTGGGCGAGCCCGAGGAAATCGCGCGCTGCGTGGTGTTCCTCGCGTCCGACGACGCGGGCTTCATCAACGGCTCGACGATCTCCGCCAACGGCGGCCAGTTCTTCGTCTGATCCGCATATCGTTTCGATGACGGCACGGACCCCGGCGCAGCCCCGCGCCGGGGTCTTTTCGTGCCCGCCCGCACAGACACGGCGCGGCGATGACGGTATGCCGATCCGCCGCCCTGCCCTATCTTCGGGTCAGGCGGAGAGAGGATCAGAGCCATGCTCAGCGACATCACAGGGCTGCACCACGTCACCGCGCTTGCCAGCGGGGCCCAGCAGAACAACGCGTTCTTCACGAAGACGCTCGGCCTCAGGCGAGTGAAGAAGACGGTCAATTTCGACGCGCCCGACGTCTATCACCTTTACTACGGCGATGCGGCAGGCACGCCGGGCACGGTGATGACCTACTTCCCCTTCCCGCACGCAAGGCGCGGCACACCCGGCACCGGCGAGGTCTCGACCACGGCCTTTGCGGTTCCGAAGGGCAGCCTGCCCTACTGGCAGGAACGGCTGGCCGGGCACGGCGCCGCGGCGGTCGAGGATCGCTTCGGTGAGCGGCTCCTGCGGTTCGAGGGTCCGGACGGCGACGGGCTGGCGCTTGTCGAGACCGAGGATGCCCGCGCGCCCTGGACCGGCGGAGAGGTTCCCGAGGACTCCGCGCTGCGCGGGTTCCATTCCGTCGAGATGCATCTTGCCGATATCGGCCCGACCGCGGAGTTGCTGCGCTTCATGGGTTACACCGAGGATGACCGGGCGGGCGACGTCACACGCTACCGGCATCCGGCCGGCAATGGCGCCGATGTCGTCGATCTATGGCAAAGCGACGCGGCACCAGCGAAGCAGAGCGCCGGGCGGGTCCATCACGTGGCGTTTGCCGTGCCCCACCGCGCGGCACAGGCGCGCGTGCAGGAGGCTCTGACCGACGCGGGCTTCCGCGTGACGCCGCAGATCGACCGCGATTATTTCTGGGCGATCTATTTCCGCAGCCCCGGAGGCGTGCTGTTCGAGGTGGCCACGAACGAACCCGGCTTCGACCGCGACGAGGCGCCCGAGCATCTGGGTGAAGTGCTCATGCTGCCGAAACAGCATGCGCATCTGCGCGACACGCTCGAAGCGTCGCTGGAGTCGATCACCGACTGAGGCGCGGAAATATGCGCCCTCGGGTTCGGCACCTTGAAAAGTAAACCCATGGGAAAATTTACAAACTCCGGTCCGGTGCCGCAGGCGCACCGGGCCGGGCGTTCTTGCTAGGAGTGGTGCCGGATCAGTGCAGCTCGCTACTCAGCCGCGAGATCTCTTCCTTGAGACGCAGTTTCTGCTTCTTAAGCTCGGCAACATGCAAGCCGTCCGAACTGGGACTGCGTTGCATTTCTTCCACAGCGGTCGAGAGGCTCCGGTGCTTCTTCTTCAGTTCCTGCAGATGCGAACTCAAGCTCATACTTTCCTCCTGTGCTGGGTTTGAGCCTCCAGTGCAGCACATCAGGTGATTCAAGTCACGCCGCAGGTGCGAACATGATGAAGAATACCTTACCTCGCGTCAGCACTGGGCGGTCACGTCGGGAAATTGAGCGGTTGCCCCTCCCTAAGCGCCGCCCTTACGACATCGGTATAGTCCTCGCCGTCTTCAATATGCGCCGCCCCCGCATGGAGGACGAGCGGCGGATGCAGGCGGAAAGCCGCCCTTCCGCCCTTGCGACCCCGGGCGAGAATCAGCCGGGGCGCGCGTCCGGCCCGGGGGGCCAGCGGCCAGACCTCGAGCGCGCCGAGGCACTCCTGCATCGCGCCCAGCAGTTCGGGCAGCCGCTCGACCCGCTGGATGACCGTGACGCTGCCCCGATACCGCAGGCGCCTTGCCGCGAGACCCACCCACACAGACAGCGCGACCGGGCCGGCCAGCGCCAGCTCGCGGCCCTCGTCCGGGGCGGCACTGCGACGCGCCTCCTCGAAATACGGCGGGTTGGCGATGACGTGGTGAAAGTCGCGTGATTTCAGCGCCTCGGGCGGCGCGGCGATGTCGCCGTCGATCACCTCGCCCTCGAGCCCGTTTCCTGCAAGGTTCCGACGCGCCAGCGCGGCATAGCCCGGCTGGATCTCGAGCCCCGTGAGCGAAAGCCCCGGCACCCGCACCCCGAGACAGCAGAGTGCCGGCCCGGCCCCGCAACCAAGCTCGAGCACCCGTTCGCCGGTGCGTGCCGGCACGCTCGCCGCCAGCAGCACCGGGTCGATGCCGGCCCGGTAGCCGTCACGGGGTTGCCAGAGCTGCACGCGACCGCCGAGAAAGGCGTTTTTCACAAGTGCGTCAGCCGCGAAGGGCTCATCCCTCAAATTTCACTCCGTTCAGTCTCAGGACGCGCCGCGCGTCGTCGATTTCGTCCGCCCGGACCATCAGGCGGCGCGGCAGAATGCCCAAGCTGCCCTCGAGCACGCTCATGTTTACGTCCAGCTCGAAGCAATCTATACCCTCCTCGTCGAGAAGGGTCTTTACCAGCGGGATCAGGGTGATGTCGGTGGTGCGTAAAAGCTCTTCCATGAACGTGATGTAAGGACAGGGCAGCCGCCTTGTCGAGCCTGCGACCGAGGGTTTGATGGGTCTGGATACGCCGAAAGAAAAGCCGCACGACCGGCTGGCCACGCTGCTCTCCGAGGACATGGGGCGCGTCAATGCCCTGATCCGGGAACGGATGGCGTCGAAACATGCGCCGCGCATTCCCGAGGTCACGGCGCATCTTGTCGAGGCCGGCGGCAAGCGCCTGCGCCCGCTGCTCACGCTCGCCTCGGCGCGCATGTGCGGCTACGACGGGCCGTTCCACGTTCACCTTGCTGCAACCGTCGAGTTCATCCACACCGCGACGCTGCTGCACGACGATGTCGTCGACGAAAGCAGCCAACGGCGCGGCCGGCCCACGGCAAACCTGCTGTGGGACAACAAGTCGAGCGTGCTGGTGGGCGACTACCTCTTCGCGCGCTCCTTCCAGCTGATGGTCGAGCCGGGCAACCTGCGCGTGCTCGACATCCTGTCGAACGCCGCCGCCACCATCGCCGAGGGCGAAGTGCTGCAGCTCACCGCCGCGCAGGACCTGAAGACCGACGAGGATATCTACCTGCAGGTGGTGCGCGGCAAGACCGCGGCGCTGTTCTCGGCCGCGACCGAGGTCGGCGGCGTCATCGCCGAGGTGGATGAAGAGCAGATCAAGGCGCTGTTCGACTACGGCGACGCGCTCGGCATCGCCTTCCAGATTGCCGATGACCTGCTCGACTATCGGGGCGACAGCGCGGCGACCGGCAAGAACGTCGGCGACGATTTCCGTGAGCGCAAGCTGACGCTGCCGGTGATCAAGGCCATCGCGGCGGCCGACGAAGACGAGCGCGCCTTCTGGAAGCGCACCATCGAGAAGGGTGACCAGCAGGATGGCGATCTCGAGCACGCGCTGGCGCTGCTCGACCGCCATGGGGCGCTCGAGGCGACCCGCGACGACGCGCTCGCATGGGCGGAGAAGGCCAAGACGGCGCTTGGCAGCCTGCCGCAATCTGAACTGCGCGACGTGCTGATCGAGCTGGCGAATTTCGTGGTGGCGCGGCTCTACTGAGCCCGCGCCTCTTCGCTTTCGCAGAGCCGCGGCATCGCGGCGCCCGACTGATCTCCGAGAACGCCCGAGGCGACCCACCACGCCGGGTTGGCCTTAGCGATCGCCCGTGACGCCGCGCGGGCGTCGTCCTCCGAGGTGAAGAGCCCGAAACAGGTCGCACCCGATCCCGACATCCGTGAGAGTCCACAGCCGGCCTGCGCGGACAGCGCATCGAGAACGGCGGAGATCACGGGCTCGACCGCGCGCGCCGGCGCCTCGAGGTCGTTCCGCGTGCCGCGCAGGAACGCGATCAGCGCGTCGGCGTCGGGAAGTGCGGGCAGCACCTCCGGCAAGGCGGTGTTCTCGCGCCTGGTCATCGCCTTGAATACCGCAGGGGTCGAAACCGGTCGACGCGGGTTCACCAGCACCGCCGGAATATCCGGCAGCGCAACCGGCTCCAGTCCCTCGCCAATACCGCGCACCCGCAGCGGTTTCGAGGCGAGGCACATGGGCACATCCGCCCCGAGCCCGAGAATGCCGTCGGCATGTGCCCGCAGCAGGGCGTCCGCGTCCAGTGCCGGTGCCGCCATGCCCCGCAGCGCCGCCGCCGCATCCGCCGAGCCGCCGCCGATGCCCGACGCCGCCGGCAACCGCTTGTCGAGCACCATCCGCGCACCACGGCGGCCCGCCAGCAGCGCCGCGGCCTTCATCGCGAGGTTCGTCATATCGGTGGGAACGCCCGCCGCTTCCGGCCCCTCGACCGTCAGCGACAGCGTTTCGGCGTCCGAGATCGTCAGCCAGTCGCCGACCGGCGCGAAGCTCACCAGCGTATCGAGCAGGTGATAGCCGTCGTCGCGCCGTCCGGTGACATGCAGGGCCAGATTGATCTTCGCCGGGGCGAAAACCTTACTCGCCATTGGCCACCGTCAGCGGCGGCTTGCCTTCCTCGGCAAGCACCTGATCGAGCCCGACCTCCAGCTTCTTGCGGATGCGCTCGGGGTCGACCTCGTCCGAGGCGTCTTCCCAGTCGATGAAGCTCAGCGCCCGCTTCCACTGGAACTCGGCCTCGAGCTCGCGGCCGACGGCCCAGTACACATCGCCGAGGTGATCGTTGACCACCGGGTCCACCGGCATCAGCTCGGCGGCACGCTCCATGTGCTCGACGGCTTCCTCGTAGCGACCGAGGCGGTAGAGCGCCCAGCCAAGGCTGTCGACGATGTAGCCGCTCTGCGGCTGCGACGCGACGGCCCGCTCGATCATGTTGAGCGCTTCGTCGAGGTTCACCTCGTGCTCGACCATCGAGTAGCCGAGGTAGTTCAGCACCTGCGGCTGGCCCGGATTGATGTCGAGCGCGGCGCGGAAATCCTCTTCGGCGTCTTCCCAGCGACCGAGCCGCTCCTTGCTGATACCCCGTGCGTAGTAAAGGAACCACTGGCCCGGGTTGTCCTCGTCGAAGCTCTCGATGGCCACGTCATAGGCGCGGATCGCCTCGTCGTAGCGCTCGAGCTGACGCATCATGTCGCCCAGCGCCGATTGCACCGCGGCTTCCGCGCCCTGGTCGCTGCTCGCGAGCTGCTCGAGCACCTCGACCGCGGCATCCACCTTGCCCTGCGCGCGAAGCGCCTCGGCCCGGCCGAGCTCGGCCGCGTAGTAGGAATCGTCTTCGCGGGTGACCTTCTTGTAGGCGGCGACCGCGAGGTCGTACTGCCCGAGATTCTCCAGCAGGCTCGCCGACATCAGGATCGCGCCGGAATGATCCGGGCGCAGGTGCTGGGCAATCCGCGCGTAAAGCAGCGTGAAATCGTCGTTCGCCTCGTTCGAGAGCGCGCCGGCAAGCGTGTAGAATACCTCGGCGATGCCGTCCTTGGCCGAGTTGACGTAGGTGAAGGGCAGCGTCTCGCCTTCGACAAGCGCCTGCCGCATCGCCGCGAGCCCCGGGTCCATCGGCGGCGGGAAGCCCTCGTCGATCATCGCCACGGCCTCGTCCTGCCGGCCGAGCTGGCTGAGGATCTCGGACCGCGCCATCACCGCGCGCCGGGTGAACTGCAGGCTGCCGGCCTTGCGCTCGGCAAAGATCTCCTCGGCGCCCTCGAAGTCACCGACCGAGGCCAGCGCCATCGCCTTGTGGTAATGGGCGAACCCCGCGAGGCCCTTTTCCTCGGCCACCTTGTCGAAGGCGGCGGAGGCCGCAGTCATGTCGCCGCGTCCGAGCTCGGCCCACGCGCCGACCAGCCCGTCGACCAGCGGTCCGGCGGCGGTCTTTTCCTCGATCCTCGAAAGCAGTGTCTCGTAGTCCTCGCGGCCGGCGAGATCCGCGATCTGTGCCATCTGGCCCACCTGGCTCTTGAAGCCCTGCTCGGACAGCCGGTCTGCCAGTTCGGTGGCATGTTCGACATCGCCCATCGCCAGGTTGGCAAGCGTCGCACGCTCGAGCAGCGCGGCGTTGCCGGGGTCATAGCCGACCGCGCGCCCGTAATACTCGGCCGCTGCCTTGAAATCGCCGAGGAAACTGGCCTGCCGACCGGCAAGATAGTCCCCGGCGAGGCTTGCCGCCGGGACAGGCGCGCCCGTCGCCGCCGCGAGTGTCAGCGCGATTGCCGTGTTGCGAAGAAACCCGAAGGCCTTGCCTGCCATGCCTGTGTCTCCTTTTCAGGGTTCCCGAACCCTAGCCCGCGACAGGCGGCCACGCAATGCGGCGGCGCTTCACGGCACCGTCAGAGACACCCCGTTCCGCCCGGCTGCCCGGCATTCGCGCGCACACCGGCATTTCCCCGCCCGCCGGTGCAAAAGCAGGCTTTTGCAACCGCATGATTTGCCTCTATCTGCTTGCCCATGGACATCGTTCTGATCACCACGCTCATCGCGTCGCTCTTCGTCATCATCGGCATGGCCGAGCCGCTCGCCGCAAGGCTCTCGCTGCCCTACAGCGTGATCCTCGCTGTGCTCGGCTGCCTGATCGGCCTTGCCGCGATCTTCTTCCTGCGCACGACTCTCACCGACGCGCTGAACCCGGTGGCCGAGGCGATCATCAACCTGCCGATCCGGTCGAACGTGTTCCTCTACGTGTTCCTGCCCACGCTGCTGTTCCAGGCGACGCTGGGGGTCGACGTGCGCCGGATGCTCGACGACTGGGTGCCGATCCTCGTACTGGCGGTGATCGCCGTGTTCGTCGCGACGCTCGGGGTGGGGCTGGCGCTCAGCTGGGTGTCGTCCCTGCCGCTGGTGGCCTGCCTGCTCATCGGCGCCATCGTCTCGACCACGGACCCCTCGGCGGTGATCTCGATCTTCCGGTCGCTGTCGGCGCCGCGGCGCCTCGCGCGGATCATCGAGGGCGAAAGCCTGCTCAACGACGCCGCCGCCATCGCGCTCTTCGGGTTCTTCATGGGCTTCGTGATGATGGGCCTGCCGGACCCGACGCTGCAGGACGCGCTCACGCGCTTTCCCATGCTGATCATCGGCGGCGTGCTCACGGGCTGGATCGTCGCGCGGGTGATGATCCGCTTCATGGGGCTGTTCTGGCGCTACGAGCTGGCGCAGCAGTCTCTGTCGGTCGCCCTGCCCTATCTCGCCTACATCCTTGCCGAGCAGACCATCGGCGCCTCAGGCGTGATCGCGGTCGTGGCCGCCGGGCTCACGCTAAACATCGTCGGGCCGGGGCGCCTGCCGCCGGAAGCGTGGACCAACATGCGCGAGGTCTGGGAACTGCTCGCACATTGGGCCGGGGCGCTCATCTTCATTCTCGCCGCCCTGCTGATCCCCCGGATGCTCGAGGAATTCCGGCTGAGCGACGCCGGGCTGGTGCTCGTGGTGGTGCTGTCGGCCATCGTCGCCCGCGCGGTGATCCTGTGGGGCGTGCTGCCGCTGCTCACGCGGCTGCGCATGTCTCCGGCGGTCGAGCGGCCCTACCGCGTGGCGATCCTCTGGGGTGGCCTGCGGGGCGCGGTCACGCTGGCGCTGGCGCTGGCGGTCACGGAAAGCTTCCGCGTGCCGGTCGAGGTCAAGCGGCTGGTCGGCATCCTCGCCACCGGCTTCACGCTGTTCACCCTGATCGTGCAGGGCACCACCCTGCGCTGGGTGATCCGCAAGCTGGGGCTCGACCAGCTTTCGGCGCTCGATCAGGCGCTGTCGCGGCAGGTCGTCGCCGTCTCGCTGCAGACGGTGCGCGAGGACGTGTCGCGCACCACGACCAACTACGAGCTCGACCGCCAGATCGTCCGCAGCGAGGCCAAGCTCTTCGGCGACCGGCTGGAGTCCGCCGTGCGCGCCGCCGAGGAAGACACCGCCGTGCTCGACAAGGACCGCGTGACGCTGGGGCTGATCGCGCTGGCCGGCGCCGAGCGCGACACGATCATTGCCCGGGTGCGGGATCACTCGATCTCGTCCCGCCTGTCCGAGACCCTGATTTCCGACGCCGACCGGCTGATCGAAGCAACGCGTTCGAGCGGGCGCGCGGGCTACCGCCACGCCTCACGCCGGATCGTGGCCTACGGGCGCACCTTCCGCTTCGCCGCCCTGCTGCACAACCGCTTCGGGCTGTCGTCGCCGCTGGCAAGCCTCACGGCGGACCGCTTCGAGCTGCTGCTGTCGCAGAAGCTGATCCTGCGCGACCTCGACGGGTTCATCCACGGCCGCATCCGGCGGATTCACGGGCGCCGCGTGTCGGACCTGCTCAACGAGTTGCTGACCCGCCGGGTCGAGATGGTGGATACCGCGCTCGACGGGCTGCGGCTGCAGTATCCCGGCTATGCCGAGATGCTCGAGCGGCAGTTCATCCGCCGCACCCAGCTGCGGCTGGAGGAACGCGAATACAACGCCATGCGCGCAGACGGGTTGATCGGGGACGAGCTGCACACCGCCCTGATGCAGGACATCACCGCCCGCCGTGCGCAAAGCGAGGCGCGGCCCCGGCTCGACGTCGCGCTGCAACGGACCGAGCTGGTGCGCCAGTTCCCGCTCTTCACCGACCTCGACGAGGCGGCGGCCAAACGGCTCGCGCGCGGCCTTTCGACCCGCTACGTCAACGCGGGCGAGGTGATTCTGAGCGAGGGAGAAGTGGCCCGCAGCGTCTATTTCATCTCCACCGGCGCGATCGAGTTGGAGCGCGCGGGGCAAACGTGGCGGCTGGGGCGTGGCGAGATGTTCGGACAGCTCGCGATCCTGACCCGCAAGCCGCGCCGGTTCGAGGCCCGTGTCATCGTGCCCACGACGCTGCTGTCGCTCGACGAAGCGCGGTTCCGCCGCCTGCTCAAGCGCAGTGAGCGGCTGCGCGAGGCGGTGCGCGCCAGCGCCGAAAAGCGCGGCATGGACCCCTCGACGATCCTGCCGGGCTGATGGTCCGCCCGGCAGGACATTCAGTCAACTCGCCGTCAGGCCGCGCTCAAAGCGCGTCGAACTTCCGCGCGAGCTTCGCGTCGAGCGACGACAGGCCGCCCACGTCATGCGTCGAAAGCGTGACCTCGACGGTGTTGTAGACGTTGAACCACTCGGGGTGGTGGTCCCATTTCTCGGCCCACATCGCGGCGCGGGTCATCCACGAGAACGCCTCGGTGAAATCCTCGAACTTGAAGGTCTTCTTGATGGCGTCGCGGCCCTCGGTCATCTCCCAGCCGTTCGCCAGGAGCGGCGCCAGAACGGTCTCGCGGCCGGTGTCTGAGAGTTTCTCGGTCATTGCTGCTCTTCCCTTTCTTCCTTTCGGAACGGCCCGTAGGCGGTGAGGATCTCGATCTCCTCGCCCATCGCCTGCCGTTCCTCCTCCAGATAGCGCGCCACGGCCTCGGAAAACCCCCGGTCGGCCATCCAGTGCAGACTGTGGGTCTCGGCCGGCAGGTAGCCGCGCGCCAGCTTGTGTTCCCCCTGCGCGCCCGCTTCCACCCGGTCAAGCCCGTGCGCGATGGCATAGTCGATGGCCTGATAGTAGCACGCTTCGAAATGCAGGCAGGGGTGATCCTCGACGCAGCCCCAGTATCGGCCATAGAGCGCATCACGGCCGATGAAGTTCAACGCGCCCGCCACATCCATGCCGTCGCGCTCGCAGATCACCAGCGCGATGTCGTCGCGCAGGGTTTCATGCGCGATCTCGAAGAAGGCCCGGGTGAGATAGGGCGTGCCCCACTTGCGGGCGCCGGTGTCCTGGTAGAAATGCCAGAAGCTGTCCCAGTGCTCGGCCGTGATCTCGTCCCCGGTGAGCGTGCGGATGGTGCCGCCGAAGTCCTGCGCGGTGCGCCGTTCCTTACGGATGTTCTTGCGCTTGCGCGAACTGAGCCCCGCGAGGAACTCGTCGAAATCCGCGTAGCCGCGGTTTTCCCAGTGAAACTGCTGCGTGACCCGGCGCAGAAGCCCCATTCGTTCGCCGGCGATGGCCTCGGCCTCGGTGCAGAAGGTGACATGCAGCGAGCTCAGCTCGTTCTCGGCACCGAACTGCACCGCCCCCTGCACGAGCGCTGCGAGGCCGGTGCCCTCGTGACCCGGCTTCGTCAGGAAGCGCCGCCCTGTCACCGGCGTGAAGGGCACCGCGACCTGCAGCTTGGGATAGTAGTCGCCGCCCGCGCGCTCGTAGGCATGGGCCCAGGAATGGTCGAAGATGTATTCGCCCTGGCTGTGGCCCTTGGCGTAGAGCGGCGCCACGGCGATCACCTCGCCCCCGAGCTCGGCGGCAAGGTAGCGCGGCTCCCAGCCGGTGCCGCGCCCGACCGAGCCTGACTCTTCGAGCGCGTGAAGAAAGCGCCAGGTGGTGAAGGGATCGAAGGGGCGCCCGCCGTCCGCGGTCTCGGGGCACCCGCAGGCGTCCCAGTCCTCGGGGGCGATCTGGTCCAGAGACGTCAGGACGTTTACGGCGACGGTCGCGCCGGGATCTTGGTCTGTCATGCGTGGTTTCCCTGCCTGTCCCTAATCTGGCCTGCAGGTGCCCCGGTTCAAGCCGGGTATCCCTCGAACGTGATGTTGTGCGCCACGCGGCGGGCCTGCGTCTCGTCCTCGGGGGCGCGCACGGTCCAGCACAGCACCGGCACGCCCGCGGCGCGCAGCTCGGCCACCCGCGGGCTGTCGAGATCGCGCCAGTTGTGGCTGATGAAGCTCGCGCCGCAGCGGTCGAAATCCGGGATACCGCGCAGGCTGTCACGCGTGGCGGCCGGCAGTCCCGGATAATGTTCGGCGCGGTAATCGCAGGTGGTCAGCCCGCGCGGTATCTCCGGCAGGAGCCGGGCAAGCGCCGCCACCGAGTGCGGGTTGAAGGACATGAGCGCAACCGGCCCCTGGTATCCCGTGAGGGCGCGCGCGGCGGCGGCTTCGAGGGCGCCGACGTCGGGGCCCATGGAACCGTCCTGATCCTTGACCTCGATGAGCAGCGGCACCCGCCCGTCGACCAGCGCCAGCACCTCGGCAAGCGTCGGGATGCCGGACTGGCCGTGACGCAGCGGCAGCGCCCCGAGCGCGGCGGCGTCATGGCCGCAGACCGGGCCGTCCTGAACCGTCAGCCGCGCGAGGTCGTAGTCGTGAAAGACCATCGCCTCGCCGTCGGACGACGGCTGCAGGTCGATCTCGATGCCGTAGCCGGCGTCGATGGCGGCGCGGATCGCCTCGACCGAGTTCTCGGGCCGCCCCTGCGCGATGTCGTGCAGGGCGCGGTGGGCGATGGGCCGGTCGAGGAAGGCCGCGGGCAGCTCGGGCATCAGGCGATCTCGAAGATGCCTTCGATCTCGACCGCGACGCCCATCGGAAGCGAGGCCGCCGAAACCGCCGAGCGCGAATGCCGGCCGGCGTCGCCAAGGACCTCGACGAGCAGATCGGAGGCGCCGTTCACAACCTTGGGCTGGTCGGTGAAGTCGAGCGTGGAGTTGACGAAGCCGGTCAGCTTCACCACCCGCTTGAGCTTCGACAGGTCACCGCCACAGGCCGCTTTCGCCTGCGCGAGAAGACCCAGCGCACAGGTCTTCGCGGCCTCGGCCCCTGCGGCGACATCCATGTCCGCGCCGAGCTTGCCGAGGATGAGCCCGTCGGGGCCCTGGCTGATCTGCCCCGAGACGAAGACGAGGTCGCCGCTCTTGACGAAGGGCACGTAGTTGGCGGCGGGCGCGGGCGCGTCGGGCAGCGTCAGGCCAAGCTCGGACAGGCGGGCGTCGATATCGGTCATGGGAACCTCCGGATGTGAGTCGGCGCGAGGCTATCCGCCCCGCGCCGCAATGGAAAGAACCCTGCGAACCCGCCGCTCAGCTTTCGCGAAAGGCCTTCCGGAAGTAGTCGGTGAACGGCTTCATCAGGTAGCTGAACGGCGTCCGGTCGGCGGTGCGCAGGAACGCCTCGACCGGCATCCCGGGGATCAGCACCGCGCCCTCGGGCAGCTTCGCGGTCTCGCCCTCGTTCAGCACGATCTCTGCGCGGTAGAAGCTCACCGAGGTGTTCTCGTCGGTAAAGGCGTCGGCCGAAATCTGCGTGACCGTCCCGAACAGCTCGGGCGTGACGCGCTGGTCGAGCGAGGCGAACCGCAGGGCGACCTCCTGCCCGACGTGGGTCTGGTCGATGTGGATCGGCTCGACCTGCACGCTGATGACCAGCGGCCGGTCCTGCGGCACGAGGTAAAGCACCGGCTCGGCGGCCCGGATCACCGAGCGCGGCGCGAAGACGCTGAGCCCGTAGACCACCCCCGAGACCGGCGCGGTGATCTCGAGCCGCTTGAGCCGCTCCAGCAGCGCCTGCCGCTGCTCGGCAAGCTCGCGGGTGCGATACTGCATGTCGCGCAGGGTCGTGATCGCCTCTTCGCGGCGCGTGGTCCCGAGCTTTAGGATCTGGATGTCGATCTCGGTGATCTGTCCCTCGGCCTGCGCCTTGCTGGCGACCAGTTCCCCGCGCTGCCCGGCGAGGCGCGACGCCTCACGCTGGAGCGCCAGGACCCGGCTTGCCTGCGCCAATCCGCGGTCGAGCAGGGTCTGCTGGTCGGCCAGTTCCTCCTCGATCAGCGAAAGCTGCTCGCCCATCGCCGAGATCTGCGCATCGACCCCGTCGATCTGGTTGCCGATCTGCTCGCTGCGCTTGTTCAGCTGCTCGATCTCGCGGGCCATGGAATCGCGGCGGGCGAAGAACAGGTTGCGCTGACCGGTCACCAGTTCGGCGACCTCTTCATCGGTCTCGGCCTTGGCCAGAACCTCGTCGGAAAAGACGATCTCGTCCTCGCCGTCGCGCTCGGCGATCAACCGGCCGCGCCGCGCCAGGAGTTCGAAATACTGGTCCTCGACGATCTTCAGCTCGGATCGCACGAGGGTCGGATCGAGCTTGATCAGAACCGCGTCCTCTTCCACGAAGTCGCCCTCGTCTACGAGGATCTCGGCAACAATGCCGCCGTCGGCGTGCTGCACCACCTGCCGGTTCTGGTCGACCTGGATCTGACCGCCAGCGATGATGGCGCCCGAGATCTGCGTCGTCGCGCCCCATGTCCCGAAGCCCACGACCAGCAGCACCAACGCCACGAGGCCGAAGAGCATCGGCGTGCGCAACGGGAAGGTCTTTTCGGAATCGCTCATCTCACGCCTCCCGGCCCGGCGTTGCGGGCGATCTGATCGTGGTTCTTGACCCGCGAGCGCAGAACCTCGTCCTTGGGGCCAAAGGCCGCGCGGGCGCCGTTCTCGAGCATCAGAAGCATGTCGCATTCACGGATGGCCGCGGGGCGGTGCGCCATGATGATGACCGACTTGCCCTCGGCCTTCATCCGGCGGATCGCCTCGTTCACCGCTTCCGACCCCTCGTTGTCGAGGTTCGAGTTGGGCTCGTCGAGCACCAGGATGACCGGGTCGCCGTACATCGCCCGAGCGAGGCCGATCCGCTGCATCTGGCCGCCGGACAGCCGCCCGCCGGCAGCTGTGACACGGGTGTTGTAGCCGTCGGGCAGCTTCAGGATCATCTCGTGCGCGTCGGCCTTGCGTGCCGCCTCGACGATGGCCTGCGAATCCGGCGCCTCGGACAGCCGCGCGATGTTCTCGGCAATGCTGCCGTCGAACAGCGTCACGCGCTGCGGCAGGTAGCCGATGTGCTTGCCGAGATCCTGCCCGTATTGATCGAGTGTCGCCCCGTCGAGACGGATCTTGCCCCCCGCCGGACGCCAGACCCCGGTGAGCGCACGCGCCAGCGTGGACTTGCCCGCGCCCGACGGACCGATCACGCCCAGCGCCTGCCCCGGCATCAGGTTGAAGCTGACGAGACGCAGCGAGGCCTGATGCTCGCCCGGCGGCACGATGGTGGCCTGCGTGACCTCGAGCAGCGCCTTGGGCTTGGGCAGCGGCAGGCGCGGCTCTTCGGGCGGCACCTCGGACAGCAGCTGCGCGAGGTTGTCCCAGCCGGTGCGGGCACGGGTCACCATGGGCCATTGGCCGATGGCAAGCTCGATGGGCGCGAGCGCGCGGCCCATGAGGATCGAACCGGCGATCATCGCGCCGGGCGTCAGCTGGTTCTGCAGCACGAGATAGGCGCCGAGCCCCAGCATCGCGGACTGCAGGAACAGCCGGAAGGTCTTGGTGATGACGGTGAAGGTGCCGATCACGTCGGCCGACCCGATGGTGCCCTTGAGCGCCGCCGCGCGGGCCTTGTACCAGCGCCGGAATGCGGCATCGCGCATCCCCAGCGACTGCACCATCTCGGCCTCGTTGCGGATCTGCTCCGACGTGTGCTCGGCCTGCATGACGGCGCGGTTCGATTTCAGCGTGGGCTTGCGGCTGAGCAGCTGGTTCAGCCCGGTGACCGCCACGAGGATCAGCCCGCCAGTCAGCGCGAGCACGCCAAGCCAGGGGTGGAACACGAAGATCCCGGCGATGAAGAAGGGCGTCCACGGGATGTCGAAGAAGGCCATGAGCACCGGCGAGGACATCAGCCGCTGCACCGACTCGAGATCCTTGAGACCGGTCGCGGCAAGCTCGTCGGGTTTCACAGCCGAGCGGCGCATCACCGCCTCGAAGACGCGCACGTCCATCGCCGCCTGGAACCGGGCGGCGACCCGCGCCATCACCCGGCCACGGGCATAGTCGAGAATGCCCATCATGCCGTAGAGGAAGACCACCAGCACCGAGAGCGCCAGCAGTGTCGCCTCGGACCGCGAGCCGAGCACGCGGTCGTAGATCTGCAGCATGTAGAGCGGCCCTGTGAGCATCAGCAGGTTCACGAAGAAACTGAAGATCGCCACGAACCAGAAATAGGGTCGGCTTTGCCGACGTGCTGCCCGCAACTCGTCGCGTCCAGGCTCCTTGGAACGGTTTTGCATGCCTCTACGGGCCCTCCCTCGTCTCCCGGCTCCCTGCAAAGGTGCAGGGGGACCCTCAAATATCGCAAAAATCAAATCGTGTCTTCGTGCCCGGCTCCGGAGAGTTGTTTCCACGGATGCAGGCTGCAATATGGCCTTTCTATACCATGACAGGGAATTTCCAATGTCTTTTGAGCCGAAGCGCCACCGAGGTCCGGAATACCGTACCGGAATTTCCCTGATCGTCGGTCTCGCGCTGTCGGCCTGCACCGTTCCCGGCCCCGGAGAGGCGGTCGATGGAGTCTACGACCCCTACGAGGGCGCCAACCGGCGGGTGCATGCCTTCAACAAGTCCGTCGACAGCGCCCTTTCCGGCGGCGACGGACCCGACATGGCCGCCGCCATTCCCGCGCCCGTCGCGACCGGAGTCGCGAATGTCGCCGACACCCTGTCGCTGCCCCAGACGGTGATGAACCAGCTTCTGCAGGCCCGCCTTGGCAGTGCCGCGCGGAATACGCTGCGCTTCGGCGTCAACGCCACCGTGGGGCTTGTCGGCCTCTTCGACGTCGCGGCGGGGATGGGCCTGCCGGAAGACGACAGCGACTTCGGTGAGACGCTCTACGTCTGGGGCTTCCCCGAAGGCGCCTACATGGAGCTGCCGATCCTCGGCCCCTCGACCGAGCGCGAGGCCACCGGCAAGTTCGTGGATTTCTTCACCAACCCGCTCGGGCAGCTGCTCGATCCGCCCGAGCGCTATTACGCGACCGGCGTGAAGGTCGCCGACAAGGTGCTGGACCGCGCCAAGTACGGCGACACCATCGACGAGCTGCTCTACGACAGCGCCGACAGCTACGCGCAACTGCGGATGATCTGGCTGCAGAACCGGCGCTTCGAGCTGGGAGATGAAAGCACCGGGGGCGCGGCCTATATCGACCCCGAAGCACTGGACACGGAGGGTTTCTGATGACGCTGCAATTTCTTTCCCGGCGCGGGATGCTTGGCGGGCTCTGCGCCTCGGGGCTGCTCGCGGCGCTGCCGGGCGCAGCGCTTTCGGCCACCGCCGCGCAGGCGGAAAACCTCGTGCGCGGGCTGGTCGACGACGTCAACGCGGTCATCAACTCGGGCAAGTCCGAAGGCGCGATGTATGGCGATTTCGAGCGGATCTTCCGCACCTATGGCGACATGCCCTATGTCGCGGCCTATGCGCTTGGCGTGGAAGCCCGGCGCGCGACCCCGGCCCAGAAAAAGGCGTTCTCGGCTGCCTTCGCGACCTACGTGTCGCGCAAGTACGGCCGGCGCTTCCAGAAGTTCGTGGGCGGCAAGATCGAGGTGAACGGCGCAAGGAAGATCAAGAACGCCTACCAGGTCTCGACCACCGCCTACCTGCGCGGGGAATCGCCCTTCGAAGTGACCTTCTTCGTCGGCGAGAAATCGGGGCGGTTCTACAACATGTACATCGAGGGCGTGAACATGCTGCTGACCGAGCGCACCGAGATCGGCGCGATGCTCGACAGGCGGCGCGGCGACATAGATGCAATGATCGCCGACCTGAAGCGCGCCGGCTGACCGGCGCGCTCCCGTGGCCCGAAACGGGCCTTACATGGCGGCGAGGAGCCCCTCGCCCGCCGAGATCTCGCATTCACCCGGGCTCGACTCGGCGTGGATCAGCGTGACGGTGCCGTTCTCGACGACCATCGCGTAGCGCTTCGAGCGCGCGATCAGCCCCGCCGGCGGCGCCGTGAAGTCCATCCCGATGGCCGAGGTAAAGGCGCTCTCGGGATCTCCCAGCATGGTGATCCCGGCCTCGGACGCGCCCGTCGACTCGCCCCAGGCCTTCAGCACGAAGGGGTCGTTGACCGACAGGCAGATGATCTCGTGCACGCCCTTTTCGACGAACTGGCCCTTCGTCCGCATGAAGCTCGGCACGTGGGCCGAGTGGCAGGTGGGGGTGAAGGCGCCGGGCACGGCAAAGATCACCACCTTGCGCCCCTCGAGCTTGTCCTGAAGTGCGACCTGCTCGGGGCCGTTCTCGCCGAATTGAACCAGCGTGGCGCCGGGCAGCTTGTCACCTGCGGAAATAGACATTTTCACGCGTCTCCCTGAATTGCGTTCCTGTCGTGCCGGGATATAGGCTGCGCGCCGACGAGGCCAACGGAAAAGCGGAGGAGCAGAGATGGGCAACGTGGTGGTGATCGGTGGCGGACAGGCGGGCGCGTCGCTCGTGGCACGCCTGCGTGGCAAGGGCTTCGAGGGCGGGATCACGATGATCGGTGCCGAGCCGGTGCCGCCCTACCAGCGCCCGCCGCTGTCCAAGGCCTACCTGCTGGGCGACATGGAGGAAGACCGCCTCTTCCTGCGCCCCCGGGCCTTCTACGACGACCAGGACATCGAGCTGATCCTCGGCACGCCGGTCACCGCGGTCGACACCGAGTCGCAGACCATCATCGCCGACGGGCGCAAGATCCCCTACGACGATCTCGTGTTCTGCACCGGTTCGGCGCCGCGTCGGCTGCCCGCCGCGATCGGCGGCGATCTCGGCGGCGTCTTCGCGGTGCGCGGCATCGCCGACGTGGACGCCATGCGCCCCCGCTTCACCGAGGGCGCCCGCCTGCTGATCGTCGGCGGCGGCTACATCGGCCTCGAGGCGGCGGCGGTGGCGTCCAAGCTGGGCCTGAAGGTCACGCTTGTCGAAATGGCCGAACGCATCCTGCAGCGCGTCGCGGCCCCCGAGACCGCCGACTACTTCCGCGACCTGCACACCCGCCACGGCGTCGACATCCGCGAGGGCGTCGGGCTCGGCGCGCTCACCGGCACCGATGGCCAGGTCAGTGCCGCCGAGCTCACCGACGGCAGCACGCTCGACGTGGATTTCGTCATCGCCGGGGTCGGCATCCTGCCCGAGATCGAGCTGGCCGAGGCCGCCGGCCTCGCCATCGAGAACGGCATCCGCACCGACCGGACCGGACGCACCTCGGCACCCAACGTCTGGGCGGCGGGCGACTGCGCCTCCTTTCCCTACCGCGGCGCGCAGCTGCGGCTTGAAAGCGTCGGCAACGCCATCGACCAGGCCGAGGCGGTCGCCGACAACATCATGGGCGCAGGCCGCGCCTACGAGGCGAAGCCATGGTTCTGGTCCGACCAGTACGACGTGAAACTGCAGATCGCCGGGCTGAACACCGGCTACGACCGCGTGGTGGTGCGCGGCGGCGGCGACGCGGTCTCGCACTGGTATTTCGCGGGCCAGACACTGGTGGCACTCGACGCGATGAACGACCCGCGCGCCTACATGGTCGGCAAGCGCCTGATCGAGGCCGGGAGATCCCCCGCCCCCGAGGCCGTCGCCGATCCCGACAGCGACCTCAAGGCGCTGCTGAAGGCATGACCGCATGAGGATCATCGCCGGAGACTGGCGCGGCCGCCCGCTCACCGCCGTGGGCAAGGGCGACCCGCGCGCCCACCTGCGTCCGACGACCGACCGGGTGCGCGAAAGCCTGTTCAACATGCTCGGCGGCGGCCGCTTCGGCGACCCGTTCGACGGCGCGCGGGTGCTCGACCTCTTCGCCGGCACCGGCGCGCTGGGGCTCGAGGCACTGTCGCGCGGCGCCGCACATTGCACCTTCGTCGACGATGGACGCAAGGCGCTGTCGCTCCTGCGTGGCAACATCCGCCTACTGGACTGCGCCGACCGCACCCGCGTCATCACGCGCGACGCCACCCGGCTGCCGGACACCGACACTCCCTGCGACCTCGTTTTCCTCGACCCGCCCTACGGCAAGCACCTTGGCGACAAGGCCCTCACCGCCGCCCGCGCCGCCGGCTGGATCGCCCCCGGCGCCCTCGTCGTCTGGGAGGAAAGCACCCCGCAGGAGGCACCCACGGGCTTCGCCCCGCTCGACCAGCGGCGCTACGGCGACACCCATGCGACAGTGCTGCGCGCCGACTGACCCCTTCCCTCTGGCAATCGCCCCGCCCTCCGCTATCTTATTCGCATCTATCTATGCGTTAACGAGGGAGGCAGCGCATGACGATCTTCAGACCCACCCGCCGGGACATCCTCGCGATGGCCGCCGCGGCACCGGCGCTCACCCTGCCCGCGGTGGGCCGCGCCGAGCTCGGCGCGCCGGCCGACGGCAACCCCGCACATTTCGCCTTCACGCTGGGCGAGGCGAAGATCAAGGTGATCTCGGACGGGTCGCTGCAGCTCCCGGCGGACGGGCTCGGCGTCAACGCCGACCCCGCCGAGGTGAAGGCCTTTCTCGAACGCCACTTCCTGTCGCCCGAAACCAACTACTCCCACACCAATCACCTGCTCGTCGAACTGGGCGACACGAAGCTGCTGGTCGATGTCGGCTCCGGCAACCGCTTCTTCGACACCGCCGGCCGGCTGATGAGCAACCTCGAGGCCGCCGGAGAGGATCCCGCCTCGATCACCCATATCTTCATCACACACGCCCACCCCGACCACATCTGGGGCATTCGCGACGATTTCGACGAGGCCATCCTGCCCGACGCCGCCTATTTCCTTGGCCGCAGGGAACACGACTACTGGATGCAGGACGGGCTCGCGTCACAGGTGCCGCAGGAGCTGCAGCAATTCGTGGTCGGCGCGCAGAACTCGATCAACGTCGACGGCGCCGACTGGACCCTCGTGGACGACGGCACCGAGCTCGCCCCGGGCATACGCCTCATCGACACGCCCGGCCATACGCCCGGCCACATGAGCCTCGTCATCGAGTCCGGCGGCCAGCAGCTTCTGGTCACCGGCGACGCCATGAGCCACGCCTACATGAACTTCGCCCACCCCGACTGGTTCAACGGCTTCGACATGGACGGCGACCAGACCGTGGCGACCCGCAGACGCCTGCTCGACATGGCCGCCACCGACCGAATGGCGGTGCTCGGCTACCACTTCCCGTTCCCCGGCGTGGGCCATGTCCTGCAGGACGGCGACACCTACCGCTTCGTCCCAGCCCTCTGGAAATGGAGCTGACCCAGGGCACCCGGAGCAAAGCACCACGCGCCACGCCCGGTCTTCTTCTCTTTCCCAAATACCCTCGGGGGTGAATGCGGCGCAGCCGCAGAGGGGGCAGAGCCCCCTGCACCCGCGCAACCAAGCACCTCCAGCGACGCAGAGCGAGGCAACCGCACACAGGCGGGGGTCCGGGGGCCACGCCCCCGGGGCCTGCGTGGCCCGAACGCGGGACCGACCGGCGCGCCACAAGGCGCACCGATGGCGTGACGGGATCAGTCGAAGCCGGGGAAGAACATGTCACCGGGCGAAAGGGTGAAGATCTCCACCCCGTCCGAGGTCACCCCGACCGAATGCTCGAACTGCGCAGAAAGCGACTTGTCGCGGGTGATCGCGGTCCACTCGTCCTTGAGCACCTTGGTCTCCGGGCGGCCTAGGTTCACCATCGGCTCGATGGTGAAGAACATCCCCTCCTCGAGCCGCGGACCGCTGCCGGCGCGGCCGTAGTGCAGCACGTTGGGCGGCGCGTGGAACACCCGCCCCAGCCCGTGACCGCAGAAGTCGCGCACCACCGACATGCGATGGCCCTCGACGAAGGTCTGGATCGCATGGCCGATGTCGCCGAACGTGTTGCCGGGCTTCACCTGCTCGATGCCGATCATCAGCGCGTCGTGGGTGACCTCGATCAGACGCTTCGAGTAGGGCTTCGGCTCGCCGGCCACGAACATGCGGCTGGTATCGCCGTACCAGCCGTCGACGATCACGGTGACGTCGATGTTCAGGATGTCGCCGTCGTAAAGCGCATCGTCCGAGCGCCCGTGGCTGTCGTTCTTCCACTTCGGGATCTTGCTGCCCGGAATGCCGTGGCAGACCACGTGGTTCACCGAGATGCAGCTGGCGTGCTGGTATCCCTTGTAGCCGATCGTGGCCGAGGTCGAACCGGACTCGTCGACGGCGGCGCGGATGATCTCCTCGAGCCGTCCCGTGGTCTGGCCCGGCCGGATGTGGGGGGCCACGTCGTCGAGGATCTTCGCCGCGACCGCGCCGGCCTTGTGCATGCCGGCGAAATCTTCGGTGTCGTGGATGCGGATGCCGTCCCGGGTGAGGCGGCCGCCGGTGTCATGTCTCAAGGCTGCGCGCTCCGTCCTGCGTGATTGCAGGTTACTTAATGCGTCTCGGCGCGCAATGCCAGTGTCGATGCCGGATGCGCATTCACACCCTTGCGCCCTGCCCGCCCGGGCGTCACTTATGCCGCGCGAACCGCAGGACAGGACTGGAACGGGACAAGGGCCGGAGACATGGAAACGCTCAACAACATCCTTCACACGGACATCTACAACGGCACCTCGCTGTCGGACGTGCTGACGCTCGACTTTCTCGCCTCGCTGCTCGGCAACGTGGTGACCGGGATCCTGATCCTGCTCGTCGGCCTGACCATCGCGGGCTGGCTCAAGCGGCGGATCACCAACATCTCGGACGGACGGGCGCGGCTCGACGACACGCTCTTCGCCTTCCTGGGCCAGGTGGCGCGCTACGTGGTGATGATCTTCACCGTGCTGATCCTGCTCAACAACCTCGGAATCCAGACCACCTCGATCATCGCCGCGCTCGGTGCCGCCGGCCTTGCCGTCGGCCTCGCGCTGCAGGGCACGCTGTCGAATGTCGCCGCCGGGGTGATGATCATCCTCTTCCGCCCGTTCAAGCTGGGCGACTTCATCGAGGTCGCGGGCGAGATGGGCACCGTCAAGGACATCTCGCTCAACACCATCGAGCTTGCCTCGCTGAGCAACACCCAGATCATCGTGCCCAACAGCCAGGTCTGGGGCAACGTGATCGAGAACTACTCGGTCTACCCGACCCGCCGCGCGGAGTGGACCTTCGGCGTGGGCTACGGCGCCAACCTCAAGCAGGCCGAAGAGGTCATCCTGAACACGATCCTGGCCGACGAGCGCTCGAAGCGGGAACCCGAGCCGTTCATCCAGGTCAACAACCTCAACGACAGTTCCGTCGACTTCCTCGTCCGGGTCTGGGTCGATGCGGCGGTGTTCTTCCAGTACCAGGCGGACATGAAGCGCCGGGTCAAGGAGGCGCTCGACGCCGAGGGCGTGCCGATCCCCTTCCCCACCCGTACGCTGCACATCGAGAAGAACGAGGACACCGCCATCGCCGCGCAGTGAGCGGCGGCAGGGATGGGGGCGCTGCCCCCGTCTCCCGTTCCGGGAGACTCCCCCGGGATATTTTCCGGCCAGAAGAAGCTCAGGGCGCGTGGAAGGGCAGCGGCCCTTTCAGAGACACGCCGCCGGGGTCGATTGCACAGTCGAAGGCGAGCACCTCGACGCCCTGCGCTGTGGCCTCGGCGAAGCCCGCGGCATAGGTCGGGTCGATGTCGGCGGCGAGCGTGACCGCGCTGCAATCGGTACGCTGCACGAGGTAGAGGATCACCGCGCGATGCCCGGCCCGCGCCATCGCGGCCAGCTCGGCAAGATGCTTCGCGCCGCGCGCGGTGACGCTGTCGGGAAACTCCGCAAGGCCGGGGGTGCGCGACAGGGTCACGGATTTCACCTCGACATAGGCATCGGGGGCATCGGGCCGGCCCTCGCCGGATAGCAGGAAGTCGATGCGGCTGTTCTCACCGTATTTCACCTCGGGGCGCACGCGCGTGTAGCCCTCGAGGCCCGGCACCCGGCGGTCTTGTAGCGCCGCGCGCAGCATCCGGTTCGGCACGCCGGTGTCGACGCCGGTGAAGGCGCCGGTCTCGTGCTCGACCAGCCGCCAGGCATACTTGAGCTTGCGCTTCGGGTCATCGTTGGGCTCGAGCCAGATTCTCAGCCCCTCGTCCTTCAGGCCCATCATGCTGCCGGGGTTGGCCACATGCGCGGTGATCTCGCGTCCGTCGTCGAGCCGCGCGTCGGCGAGAAAGCGTTTGTAGCGACGCAGCAGCGTGGCCGGGATCAAGGGGGTTTGAAAGCGCATGACCGCCGCCCTATACCATTGCCAGTGCAGCGCCAAGGAGAGCCCGATGACCAACCCCACCGCCGCCATGATCGTGATCGGTGACGAGATCCTCTCGGGCCGCACCCGCGATTCGAACATGAACCACCTCGCCCGCGAGCTGACCAAGACCGGCGTCGACCTCAAGGAGGTGCGCGTGGTCTCGGACGAGCGCGAGGCGATCGTCTCGGCGGTGCAGGCGCTGAGCGCGGCCTACACCCATGTGTTCACCTCGGGCGGCATCGGGCCCACCCATGACGACATCACCGCCGACTGCGTGGCCGCGGCCTTCGGCGTGCACATCGACATCCGCGAGGACGCCTACCAGCTGCTGCACGCCCATTACGACCGGCGCGGTTCCGAGTTCAACGCGGCGCGGCAACGTATGGCGCGCATTCCCGACGGCGCCGCGCTGATCGACAACCCGGTGTCCATCGCGCCGGGCTTCGTGCTCGAGAACGTTTACGTCATGGCGGGCGTGCCCTCGGTCTTCGAGGCGATGGTCGCGAGCGTGCTGCCGACGCTCACCGGCGGCGCGCCGCTCTTGTCGCAGACCCTGCGCATCGAGCGCGGCGAGGGCGAGATCGCCGGGCCGCTCTCGGCGCTCGCCGCCGACTTCCCCGACCTGTCGATCGGCTCCTACCCCTACCAGCAGGACGGGGCCTACGGCGCGAACATCGTGATCCGCGGCCAGGACGGCGCCCGGATCGATGCGGCCATGAGCCGGCTCAACGACCTGTTCCCGGGATGATACCCGGGCTGCCGCGCCTCTACGCCGCCATCGACGGCACCTGGCCCGCGGCGCGCCTGGTGCACACCGGCCCGTGGACGCTGCGCGAAGGCGGTGGCGGCGGCAAGCGCGTGTCCTGCGCCAGCGCCGATGGCGACTGGACCACGGACGACCTTGCCGCCGCCGAAAAGGCGATGCGGATGCTCGACCAGACGCCGCTGTTCATGATCCGCGTCGGCGAAGACGCCCTCGACGCCGCGCTCGACGCGCGCGGCTACAGGCTGATCGACCCGGTGACACTCTGGTGCACGCCGGTCGCGGCGCTCACCGACGTCGAGATCCCGCGGGTCACGACCTTTGCGCTCTGGGAGCCGCTCGCGGTCACCCGCGAGATCTGGGAGGAGGCCGGCATCGGCGCCGCGCGCCAGCGCGTGATGGAACGGGTCAAGGGCCCGAAGGCCGGGCTGCTGGGCCGCATCGACGACCGCCCTGCCGGCGCCGGGTTCTGCGCCATCCACGACGGCATCGCCATGGTGCACGCGCTGGAAATCCGCGCCCCGCAGCGGGGCAAGGGGCTGGGCAAGTGGATGATGCGCCGCGCCGCCGCATGGGCCGGCGAGCATGGCGCCGAATGGCTCGCGGTGCTCTGCCTGACCGACAACGCAGCGGCGAACGGTCTCTATGCTTCCCTCGGCTTCGAGGTCGTGGGACAGTATCACTATCGCATCAACCCCGAGGCATGACATGACCAAGGACCAGCCCACCGCGCTCGACCTGCCCATGGTGGACCCGCTTCCGCCGGAGACGCGGAAATACTTCGACATCTGCGACGAGAAGCTGGGCATGGTGCCCAACGTGCTCAAGGCCCATGCCTTCGATATCGACAAGCTCAACGCCTTCACCGCGATGTACAACGAGCTGATGCTGGCGGACTCGGGGCTGTCGAAGCTCGAGCGCGAGATGATCGCGGTGGTGGTGTCCTCGGTCAACAAGTGCTTCTACTGCCTGACCGCCCACGGCGCGGCGGTGCGTCAGCTCTCGGGCGACCCCAAGCTGGGCGAGATGCTGGTGATGAACTGGCGGGTGGCCGACCTGCCCTACCGCCAGCGCGCCATGCTGAGCTTTGCCGAGAAGATGACGAAGGCCAGCGCCGAGATCGCCGAATACGACCGCGAGGCGCTGCGCGACGCCGGCTTCTCTGAGCGCGACATCTGGGACATCGCCAACGTGGCGGGGTTCTTCAACATGACCAACCGCGTGGCGAGCGCCACGGACATGCGGCCGAATGACGCCTACCACGCCCAGGCACGCTAAGGCCGGCCTCCTTCTGCTGGCGGCGATGGTCGCGCCGGGGATGGCCGCTGCGCTCGAGCTGGAGCTGCCGGCGGGCGCGCGGCTGATGACCGAGCGGACCACCGATCCGGGCAGCTACGCGGTGCCCACCGGACCATGGTCGGAAGACGCCGGCATCCCGGTCAACCGCGTCGAGGGCGCGATCCGCAGGCAGTCCTGGCGCATCGAGGCCACGGACCTCACCACGCTGCAGATCCTCTCACCGCTCCGCGACCAGATCGAGGCAACGGACTATGAAATCGTCTTCCAGTGCAGCGCCGCGGGCTGTGGCGGCTTCGACTTCCGCTTCGACACCGAGGTGCTTCCGGCGCCCGCCATGTATGTCGACCTGACCGCCTTTCGCTTCCTGAGCGCGCGCGGCCCCGACGGCAACTGGCTGAGCCTGCTGGTCAGCCGGTCGAACGCCGCGGGCTACGTCCAGCTCATCCGCGCGGGTGGGGAGGAAACGACCGCGCCCGAGGTCGGCACAGGTGGCGCGCCGGTGACGGCGGACGGGGACCTGATCGCCGAGCTGGACGCTCGCGGCCACGTCATCCTCGACGACGTGACGTTTGGCAGCGGCGCCGCCACGCTCGGCGAGGAGACCATTGCCTCGCTCGACACGCTGGCGGCCTACCTTGCCGAGACGCCGTCGCGCCGGGTCGTGCTGGTGGGGCACACCGACGCGGTGGGTTCGCTCGAGGCCAATACCGCGCTCTCGCGCGAGCGGGCACAGGCGGCCGCGGCCTACCTGCGCGACAAGGGCGTGCCCGGCGCGCGCATCTCGTCGGACGGGGTGGGGTATCTCGCGCCTGTCGCGAGCAACCTGACCGACGCGGGACGCGAGGCGAACCGGCGGGTCGAGGCGATGCTGCTGCCAGTGGAGTAAAGCGGGACCGCGCAGTGGGTTGCAAACCCATCCGACGGCGACCGCTCGGGGCGGAGGCGGTCAGCCTCTCAGGTCTTCGAGGTAGATCCGCACGGCCTCCTGCACGTGGCGGAACCGGTCGCCGCCAAGGTGCTTGCCACCGAACCAGCGGGTGACCACCACGAGATGATCCTGCACGCCCTCGCGTTCCAGCATCCGCAGGATCACCATGCCGGCGCCGCTTTCGCCGTCATCGTTCTTGACCGGCCCGGCCTCGGTCAGCAGCCCCCAGGTGTTGTGGGTCGCCTTGGCGTATTTCTTCTTCCGGCAGAGCTCCTTGACGAGCCGCTTGGCCTCGTCCTCCGAGCTGCACGGCGCGCCCGAGACGGCGTATTTCGAGCCGCGGTCGCTTATGATGTTCTCGATGATCCGCATGGGGCACGGGTCTAGCCGCCCCACCGCCCGAGGGCAACGCCCCCGGCGGGCCCTTGTCGCGGCGCGTGGGGCTCAGCGGCGTTCGTCGAGCCGCGCCTCGATGGCAGCGAGACGGCGGATCACCTCGTCGCGGTAATCCTCGGTCGCGGCATTGGATTCCTCGGCGTGCGCCTCCTGCATCGAGTTCACGATCAGGCCGACCACGAGGTTCACCACCGCGAAGGTGGTGATGAGGATGAAGGGCACGAAGAACAGCCATGCCTGCGCGTGGACCTCCATCACCGGCCGGACGATGCCCATCGACCACGACTCGAGCGTCATGATCTGGAACAGCGAATAGGCCGAGGCGCCGAGCGTGCCGAACCACTCGGGGAAGCTGTCGGAGAAGAGCTTGGTCGCGATCACCGACGAGATGTAGAAGATCACGCCCATCAGCAGGAAGACCGACCCCATGCCCGGCAGCGCCGATACGAAGCCCTCGACCACGCGACGCAGCGTCGGGGCGACCGAAACGACCCGCATCAGACGCAGGATCCGCAGCGCCCGCAGCACCGCCAACCCCTGCCCGGCCGGCACCAGCGCGATCCCCACGACGAGAAAGTCGAAGATGTTCCAGCCGGAGCGGAAGAAGCGGGCCCCGTGGGCCACCAGCTTGGCCCCGAGCTCGGCCACGAAGACCGCGAGACAGGCCATGTCGAGCGCCACGATCAGCCAGCCGAAGCGGGCCATGATGCTGTCGGAGGTCTCGAGCCCGAGGATCACCGCGTTGAACAGGATCACACCCATGATGGTGTAGCGGGTCAGCGGTCGGTCGAGGACGGCAGCAAGGCGCGCGCGCATGTGGGCATGTTCTCCGTTCGGGGTCGCATGGCATCTAGGGAATGCGGCCGCCGCATTCCAGAGGCCCGACGCCGGAGACGGAAAAAGAAGCGCCCCGGTTGCATCCGGAGCGCAGGCGGCCTCGTGCCTTTCGAGACTTGGGGAAACGGTGTTACCAGTCCTGCGGGCCCTTGTCGGCGAACGCATGGGCAAGGAAGTCGATGAAGGCGCGCACCTTCGGCTGGGTGAAGCGGCCCGGCGGGTAGACGGCGTAGATGCCCTGTGTCTCGACCGGCAGATCCGGGATCGCGTCCTCGACCAGCCCCTGCTTCATCGCATCGGCGTAGAGGTAGGACGGCAGGTAGGCGATGCCGAGCCCGGCGATGCAGGCGTTCAGCAGCGACTGGCCATCGTTGACCGAAAGCCAGCCGGCGGTACGGATCTGGCGCTTTTCACCCGAGGGCGCGGTGACCTTCCAGACGTTGCCGCTGGACTGGTTCGAATAGTGCAGCAGCTTGTGCTCGTTCAGGTCGTCGATCCGTGAAGGCCGCCCGAACTTCTGGAAGTAGGACGGCGACGCGATCATCCGCTTGGTGGTCTCGGTGAGCTTTCGGGCGCGCAGGGTGCTGTCCTCGAGTTCTCCGATACGGATGGCCATGTCGAAGCCTTCGGAAATCAGTTCCACGAAGCGGTTGTTGAGCACCATGTTCACGGTGATGTCGGGAAACTCGGCGAGGAACTCGCCCAGCACCGGGCTCAGATGGTTGACCCCGAAGTCGGTGGCGACCGAGATCCGCAGCAGCCCCGAGGGCGCCGACTGCATCGAGGTCACCAGCGCATCGGCCTCGCCGGCGTCGTTGAGCACGCGACGGGCGCGGTCGTAGTAGGCAAGCCCGATCTCGGTGGGCGAGACTCGGCGGGTCGTGCGGTTCAGCAGGCGCGCCCCAAGTCGCGCCTCGAGCGACGAGACGTGCTTGGACACGGCCGATTTCGAGATGCCCATCTTCTTTGCCGCGTCGGTGAAACCGCCCTGGTCCACGACGGTGGCGAAGGCCTCCATTTCGGTCAGGCGATCCATGTCCGTCTCCTCGTTACGTGCTTCTTCAGGGAAACGGTATCGCGGCGAAATCGGGCACAACTTGGACCCGGCAGAGACAATATCTGGATATTGCCGGGGACTGTGTTGGCTCGGGAAACCCTGCCCACCCACTCCGGCGGGCACGAAAAAACCGCGCCCCCGAGGGGACGCGGCTTTCGAAGGTTTCACGGGAAACGGCGGTCAGGCGGCTTTCTGGTTGTGGCGGCCTTCCTCGACCTCTTCCACGATCTTGGCCACGAAGTCCTTCAGATCGTTCGGGTTGCGGCTGGTGACGATGCCGCTGTCTGCAACCACCGGCTCGTCCATCACGCGGGCACCGGCGTTCTTGAGGTCGGTGCGGATCGACGGATAGGCGGTCATCTCGCGACCGGACACGATGTCTGCCTCGATCAGGACCCATGGGCCATGACACACGGCAGCGATGATCTTGCCTTCCTTGGCGAAGGCGCGGACGAGCGCGATGACGCTGTCCTCGACACGCAGCAGATCGGGGTTGATCTGGCCGCCGGGAATGACGATCGCGTCATACCGCGTGGGGTCGGCGTCTTCGATCTTCAGGTCGGCCTCGACCTCGCGACCCCAGTCGGTACCTTCCCAGCCCTTGATCGCCTTGCCGTCGAGCGAGGCGACATGAACTTCGGCGCCCTTCACGCGCAGCTGGTCGCGCGGAAACTCGAGCTCGGACTGCTCGAAGCCGTGGGTTGCGATAACGAGGATCTTTGCGTCGGTAATCTTGGGCATGAGTGCCTCCTTCCGATATGGCGTTTGAAGGGAGAACGCCGACACCGGGGGGTGTGTTCCATCGACCGGAGCGCGCGGGATCACGGCTGCGCGAGCCACTCCCTCCGCAGCGGCGCCCTCAAAGCGTGGCCGCCAGCCGCACCCCCTGATCGATCGCGCGCTTCGCGTCGAGCTCGGCAGCCACATCGGCGCCCCCGATTACATGCACCTCGGTCTGTCCTGGCATGTCGGCCAACTCGCGCAAGCTCTCCTGTCCGGCACAGAGCACAACCGTATCGCAGGCGATGACCTCGCGGGTGTCACCACGGGAGATGTGCAGCCCCGCGTCGTCGATGCGCTCGTAGGTGACGCCGGAGGTCATCTGCACGCCCTTCATCATCAGCGCCGCACGGTGGATCCAGCCGGTCGTCTTGCCGAGTCGCCGGCCCGGTTTCTCGGCCTTGCGCTGGAGCAGCACCACCTCGCGCTCTGGTGGTGCCGGGCGCGGCCCCTCCGGCGCGAGCCCCGAGCGGGCGTCCTCGGGGTCTGCGACGCCCCATTCGCGCAGCCATTCCGGCGGATGCATGGTCGGGCTCTTGCCGGTGACGAGGAACTCGGACACGTCAAAGCCGATGCCGCCGGCTCCGATCACGGCGACCTTGCGGCCTACCGGCGCGCTGTCGCGCAGCACGTCGACGTAACTCAGCACCGACGGATGGTCCTGTCCCGGGATGCCGGGATCGCGCGGCAGCACGCCGGTCGCGACCACCACCGCGTCGAAGCCCGCCAGCGCCCCTGCATCGGCGCGGGTGTTCAGCCGGACGGTCACGCCGGTCTCGGCCAGCATCGCGCCGAACCAGTCGACGAGCCCGTCGAATTCCTCCTTGCCCGGCACCCGGCGCGCCATGTTGAGCTGTCCGCCGATCGCCGCCGCCTGCTCGAAGAGCGTCACGTCATGCCCGCGCTGCGCCGCGGTGATCGCGCAGGACATCCCCGCCGGCCCGGCCCCCACTACCGCGATGCGGCGGGGAGCCTCGGCCGGGGCGATCTCGAGCTCGGTCTCGTAGCCGGCACGCGGATTGACGAGGCACGAGGACACCTTGCCGCCGAAAGTATGGTCGAGACAGGCCTGGTTGCAGGCAATGCAAGGCGCGATCAGCTCGGCCCGCCCCGCCTCGGCCTTGGCGACGAAATCGGGATCGGCGAGGAACGGCCGCGCGAGGCTCACCATGTCGGCGCAGCCCTCGGACAGCAGGTGTTCGGCCACCTCGGGCGTGTTGATGCGGTTCGAGGTGATGACCGGGATGCCGACCTTCCCCATCAGCTTCTGCGTCACCCAGGCCCAGCCAGCGCGCGGCACCGAGGTGGCAATGGTCGGCACCCGCGCCTCGTGCCAGCCGATGCCGGTGTTGAGGATGTTCGCCCCCGCGCCCTCGATGGCCTGCGCCAGTTGCACGACCTCCTCGTGGGTCGAGCCGTCGGGCACGAGGTCGATCATCGACAGCCGGAAGATCACGAGGAAATCCTCGCCCACAGCGGCCCGGACGCGGCGCATGACCTCGACCGGCAGGCGCATCCGGTTCTCGTAGGAGCCGCCCCAGCGGTCCTCGCGCCGGTTGGTGTGGGTCACGAGGAACTGGTTGAGGAAATATCCCTCGGAGCCCATCACCTCGACACCGTCGTAGCCGGCCTCGCGGGCACGGGCGGCGGCGGTGGCGATGTCGGCGATCTGCTTCTCTATGCCCGCCTCGTCCAGCTCGGTCGGCTTGAACGGCGAGATCGGCGACTTGATGGCCGAGGGCGCGACGCATTCGGGACCGTAGGCATAGCGCCCCGCGTGCAGGATCTGCATGGCGATCTTGCCGCCCGCGTCATGCACCCGGTCGGTCACCAGCCGGTTGTTCGCGATGTCCTCGGCGGTGAAGAGCCCCGCGGCTCCGGGAAACACCCCGCCCTCGGCGTTGGGCGCCATCCCGCCCGTCACGATGAGCCCGGCGCCGCCGCGCGCCCGCGCCTCGTAGAAGGCTGCGACGCGGGACCAGTCGCCGCGCTCCTCGAGATTGGTATGCATGGACCCCATCAGCACGCGGTTCTTCAGCGTGGTGAAACCAAGATCGAGCGGGCTCAGCAGATGCGGATAGCGTGTCACGGGCGGTCCTCCTCGCGCGGAGACTGTCAAAGCGGCGGTGCGCTGTCTCTGCAAACGTCGCGTCAGAGCCTGCGCGCGACGAGGAAGCGGCTGGGCAGCTTCGGCGGGTAGTCCCCGGTCTCGAGGATCTCGAAACCCGCGTCGCGGATCGCCACCTCGACCGCCTCGGGCTTCAGGAAACGGAAGGACGGCGCCTTGCCCAGTCGTTGCAGGAGCCAGACGACGGGCCGCAGATACCACCGCGCACCGACGCATGGTGTCTTGGAGATGAAGAGCCCATCGGGCGCCAGCGCCGCATGCACATGGGCAAGGCAGCCCTCCATGTCCTCGAGCAGGTGCAGAAGGTTGAAGGCGAGCACGGCATCATGCGGCCCGCCCGCGAGCGCCTCTTCGATGCCGGCACAGCGGAAGCGCAGGTTATTGGCGGTGCAGCGGGTCTCGGCGATGCGGATCATGCCGTCGGCGTAATCCGTCGCAATGATCTCGCGCACCGAGGGCGCGAGCTTGCCCGCCGTCGTGCCGGTGCCGCAGCCGAGCTCCACGACCCGCATCTCGGGGCTGAGCCAGTGCCGCACCCGCGCGAGCGTCGCCTCATAGGCAGCCTCGTCGCCGATCGGCCGGGCGGCGTAGCGCTCGGCGATGGCATCCCAGAAGCCGGCGCTCATGCGCGCGGCGGCCCAAAGGTGTTTTCGCCCGGGTCCGACGGCCGCGTGAGCCACCAGATCATCAGCACGAGCAGGACAAGCTGCACCAGCCAGATGACGATCATGCCGATGCCGCCGGCGATCATGCCCGCGCCCGGATCCATCGCCTGCCCCGCGCCTTGGCCCATGCCTGCTCCGATACCGGTGGCGAAGATCATGCCGCCGAGGGTCACGAACATGAGCCCCACCGTCACGAGAAAGGGCAGCAGCAGGTACCAGCCCGGGCGGCCGCTATCGTGCAGCCGCCGCCAGCCAAGGCCGAGCGTCGGCAGCAGCACGCCCAGCTGGAACAGCCCCGAGAGCACCTGGTTGGCCTGCCCGGTCCGAGGGTCGCTGCCGAACAGGGCGAGGTCGACGAGCGACAGCACGACCGAGCCCGCCACCACGAAGAGGATCCACCACCAGTATTCGGAACGGGACGCGCGCCCCGAGAAGGTCGCGTAGGTTCGAAAGCCGTTCTTCACGGCGCCTGCGAAGGTCATGTCTGCCCCCTTTTCTAACCCATGTCATCCTGCACGCAGGCCATCTCTGCCCCGTCGGCGACTGCAAAGCGCGCCTCGCCACCCTTGGACCAGAACATCAGCGGGCCGTAGAACCACGCGTCCGAGGCATATTTCGCGCCCGAGCCCGCTTCGACCTGCGGCAGCACGGCGATGTTGTCGCCCCAGCGCAGCGCCACCATCGGCGCGGCGGTGTTCACGAAGGCCGCCGAAAGCGGCACGTCGAGACCCTCGCAGACATAGGGGAACGGCCCCAGCGAGGCGCCGTCTTCCGCGCGGGCGTCGGCATAGCCCTGGCGCAGGTCATAGATGCGAAAGGCGTATTCGTTCGCGGTGCAGGTCTCGACGCCCATGTCGGATTTCCAGCAGTCGTCGCGCCCCTTGATCCAGCCGCGCTGCGTGGCCTTCAGGGTCTTCAGCCGCTCGGCGTCCATGTTCGGCCCATTCACCGCGGCGTGGTAGAGCCGCGCCAGTTCCAGGTCCATCTCGGCGAGCGCATCGGAAGCGCAGACCGCTTCCTCGGCCGAGGATCGCGCCTTGCTGCAGTCGAACGAGGGAGCAAGGGCGGCGGCGGGCGCCGCCAGCACGAAAGGGAATCCTAAAACCGAAAGGACCCGGAAAACGCCTGGGAAACCTGAAATCATGGCAATGTCTCTGCTGAAATGAATGAAGACGTGCCCGAGCCTACCACCCGCCCTTCCCGCGACAAAGAAAAAGCGCACGTAGGCCTCGCGACCGGCTGCCGACCCGGTTCAAGGACACGACGCCCCGGAATCTTTCCCCAGCGTCACCGGGGCGACACAGCGCCGCGCGAAACCGACATATCCATACATGTCGAAGCCAACCAAATGTTCCTACGGACGGTCCGTGGTGCCCAAGGCAGGCTTTCTTTAACGAGTGCCTAGTGGAAATGAGTTCATCCGGCTGTCGCCTCGGGTGACAGCCGGATGCGCCCGTTGGCGCTCGGGCGCCCCATGTTCTGATCGGCTGCGCCCGATCAGCGCAGTATATCGTTTTGCCCAGAATCCCCATTCCCCCCTACAGATCACGATTGTAAGATGTCCGGCGGGTCCATCGATTTTTCGGGCCTCGAAATGATTTTCAGATGGGGGAACTGCTGTGCTGGAAGTCGTCTTTCGGCTGCTCGGGAATCGCTCGCACCGTTTTCATCGTTGCGCAGACGCGTGCCCCCGGCGCAAAGGACGCCGGTCCTCATGAAAGCGAGCTGCGCCTATCCCGAACTTCTCGACATCGCACTGCTCGACGGGCTGCCTCTGCAAGTGCGCTCCGACTTCCTCGACCGCTGCAAGCTGCGCTACTGCAGCGAACAGACGACGATCCTAACCCAGAGCGAGCATACCTCGGGCCTGTTCATCATCGCGCGGGGCCGGGTCGCGGTCACCTACCTCGGGCCGGACGGTCACATGAGCGTCATCCATGTCGCCATGACCGGCGAGGTGCTCGGCGACACCGAAGCACTGGCTGCAGCCCCGTGCGCCGCCACCTGCACCACCCTGCCGGATACCACGCTCCTCTATTGTCCCACATCGCATCTCGTGGAGCTCGCCCAGTCGCCGGTCGTGCTTCGGAACCTTGCAAGGATCCTGCTGGAGCGTCTCAGACGCGACAATCACTACCGGGTGCTCGAACGCTTCCAGAGCATCGAGGAACGGCTCTGCAGCTACCTTCGCCAGTTCAGCACGCCGCAGGATCCCCTCATCCGCATGAGCCAGACACAGCTTGCAACCCTGTTGGGATGCTCGCGGCAAAAGGTGAACCGGATGCTCAACCTCCTTCAGGATAGCGGCGTCGTCGATCTCGGCCGCAGCCGGATCCGCGTGCTGGACCGGGACGAGCTCGAACGCCGCGAATACGAGCGGCGCGAGCGCGACTTGACCGAGACCCGCCGCGCCGGCTGATGCGGAACGAAAAACGCCGGCCCCCTCGGGGCCGGCGCTTGTCATGTTCCTTTGCATGCCTTCGGGTTCACTCGGCGGCGTCGCGCCGCGGCAGCACCCATCCGGGCCGCGGCCAGTGGCAGGTGTAGCCCCCGGGATACCGGACGAGGTAATCCTGGTGCTCGGGTTCGGCCTCCCAGAAGTCGCCAACCGGCTCGACCTCGGTCACCACCTTGCCCGGCCACAGGCCGCTGGCGTTGACGTCGGCGATCGTGTCCTCGGCCACCTGCTTCTGCGCGTCGTCGACGTAGTAGATCGCCGACCGGTAGCTCAGACCGACATCGTTGCCCTGCCGGTTCAGCGTGGTCGGATCATGGATCTGGAAGAAGACCTCGAGGATCTGCCGGTAGCTGATCTTTTCCGGATCGAAGAGGATCTCGATGCCCTCGGCATGGGTGCCATGATTGCGATAGGTAGCGTTCGGCACGTCGCCCCCGGTATAGCCGACGCGGGTCTTCTCCACGCCGGGCAGCTTGCGGATCAGGTCCTGCATTCCCCAGAAGCAGCCCCCTGCGAGTACGGCGCGTTCGGTCATGCCACGTCCTCCACCTGGTCGAGATAGGCGCCGTAGCCCTCCGCCTCCATGTCCTCGCGGGGAATGAAGCGCAGCGACGCCGAGTTGATGCAGTATCGCAGCCCGCCCCGGTCGGGCGGGCCGTCCGGAAAGACGTGCCCGAGATGCGAATCTCCGTGGGTCGAACGCACCTCGGTGCGGATCATCCCGTGGGTGGTGTCGCGCAGCTCCTGCACATGGGCCGGCTCGAGCGGCTTGACGAAGCTCGGCCAGCCGCAGCCGCTTTCATACTTGTCCGACGAGGCGAACAGCGGCTCGCCCGACACCACGTCGACGTAGATGCCCGCTGCCTTGTTGTCGAGATAGGCGCCCGAGCCCGGTCGCTCGGTGCCGTTTTCCTGCGTGACCCGATACTGCTCGGGATCGAGCGCCGCGATCACGTCGGGGTTGCGGTCGTAAGTCGCCATTAGGGTCCTCCATCGCGTTCTGCTGCATAAGATGGGTGTTCCCTGTATCAATGCAAAGGGTCTCTGGTCGGCCTGCCCCCGCCGTGACCGCAGGTCGGCCCGCGCGATTTCCCGCCAGCGCGCACAGGGCGCCGGGAACCGGCGGAGAAGCGCCCGGTCCGGACGCGGCGTTCCGGCGGCGCACCGCCGCTTTCCGGTCTGCCGCCGGATCGGGGGATCCGAACCCGCCTCCCGGTCATTACCTCACTGATCGACGCGACGATGCGTCGGCTCAAACGGACCCAAAGGAGGAACCCCGATGACCATCCGTTCGACCAAGCTTGGCCTTGCCGCCCTTCTCGCCGCCACCGTTTCCTCGGGCGCGGTTCTCGCGCAGAGCGCGGATGACAGCACCTCGATGACCGCCGATCCCATGGCGCAGTCGGAAAGCCAGGTCGAGACCGGCACCACCATGGAGAAGTCCGACAGCACCATGGGCTCCGGCACCACCATGGAAAGCGAAACGACCATGCAAAGCGGCAGCGGCATGGAAGCCGAAACCGCCATGGAGACGGAAACCGGTGAAGCCCCCGAAACCATGGGCGAATTCATGGCCGACCTGAACGGCGATGGCATCGCGATGCCGATGGGCGACATTTCCGAAGATGCCGAGGTCACCACCAAGACGCTCGGCGATCTCGAGGGCGAAGGCGCCGAGAACAGCGCGTCGATCGACAACGCGCTCGCCAAGGCGCAGACCCAGCTCGACATGCTGCAGACCCGCATCGACGGCAGCGAGACCCTGAGCAGCGCCCTCGAAGAGGAAGGTTACACCTCCGACGACGTGCTCGGCGTGTACCAGACCGCCGAAGGCTCGGTCACCATCCTGATCGACGACCGCGCCTGATCGGAGACGAGGTTTCGCGGTCCGGTCCTTCTCCCTCGGGACCGGGCCGCGATGTCGTGCGGGCAGGCGGCCGTCGGTGCCTCCTCGTGAAACGGCAAGGGATCGCACGGGCACTTCCCCATTCCGTGAGGTCTCTTCGCATCGCCGGCGGAAGCTCCCATGTGTGGAGCAGAGGCTTCTCTCATACCCAAGGCACGGCCTCGGGGCGTCGGCCTGCCCTCCGGCCGGCGCCCTTTTCACATCCGGCGTCACCTCAGGCGGGCAGCCGCGCCGCCGCCCAGCGGGCCGCATCGCGCACCGCGTCGTCGACATCCTCGCACAGCGCCTGAACGGCGGGCCGCAGCCGCGCGTCCCCCGAGTTCCCGATGGCATAGCAGACGTTGCGCACGAAGCGGTCCCGGCCGATCCGCTTGATCGGCGAGCCCGAGAACCGCGCCCGGAAGCCCGCGTCGTCGAGCGCCGCCAACTCTGCCAGCGGCGGGCCAAGCAGGTCGGGACGGGCGTGGTATTTCACCTCCCGCGAGGCGCGGGCGAACTTGTTCCAGGGGCAGACCGCGAGGCAGTCGTCGCAGCCGTAGATGCGATTGCCGAGCCCCGGCCGCAGCGCCTCGTCCACCGGCCCCTTGTGCTCGATGGTCAGGTAGGAAATGCACCGCCGCGCATCGAGCTGGTAGGGCGCCGGGAAGGCGTTCGTGGGGCAGACGTCGAGACAGGCCCGACACGACCCGCAGTGATCGCGCTCCGCTTCGTCCGGCGCAAGCGGCAGCGTCGTGAAAATGGCCCCGAGAAAGAACCACGACCCGAGCGACCGGCTCACCAGGTTGGTGTGCTTGCCCTGCCAGCCCAGCCCCGCCGCCTCGCCCAGCGGCTTCTCCATCACCGGCGCGGTGTCGACGAAGACCTTGATCTCCGGCGCGGGACCGTCGCGCTCCGCCTCGGCGATGAGCCAGCGCCCCAGCCGCTTCAGCTTCTTCTTCACCACGTCGTGGTAATCGCGGTTCTGCGCGTAGACCGAGATCGCCGCCCTGTCGTGCTGCTCAAGCACCGCCAGCGGATCGTGGTCGGGGCCGTAGTTCTCGGCCAGCATGATGACCGAGCGCGCCTCGGGCCAGAGCGCCGTGGGATCGCCGCGCCAGGCGGTGCGCTCCGCCATCCAGCCCATCTGCCCGTGCCGGCCCGCCTCCAGGAACTGCGCCAGCCGCGCCGCCACCTGCGGCGTGTCGCCGGGACGGCACACCCGGCAGGCCGAGAACCCCACGGCCTCCGCCTCGGCGACCAGTCTCGCTTTCAGCGACACGCGCGCGCGCCTTCTTCTGGCCGGAAATATCCCGGGGGAGTCGCGCGCAGCGCGACGGGGGCAGCGCCCCCGACGCGACCTGCGGGATCAGAAGTCGAGGTCGGCATAATGCGGCGGGGGCGGGAAGCCGGGGATCTGGTCCGCGAGGATGTTGCGGAACGCCGGGCGCGACTTGATCTTGGCATACCAGTCCTTGACCGACGCCTGCCGGTTCCAGTCCACGTCCGAGATGTAGTCGAGCGCCGAAAGATGCGCGGCCGCGGCGAAATCGGCCAGCGTCATCACGTCGCCGGCGAGCCAGCGGCGGTGGTCGAGCAGCCAGGCCATGTAGTCGAGGTGGTACTTGATCGCCTTGGCTCCGGCCTTGACGTTGCTGCTGTCCGGGAAGCCCTGCTTCATGATCTTCTTGTTCACCCGCTCGTAGAGCAGCTTCGACGTCACCTCGTTGTGGAACTTGTCGTCGAACCAGCCGACCAGCCGGCGCACCTCGAAGCGGGCATCGGCCGAGCGCGGCATCAACGCCGGCTCGGGGTATTTCTCCTCGAGCCATTCGCAGATCGCGGCGCTTTCGGCCATGGTCTTGCCGTCCATGCGGAGAACCGGGACCTTGGCCGCCGGATTGCGTCGCAGGAAGTCGGTGTCCTTCTCCCAGTAGCGTTCCTCGACCAGTTCACACTCGATCTTCTTCTCGGCGAGACTGAGCCGGACCTTGCGGCAGAACGGCGAGAGCGGCACGTGGTAGAGCTTTGCCATGGGCACATCGTATCCGGGAAACAGGGAAAATCCGAGTGCCTGTTTGCACCCGTTCCGCTCCGGTTTCAACTGCCTGCGCGCCAGGATGCAATGCGCCGCCGGTCTGCGCGGGCCTTCAGACCACCTCGATAACGTCCTTGTCGATGGCCAGAACGTAGCCGCGGCGGGCGATATTCTTGACCAGGAGCGCGCTCACCATCTGGTTGCCGAGCCCGTCGCGCAGCCGCTTTATGCGTGTGGCGCCGGCGGCTTCCTCGCAGTCGGCGGCGTCGCGCCCCGAGATCATCGACTCGATCTCGGCGCCCGACAGCATCTCGTCGTCCATCCGCGCCTCGGCCAGCACCGCCAGCGTCTCGATCAGCGCTGCCGTCAGCTTGAACCCCATGGTGTTGAGGTAGACCGTGTTCTCCTCGCGGTCGATGATGAGCGAGCTGACCTGTATCCCCGAGCGCTCGATCTGCGCCATGCGCCGGTTGAGCACCACCAGCATGACAAGGAACACCAGCGCCGCCACCAGCAGGGCGGTGGCGAAGACCAGCAGCACGAAGATCACCATGCGGTAGCTCGCCAGCGTGTCGGAAAAGGCGGTGCCCGACTGGGCGAGGATCTCGAGCAGCTTCACCTCGGCCTGCCCGGTCAGGTCGTCGTTCTCGATGAACAGCCGCTCGACGCGCGCGTTGAAGGCGTTTGCGTCGGGCAACGTCAGCATGAGCAGCGCCCCGGCGGCGGCGAGCAGCGCGACGATGGCGGCGATTCCCGCCCCCACCAGCCGGGTTCCGGCGCGGCGCGCCTCAGTAACGGAGGAAGAAGTCACCGGCGTTCGCCTTCTTCTTGTCACCCGGCGTCTCGGTCGAGAGGCCCACGACGTTCAGCAGGGTCCAGCCCCCGCCCGCGAGACGCGGGCGCAGGAGATCGGCCGCCTCGGCCCCGGGCGGGCAGTCGCCCCCGGGCAGCCGGGCGATCCCGTAATGCAGGCGCAGCGGGCCGTCCTGCTTGGCCTTGTATTCGACGTAGCAGTCTGCCTGCGCCGCGACGGGCAGGCAGAGCGCCAGAAGAAGGGGAACGAGGATGCGTTTCATGCCCGCGAACCTGCGCGGAGCGCCGCCGCGATTCAATAGCAGAGCGGCGGTGTGCCGCCGGATATCCGATAACAGCGAGCCGATATTGCCCGATTTCGCGATTGCCGGGAAAGGTCCGGCTCAGGGCGTCGCCCCACGGGTGGCGCCGTGATGGACCACGAGACAGCCCAAGGGAGAGCCCCCCATGTCCAGACCCTTCATCGCCGCGGTGCTGGCCGCCGCCCTCGCGGTGACCACCGTCGCCGCGTCCTCCGCCCGCGCCGACCAGATCGACACGCAGAAGACCCTCCAGCAGCTCGGCACCGGCGCGGTGCTCTACATGCTCGGAAATGCCATCGGCAATGCCCGTGCGGACGACGACGACGATGACGACGACAAGAAACGGTATGCCCATGACCGCTGGCAGGACCGCGACGACCGCCTGCCGCGCGTGATCGGACCCGCCGGCCAAACGCACAAGAAACGCGCCCGCCGCGTGCTGCCCCGCGAATGCCTGCTCGAGGTGCGCGGCGGCAACACGGGCCCGGTGATGGGCAAGGGCTGCCTGAAGCAGAACGGCTGGGAGACCGACAGGCTGCCGGCCCGCTGCCAGCTCAAGGTGCGCTACCCGAACGGCAAGGTCCGCAAGGTCTTCGCCGCGAGCTGCCTGCGCCGCGCCGGCTACGACATCGGCCCCGCCCACGAGCGGACCCACTGGCCGCGCGAATGGAAAGACAACCGCCGCTGGGGCAACTGATCCGGCAAGGCGCGGCTTGTCCCGTCCGCGTCCTGCCGAGACGCGCGCGGAGAGAGTGAGGCTCTCCGCGCGTGTCACGTAACGAACGACGCCCCCGCAGAGCTCTGCGGGGGCGTCGGTGTTGCGGATGGTCCCGTGAAGGGGCCTATTCACCCGGCGTCTTGTGGCCCGCCATGCCGCCGGTGATCTCTTCGGTGGAATCCTCCGAGAGCGGCGTCGGCAGCACGAGGTTGAGCACGATGGCCAGCAGCGCCGCCGGCAGGATGCCCGACGCCCCGAGGATGCGCAGCGTGTCCGGCAGGTGCTGCAGCGCGTTCGGCGCCCCCGGCGGCACGTTCAGCACCTCGAGCTGAAGCCCGAGGCCGATCGACAGCGACACGGCAAAGATCACCATGTTGCGCTTGTCCCAGACCACGTCGGCCAGCATCGACATGCCCGAGGCCACGACCATGCCGAACATCACTATGACACCGCCGCCCAGCACCTCGATGGGCACCGTGCGGATCACGCCGCCGACCTTGGGCACGAGCCCGCAGACGATCAGGAAAACCGCGCCGATGGTCACGACGTGCCGGCTCATGACGCCGGTCATAGCGATGAGCCCGACGTTCTGGCTGAACGAGGTGTTGGGGAAGCCGCCGAACAGGCCCGCGATGGCGGTGCCGATGCCGTCGGCATAGGTCGCGCCGGCGATTTCCTTGTCGGTGGCCTCGCGGCCCGCGCCGCCCTTGGTGATGCCCGAGACGTCGCCCACGGTCTCGACCGCCGAGACGAAGGCCATCAGGCAAAAGCCCACGATCGCCGCCAGCGAAAGGTCGAAGCCGTATTTGAAAGGCACCGGCAGGGCGAAGGCCGCGGATCGCTGCCAGCTCGCGACGACGCTGTCGAAGGACAGCACACCGATGGCCAGCGCGTAGAAGTAGCCCACGATGATGCCGACAAGCACCGCCGAGATCGACAGCAGCCCGCGCGTGAAGAACTTGATGGTGAGCGTCACGATGATCACCACCAGCGCCGTCGACCAGCTCGCGATGCCGCCGTAGCTCTCGGCGCCGCTTGCCTTGGCGGGCACGCCACCCGCCGCGTACTCGATGCCGACCTTGACCAGCGCGAGACCGATCATGGTGACCACGAGGCCGGTGACCAGCGGTGGCAGCGCGAAGCGGATCTTGCCGATCACGCTGCCGAGGCAGGCGTGGAAGATGCCGCCGACGACGATGCCGCCAAACAGCGCGCCCAGCGCCGCGACCCCCTGCCCCGCCACGAGCGGGATCATGATCGGGATGAAGGCGAAGGAGGTGCCCTGGACGATGGGCAGCCGCGCGCCGACCGGCCCGACGCCGATGGTCTGGAACAGCGTCGCGATGCCGGCGAACAGCATCGACATCTGGATGAGGTAGAGCAGCTCGGGGAAATCCGGGCTGTTCGAGCCGAAGCCGAAGCCCGCGGCCCCGGCAACGATGATCGCCGGCGTGACGTTCGAGACGAACATCGCCAGCACGTGCTGGATTCCCAGCGGCACCGCCTTGGCGAGGGGCGGCATGAAGTCGGGGTCGGCCAGTTGCGCGGGCGTGCCCAGCGCGCCTTTTTGGGTCATTGTTCTTGAACTCCCTGTCCGTTTTGTCACCGCTGCCTCTTTCCGGGCATTCGCGGGAGGAGCGGCCCCTCAGGGGCCGGTTATGAGCACCGGCTCCTCCAACCAGTGTTCCTCGAGGTTGGCGCTCTCGCCGATCCGGTCGACCACCGCGAAAACGCCGGGCGCGTGAAGCGGCGTCAGGACCCCGTGCCACGTTCCCCTGTGGAAATTGATAGCCTGTCCGGGGGCGGCCACGAAAGCGTGAACGGCGCCCGGGGGCCCTCCGGGACCTGTTCCGGGCTCGGCAGTGATTACCAACCAAGCATTCCGGTGCATCGGGATGAACGCCTGGCTGCCCTCGGGGTGCCGCTCGACCATTTCGAGCCGGTAAGGCAGGCTGCGCGGCTCGGCGTCGAACAGGCTGATCCCGGCGCGCCCGCCGGGACCGAAATCAAGCGCGGCGCGGTCGTGGTAGCGTCCGCAGAGACCCTGGTTGATGATCTTGTCGGGCGCGCCGCCGATCTCGAGCACCTCGCCGAAGGGGGCGAAGGCGCTCGACGTGAGCGGCTGCGCGGCAATCTCGCGCAGCGCGCTCATGGCAGCGCCAGGCCCGGGTGCCGGTTCACGTCCTTGTAGAGCAGGTAGCGGAAGGTCTCGGTGCCGGTGGCGATGCAGGCCTGCGGGCAGAAGGCGCGCAGCCACATGAAGTCGCCCGGTCCGACCTCGACCCAATCCTTGTTCAGCAGGTAACGCGCCGTGCCGGACAGCACGTAGAGGCCGTGCTCCATGACATGCGTCTCGGCAAAGGGAATGCGGCCTGCGCTCTCGATGCTCACGATGTTGACGTGCATGTCATGGCGCAGGTCAAGCGGATCGGCGAAGCGCTGGGTCGACCAGACGCCGTCGCAGTCGGGCATCGCCACGCGCGGCACCTCGGCCTCGTGGGTGACGAAGGCCTCGGGCGGGGTCATGCCGGCGGCGGGCCGCCAGCGCTTGCGCACCCAGTGGAAGCCGCAGGGCACGTCGCCGGTGTTCCACAGCGTCCAGACCGCGCTGGGCGGGATGTAGGCGTAGCTGCCCGGACGCAGCTCGTAGCTGTCACGGCCAAGGGTCAGCCGCGCGGTGCCATGCGCCACGAAGAGCACCGCCTGCGCGTCGTGGTCGGGCTCCGGGTCGTTGCTGCCGCCACCGGGCGCGAGTTCCACCGCGTATTGCGCGAAGGTCTCGGCAAAGCCCGACATCGGCCGCGCGAGAATCCACAGCCGCGTGCCGGTCCATTCCGGCAGGAAGCTGGTGACGATGTCGCGCATCACCTGCGCGGGGATGACGGCATAGGCCTCGGTGAAGACGGCAGAGCCTTCGGGGTCGCCGTCCTGCCCCGGCAGGCCGCCGGGCGGGAAGGCATAGTTGGGAATCGGGTCGTGTTTCAAAGCAAGCTCTCCAGCCGCAGCCGCGCGATCCGTTCGACCTGACGGCAGGCTTCGCCGAACTCGGTCTCGGTGTCGTTGGCGACACGGCGCTCGAATGCGGCGAGGATACCTGACTTGTCGTGATCGCGCACGGCAATGATGAAGGGGAATCCGTGCTTCTCCGTATACGCGGTGTTGAGCTCCGTAAAGCGGGCACGTTCCCCGTCGGTCAGCGCGTCCAGCCCGGCACTGGCCTGCTCGGCGCTGCTCTCGTCGGTCAGGCGTTTCGCCGCCGCGAGCTTGCCGGCCAGGTCCGGGTGTGCGGTCAGCACGCCCATCCGCTCCTCGCGCGAGGCGGTGCGCAGCACCCGCGCCAGCGCATTCGCAAGCCCCGCCGGACGGTCGTGCGCCGGGCCGAGCTCGAGCTCGAAGGCGCGCTCGGCCACCCACGGCGAATGCTCCACGATGCCGCCGAAGGTGCCGACGAAGGTCTCGCGGTCCATCTGCGAGGGGCGCACACGCTTTACCGGCGGGTGGGTCGCCGCCCAGTGCTCGGCGATCTCGATGCGACGCGGCGTCCAGACACCGGCGAACCCGGCGATGTAGTCGAGAAACCGCTTGAGCCCGGCGATCTTGCCCGGCCGCCCGATCAGGCGGTTGTGCAGGCCCACCGACATCATCGCGGGCTTGCCGGCCATGCCCTCGGCGTAGAGCACGTCGAAGCTGTCCTTGAGATAGGTGAAGAACTGCTCGCCCTCGATCCAGCCGGGGCTGACCGAGAACCGCATGTCGTTGGCCTCGAGCGTGTAGGGGATGACGAGCTGGTCGCGGCCCTCGACCTCGATCCAGTGGGGCAGATCGTCGTCGTAGGTGTCCGAGATGTAGTCGAACCGGCCGGTGGCCGCAGAGAGGTGCACCGTCCTGTCCGAGCCGCGCCCGGTGTACCAGCCGCGCGGCGGCTCGCCCACGACCTCGGTGTGCAGGCGGATCGCCTCGTCGATGGCGGCGCGTTCCTCCGCCTCGGGCATGTCCTTGTGTTCGACCCACTTGAGCCCGTGCGAGGCGATCTCCCAGCCGGCATCCTTCATCGCCTCGACCTGCTCGGGGCTGCGGGCAAGCGCAGTGGCGACCCCGTAGATCGTCAGCGGGATACCCGCGCCGGTGAAGAGCCGGTGCAGCCGCCAGAAGCCGGCACGGGCGCCGTATTCATAGATCGACTCCATGTTCCAGTGCCGCTGCCCCTGCCACGGGACGGCGCCGGGAATGTCCGACAGGAAGCCCTCGGACGCGGCATCGCCGTGCAGGATGTTGTTCTCGCCGCCTTCCTCGTAGTTCAGCACGAACTGCACCGCGATCTTCGCGCCGCCGGGCCATTTCGCATCGGGGCGGTCGGCGCCATAGCCGATCATGTTGCGGGGATAGCGCTGCATTCGGACACTCCTGGGCTTGGGTCGTTGTCATCCCGCGACAATCAGGCTCTAGTCGGCCGCGACCCGAACGGGCGGCGCCGATCTTCGCGGGCGCCGCCTTTATCAGCATTGTCACCGGAAGGAGCAAGAGGAATGGCCGAGGGCTACCTGACCACCCACGTTCTCGACACCGCGCGGGGCCTGCCCGCCCAAGGCGTGCGCATCGTGCTTTACCGTCTCGAGGGCGAGAGCCGCACGCTGCTGGCCGAGACCGTGACCAACGACGACGGCCGCACCGACAGCCCGATCCTGCCGAAGGAAAGCTTCGCGCCCGGCACCTACGAGCTGGTGTTCGCCGCCGGCGACTACCTGCGGGCCACCGGGCAGGCAGGGGCCGACCCGCTGTTTCTCGACGAGATCCCGCTGCGCTTCGGCATGGCCGACCCAGAGGCGCATTACCACGTGCCGCTGCTGCTCTCGGCCTACGGCTATTCCACCTATCGCGGAAGCTGACGCCGGCCTCACCGTTTCGTGCGCCACCTGCGGTTGCCGTGCCGCAACGCATTCCACTAGGGCTATGCGTTGAACGGGACGACCACCCTCACGGAGGCCGGATCGCCATGCGCATCCTCATCGTCGAAGACGACGCCATGCTCTCGGATGGGCTGCAGGTAGGCCTGCGGCTCGCCGGCTTCTCGCCCGAGGCCGTCGAGACCTGCGACGACGCCCGCCACGCGATGGCACTCGACCGCTTCGATGCGCTGGTGCTCGACCTGATGCTGCCCGACGGCTCGGGGCTCGAGTTGCTGCGCGAGCTGCGCGGCGACGGTTCCGACATCCCGGTGCTGATGCGTACCGCCCGCGATCGGCTCGACGACCGGGTCGCGGGGCTGGATGCGGGGGCCGACGACTACGTCGGCAAGCCCTTCGAGCTGCCCGAGCTGTCGGCCCGGCTGCGCGCGCTGGTCCGCCGGGCGCAGGGGCGCGCCGAGAACCTTCTGGAATGGAACGGGCTGCAACTCGACGTCGCGCGGATGACCGGCGCGCTCGACGGTCGCGCCCTGAGCTTCTCCCGCCGCGAGTTCAGCATCCTCGCCGCACTGATGGAGCGCCCCGGCGCGATTCTCGGCAAGCAGATGCTCGAGGAACGGCTCTACGGCTGGCAGGAGGACGTCGAGAGCAACACCGTCGAGGTGCACGTCCACCACCTGCGCGCCAAGCTCGGCAGCGGCTTCATACAGACGGTGCGGGGCGCGGGCTACCGGCTTGCCCCCGAAGCCGAGGCCCGCCGCGCATGACCTCGATCCGTGGCCGCCTGCTGATCATCCTGCTGGTCGCGACCAGCGCGATCTGGCTGTCGGCGGTGCTCTGGATCCAGCACTCCACCCGGCAGGAGGTGATCCACGTCCTCGACCGGCGGCTCGAGGAATCGGCCCGCATGGTCGCCTCGCTGATCGGCGACGGCATGAGCGTCGAGGACGCCCGCCGCGCCGTCACCTCGGAGCTTGCTCCGCAGGATCACTACGGCCTGCGACGGCAGCTGTCCTGCCAGATCTGGGGCCTCGACGGCACGCTGATCGGCGAATCCGAGGGTGCACCCGAGGGGCGGCTTGCCGAGGGCGCCGCCGGGTTCAGCGAGAACACCGTCGAGGGCGAGGTCTGGCGGGTCTACACGCTGGTCGAGCCCGACGCCGGTTTCCGCGTCATGGTGGGCGACGCGCAGGCGATGCGCGACCACCTCGTGCAGGGCGTCACCCTCAGCCTGCTGGTGCCAATGTCGCTGATGCTGCCGGTCCTCGCCGGGCTGATCTGGCTGATCGTCGGGCGCGGGCTGACGCCGCTCGACCGGCTGGGCGCCACGCTGTCGGCGCGGGCGGCGCGGGACCTGTCGCCCATCGACGACACCCGCGCCCCGCGCGAACTGCGGCCGATGGTCGCCGCGCTGAACGGTCTTCTGCGCCGGGTCGGACGGGCGCGCGAGCGCGAGCGCAACTTCACCGCCTTTGCCGCGCACGAGCTGAAGACCCCGCTTGCCGGGCTGCAGACGCAGGCCGAGATCGCCAGCATGGCCCCGGACGAGGCCACCCGGGCCCGTGCGCTCGAGCAGATCTCGCAGGGGGTGAAGCGCACCGACCGGATGGTGAAGCAGCTTCTCGACATGGCCGCCATCGAGCAGGGCGGCACCGCTCCGGACACAGCGCCCCGCGACGGCGCCGGGATTCTCGCCGCAGTGGCCGAGGACCTTGCCCCGCTTGCGGAACGGCGCGGCGTCAGCTTGCGCCTCGCAGCGCCGGAAGGGCTCTGGCCGACCTGCCATGCCACGCTGCTCCAGGCGGCGCTGCGCAATCTCGTCGAGAACGCCGTGCAGGCTTCGCCCGAGGGCGCGGAGGTCGAGGCCGGCCTGCGCCGCGACGGCGCCGAGGCGGTGTTTCACGTGGCCGATCGCGGCCCCGGCATCCCCGAGGCCGAGCGCCCGCATGTGACCGAGCGCTTTTTCCGGGGCGGCAACAGCGGCCGGACCAGCGGCAGCGGCCTCGGGCTGGCCATCGTGGCGGCCGCGATGGAGCGGATGGGCGGCGATTTCGCGATCCGGCCACGCCCGGGCGGCGGCGAGGTGGCCGAGCTGCGCCTGCCGGCGGATTTTCCGGCGTCCTGAGGCCCCCTGCCCCATCGGGCATGTGGACAGCCGGCCCGTCTGCGACTACATGCACGCAATGGCCAAGCCGAAGACAGATCCGAACTACAAGGTGATCGCCGAGAACCGGCGTGCGCGCTTCGATTACGCGATCGAGGACGATCTCGAGTGCGGCATCGTGCTCACCGGGTCCGAGGTGAAATCGCTGCGGGAGAACACCGCCAACATCGCCGAGAGCTACGCGGCGGTGGAGAACGGAGAGCTGTGGCTGGTCAACAGCTACATCGCCCCCTACGAGCGCGCCATGTTCGGCCACGAAGAACGCCGCCGGCGCAAGCTGCTGGTGTCGCGGAAGGAACTCGCGCGCCTGTGGAACGAGACCCAGCGCAAGGGCATGACCATCGTGCCGCTGGTGTTCTACTTCAACCACAAGGGCATCGCGAAGCTGAAGGTGGGCATCGCCAAGGGCAAGAAGAACCACGACAAGCGCGAGACCGCCGCCAAGCGCGACTGGAACCGCCAGAAGCAGCGCCTCCTCAAGGAGCGCGGCTGACGCCGGCCTCCCCTTGCGTGACGCGATCCGCGGCGCTATACGCCCGCGGGTGGCATTGCGCCACCGACTCACGAAACAAGAAACGCCGTGGTTGGTCCTGACGCTTCGGGGACCACATCCGGCAATGGAGAAGCGACATGAAACTTCACGAACTGCGCGACAACCCGGGCGCGACCCAGTCCAAGAAACGCATCGGCCGTGGCCCCGGCTCCGGCAAGGGCAAGATGGGTGGCCGCGGTATCAAGGGTCAGAAATCCCGTTCGGGCGTGGCCATCAACGGCTACGAAGGCGGCCAGATGCCGCTCTACCAGCGTCTGCCCAAGCGCGGCTTCAATAAGCCGAACCGCAAGAGCTACGCCGTCGTCAACCTCGGCATGATCCAGAAGTTCGTCGACGCGGGCAAGCTCGACGCCTCCGCGATCAACGAAGACAGCCTCGTGGCATCCGGCCTCGTGCGCCGCAAGCTCGACGGTGTGCGCGTGCTCGCCAAGGGTGACGTCACCACCGCCCTGACCATCGAGACCACCGGCGCGTCGAAGTCGGCCGTCGAAGCGGTCGAGAAGGCCGGCGGCGCTCTCAAGGTCACGGCTCCGGCAGCGGCCGAATAAGCGGGTTGTGAGCGGCCCCCGGGCCGCGTAGACACAGTCCCACGTTTTCCACGAACGCCGCCGGAGCCGGAAAGCGCTTCCGGCGGCGTTCTGCCTTTGAGAGGACCCGCATGGCATCTGCTGTGGAACAAATGGCCGCCAACACGAGCTGGGCGGCGCTCGGCAAGGCCACCGACCTTCGCAACCGCATTCTCTTCACGCTCGGCCTGCTGGTGGTCTACCGCCTCGGCACCTACATCCCGGTTCCCGGGATCGACGGCGCGGCGCTGCGTGACTTCATGGAGCAGGCCGGACAGGGCATCGGCGGCATGGTCTCCATGTTCACCGGCGGTGCGCTGGGTCGGATGGGCATCTTCGCCCTCGGCATCATGCCCTACATCTCCGCCTCGATCATCGTGCAGCTTCTCACGGCCATGGTGCCGGCGCTGGAGCAGCTCAAGAAAGAGGGCGAGCAGGGCCGCAAGAAGATCAACCAGTACACGCGCTACGGCACCGTCGCGCTGGCGCTGTTCCAGGCCTACGGTCTCGCCGTATCGCTGGAGGCCGGCGACCTTGCCCACGATCCGGGCTGGTACTTCCGCGCAGCCGTGGTCATCACGCTGGTCGGCGGCACCATGTTCCTGATGTGGCTGGGCGAGCAGATCACCGCCCGCGGCATCGGCAACGGCATCTCTCTCATCATCTTCGTCGGCATCGTCGCGGAAATTCCTGCCGCGCTGGCGCAGTTCTTCGCGAGCGGACGCAGCGGTGCGATCTCGCCTGCGGTGATACTCGGGGTGATCGTCATGGTCATCGCGGTCATCATGTTCGTGGTGTTCATGGAACGCGCCCTGCGCAAGATCACCATCCAGTATCCGCGCCGCCAGGTCGGCATGAAGATGACCGAGGCGCAGCAGTCGCACCTGCCCGTCAAGGTGAACCCGGCGGGCGTGATCCCGGCGATCTTCGCCAGCTCTCTGCTGCTGCTGCCGACGACCATCGCGACCTTCAGCCAGACGGGCTCGACCGGTCCGATCATGTCGACGGTGCTTGCCTACTTCGGCCCCGGACAGCCGCTCTACCTGCTGTTCTTCGCCGCGATGATCGTGTTCTTCGCCTACTTCTACACGTTCAACGTGTCGTTCAAGCCGGATGACGTGGCAGACAACCTGAAGAACCAGAACGGTTTCATCCCCGGCATTCGGCCCGGCAAGCGGACCGCGGACCACCTTGAGTATGTGGTGAACCGGATCCTCGTGCTCGGGTCGGGCTATCTCGCCTTCGTCTGCCTGATGCCCGAGATCCTGCGGTCGCAGTATGCGATTCCGTTCTATTTCGGCGGGACTTCCGTGCTGATTGTGGTATCCGTCACGATGGACACCATCCAGCAGGTCCAGAGCCACCTGCTGGCACATCAATACGAAGGTCTTATTCAGAAGTCGCAGCTGCGCGGCAAAGGTAAGACCCGGAAGCGGAGGGGACCGGCACGCCGATGAACATCATTCTTCTTGGACCGCCCGGCGCGGGCAAAGGCACCCAGGCGCGCATTCTCGTGGAAGAGCGGGGCATGACCCAGCTCTCGACCGGCGACATGCTGCGCGAGGCCAAGGACAGCGGCACGGAAATGGGCAACAAGGTTGCCGAGGTCATGGCGCGCGGCGAACTTGTCACCGACGAGATCGTAATCGGCCTGATCCGCGAGAAGCTCGAGGCCGACCCCGACGGCGGCTATATCTTCGACGGCTTCCCGCGCACGCTGAAGCAGGCCGACGCGCTCGCCGCGCTGCTGGCCGAGGAAGGCACGAAGCTCGACCGCGTGATCGAACTGCGGGTGGACGACGAGGCGCTGGTCAAGCGCATCACCGCCCGCTCGACCTGCGCGAACTGCGGTGAGGTCTACAACGACATCACCAAGCCGATCCCGACCGACGGCAAGTGCACCAACTGCGGCGGCACCGAGTTCAAGCGCCGCGCGGACGACAACGAGGAAAGCCTCAAGAAGCGTCTGATGGAATACTACAAGCAGACCTCGCCGCTGGTGGGCTACTACTACGCCAAGGATCTCTACAGCCGCACCGACGGCATGGGCGAGATCGACGAGGTCAAGGCCGGCGTCGCGGGCCTGCTCGACGGCTGACGTTCCACGGCTTCGGAAAACGCGAAAAGGCGGACCTTCCGGGTCCGCCTTTTTTCATGTCCGCTTGTTCGCAATAGGGAGGGCCGCTCAGGCCGCGCCACCCGCTGCGAGCCGGCCGATCCTGTTGAATGCCACGAGCGTACCGCGCGGCCCCTCGGCGAACCGCTTGCTGAGAAAGTCACTGTCCTTCTGCGACAGCGAGCCATAGCCCATCGACCATCCCAGGAACGCCCGCTTCGGCACCGCCCGCCGCATGCGGGTGACGACGTCGTAGTGAAGCGGGTCCATCGAGATCCGGCGAAACAGCGCCTCGACCTTCTGCTCCGGTCCCTCGATCAGCTGGCAGAAGCTGCGCAGGTCGCGCAGCAGGTAGCCGGTGATCTCGGAAGGCCGGTTGTGGCTGAGTGCGTGCTGGAGGATGTCGATGTCAGACGGGTGCCCGCGGTGATACCGCGACACGCTGGTGTAAAGCAGCTGCGTGATCATGCGGCCTCCCCGCCCGAGGTCGGGCAGCGAGGTGCAATCGGGCACGGGTGTCTTGGCATTCGGACGGTCATATGGCATTCAACACCGACGGCCCTGCCGTGGTTCCGCAGGAAGGGGACTTGACCCTTCCGCCGAATCCTCATACCCACCCGCATCTCTACAGAGAATCACGTCTTGCGGAGCGGGTCGCTCCCTATCCGCAGATTACCTCATCAGCGGACAGCCCGAGGCGCCTCGCGCTTTGGGCTCATGTTGTGAAAAAAGGTTCTGGCGCTACGGAACCGCAACGAAAGGAACAGAGATTTGGCACGTATTGCCGGCGTCAACATCCCGACCCACAAACGGGTGCCGATCGCACTCACCTACATCACGGGCATCGGTCAGAGCTCGGCCAAGCTGATCTGCGAAGCCGTGAACATCGACGGCACCCGCCGCGTGAACGAGCTTTCGGACGCCGAAGTGCTCGCCATCCGTGAGCACATCGACGCGAACTACACCGTCGAGGGCGACCTGCGCCGCGAAGTCCAGATGAACGTGAAGCGTCTGATGGACCTCGGCTGCTACCGTGGCCTGCGTCACCGCCGCAACCTCCCCGTCCGCGGTCAGCGGACCCACACCAACGCTCGCACGCGCAAGGGCCCCGCAAAGCCCATCGCAGGCAAGAAGAAATAAGGGAGGCTCGCACCAATGGCACGTGATACCCGTCGCGGAGGCAAGAAGAAGGTCTCCAAGAACATCGCCGCTGGCGTGGCGCATGTGAACTCGTCGTTCAACAACACCAAGATCCTGATCTCGGATGTGCAGGGCAACGCGATCTCCTGGTCGTCGGCCGGCACCATGGGCTTCAAGGGCTCGCGGAAGTCGACCCCCTACGCCGCCCAGCTTGCCGCGGAAGACGCCGGCAAGAAGGCGCAGGAGCACGGCATGAAGACGCTGGAAGTCGAAGTTCAGGGCCCCGGTTCGGGTCGTGAATCGGCTCTGCGCGCACTGGCCGCCGTCGGCTTCAACATCACGGCAATCCGTGACGTGACGCCGATCGCGCACAACGGCTGCCGTCCGCCGAAGCGCCGCCGCGTCTGATTTCCACAACACTTCGGGTGGGGCCCTGCCATCGTGCGGGGCCTCGCCTTACGTCATTTCAACCTCGGGCGTCTGCGCCTTTTGGACATGGGGCACGGACAGGAATGGAGGGACGCATGATCCACAAGAACTGGGCTGAACTTATCAAGCCGACCCAGCTGGAGGTTCGCCCCGGCGCCGATCCGGCCCGCGTCGCTACCGTCGTCGCCGAACCGCTCGAGCGCGGCTTTGGCCTGACGCTGGGCAACGCTCTGCGCCGCGTGCTGCTGTCGAGCCTTCAGGGTGCGGCCATCACCAGCGTGCAGATCGACAACGTGCTGCACGAATTCTCCTCCGTCGCCGGTGTGCGTGAAGACGTGACCGATATCGTCCTGAACCTCAAGGGCGTGTCGCTGCGCATGGAGGTCGAAGGACCCAAGCGCCTGTCCGTCAACGCCAAGGGGCCGGGCGTCGTCACCGCCGCCGACATCGCCGAGAGCGCTGGCATCGAGGTGCTGAACAAGGACCATGTGATCTGCCACCTCGACGATGGTGCGGATCTCTACATGGAGCTGACCGTCAACACCGGCAAGGGTTACGTCTCGGCTGACAAGAACAAGCCGGAAGACGCGCCCATCGGCCTGATGCCGATCGACGCCATCTATTCGCCGGTCAAGAAGGTCGCCTACGAAGTCACGCCCACCCGTGAGGGCCAGGTGCTGGACTACGACAAGCTGACCATGAAGGTCGAGACCGACGGTTCGGTCACCCCCGAGGACGCCATCGCATTCGCGGCGCGCATCCTGCAGGATCAGCTGTCGATCTTCGTCAACTTCGACGAGCCGGAATCGGCCTCGCGTCAGGACGACGACGACGGTCTCGAGTTCAACCCGCTCCTCCTCAAGAAGGTGGACGAGCTCGAGCTGTCCGTGCGTTCGGCGAACTGCCTGAAGAACGACAACATCGTCTACATCGGCGACCTGATCCAGAAGACCGAAGCCGAGATGCTCCGCACCCCGAACTTCGGCCGCAAGTCGCTGAACGAGATCAAGGAAGTGCTGTCCTCCATGGGTCTGCACCTCGGCATGGACGTCGAGGACTGGCCGCCGGACAACATCGAGGATCTCGCGAAGAAACTGGAAGACCAGTTCTGATCCGATGACCTGAATACCCCACCCTGCGACACCGTCGCAGGGTGGGCAATCTGCCCACCCGTGGCAGCAAGACGGGCATCCGCCCCAAGGAGAGGGCCTCGCACGCATGGGGCCCCGGACAAAGCAAAACCGCCCCTCGACGGGCATTAGGAGTAAGACACATGCGTCACGCAAAAGGCTACCGCCGCCTCAACCGCACCCACGAGCACCGCAAGGCGCTCTTCGCCAACATGGCCGGATCGCTGATCGAGCACGAGCAGATCAAGACGACCCTGCCGAAGGCGAAAGAGCTCAAGCGCGTCATGGACAAGCTGATCACGCTCGGCAAGCGCGGTGACGTCCACGCCCGCCGCCAGGCTGCCGCGCAGCTCAAGCAGGACATCCACGTCGCCAAGCTGTTCGAGGTTCTCGGCCCGCGCTACAACGAGCGCTCGGGCGGTTACACCCGCGTTCTCAAGGCCGGCTTCCGTTACGGCGACATGGCTCCGATGGCGATCATCGAGCTGGTCGACCGCGACGTCGACGCCAAGGGCTCGGCCGACAAGGCACGCGTTGCTGCCGAAGAGGCCGCCGAAGAATAACTTCCTCGCATCCGCGAGAGACTGGAAGGGCGCTGCGAGTTTCCCCGCAGCGCCCTTTTTTCATGTCACGATGTCACCCCAGCCGGGCGAAGCGTCGATCTCAGGTATCCTCGTCGAGCTCGGCCTTCACCAGCTCCTCGATCTTGTTGACCGGGTGGTTGGTGAGCGTCTTGGGGATCTCGGCCACCACCTTCGAGGCAACCTCCTTGTGCAGCGCATCGCGCAGGTCGCCCAGCACCTTCGGCGAGGCCACCAGCACGAGCCGCTCGAACGCGCCCTTGTGCGCCTCTTCGTAGAGGTGCTCTGCCAGATCGTGCGCGAAACGTTCCTTCTGAAGCTCATGCCAGTCGGTGTCATCCATCGAAGACCGCTGCTGCACCCCGGTATCGCCCATGCGGCCCGGCTTGTTCGCCCCCTGCTCGCGGTCCGAGGGGTTTTCCTGCTCTTCTTCGTCGAACACGTTGAGGTTCGGATCCTCGTGGTCGGTCAGGTTGCGCAGGAACAGCGCCTTTTCGCTGTCGGTCACGACGACCCATGTTCCTTTTTTCAGTTCAGCCATCGCTCTACCCTTTCTTCAGGAATTGTCTTTTTCGTCGGATTTCCGGACCCGGGTCGCGCCCGGCTGGTCCTCTTCTGCGCGCTTCTGCAGATCCCGCGTGCCCACCTGACGCTCGGTCTCGCCCCCGGCGCGGCCAGCCTGATCGGGCGTTTCGGTTCCGTCGAGGTATTCCTCGGTTTCGCGGCGTCCGTCCTCGGATCTCTTGCGTTCGGCCATGAGAGCCTCCTTCGTCGTAGTATACCACCAGAACGCCACCGCGGCGACGCGCGTTCCGTCGCGCAGCTTGAAACCCCGGGAGCCTGCGGGCATATCCAAAGGCACAGGAGGGTCCGTCATGCTCCGCAACACCATCTTCGCCCTTGTCCTCACAGCCCTGCCCCTCGCCGCACCCCCGGCCCTTGCCGAACAGCGCGTGCCCGAGAGCCAGGCCGAGATTTCCCTCAGCTTCGTGCCGCTGGTGAAACAGGCGACGCCCGCCGTCGTGAACATCTACGCGCGCCGCGTCGTCGAGAGCCGCAGCCCCTTCGCCGGCAATCCGCTGTTCGGCGACATGTTCCGCGATTACGGCGGTCGGCCGCAGGTGCAGAACTCGCTCGGGTCGGGAGTCATCCTGTCGGACGATGGCATCGTCGTGTCGAACTACCACGTCGTGGGTCAGGCCTCGGATATCCGCGTGGTGCTCAACAACGGCGCCGAATACGAGGCGCGGGTGCTGCTCGGTGACGAGGAAGCCGACCTCGCGATCCTCAAGCTCGAGGGCGCCGAGGAGATGCCCTCGCTGCCGCTGCGCGACAGCGACTCGGTCGAGGTGGGCGAGCTGGTGCTGGCCATCGGCAACCCCTTCGGCGTGGGGCAGACGGTGTCCTCGGGGATCGTCTCGGGGCTGGCACGGTCGGGCACCGCCACCGGCAATGCGCGCGGCTATTTCATCCAGACCGACGCGCCCATCAACCCCGGCAACTCCGGCGGCGCGCTCATCGACGTGAAGGGCCGGCTGATCGGGGTGAACACCTCGATCCTGACCCGCTCGGGCGGCTCGAACGGCATAGGCTTCGCCATCCCCTCGGCGCTGATCTCGCAGTTCGTCGAGCAGGCCCGTGCCGGCAACACCGATTTCGAACGGCCCTGGGCGGGCATGACCGGGCAGCCGGTGAATGCCGACCTGTCCGAAAGCCTCGGCCTCGGGCTCCCGAACGGCGTGCTGATCGCCGGTCTGCACCCGGAAAGCCCCTTCGCTCAGGCGGGGCTCGAGACCGGCGACGTGGTGCTGGCGGTCGACGACCAGCCGGTGAACACCCCGCCCGAGATGATCTACCGCATGTCGGTCGCGGGGCTCGGCCATGTCGCCCGCGTCCGCTACATGCATGACGGCGAGCCGCAGGTCGCCGATGTCGAGATGATCGCCGCCCCCGAGACCCCGCCGCGCGAGGCGGTCACGCTGGGCGACCGCGCCGTGCTTCCGGGCCTTGCGCTGGCGCGCATCAACCCCGCCGTGGCGAGCGAGCTGAAGCTGCCGCTCACCGGTGAGGGCGTGGTGGTCACCGATCCCGGCCGTTTCGCGCCGCGCATCGGATTGCGCCAAGGGGACGTTCTGAAGGCAATCAACGGCCGTGCCGTCGAGACGCCGGCCGACGTGGACCGCCTGCTGCGCGAGGCCGCCCCCCGCATCCAGATCGACGCGCTGCGTGGCGGCGCCCGCGTCACCCTGCGCTTCCGGACCTGAGCCTTGGCCGACCTCTTCGACAGCTCCGACCCTGCACCGACCGAAGGCGGCGGCCCCCGGCCGCTTGCCGACCGGCTGCGTCCGGCGCGGCTCGACGAGGTGATCGGGCAGGAACAGGTGCTCGGGCCGGAGTCTCCGCTGGGCGTGATGCTGGCCTCGGGCACCCTGTCGAGCATCGTGTTCTGGGGCCCGCCGGGTGTCGGCAAGACCACCATCGCGCGGCTGCTGGCAGATGCCACCGAGCTGCATTTCGTCCAGATCAGCGCGATCTTCACCGGGGTGCCCGAGCTGCGCAAGGTCTTCGAGGCAGCCAAGCACCGCCATGCCAACGGCCAGGGCACGCTGCTGTTCGTCGACGAGATACACCGCTTCAACAAGGCGCAGCAGGATGGGTTTCTGCCGCACATGGAAGACGGCACCATCCTGCTCGTGGGCGCCACCACCGAGAACCCGAGCTTCGAGCTCAACGCGGCGCTTCTGAGCCGCGCGCAGGTGCTGGTGCTGGACCGGCTCGGGCTCGCCGATCTCGAACGGCTCGCGCAGCGCGCCGAGAAACTGCTCGACCGGACGCTTCCGCTCGACGGTCACGCCCGCGAGGCGCTGCTCGAGATGGCCGATGGCGACGGTCGGGCGCTGCTCAACCTCATCGAGCAGGTGATGGCGTGGCGCGGGCTCGAGGGCAAGCTCTCGACCGACCAGCTCACCCACCGGCTGATGCGGCGCGCGGCGCAATACGACAAGTCGGGCGACGGCCATTACAACCTGATCTCGGCACTGCACAAGTCGGTGCGCGGCTCCGACCCGGACGCGGCGCTCTACTGGTTCGCGCGGATGCTCGATGCCGGCGAAGACCCGCGCTTCCTCGCACGACGGCTGACGCGCATGGCGGTGGAGGACATCGGCCTTGCCGACCCGCAGGCGCAGGCGGTCTGCATCGACAGCTGGCAGACCTACGAGCGGCTCGGCTCGCCCGAGGGCGAACTGGCGCTGGCCAACGCGCTGGTCTACCTCGCGCTCGCGCCGAAATCGAACGGCGCCTACGTCGCCTACAAGGCAGCGCGGGCGGCCGCGAAGAAGACCGGCTCGCTGATGCCGCCCAAGCATATCCTCAACGCGCCGACGCGGCTGATGAAGGACCAGGGCTACGGCTCGGGCTATGCCTACGACCACGACGCCGAGGACGGGTTTTCCGGCCAGGACTACTTTCCCGAGGACATGGGCCGCCAGCGTTTCTACAGCCCGGTCGAACGCGGTTTCGAACGCGATCTGAAGAAGCGGGTCGAGTATTTCGACAGGCTCCGGCGCGAACGCGGCGACTGACCCGCGCCATCCGCCCGCTTTACCCTGCGTCCTCTTGTAAAACAGGGGCCCGCCGCTTAGAGACTTTGCGACGCTGACTGCCGGGAGGGTGCCACATGACGCAAGACGATCCCAAGACGCTTGTTTCCACGGACTGGCTGGCGACGCATCTGAAGGATCCCGACCTGCGCATCCTCGATGCAAGCTGGTACATGCCGGGGTCCGGCCGCGATCCGCGCGCCGAATACGAGGCCGCGCATATTCCCGGCGCCCGCTTCTTCGACATCGACGACGTGAGCGACGCCCGCTCGGAGCTGCCGCACATGGTGCCCCCGGTCGAGAAGTTCATGTCGCGGATGCGCGCGCTCGGCGTCGGCGACGGGCACCAGGTGGTGGTCTACGATGGCGCAGGCCTGTTCTCGGCCGCCCGCGTGTGGTGGCTGTTCAAGCTCATGGGCCAGCCCGACGTGGCGGTGCTCGACGGCGGCTTCCCGAAGTGGCAGGCCGAGGGCCGCGAGATCGAGGACATGCCGCCTATCATCCGCGACCGGCACATGACCGTCCGGCGGCAGAACCAGATGGTCAAGGACGTGACGCAGGTCTCGGCCGCGGCCAAGCTCAAGGACACCGAGATCCTCGATGCCCGCGCCCCCGAGCGCTTCCGCGGCGAGGTCGAAGAGCCCCGCCCCGGCCTGCGCGCCGGCCACATCCCCGGATCGAAGAACGTGCCCTTCACGGCGCTTCTCGACGGTGACGGGACGCTCAAGTCACCCGATGCCCTGCGCGGCGTCTTCGAGGCTGCCGGGGTGGACCTTTCGAGGCCGGCGATTACCTCCTGCGGATCGGGCGTGACCGCCGCCATCCTGAACCTTGCCCTCACTCGCGTGGGCAAGGATGACCATTCCCTGTATGACGGGTCCTGGAGCGAGTGGGGGCAATTCCCCACCCTGCCCGTCGCCACCGGAGAGACCTGATGTTCGAGAACCTCAAGGAACAACCCGCCGACAAGATCCTGATGCTGATGCAGGCCTATCGCGAAGACCCGCGCGAGCAGAAGGTCGACCTCGGCGTCGGTGTCTACAAGGACGCCAGCGGCAACACGCCGATCATGCGCGCCATCAAGACCGCCGAAAAGCGCCTGTGGGAAACCGAGACCACCAAGTCCTACACCGGGCTTGCGGGCGATCCGGGCTTTTCCGACGCGATGGTCAACCTCGTGCTCGGCGACTCCGTCCCGCGCGAGACTGTCGCGGCGGCGGCCACCCCCGGCGGCACCGGCGCGGTCCGGCAGGCCTTCGACCTGATCCGCTCGGCCAACCCCAAGGCGCGCGTCTTCGTCTCGGACCCGACCTGGCCGAACCACCTGTCGATCCTCAAGCACATGGGCATCGAGTTCGTGCCCTACCGCTACTTCGACAACGAGACCCGCTCGGTCGACTTCACCGGGATGATCGCCGACCTGCACCAGGTGATGCCGGGCGACGTGGTGCTGCTGCACGGCTGCTGCCACAACCCCACCGGCGCCAACCTGAACCTGTCGCAGTGGAAGGCCGTGATCGAGCTGCTGCTCGAGCGCGAGGCGGTGCCGATGATCGACATCGCCTACCAGGGCTTCGGTGACGGTCTCGACACCGATGCCGAGGGCGTGCGGCTCGTGGCCGAGAAGATGCCCGAGGTGCTGATCGCCGCGAGCTGCTCGAAGAACTTCGGCATCTACCGCGAGCGCACCGGCCTGCTGATGGCGGTGAGCAAGGACGCATCGCGCACCAAGCTCAACCAGCAGACGCTGAACTACCTGAACCGGCAGAACTTCTCGTTCCCGCCGGACCACGGCGCACGGCTGGTGACGATGGTTCTCAACGACGAGGAGCTGCGCGCCGACTGGGCCGCCGAGCTGGAAGAGGTCCGCACCTCGATGCTGGGCCTGCGCGAGCAGCTCGCCTCGGAACTGCAGCGCCTGTCGGGCTCGGATCGCTTCGGCTTCCTCGCCCAGCACCGCGGCATGTTCTCGCGCCTCGGCGCCACGCCCGAGCAGGTCGAGACCATGCGCAAGGACAGCGGCATCTACATGGTCGGCGACTCGCGGCTGAACATCGCGGGTCTCAACAAGACCACCGTGCCGATCCTCGCGGAAGCTATCATCAAGGCGGGCATCTGATCCGCACCCGCGGGGCAAGGCCGCCCCGCAGCGCATTCCTCGACGCCGGGCCCTGCCCGGCGTCTTGCGTTTCCAGAGGGCGCGCGACGACGCTCAGCCGTGCTCGGCAAGGCTGTCCCGTGGCGCCTCGGCGCGGTCGGTCATGCCGTAGTCACGCAGGACGTGGCAGACCTTGAGCCGGTAGTCCGCGAAGATGCCCTCGCGCCCGGCCCGCTGCGCGCCGCGATGGGCGGCAAGCTGGCGCCAGCGCGTCACCGCCGCCTCGTCCTCGAAGAAGCTGATCGAGAGCAGCTTGCCGGGGTTCGTCAGGCTCTCGAACCGCTCGACCGAGAGGAACCCCTCGACCTCGGCGACCATCGGGCGCATCTCGGCGGCGATGTCGAGATAGTCGTCGCGGCGCCCCTCTGCGGGGATGACTTCGAAGATGATGGCGATCATGGGCTCCTCCCTGGTCTTGCTGGCCGGCATCCTGCCCGAGTGCGCCCCCGCTTCCAAGCGCCGCCGACCGCTCGCGGATTTACAGCCCGGCGCGCGGCGCGTATGCCGGGGCGCAGGGCTCAAGGGGGATGCTATGGCTCAGGAACCGAAGCGCGGCGTGGTCTACGTGGCCTGGGGCCGCGATCACGTCGACGTGGCGCGGCGCTCGGCGGCGAGCGTGAAGAAATGGAACCCCGACCTCGGCACCGCGATCTGGTGCAAGGAGGGCGACGACACCAGCGGTTTCGACCAGGCGTTCTTCATCCCCGAGGGGCTGAAGCGGCCCAAGGTCAACGTGCTCGGCGAAAGCCCCTACGACGAGACGCTGTTCCTCGACAACGACACCATCGTGCGCGCCGACCTGTCGTCGTTCTTCGATCTTCTGCGCAAGTACGAGATGTGCGGCACGCAGGTGATCCTGTGGCACCGCCCGCGCCACCAGAAGAAGATCGCGCTGGACCTGCCCGACACCTTTCCCGAGATCAACACCGGCGTGCTGCTCTATCGCAAGACGCCCGCTGTGCTCGACTTCTTCCGCGACTGGGCCGAGACCTTCGCGGCCAGCGGCATGGGCATCGACCAGCCGTCGTTCCGCGAGGTGCTCTGGCGCTCGGACGTCGCCTTCTACGTCTTTCCGCCGCAGTTCAACAAGCGCGTCTTCGAGGCCTCGGAGCTCATCTGGTCCGACGCCCCGCGCCCGCGCATCCTTCACCTCGAGCTGCTGCGCCCGCAGAAGAACCGCTTCCTGCGCTGGGTGTCGAACCGCATCCGTTGACGCCATGGCGGCCTTGCCCGCGGGCGGGGCGCATGCGAACGTCCGGCAAAGAGGGTGACCACGATGACCACGACGCAGACCACCGCCACGACGGACCTTGCCACGCAACTGCCGCAGGCGGTCGAGCCGCGCAATCCCGGCATGCCGCTCGACATGGACTGGGTGATGCGTGCCCGCGCCAACCGCTCGGCCATCGAGCGGCGCGCCGCGACCCTGCCGGGCCGGCGCAGCGTCAAGAAGGATCACCAGGCCGCGTGGATGGCCCGCGCCATCTCCTGCATCGACCTCACCACGCTGGCGGGCGACGACACCCCCGGCCGTGTCGCGCGGCTCTGCGCCAAGGCGAAGCAGCCGGTGCGCGCCGACATCCTCGAAGCCATCGGCCTGCCCGGGCTCACCGTGGGCGCGGTCTGCGTCTACCATGACATGATCGCCCCGGCGGTCTCGGCGCTTCAAGGCTCGGGCATCCCGGTCGCGGCGGTCTCGACCGGCTTTCCCGCCGGCCTGTCGCCCTTTGCCCTGCGCGTCGCCGAGATCGGCGAGAGCGTGAAAGCAGGCGCCCGCGAGATCGACATCGTCATCTCGCGCCGCAAGGTGCTGACCGGCGACTGGCAGGGGCTCTACGAAGAGATGCGTGCCTTCCGCGAGGCCTGCGGCGAGGCGCACGTCAAGGCGATCCTCGCCACCGGCGAACTCGGCACGCTGCAGAACGTCGCGCGCGCCTCGCTGGTCTGCATGATGGCCGGTGCCGACTTCATCAAGACCTCGACCGGCAAGGAAGGCGTGAACGCCACCCTGCCCGTCAGCCTCGTGATGATGCGCGCGATCCGCGAGTACTACGCGCGCACCGGCTACCGCGTCGGCTACAAGCCCGCCGGCGGCATCTCCAAGGCCAAGGACGCGGCGACCTACCTCGCGCTGGTCAAGGAAGAGCTGGGCGACCGCTGGCTGCGCCCGGATCTCTTCCGCTTCGGCGCATCGAGCCTGCTCGGCGACATCGAGCGCCAGCTCGAGCACCACGTCACCGGCGCCTACTCGGCAAGCTGGCGGCACGCGCTCGCCTGACGGGCCTGCCCATTATCCGGGCGCGACCGGCGCCCGTGTTTGGAAAACGGGCAAAAATACCCGTCTGTCACGCTTCGTGCTTTACGTGGCGCTGCCTGATCCCTTACCGTTTGGTCAAAAATTAGACACCAACCGACAGGGACAGTCACAGATGACCGACACACGCTCGCTTCTTGCCCAGATGACCCGCCGAAGGATGCTCATGGGCTCCGCCGGGTTCACCGCCGCCGCCGGTGCCGGCCTGCTGCCCGCCCGCCTGCTCGCGCAGGAGCCGCTCTCGGTTGCGGGCATCTACACGGTGCCGGTCGAACAGCAGTGGGTGAGCCGCATCCACAAGGCCGCAGAGGCCGCCAAGGCGGATGGCCAGATCACCTACACCTTCAGCGAGAACACCGCGAACACCGACTACCCGCGCGTCATGCGCGAATACGCCGAGAGCGGCGTGAAGCTGATCGTGGGCGAGATCTTCGGCGTCGAGCAGGAGGCCCGCGAGGTGGTGCTCGACTACCCCGATACCGCCTTCCTGCTGGGCTCGTCCTTCATGCCCGACCCGGCCTATCCGAACCTGTCGGTCTTCGACAACTACATCCAGGATGCCTCCTACCTGTCGGGCATCATCGCCGGCGCCATGACCGAGACCGGCAACATCGGCATGGTCGGCGGCTTCCCGATCCCCGAGGTGAACCGCCTGATGCACGCCTTCATGGCCGGCGTGAAGGAAATGAAGCCCGACGCCACCTTCCAGGTCAGCTTCATCGGCTCGTGGTTCGACCCGCCGAAGGCCAAGGAAACCGCGTTCGCGATGATCGAGAACGGTGCCGACCTGCTCTACGCGGAACGCTTCGGCGTCTCCGACGCAGCGCAGGAAAAGGGCATTCTCGCCATCGGCAACGTCATCGACACGCAAGGAGACTACCCCGACACCGTGGTCGCCTCGGCCATCTGGCATTTCGAGCCGACGCTGCAGGCCGCACTCGACCAGATCGCCGCCGGCAGCTTCGAGGCAGACAACTACGGCGTCTACAGCTTCATGAAATACGGCGGCTGTTCGCTCGCCCCGCTCGGCACCTTCGAGGGCAAGGTCCCGCAGGAGGCGCTCGACCTCGTCGCAACCCGCGAGGCGCAGATCAAGTCCGGTGAATTCGTGGTCGAGATCGACGACACCGAGCCCACCTCCTCGTGACGGCATCCGCATGACGACAGAAGACCCGGCGCGGGACGACACCGTCCTGCGCCTCTCCGGCATCACCAAGCGCTTCGGCCCCCTCGTCGCGAACGACGGCATCTCGCTGTCGCTGGGGCGCGGCGAGGTCGTGGCGCTGCTGGGCGAGAACGGTGCCGGCAAGACCACGCTGATGAACATCCTCTTCGGCCACTACACCGCCGACGAGGGCACCGTCGATGTCTTCGGCCAGCGCCTGCCGGCCGGTCAGCCCGGCGCGGCGCTCGCCGCCGGCGTCGGCATGGTGCACCAGCATTTCACCCTCGCCGACAACATGTCGGTGCTCGACAACATCCTGCTCGGCACCGAGCCGCTGTGGTCGCCCCGCCTCGGGCGCGGCGCGGCGCGGCGGCGGGTGGCGCAGCTCGCGCAGGACTTCGGCCTCGCGGTCGATCCCGACGCGCGCGTCGCGGCGCTCTCGGTCGGCGAACGGCAGCGCGTCGAGATCCTCAAGGCGCTCTATCGCGACGCCCGCATCCTGATCCTCGACGAGCCCACCGCCGTGCTCACCCCGCAGGAGGCCGACGCGCTCTTCGAGACGCTGCGCCGGATGGTGGCGCAGGGGCTCTCGGTGATCTTCATCAGCCACAAGCTGCACGAGGTCATGGCCATCTCGTCGCGTGTGCTGGTGCTGCGTCACGGCCGGCTCGCGGGCGAGGTCGCCACGCGCGACACCGATCGCCACCAGCTCGCCACGATGATGGTCGGTGCCGAGATCACCGCACCCGCGCCGGCCACCGCCCGCCCCGGGCCCGTGCTGCTGCGGCTGGACGGCGTGAGCACCGCGGCCAAGGGCAACCGCCCGGGCCTCCACGATCTTCACCTCGACCTCCGGGCCGGCCAGATCACCGGCCTCGCCGGTGTCTCCGGCAACGGGCAGGGCGCCCTCGCCGACCTGCTGTCGGGGCTCGACACCCCCGACACCGGCAGGCTCGAGATCGCCGGCGCGCCCGCACACGGCTGGACCCCGCGCAAGGCGCTCGCCGCCGGCATCGGCCGCATCCCCGAGGACCGTCACAGCACCGGCACCGTGGCCGATTTCACCCTGACCGAGAACGCGGTGCTGGAAAGCTATGCCCGTGCGCCCGCCTCGCGTCACGGCTGGATGGACTGGGCCGCCGCCCGCCGGGACACCGAGGCGCTGATCGACACCTACGACGTCCGCTGCCCCGGCCCCGACGCGCGCATCCGGCTGCTCTCGGGCGGCAACATGCAGAAACTGATCCTCGGCCGCGTTCTCGAGGCGGGCCCGCGCATCATCCTTGCAAACCAGCCGGTGCGCGGCCTCGACATCGGCGCGGTCACCTACGTGCAGGAACGGCTCATCGCAGCGCGCGACGCGGGCGCCGCCGTGCTGCTCATCTCCGAGGACCTCGACGAGATCCTGACACTCTCCGACGTGATCCGGGTGATCTCCGAGGGCCGCCTCTCGCCCGAGTTCGCCCGCGGCGAAAAGACCCCGGCGGAGCTCGGGCAGTGGATGGCCGGACAGGGGTTCGACCATGCCGCGTGACCTCGGTCCCCTGCAGACCGCGCCCCGGGCCTCTTCTGGCCGGAAATATCCCGGGGGTGCGGGGGCTGGCCCCCGCTCCGCCTCCGTCACGCGGGGTGCCCTGCATGCGTCTTGAACCCATCGCCGCACCGACCCATGCCCGCACGCTGGGTCTGCCGGCGCTTGCCGTGGCCGCCACCGTGCTCGTCGCGGCGCTGCTCGCCATGCTCGCCGGGGCCAACCCGGCGCAGACCTTCGGACTGATCGTGAAGGGCGCCGTGGGGTCGAAATTCGCCGCGCTGGAAACGCTCAACCGCGCCACACCGCTGATCTTCACCGGGCTCGCCATCGCCGTCGCCTTCCGGGCGAAGCTCTGGAACATCGGCGCCGAGGCGCAGCTCTACGCCGGCGCGCTGATGACAGTGCTGATCGGCACGCAGGCGGGGCTTCCGGGGCCGCTGGCACTGCCGCTGATGGCGGTCGCCGCGATCCTCGCGGGCGCGCTGGTGCTGCTCGGACCGGTGCTGCTGAAGACCCGGCTCGGCGTCGACGAGGTGGTCACCACGCTGCTGCTGAACTTCATCATGGCGCTCTTCATCTCCTACCTGCTCGAAGGACCGCTCAAGGACCCGATGGGCATGGGCTGGCCCAAGTCCCCCGCCCTGCCCCGCGATGCCCGCCTGCCGCGCATCGTCGAGGGGCTGCGTCTGCACTGGGGCTTCGCGCTGGCGCTGATCTGCGCCGCCGGCGTCTGGGTCATGCAGACCCGCACCACCCTCGGCTACGAGATCCGCGCGGTCGGCCTCAACCCGCAGGCGGCACGCTTCGCCGGCATCCCGGTGGGCCGGGTGCTGGTCAAGACCGCGCTGCTCTCGGGCGGTCTGGCGGCGCTCGCCGGCTTCTCCGAGGTCGCCGGCCTCAAGGGCAACCTCACCGCCGACCTGTCGCCGGGCTTCGGCTACACCGGCATCATCGTCGCCATGCTGGCACTGCTGCACCCACTGGGCGTCGTCGTTTCGGCGCAGTTCGTCGCGGGCATCTTCGTCGGCGCCGACAGCATGTCGCGGGCCGCCGAGGTGCCGACCTACATCGCCGACATCCTGCTCGCGGCGGCGCTGCTGTTCATGGTTCTGGCGATCCTGCTGACACGCTTCCGGGTGGTGCGCGGATGACCGAGATCGTCGATATCCTGATCTCGGCGAGTTTCTGGGCCGCGATCCTGCGCATCGCCTCGCCGCTGATCTTCGCCACCATGGGCGAGCTGATCTGCGAGCGCGCCGGCGTGCTGAACCTCGGGATCGAGGGCATCATGGTCGTTGGCGCCTTCGCCGGCTGGATGGCGGTCTACGCCGGCGGCGGGTTGTGGCTCGGGGTGGCGGTGGCGATGCTGGCGGGCATGGCCTTCGGCGCGCTGCACGCGCTGCTGACGGTGCCCTTCGGCCTGTCGCAGCACGTGGTGGGGCTGGGGATCACCCTTCTGGCCACGTCCTCAGCCTATTATGCCTATCGCCTCGCGCTCCCGGAGGTCACCAACCCGCCCCGCATCGAGCCCTTCCAGCCGCTGCACATCCCCGGCCTGTCCGATCTGCCGTGGCTCGGCGACGCGCTGTTCTCGCAGACGGCCCTCACATGGGCGGCCTTCGCCTGCGTCGCGCTGGTGGCCTTCGTGCTCTACCGCACCCCGCTGGGGCTGGCGCTGCGCGCCGCGGGCGAGAACCCGCAGGCGGTCGAGGCGCAGGGGCTTTCGGTCGCGGCGATCCGCATGGGCGCGGTGATCGTCGGCTCCGGGCTGATGGCTGTGGGCGGCGCGTTCCTCACCATGTCGGCCTTCTCGAGCTTCTTCTTCGAGATGGTCAACGGGCGGGGCTGGATCTGCATCGCGCTGGTCGTCTTCGGCGCGTGGAAGCCCGGCAAGGCGCTGCTCGGCGCGCTGCTCTTCGCGGGCTTCGACGCGCTGCAGATCCGCCTGCAGCAGACCGGCCTCGGGCAGGTGATCCCCTACCAGGTGTTCCTGATGATCCCCTATGTCCTGTCGATCCTCGCCCTTTTCCTGATGTCGCGCCGGGCCGAGGTGCCCGCGGCGCTGATGACCCCCTTCAACCGCGGAGACCGCTGATGGCCACGTTCGACATTCTCGTCAAAGGCGGCACCCTGCCCGATGGCACCGTCAAGGACATCGGCATCACGGGCGGCCTGATCGCCGCCATGGGAGACCTTTCCGGCAGCGAGGCCGGCGAGGTGATCGACGCCACCGGCGACCTCGTGGCGCCGCCCTTCGTCGATCCGCATTTCCACATGGATGCGACGCTCAGCTACGGCACGCCGCGCATCAACGCCTCCGGCACGCTGCTCGAGGGCATCGCGCTCTGGGGCGAGCTGAAACGGGAAGCCACGGTCGACGAGATGGTCGACCGGGCGCTGGCCTATTGCGACTGGGCGGTGAGCATGGGCCTGCTGGCGGTGCGCAGTCACGTCGACACCTGCGACGACAGTCTAAAGGGCGTCGAGGCACTGCTGCACGTGCGCGAGGCGGTGAAACCCTATCTCGACCTGCAGCTCGTGGCCTTTCCGCAGGATGGCTTCTACCGCGACCCGACCGCGCGGGCGAACACGATCCGCGCGCTCGACATGGGCGTCGACGTGGTGGGTGGCATCCCGCATTTCGAGCGCACCATGGCCGATGGCGCCGACTCGGTCCGCGAGCTTTGCGAGATTGCCGCCGAGCGGGGCCTGCTGGTCGACCTGCATTGCGACGAGACCGACGACCCGATGTCGCGCCACATCGAGGCGCTGGCCTTCGAGACACAGCGGCTGGGGCTGCAGGGGCGCGTTGCGGGCTCGCACCTGACCTCGATGCACTCGATGGACAACTACTACGTCAGCAAGCTGCTGCCGCTGATCGCCGAGGCAAAGATCGCGGCGATCCCCAATCCGCTCATCAACATCACGCTGCAGGGGCGGCACGACAGCTACCCCAAGCGGCGCGGGCTGACGCGGGTGAAGGAGATGCAGGCCCATGGCATCACCGTGGGCTGGGGGCAGGACTGCGTGCGCGATCCGTGGTATTCGCTCGGCACCGCCGACATGCTCGACGTGGCCTTCATGGGGCTGCACGTGGCGCAGATGACCTCGCCGCAGGAGATGGCACGCTGCTTCGCCATGGTGACCGAGGAGAACGCGAAGATCCTGCATCTCGAGGGCTACGGGCTGGCGGAGGGCAACACCGGTTCGCTGGTGGTGCTCGATGCCGGCGACCCGATCGAGGCGCTGCGGCTGCGGCCCGACCGGCTCTGCGTGATCTCGAAGGGCAAGGTGGTGTCGCGGCAGGCCCGCAACGATGCACGGCTTGCCTTGCCGGGGCGTCCGGGCACGGTGCGCCGGCGGCACGCGGTGACGGAGGGGTAACGCCGAAGCCGGGGGCCAGCCCCCGGACCCCCGCGGTATTTTCAAAGAGAAGAAGAGCGGGCCGTGGCGCCCTGCCCCCGGCGTCCCACGGGAGCATCTCGGTGGGCAGGGCCTTGGGGACGGGCCACCGAGCCTTTGCAATTCGGCGCATCGGCGCACGCCGGTTCGCGTAGTGCGTTCGTGCTGGCCAAAGCACGGACAGCGTCTTTCCCGCGAGGCGGACAGCGCGGTGCGCGAGGGCGGCGGTACCGCCACACGTGAGGCGCACGGCCGGGGCCTGCATTCTTTGGCCTGTCCGACAGCCGCAGGGCGCGTGCGGCACGACGAGACCTTCCGGCACCTCGAGCGGCGCCGCGTCGGGTCAGGCGACCATTCTCTCGGCCTTCTTGAGGTCCACAGAGACCAGCTGCGAGACACCCTGTTCCTGCATGGTGACGCCGTAGAGACGGTCCATCCGGGCCATCGTCACCGCGTGGTGGGTGATGATGAGGAAGCGCGTCTCGGTGCGGCGGCACATCTCGTCGAGCAGGTCGCAGAAGCGGGTCACGTTGGCGTCGTCGAGCGGCGCGTCGACCTCGTCGAGCACGCAGATCGGCGCGGGGTTGGCGAGGAACACAGCGAAGATCAGCGCCAGCGCCGTCAGCGTCTGCTCGCCGCCCGAGAGCAGCGACAGCGTCGACAGCTTCTTGCCCGGCGGCTGGCACATGATCTCGAGCCCGGCCTCGAGCGGGTCGTCGCTCTCGACCATGACGAGGTTTGCCTCGCCGCCGTTGAAGAGATGGGTGAAGAGCATCGAGAAGTTGCTGTTCACCTGCTCGAAGGCGGTCAGCAGGCGCTCGCGGCCCTCGCGGTTGAGCGAGGCGATGCCGGAGCGCAGCGTCTTCACCGCCTCTTCGAGGTCCTGCTTCTCGGAGACCAGCAGGTCGTGCTCTTCCCGGACCTCGCGGGCGTCCTCCTCGGCACGCAGGTTGACCGCGCCCAGCGAGTCGCGCTGGCGCTTCAGGCGGTTCACCTCGGACTCGATCTGCTCGGACGCGCCCATGTCCTCGGGCGCGATGTCGAGCCGCTCGAGCAGCTTCGAAGGCGTGGTGTCCTGCTCGTCCGCGATGCGTTCGGCGGCGGCATCCACGGTCTCGCGCGCGGCTTCGAGCCGGGCCTCGGCGCGGGCCCGTGCCTCGCGCGCATCCGAGGCCGCGCGTTCGGCATCGCGCTCGGCGACGATGGTGGCCCGCAGCGCCTCTTCGGCGGCGTGCAAGGCCTCTCCGGCGGCGGCCTTGCGGGTCTCGGCCTCGGCGATGGAGCCGCCCAGCTCCTCGCGGCGGGCGGCGAGGTCTTCGGGCACCGTCCTGGCCTCGGACAGTTCGGCTTCGGCGGCGGCCCTGCGTTCCGACAACTCGCTGCTGCGCTTCTCGGCGGTTTCGAGCCGGTGCCGCCAGCCCGCGAGATCCTTGGTGACCTGCTGGAGGCGCGCCTTGCGGGCGTCGCCCTCGCGGCGCAGCTCGTCATGCGCAGAGCGGCGGGCCATCATCGTCATCCGCGCGGCCTCGACCGTGACCTTGAGGTCCTCTACCTCGGCGCGAGTGGCCTCGAGGTCGTCGAGATCACCCACCGCACGCTCGGCCTCGAGCAGTTGCTGGCGGGCGGTGGTGGCCTCGTCCTCGTGGCGCTTCACGGTCATCGCGAGGCTCTCGAGCCTGCCCTCGGCCATGTCGCGGTCGGCCTCGGCACGGTTCATCGCGCGCACCGCCTCGTTCAGGCGCTGGTCTGCCTCGCGCCGGGCCTCGCGGGCGGCACGGTCGGCCTCGGTCAGTTCGGCGAGACGCGCCACGAGCGCCTCATGCGTCGCGCGCGCCGCGTCGACGCGAGCAGAGACGCCGGACAGCTCCTGCTTCAGGGCCTCGAGCTTGTTGAGTTGCTCCAGCCGCAGCGCCGCAGCCGAGGGCGCATCCTCGGCCCACGCCCGGTAGCCATCCCAGCGCCAGAGATCGCCGTCGCGGCTCACCAGGCGCTGGCCCGGCTTCAGGAGCGGCTGCAGGCGGGAGCCCTCCTCGGAGGTGACAAGGCCGATCTGGCCCATCCGACGCGCGAGCACCCCGGGCACCGAGACATGCGCCGTGAGCGCGCTCACGCCGTCGGGCAGCGGCTGGGGCGTGTCGTAGGGTGGCAGAACCGCCCAGCCGGTCGGACCGTCGGACGCCACTTCAGGCGCGCGCAAGTCGTCGGCAAGCGCCGCGCCGAGCGCCTTTTCGAAGCCATGTTCGACCTGCAGGAGGTCAAGCACCTGGCCACCCTCGGCGGTGTCGCGGTCGAGAAGGCGGGCGAGCGCGGACACTTCGGCGCTGAGCGCGCTCTGTTCGCCCTCTGCCTCGGAGCGCTCGGCCCGGGCCTCGGCTTCCCGAGATTGCGTCTCGGTGCGCGCGGCGTCGGCCCCCGTGAGAAGCTCCTCGGCGCGCTCGGCCATCTCCTGCGCCTCCTCGGCATGATCGCGCGCGCCGGTCACCGCCTCGGTGGTGGTTTCCAGCGTCTGCTTCGCGGCCGTGAGCGCCTCGCGCGCCTTCGCTGCCTCACCGTCGTGGCGGTCGAGCGTGCGACGGGCATCGGACAGGAAGCGATGGGCAGACTGGTGGCGGGCAGCAAGCCGGGCGACATCCTCGGTGCGCTGCGACAGATCCGCCTCGCGCGCCTGTAGCATGGCCGAGGCCTCGCTCGCGGCCTCGGCGGCCTCGGCGAGCCGGTCGTCGTGACCCTCGCCGGCGGTCTCGAGCGCGCGCGCCTCGCTTTCGAGCGCGGCGATGGATTCGCCGGCATCGTGATTGAGCCCGGCTTCGCGTTCCATGTCGCGGCTCATCTGCTCGATCCGGCGGGTGAGCGCGGTGATGGTGTCGGCGGCGCGGACCTCCTGCTCGGCCAGCGCGTCGCGCTGCACCGTGAGACGCTGGAGGATGGCGGCGGCGATGGCCTCTTCCTCGCGCAAAGGCGGCAGCGTTTCCTCCTGCCCGGCGCGCAGTTCGGCAGCGGCCCGCGCGGCGCTTTCCGCCTGCGCAGCAGCACTGACGGTCTCGCGGTGGCCGGTCTCGGCGACAAGACGGGCGGCATCGGCCTCCTGCCAGCGACGGTAGAGCAGCATCCCCTCGGCCCGGCGCAGGTCGGTCCCGATGGCGCGGTAGCGGGCTGCCTGCTTCGCCTGCCGTTCGAGCTGGCCGAGCTGGCCGGCGAGCTGCTCGATCACGTCGTCGACACGCAGCAGGTTGGCCTCAGTGTTGTTGAGCTTCAGCTCGGCCTCGTGGCGGCGCTGGTAGAGTCCCGAGATGCCGGCGGCTTCCTCGAGGATGCGGCGGCGGTTCTTCGGCTTGGCGTTGATCAGTTCGGAGATCTGCCCCTGCCGGACCAGCGCGGGCGAATGCGCCCCGGTCGAGGCATCGGCGAAGAGCATCTGCACGTCGCGGGCGCGCACGTCCTTGCTGTTGGCCTTGTACGCCGAGCCCACGTCACGGGTGATGCGGCGGACGATCTCGAGCTGGTCGCTGTCGTTGAACCCCGAAGGCGCGAGCCTGTTGGAGTTGTCGATGGTCAGGCTGACTTCGGCGAAATTGCGTGCGGGGCGCGAGGTGGTGCCCGCGAAGATCACATCTTCCATGCCGGCGCCGCGCATCGCCTTGGCGCGGGTCTCGCCCATCACCCAGCGCAACGCTTCGAGCAGGTTGGACTTGCCGCAGCCGTTCGGGCCGACGACACCGGTCAGCCCGTCCGAAATGACAAGATCGGTCGGATCGACAAAGCTCTTGAAGCCTGTCAGCCTGAGGCGCGAGAATAGCAAGATGGACTGCCCTGATTCCGGTTTTCCGGGCATTTTGCCGGTGCTGCCGGGGGCTCGTCAAACGCTTTGCTCTGGATATCGCGGAGCCTTGCCTATTATCCACAAGATATTGCGGCACTATAGGCCGAAACGCCATCTTGACGTTTTGCATGTTAGCGCTTTTGATCATCAGGCTTGCGAGGAGCTGCCCCATGCCGCTTGCCATACGTCCCGTGTCGCCCCGCGATCCGCGCGCGACCGCTCTTCTGACCGAGAGCCACGCGCTGATGAACGCGCTGTTTCCGCCTGACGAGAACCATTTTCTCGATATCGACGGCCTCTGCGCCGAGGGGGTGACCCTCTACGGCGCGGAAGAGTGCGGTGAGTTGCTCGGCTGCGCCGCCCTCGCCCGCCGCGATGGCTACGGCGAGGTAAAGTCGATGTTCGTCGCCCCCGAGGCGCGCGGAATCGGGGTCGCAAGGCGGCTGCTTCTGCATCTCGAGCGCACGGCCCGCGAGGAAGGGCTGCCGCTCCTGCGGCTCGAAACCGGCGACCGGCTCGACGCGGCCGTGGCGCTCTACGAACGCCAGGGCTTCACGCGCCGTCCGGCGTTTGGCCCCTACCAGGAAAACGCCTCGAGCCTGTTCTACGAGAAACCGGTCGACGCCTGATCGTCACCACTGCGTGCATTCCACCGCCGCGCTGCCACCGAACCGCTCGCTGTAGACGGCATCGAAGATCTCGCAGCTTATGCTCCGGTTGCGAGGTTCGGGGGGTGCCGGCTCGCCGTTGCAGGACAGGCCCATCACCATCATCGCAGGATCGCCCGTCACCCATTCGGGTTCGCAGCCGGTTTCAAGGTGAACCGCCTTCTGCGCCCGCTCGGAGATCGGGCCGAAGCGCGCCGGAAACTCGAAGCTGGTCCGCGTCACCTCGGCCATGCGGTCCTTGACCCGCAGCAGGAAACGCGAGCCCTCGACCTCGCGCGTCACCGGAGTGACGCCACGAAACCCGGGGCCCGCCATGCTGCAGGCCAAGGGAAAACACATCAGGAAAACCGTTAAAAACCGCATGAGGCCAACCAACCGCAGTTTGGTTAAAGAGGCGTTAAATTCGCTCGTGGGCCAACGAATGCCCGCCGGATTCGTGCCGGCTGTGCGCATTCCGCCCAGCCCGGGCCAAGCCTGCCACTGGACCGGCATTAATCAGTCAGGGCGGCCCGCCACCCTCCAGTCGCGGGAATGCGATGGAACCCGCTGTGACGCAGGCATGTTCTCCCTCCAGTAGAAGGAGACGTCGAATGCCCGAACATCCCCCAGGTCGCGGGCCTGCGCGACGCTCCCCTCCCGGACCCGACTGGCGCTGGATCCTCATTCTTGGCGCCCTGCTGATCGTCGGTGGCCTCATGGCCTTCATCAAACCCTTCGCAGCCTCCCTGACCGCCGTCGCCATCGCGGGAAGCATCCTGACGCTGGGTGGCATCGTGCAGCTCTGGATCGCGTTTCAGGACACCGGCTCACGCGGGGCGCGGCTTGTCTCCGCCATTCTCGGGCTGCTCATCCTGGCCTTCGGGATCTCGCTGCTCGCCAATCCACTGGCCGGTATCGTCTCGCTGACCCTGCTGATCGCGGGATTTTTCCTCGCCATGGGTGTGCTGCGCATCTGGCTGGGCCTGCACCTCCGAGCGCGCCGTGGCTGGGGCTGGATGGTCGCGTCGGGCGTCGTGTCGTTCGGTCTCGGCATCGCCGTTGTGCTTGCCGTTCCGCACGCCGCCGGAGGCCTCCTCGGCCTCTTCCTCGGGGTCGACCTCGTGAGTTCGGGAATCGGCGCGACGGCTCTGGCCCTGAAGCTGCGCTGACCGCTAGAAGCGGATCTCGACGCCGGGCAGGTTGATCGCGCTCATCAGGTCCCGCAATTCCTGCCGCGCCGCCACGTTCGAGATATTGAGCTGCTTGACCCCGATGTCCTTTAGGTCGAGCAGTGTCAGACCGCGCGGGAACAACTCGCGGAAGATGACCCGCTCGGAAAACCCCGGCGCGATACGGAAGCCGATGCGGCGGGACAGCCGCTCGAGCGCCTTTTCCATCTTCATCTTGTTGATCATCTGCTGCGCGCCGAGCCGGTTGCGCAGAACGATCCAGTCGATCGGCTTCAGGCCCGCCTGCGCCCGCAGCTGCCGCGCGTTCCAGACCATCTCGGAATAGACCGACGGCCCGAGAATCTTCTCGCCGTCGTTGTCGATCCGGGCGAGCAGATCGAAGTCGATGAAGCTGTCGTTGAGCGGCGTGATCAGCGTGTCGGCGAGCGAATGCGCGACCTGGCTCAGGCGGGTGTGCGAGCCGGGGCAGTCGATGAGAATGAAGTCGGACTCCGCCTCGAGCGACGAGACGGCCTTGCTCAGCCGATGGTCATAGGCGTTCTCGCCGGGAGCAAGCGAATCCTGCTCGGCGGGTGGCAGCGGAATGTAATGCGGCCCCGGAAGCTCCAGCCCCTCGCTTTCGAGAAAGCGGCGGCGGTTGTCGCAGTAGCGGCCCGTCGTCTGCTGCCGGAGATCGAGATCGAGCGCACCCACGCGGTGCCCCATGCGCGCCAGGGCGGTCGCGACATGCATCGAGACGGTGGACTTGCCTGCCCCGCCCTTCTCGTTTCCGACGACGATGATATGAGCCACGCTGTCCCCTCGTGCTTGTCCACATGTTCCGCTTCGGCGGCATTTCGCCCACCGTATATGGTGGCGAAACCCAAGCAAAGTCTTGCCGATGACCCAAAGACATGCGGCGCGGCAACCGTGTTCGCGATGCCGCATCCCCGGCGCAGCCCAGCGAGCATGAACGAAAAAAGCCCGGTCTCGATGACCGGGCTTTTCGAAAGTTCAGGGCCGTGCCGACCTCAGTGAAGCTTGGTGCCCACTTCCGAGATCGACTCGTCGATCATGCGGTTCTTGTCGGCCGCGCTGGTCTGCTGCGCGATCACGTCGCGCGCGGCGGCAACGGCCACCTCGGCAGCGCGATCCCGCACGTCCTTCACGGCAGAGGCCTGCGCCGAGGCGATCTGCTCTTCGGCAGCGGCAAGGCGGCGCTTGATGCTGGCGTCGAGATCCTCGCGCGCCTTCTCGGCGGCGCTCTCGGCCTCCTGGCGGGCCTGCGCGACGATACGGTCGGCCTGCTCGGTCATCTCCTGCTGCTTGCGCTCGTAGGACGCCAGAACGGTCTGGGCCTCTTCGCGCAGCGCACGAGCCTCGTCGAGCTCGTCACGGATGCCTTCGGAACGCTTGTCGAGCATCTTGCCGAGCAGCCCGGGCACCTTGAAGTAGGCAAGGACCGCGAGGAACAGCAGGAACGCGAGAAGCACGACGAAATTCGTGTTGCGCAGCGAGAAGAACGGGCCGCTCGCGGCGAGTGCCGGGGTCGCGAAGCCGGCTGCGATGATGCTGGATGTGATCAGCTTGCGCATTGGCTTACCCTTTCATCCGCTCGTCGACGGCTGCCGAGACGGCGGCCTGATCGGCCTTGCCGCCCAGCGCTGCCACGATGGCGGCTGCGGCGTCCTTGGCGACGATCTCGATGTTCTCGACCGCGCTGGCACGGATCTCGGCGATGGCCTTTTCGGACTCCGCGGATTTCGCGGCGATCTTCTTGTCGGCTTCGGCCGTGGCCTCGTCGAGCTGCGCCTTGATGTCGTCGCGGGTCTTCTGGGCGATGGCCTGCGCTTCCGCGCGTGCATCGGCCAGGGCCTTTTCATAGGCCTTTTCCGCGTCGCCTGCCTGGCGCTTGAATTCCTCGGCGGCGGCGATGTCGTTCGTGATCGTGCCCTGGCGCTCGGCCAGAACGGACGCGATCCGCGGCAGAGCGATGCGCGACAGCACGAAGAAGATCACCACGAGCGTGATGAGGAGCCAGAAGACCTGGTTGGGAATCCAGTCGGCGCAGAGCTGCGGCATGCCGATGGCGGAGCCATGGGAATCGACGCAGACGCCGGCAATTTCTTCGGCGATGGGTTCTGTCGCCATGTCGTCCTCCGTCGGAACGTTGTCGTTACATCGGGCGGGCCGTCAGGTGACGGCACCGCCCGCGCGTAAGGATGGTCGTTCCGTCGATCAGACGGCGAACATCAGCAGCAGAGCAACGAGGAAGGAGAAGATGCCCAGTGCTTCGGCGAATGCGATGCCGATGAAGAGGGTCGCGGTCTGCGACGCGGCAGCCGAGGGGTTGCGCAGGGCGCCGGACAGGAAGTTGGCAGCGACGTTGCCCACACCGAGAGCGGCGAGACCGGTGCCGAGACCTGCGATGCCTGCGCCGATATGTGCGAGTTGACCTTCCATGATGATATCTCCTTACGTCTGGAAGTGGTCGATAGGGGTGTTCTGCGGGGCAAGGCGGGCAAGGGTGCCCACCCTGCGGTCAGTGGTGCGGATGCAGCGCGTCCTTGAGGTAGACGCAGGTGAGGATCGTGAACACGTAGGCCTGGATGAAGGCCACGAGGATCTCGAGCCCGTACATCGCGGTGATCGCGAGGATCGAGAGCGGCGACACCACGGCCAGCGCGGCGAAGCCCGCGAAGACCTTGATCACGGCGTGACCCGCCATGAGGTTGCCTGCAAGACGGATGGAGTGGCTGACCGGGCGGACGAAGTAGGAAATCACCTCGATCACGGCCAGGATCGGCCGCAGCGCCAGCGGCGCGCTGGAGACCCAGAAGAGGCTCAGGAACGAGGCGCCGTTCTTGATGAAGCCCACGACGGTCACGGTCAGGAAGACCGCCAGCGCGAGAACCACGGTCACCGCGAAGTGCGAGGTCAGCGTGAAGCTCATCGGGATCAGGCCGAGGAAGTTGGCGACCACGATGAACATGAACAGCGTCATGATGTAGGGGAAGTAGACGAGCCCTTCCTTGCCGGTGACGTCCTCGACCATCTTGTGGATGAAGCCATAGGCCATCTCGGCGATCGACTGGCTGCGCGAGGGGATGATCGCGCGGCGCGACGTGCCCCAGACCATGAGACCGGCGATGACGAGGATGGAAATCAGCATCCAGAGCGTCACGTTGGTGATGGTGAACATGCCCACCGCGCCGTCTCCAAAGAGCGGCTTGACGATGAACTGATCCATCGGGTGAAACACGAGACCACCGGCTTCGGCGCCGTGTTCTGCCATTTCTGCACCGTGCGTCGCTTCAGTCGCCATCGCGATCCCTCTTCTCGTCCTCTCCGGCCTTGCCTTGGGCCAGTTGTTTCTCTTGGATCTCGTTGGCGGAACGCATCATCACCCGGATGCCTGCCACGATCCCCAGCAATGTGAACAGCACCATGAGCCAGGGTGTCGTGCCAAGCAGCACGTCCAGTCCGTAGCCGATGCCGAAGCCGATCCCCAGACCGGCCACCATCTCGGTTACCATCCGCCAGGCGAGGTTCGCCTGGGAATAGTGTTCCTCCTGGTGGGCCTTGTCGCTTTCCCGTGCGGCTTTTGCCGCAGCGATCTTCGCCTCCAGCGCGTCGAGTTGCCGCTTTGGATCGGGATCACTCACCGTTTCAGCCCCTGAGGAGTTCCGCGATGTTGCTAGTCGGCCCGGCGCCCCGAGTCAAGAACAGGTGACCGTCTTGGTCGAACGCCTCAGGCAATTGATTTTTCTATATATTTTCAGATGGATTTTCTGGCGACCCAGCGCAGTGGCGGGCGGTTAGCGCCAACCTCGCCGCCCGGGCCATATTCAACTCGGGAGTTGAGTTTGCCCGCAGCCGCTTGACGACCCGCCCCGGGGCACGACTTATGGCGCCATGACCGACACGCTCTCTGCCGTCTTCGCGGCGCTCGCCGACCCCACGCGCCGCCGCATCCTCGCGATGCTGCTCGAGGACGACATGGCCGTGACCGATGTCGCCGAGCCCTTCGAGATGTCGCTTGCCGCGGTGTCGAAGCATCTCGGCATCCTCGCGGCGGCGGGGCTCATCAGCCAGGAGAAGCGGGGGCGGCTCCGGTGGTGCAAGCTCGAGCCCGACGCGCTGCGCGAGGCCTCGGTCTGGATGTTCGGCTTCGGGCTGGTGGAGCCGGTCAACCTCGACGCCTTCGAGCGCTTCCTCGCAGAGGAACTCGGGGCGGCCTCCGAAGACTGAGCGCGCGGCGTCACTCCTGCTTCAACAGCAGCGCGAGCGCGAGCACGGTCAAGGCAACACCAACGAGGATCAGCGCCGCCGGTGCCCCCTGCCCCAGCGAGATCTGCCAGAGAATGACCCATGACGGCGTGAGGTAGGTGTAGGCCATCACCTTGGCCGAAGGCAGGCGCATCGCGGCGAACTGCAACAGCACGAAGGTGGCAGCGGTGGCCGCGACCGCCGTGTAGACGATGGTCAGCCAGACGATGCCCGGTAGCGCCAGCCAGTCCGTCGCCATTATGTCGCGCCAGCCCCAGAGCAGCAGCAGCACCATGCCGGCGAGGTTGGTCCAGAGCGTGAAGACCAGCGCCGGCTCGCCCCGGTTCAGCCGCCGCACCATCGGCGTATACAGCGCATGCGCCGCGCAGCCGACGAAGTAGACGAGTTCGCCCCGACCGATCTCGAGCGCGAGAAGCGCACCGGGGTCACCCCGGAAGATCACCCAGAGCGCGCCCGCAGCCCCGACCGCCAGCGCAAGCGCCATGCGGCCCGTCATCCGCTGCCGCATCAAGAGCCAGCCGAAGCCTGCCGCCATGAGCGGGGTGAGCGTGAATACTGCCGAGAGGCTCACCGGCGGCGCGGTCTTGAGCCCTTCGAACATCAGCACGAAATACGAGATCATCAGCCCACCCAGCACCAGATAGCGCCAAGGCGCCACGAGCGAGGTGCGCGTGACCCGGCCGCTGGCGGTCGCGACGACCGTCAGAAGCGCCCCGGCGAGCACGAAGCGCACGGCATTGAGCGCGGTGGGCGAGATATGCGGCGCGGCGAGCGACCCCAGCGCAAAGGACCCTGCCACCATGGCCGAGAACGCGAGCATCGCGAGATGCCCCTGCGCCGATGGGCTCACGGCGCCTCGCTCGCCGCAGCGTAATCCTTGAGATGCTGCAGGAAAGCCTGAACCTTCGGCGTGCGATGCAGGTCGACATGAGTCACCAGCCAGAGCGGCGAAGACCACTCCTCGCGCGGCGGAAGCACCTGCACGAGGTCGGGATACCGCTTCGCCTGCTGCACCGATATGAAGCCGAGGCCGGCACCGGCGCGCACCGCCTCTTCTTGCACGCGACCATCCTCGGTCCGGAAGGTGACGCGCTCGAAGGGCACGCTCTTGCGCAGCCAGATCGCGAAGGGCGCGCGCGATTCCGGGTCGTCGTAGCCGACGAAGTCATGCTCGGCGAGCGCCGACTCGTCAGCGGGCATGCCATGCTTTTCAAGGTAGCTTTTCGACCCGTAGAGCGCGACGGCCTGCCGCGCGAAGGACTGCACAACGTTGTCGGGTTCCTGCGGCGGCGAGCCGGCCCGGAGGGCGACATGCGCCTCACCGTATTCCAGTCGGAACAGCCGTGCCCCGGTCAGGAAGCGAACTGTCAGGTCCGGATGCGCTTCGCGGAAGGTCGCGAGCGCGCCGACCATCAGCGGCGAGAAGTTGATGAGCGAGGTGACCAGAAGCTCCCCCGAAACGCCCTCGCCCCGCCCCTTGATGCGGCCGGCGAGCTGAAGGAACTGGTCGTCGGTGGTCTGCGCGACGCGGGCAAGGTCCTGCCCCGCCTCGGTCGGCGTGTAGCCGCGGGCATGGCGCTGGAACAGCTTGACCCCGAGCCGCGCCTCGAGCGCATCGATATGGCGGATCACCGTTGCATGGTGCACGCCGAGCACCTCGGCCGCGCCGCTGACCGTGCCCAGCCGGGCGACCTGGTAGGCGGTGCGGATTTCGTCCCAGTTGGTCATGCGTGCCTTCCGTGCGAGACGCCCCGTTCCCCGCAGTTATGCGGCGCGGCATATGCGAATTGCAAGCAGACGCCCGGCCGCACCACGACATCGGCGCGCGCGACGTGCCGGAAGGCAGGCAAAAAAGAACGCGCCCGAGAATACGGGCGCGTTCAAAAATCTTGTGGCGCGAAGCGAAAGCTCCGTCGCTATCCCTGCGGATCGATCAGCGATCGGTTTCCACGGTGCCGGTGGTCGAGCTGGAGCTCGAGTCGCCACCCGAAGCCGCAACCGCGACGAGCACGGCGGTACCTGCGATGGCACCGGCGATCAGGCCGGGGGACATCGAGGGCGCTGCTGCGAGCGCATAGGGATCATCTTCTTCTTCGACGACGACGGGGCTGCCGGCATAAGCGGCCGATGCCGCCAGCATGCTGGCGAGGGCGGCCGAAGTCATAAGAGCTTTCAGTTTCATTGCGTCACCTTCAAATGAACGGTCTGGTTATCACCATTAGCGGCAGATTGCCGAATCAGAAAGCCCGAATCTGCGCCGCGGCGGGGTTTCGCGCACAAACTGCACAGACGTGCCAAATTTGCCTAATCGCGCGCCGCGCCTCCCTTGAGGTGGCACGCCCCTGCCCGCATGCGAGATGCGAGTACCCTGATCCTTACCGCAACGCGGCGGCGCTGGCAACGTTCCGCACGCCGTCACGGGCACCCCACGCTTGACTCGCGGGCACGCGCGCCGTAAGGCCTGCGCAACTCCGGAAGCCGAATTGCGCCTCCGGTCCCTTGGGGTATGCCCGGGATCGCCCTCCGTCAGCGCGTTGCGCCCACGGGGGCCGTTCTGCATTGCCCCGATGGCATCATCGCGCCGTCGCCCCTATCTCCGGGTGGCAAGAAGGACAACAGACGGGAGGCCCGAGGCCCCATGTTCGAAAATCTATCCGAACGCCTAGGCGGCGTCTTCGACCGGCTGACGAAACAGGGCGCCCTGTCCGAGGATGACGTCCGCACCGCCCTGCGCGAGGTGCGCGTCGCCCTGCTCGAGGCCGACGTCTCGCTGCCCGTGGCGCGCCAGTTCATCAAGGCCGTCGAGAAGAAGGCCACCGGCGCGGCGGTCACCAAGTCGGTGACGCCGGGCCAGCAGGTGGTGAAGATCGTCCACGACGAGCTGATCTCGGTGCTCGCCGGCGAGGGCGAACCCGGCAGCCTGCGCATCGACAGCCCGCCCGCGCCGATCCTGATGGTCGGCCTGCAGGGCGGCGGCAAGACGACGACCACCGCCAAGCTGGCGAAACGCCTGAAGGAGCGCGACGGCAAGAAGGTCCTGATGGCCTCGCTCGACGTCAACCGCCCCGCTGCGATGGAGCAGCTGGCCATCCTCGGTCAGCAGATCGGCGTCGACACCCTGCCCATCGTCAAGGGCGAAGACCCCGTTGCCATCGCCAAGCGCGCCAAGACGCAAGCGGGTCTCGGCGGTTACGATGTCTACATGCTCGACACCGCCGGCCGCTTGTCGATCGACGAAGAGCTGATGAGCCAGGTCGAGGCGGTCCGCGACGTGACCACGCCGCGCGAGACGCTGCTGGTGGTCGACGGCCTCACCGGCCAGGACGCCGTGCACACCGCCGAGAACTTCGACACCCGCATCGGCATTTCGGGTGTCGTGCTGACCCGGATGGACGGCGACGGCCGCGGCGGTGCCGCACTGTCGATGCGCGCCGTCACCGGCAAGCCGATCAAGTTCGTCGGCCTCGGCGAGAAGATGGATGCGCTCGAAACCTTCGAGCCGGACCGTGTCGCGGGCCGCATCCTCGGCATGGGCGACATCGTCGCGCTGGTCGAGAAGGCGCAGCAGACGCTCGAGGCCGAGCAGGCCGAGCGCATGATGAAGCGCTTCTCGAAGGGTCAGTTCAACATGAACGACCTCAAGATGCAGCTCGAGCAGATGATCAAGATGGGCGGCATGGGCGCGATGATGCAGATGATGCCCGGCGCCGGGAAGATGGCCAAGCAGATGGACGAGGCCGGTATGGACGATTCCATCCTGCGCCAGCAGATCGCCCTCATCAACTCCATGACCAAGCGCGAGCGCGCCAACCCGCAGATCCTGCAGGCGTCGCGCAAGAAGCGCATCGCCAAGGGCGCAGGCATGGAGGTGTCGGACCTCAACAAGCTGCTGAAGATGCAGCGCCAGATGTCCGACATGATGAAGAAGATGGGCAAGATGGGCAAAGGCGGCATGCTGAAACAGGCCATGAAGGGCATGTTCGGCAAGGGCGGCGCGCCCGAGGGCATGGACCCGTCGCAGATGGACCCCAAGCAGATCGAGGCCGCGGCCAAGGCCATGGGCGGCAAGATGCCCGGTGGCATGGGCGGTATGGGCGGTGGCGGCCTGCCGCCGGGTCTCAGCGGCTTCGGCAAGAAGAAATAAGCGCACAGTGACCGTCTCGCCCGTCATAACCACGCCGCGCCTCGTGCTGCGGACACCGGTGGAAGCCGACTGGCCCGCCGTGTCCGACTACATGCGCTCGTCGCGGACCCGGTTCACGGGCGGCCCCACCGCGAGCGAATTCGACCGCTGGCGCGGGTTCCTCGCCTCCATCGGGCACTGGACGCTCCGCGGCTACGGCTTCTTCATGGTTCTGAAGGGCGACATGCCGGTGGGCCGGGTCGGCCTCATCTATCACAGCATGTGGCGCGAGCCCGAGCTGGGCTGGAACCTCTTCGACGGTCATGAGGGTCAGGGCTATGCCACCGAGGCGGCGCTCGCCGTTCGTGGCTGGGCCTACGAGACGCTCGGCATGGGCGCGCTGATCTCGCAGATCCACCCCGAGAACACCGGCTCGATCCGCGTCGCGGAGCGGCTCGGCGCCACGCGCGAGAGCGAGGGCGAGCTGCTCGGCGAACCCTGCCTGGTCTACCGTCACCCGGCGCCCGACGCCGACGGCAGCCCGGAGGCCTACGCATGAGCCTCGTGACCGCCCCCCGCCTCGAAACCGAGCGGCTGATCCTGCGCGGCCCCGAGCCGCGCGACGCCGAGCCGATGATCGCCTTCCTGCTCGACCGCCCGCGCGCGGACGGTTTCGGCGCCAGCGACCATCGCGGCGACGCCTGGCGCTGGTTCGCGCTGAACGTGGGCCACTGGCACCTGCGCGGCTACGGCTACTTTACCATAGAGCTGAAGGAGACCGGCGCGGCGGCGGGCATCTGCGGCGTCTGGAACCCCGAGGGCTGGCCCGAGCCCGAGCTTGGCTGGGTGGTCTTCGCCGACCACGAGGGCAAGGGCATCGCCCGAGAGGCGGCGCTGCGCGCCCGCCGGTATGCCTACGAGGATCTCGGGCTCACCACGCTGACCTCGAACATCGTGCCCGGCAACAGCCGCTCTATCGCGCTGGCCGAACGGCTCGGCGCGACCTACGAGCGGACCTACCACAACTACGCGATGGGCGAGGACCTGCTCTACCGGCACCCCGGCCCCGACGAGGTGCTCGGATGATCGCCCCCGTCGCACAAAGTATCTCCGCCGGCATCGTCTACGGCTGCCCTCATGCGTGGGGGGCCGCCTGATGGGACACCACGAGATTCCCGTGCTCGAGACGAAGCGGCTGATCCTGCGCGCGCCCGAGCCGCAGGACTACCCCGACTTCAAGGCGACCTTCGCCTCCTACCGCTCGCGCTTCATGGGCGGGCCGCTCAATGCCTACGAGACCTGGATGCTCTATGCGGCCGAGATCGGCCACTGGGAGATCCGCGGCTTCGGCATGTGGATGGTCCACCTGCGCGACACCGACGAAACGGTCGGCATGGCTGGCGGCTGGTTCCCCGCGAAATGGCCCGAGCGCGAGATCGCCTGGATCATCTGGCCCGACAAGGCCGGCCGCGGCTTCGCGCTCGAGGCGACGCACCGGGTGCGCCGCCACTTCTACGACGCGCAGGGCTGGGAAGGCGCGGTGTCCTACATCGACCCGAAGAACCTCGATTCCATCCGGCTGGCCGAACGGCTTGGCGCGAAGAAGGACGCCGCCGCCCCGTCGATCGACGGCAGCGACGCGGTCTACCGTCATCCTGCCCCGGATGCGCTGCGCGGCACGCAGCTCGCCCATGGCATCGACATGGAAATCGCGAATTTCCAGGATCCCCTGTTCAAACCGAAAGGCTGGGCCATTGACTGAGACGCATGATCCCGTTAACCGCGCCGCCGCGCTTCTCAAGGACCACCGCGAGAGCATCGACCGGCTGGACGCGATTCTCGTCTTCACCCTGGCCGAGCGGTTCAAGCACACCCAGGCCGTGGGCGTCCTCAAGGCGCATCACGACCTGCCCCCCTCCGACCCCGCGCGGGAAGAAAAGCAAATCGCGCGGCTCCAGGATCTGGCGGAGAAGGCGGATCTCGATCCGGACTTCGCCAAGAAATTCCTGAATTTCGTCATTCAGGAAGTCATCAAGCACCACGAACGACACCAATCGTGAGGTCGGCCCGGCCGACCGAAACCAACGCCATTCGATAAGGAGAAACTGAAATGGCCCTCAAGATTCGTCTCGCCCGCGGCGGCTCCAAGAAGCGCCCCCACTACTCGATCGTCGTCTCCGACTCGCGCATGCCGCGTGACGGCCGCTTCATCGAGAAGATCGGCACCTACAACCCGCTGCTCGCCAAGGACGACGAGCGCCGCGTGAACATGGACGTCGAGCGCGCCCAGTACTGGATCGGTCACGGCGCCCAGGCCACCGACCGCGTGCAGCGTTTCCTCGAGAACGCCGGCGTTGCCGAGAAGCAGACGCGCAACAACCCGCAGAAAGCCAAGCCGGGCAAGGCCGCGCAGGAGCGCGCCGAAGCCAAGGCCGCAAAGGCAGCCGCTGCGGCGGAATCCACCGAGGAAGCAGGCGCGGAGTAATCCCGCCGGCATCCCGGACCGGAAAGTGGCGCGCGGGAGAGACACCCGCGCGCCATTTCCTTTTTCCGGGTATGCACTACCGTCCAGATCGCTAGATTGGGAATCACCACTCTCACCCCCGGAGTCCGCGATGATCTCTGCCCGCCTGCTCATGCCGCTTGTTCTCTGCGCCGCGCCGCTCGCCGCCGTCGCACAACAGACCGAGACCGTCTCGACCATGTCGTCGGCCTCGAATGCGGACCTGACCTTTTCGCTGCGCGGCGGCGTGTCCTATTCGCCCGAGTATTTCGGCTCGGACGATTACGCGGTGGGCCCCGACGTCGGGTTCAAGTTCCACGGGCTCAACCTGAGCAACGGCCGGAGCTTCGGCAGCGGCGACCCTTGGGCCGATACGCTGGGCTGGGACGTGCACGGCGCCTTCCGCTACATCGGCGAACGCGACGCGTCCGAACATGACGACCTGCGTGGCATGGACGATGTCGATGCCGCCGTCGAGCTTGGCTTCGGCTTCGGCTACACCGCCGAGTACTTCTCTGCCTACACCGACGTGCGTCGCGGTTTCGGCGGCCACGAGGCCTGGGTCGGCGAGGCCGGTCTCGACCTGATCGCCCGCCCCACCGACCGCTGGAAGCTGACCGTGGGCCCGCGCCTGTTCTGGGGCAGCGACGACTACGCCGACACCTATTTCGGCGTCGACACCTCCGAGGCAGCCGCCGGCCGTCCGGCCTACGAGGCCGAAGGCGGCCTGCTGACCTCGGGCGTCGAGGTCGGTGCGCGCTACCAGATCGACGACGACTGGGGCCTCGAGGGCGCGGTGACCTGGGAGAAATACCGGAACGATGCCGCGGACAGCCCGATCGTCGAGAACGGCAGCGACGACCAGTGGTCGGTGCGGCTTGGCGTGACGCGCGTCTTCCGGCTGCGGTTCTGAGCGCCGGGCGATTGCCAAGCCCGCGCGGTCTGGTCTATCCAGTCCTCCGGACTTTCGGAGCATAGCGAGGCCGTCGTGAGCGATACGATCTGCGTTGGAACTGTTTCGGGCGCCTTTGGCGTGCAGGGCGAGGTGCGCCTCAAGAGCTTCACCGCCGACCCCGAGGCCATAGCCGATTACGCCCCCCTGACCACCGAGGACGGCAGCCGCAGCTTCGACATCCAGTTGACCCGCGCCGTCAAGGGAGGCTTTGCCGCCCGCCTGTCCGGTGTGCGCAGCAAGGAGGACGCCGACGCGCTGCGCGGCACCCGCCTGTTCGCCCCGCGCGACCGGCTTCCCGCCCTGCCCGACGACGAGTTCTACCACGCAGACCTGATCGGCCTGTCGGTGCAGGACACCGGCGGCGCCGTGCTGGGCACGGTCAAGGCGGTGCTGAACCATGGCGCCGCCGACCTCCTCGAGGTGCAGGTGCCCGGGGCCTCGACCACGGTGCTGCTGCCCTTCACCCAGGCCGCCGTGCCGACCGTCGATCTTGCCTCGGGGCGCATCGTCGCGGACCCGCCGGACGGGCTCTTCGAATGACGCGGATCGTCATTCATGCCGGTTTTCACAAGACCGGCACGACGACGGTCCAGACCACCCTCCAAGCCAACCGCGCCCTGCTGGAGCCGCACCTGCGGGTGTGTCTCAAGGCCGACTTCGAGCGCCTGACGAAAGCCGCCCGCGCCTATTCGCTCGCCCCCGACGAGGCCGGCCGTGCCGCTGTCGGACGCGAGGCCGCGCGGTTCTTCCGCCGGCTCGACCGCGACGACCCGCGCCCGGTGCTGATGGCCTCCGAGGACCTCTCCGGCCATCTGCCGGGGCGGCGCGGACTGACCCGTTACCACGCCACCGCCGAGATCATGGCGCTGCTCTCCGAGACCGCCGTGGCCCGCCTTGATGCAGCGCCTGTGTTCTTTTTCTCGACGCGAGAGCGGGATGCCTGGCTGCGTTCGACCTGGTGGCAGAACCTGCGCAGCACCCGGCTGACCCTCGATCTCGACCGTTACGCAGAAGAACTTGCCGGGGCCGTAGATCTCGAGGCGATTGTGGCTGAGGTTGCGGTCCGCGTCGGCCCCGCGCAGGTCGCCTCGGAGCCGCTGGAAACCAGCCGCAGCCGCCGCGAAGGCCCGCTCGCGCCGCTGCTCGACCTCGTGGCGCTGCCCCCCGAGCCGCGCGCGGCACTGGAACTGCGCCCGCCCGAGAACGTCCAGCCCGACATCGGGCTCGCCGAGGTGTTCCTCGCGCTGAACCGGAGCGGCCTCGACGACCGCCACCTGCGCGAGGCGAAGAAGACCCTGCGGCGGCTGGCGATAAGGCAGGCGGACGGCGACCGAGCCGCTTGAGCCGCCCCCGGCTTGCGGCTAGAGGAAACGCCATGAGCGATGCACCCAGATCCCACGGCCGCAAGAGCCTCCGCCCCAGCCTGAAGCCGCGCGAGCTGATGGACGCGAGCCCCGCGCTTGCCCGCGCGTGGCGGGCGCAGGTCATCACCCTCTTCCCCGAGGCCTTTCCCGGCACGCTGGGCCTGTCGCTGACCGGCAAGGCGCTGCAGGAGGGCACGTGGCAGCTCGACGCGATCCCGCTGCGCGAGTTCGGCGAGGGCAAGCACCGCAACGTCGATGACACGCCCGCTGGCGGCGGCGCCGGCATGGTGCTGCGCCCCGACGTCATGGGCCGCGCGCTCGACACCGCGCGGCGCGGCATCTCGCCCGCCGCCCCGATCCTCTACCTCAGCCCGCGCGGGCGCCGCTTCGACCAGTCCGTTGCCCGGCAGCTCGCGCAGACCCCCGGCGTCACCCTGATCTGCGGCCGCTTCGAGGGGCTCGACCAGCGGGTGCTCGACCACTACGGCATCGCCGAGGTCTCGATGGGCGACTACGTTCTGACCGGTGGCGAGATTGCCGCGCAGGCGCTGCTCGATGCCACCGTGCGGCTCCTGCCCGGGGTGCTGGGCAATGCCGACTCGATCGAGGAAGAGAGCTTTTCGCACGGGCTGCTGGAGCATCCGCAATACACCCGCCCTGCCGAGTGGGAGGGGCTCGAGATCCCGCCGGTGCTGCTTTCGGGGCATCACGGCGAGATCGACAAGTGGCGCCACGCGCAGGCGGAAGAAATCACCCGCCAGCGCCGCCCCGACCTCTGGGAGGCCTACCGGGCCAAAAAGGAGCGCGGCGAATGAGCGGCATCACCATGCGGCGCGCGACCGAGGTCGACGTGCCCGCCATCGTCGCGATGCTCGCCGACGATCCGCTGGGCGCCACCCGCGAGGCGCTCGGGCCGCCGTTGTCAGAAGCTTACGTCACCGCGTTCCGGGCCATCGATGCCGACCCGAACCAGCTGCTCGCGGTGGCGGATCGCGACGGCGCGGTGGTCGGCACGCTGCAGCTCACCTTCATCGCCGGGCTGTCGCGCAAGGGCGCGCTGCGCGGTCAGATCGAGGCGGTGCGCGTCGCCGCCCCCGCCCGCGGCGAGGGGCTGGGCGGCCGGATGATCGAGTGGGCCATCGGGCAGTGCCGCGACCATGGCTGCGTCATGGTCCAGCTCACCTCGGACGCCAGCCGCGCCGAGGCGCATCGCTTCTACGAACGGCTTGGTTTCTCGGCCAGTCATGTCGGCTTCAAGCGCCCGCTCTGAACGGCATTTCACGCAGTTTTCCCTTGATCGAAAGCGTGGCTGCGCCTATACGCAGCGCGTCCGCAGGCTCTCCCGAGTCGAGCGGACTCGTTCGGTATTGCCTGACCCGTATCTTCGGCGGGGCATGGATGGGCCGGACAAGAAGAACGATACGGAAAACGACGTCGATAGCCTCCTGCGGGCGCACCGGACCCGATCCGGCGCGGACCCGAACGAAGACACGGAGCTCTGGGACGCGAGACACGTCACGGGTCCAACCGTGAGCATATAGGAGAAGGTCAGATGGATCTGATCGCACAGCTCGAGGCGGAACAGATTGCCGCCCTGGGGAAAGAGATCCCCGACTTCAAGCCCGGCGACACCGTGCGCGTCGGCTACAAGGTGACCGAAGGTACCCGCAGCCGGGTGCAGAACTACGAAGGCGTCTGCATCAGCCGCAAGAACGGCAAGGGCATCGCGGGTTCGTTCACCGTTCGCAAGATTTCCTTCGGTGAAGGCGTGGAGCGTGTGTTCCCGCTGTATTCGACCAACATCGAGTCGATCACCGTCGTGCGCCGCGGCAAGGTCCGTCGCGCCAAGCTCTACTACCTGCGCGCGCGCCGCGGCAAGTCGGCCCGTATCGCGGAGAACACCAACTACAAGCCCCTCGCGGGCGCCGACGCATAAGGAGCGACGCCATGAAAAAGGGCATCCATCCCGACTACCACGTCATCGACGTCAAGATGACGGACGGCACCGTGTACCAGACCCGCACCACCTGGGGCAAAGAGGGCGACACGCTGTCGCTCGACGTCGACCCGACGGTGCACCCGGCCTGGACCGGCGGCACCTCGCGCCTCATGGATACCGGCGGCCGCGTGTCGAAGTTCAAGAAGAAGTACGAAGGCCTGGGCTTCTGATCCTGCCCCCTTCCGACGAACGGACGCCGCCCCTCGGGGCGGCGTTTTTCGTTTCCCGCATCGGAAATGTTCCGCCTTCCGGACATCGGCAGGCCAAGTCTCACGCCACGGTGATCGCCTGCGACCCTCCACCACATGACAAATTCCATACAGTGAATATATAACGCATCAGTTCCGATTTCGGCTTGGAGGAGATGCGCCGTGGAATTCAGGAAGATCAACGAGGACATCACCGTCTCGCCGCAGATCACCCGCGATGACGTGGCCGGGATTGCCGCCGCCGGCTATCGCGCGATCATCTGCAACCGCCCCGACGGCGAAGGCGCCGACCAGCAGAGCTTCGAGGAGATCGAGGCCGCCGCGAAGCAGCACGGGCTCGAGGCCCGCTACATGCCGGTGGTCTCGGGCAAGGTCGAGGACAGCAGCGCCGACGAATTCGGCCGTGCCCTGCGCACGCTTCCGGGGCCGGTCTTCGCCTACTGCCGCACCGGCACCCGCTCGGCGACGCTCTGGTCTCTCTCGCAGGCAAAGACCATGCAGCCCGCCGAGATCCTCATGGCCGCGAGAAACGCCGGCTACGACATGGCCGGCGTGGTGCGCCGCATCGTCAACGGCGGCAAGACCCCGACCGACACCGGCGACGCGCGTTTCGACGTCGTGGTGGTGGGCGGCGGCGCGGCGGGCATCGCCGTCTCGGCAAGCCTCAAGGCACGCAAGCCGGACCTGTCGATCGCGGTGCTCGATCCGTCGGACGTGCATTACTACCAGCCCGGCTGGACCATGGTCGGCGGCGGCATCTTCGAGGCCGGGACCACCGCCCGCACCATGGGCAGCCTGATCCCGAAAGGCGTACACTGGATCAAGTCCGCCGTCGCGGCCTTCGAGCCGCAGAACAACGCGGTCATTCTCGACGGCTGCCGGGTGGTGAAATACGACCGGCTGATCGTCTGCCCGGGGCTCAAGCTCGACTGGACCCGCGTCAAGGGGCTCGTCGACACGCTGGGCAAGAACGGCGTGACCTCGAACTACCGCTACGACCTCGCCCCCTACACCTGGGAGCTGGTGAAGGGGCTCAAGGGTGGCCGCGCGCTGTTCACCCAGCCGCCGATGCCGATCAAATGCGCCGGAGCGCCGCAAAAGGCGATGTATCTGTCGGGCGACCACTGGTTCCGTACCGGCATCCTGCCGCGCATCGACATCCAGTTCATGAACGCCGGCGGCGTGCTCTTCGGCGTGAAGGATTACGTGCCGGCGCTCGAGGACTACGTGAAGAAATACGACGCGACGCTCAACTTCTTCCACAACCTCGTGGCGGTGGACGGCCCCGCGCGCAAGGCGACCTTCGCGGTGAACAAGCCCGACACCGAGCCCACGACGGTCGAGGTCGATTTCGACATGCTGCATGTCTGCCCGCCGCAATGCGCGCCGGACTTCATCCGGGTCTCGCCGCTTGCCGACGAGGCCGGCTGGGTCGACGTCGACCCGGCAACGTTGCGCCACAAGACCTACGAGAACATCTGGAGCCTGGGCGACGTGATGAACGCGCCCAACGCGAAGACCGCCGCGGCGGCGCGGATGCAGGCCCCTATCGTGGCCGAGAACGTGGCCGCCGACATCGACGGGCTTTCGCCGCACGCACTCTACAACGGGTATGGCTCCTGCCCGCTCACCGTCGAGCGCGGCAAGATCGTGCTGGCCGAGTTCGGCTATGGCGGCACCCTGCTGCCGAGCTTCCCGAAATGGCTGATCGACGGCACCAAACCCACCCGTGCCGCATGGCTCCTGAAAGAGCAGATCCTGCCGCCGGTCTACTGGAAGGCGATGCTGCGCGGCCATGAGTGGATGGCCCGCCCCGAGAAGGTCTCGGCCAGCTGATCCCCACGGGGCCCCGGCGAACGGCCGGGGCCCTCCGTTGCGCGGCTCCGGGCTGACGTCGTCACGAAAGCTTTCTTGTTTCGCCCCTATCAAATTCTATGTATTGAATGTATCTAGCGGGAAACGACGGGCGACTCGCAGATCGCGCCGCCCTTCCCGCACCAAACGACCGGACGCTGCTCATGCCCCTCCCCCGCCTCTCCCGTTACCTGCCGATCCTGTCCTGGGCGCGCACCTACGACCGGGATACCGCGACCTCGGACCTCGTCGCGGCGGTGATCGTGACGATCATGCTGATCCCGCAGTCGCTGGCCTATGCGCTGCTCGCGGGACTGCCCGCCGAGATGGGTCTCTACGCGTCGATCCTGCCGCTGGTGGCCTATGCGCTCTTCGGCACCTCGCGGGCGCTCGCGGTGGGGCCGGTGGCGGTGGTGTCGCTGATGACGGCGACGGCGATCGGCCAACTCGGCCTGTCGGAGCCGGCGGACATCGCGCTGGCGGCTGTCACGCTGGCCTTCATATCCGGCGTGTTCCTCGCGCTTCTGGGCGTGCTGAAACTGGGGTTCCTCGCGAACTTCCTGTCGCACCCGGTGATCGCCGGCTTCATCACCGCCTCGGGCGTGCTGATCGCCGCGTCGCAGCTCAAGCACATCCTCGGCATCGATGCGGGCGGGCACACGCTGGTCGAACTGGTGATCTCGATCGGCGAGCACATCGGCGAGACCAACCTCATCACGCTGGTCATCGGCATCGGCGCCACCGCCTTTCTGTTCTGGGTGCGCAAGGGGCTGAAGCCGCTGCTGCTCAAGGCCGGACTGAACCGGCGCCTCGCCGATGTCCTTGCCAAGGCAGGCCCCGTCGCCGCCGTGGTGGTCACCACGCTGCTGGCCTGGGGCTTCGGGCTCGACGAGCGCGGCGTGAAGCTGGTGGGCGAGGTGCCGACCGGCCTGCCGCCGCTCTCGGCGCCGTCGTTCGACCTGTCGATGTGGCAGACGCTTCTGCTGCCGGCGATCCTGATCTCGGTGATCGGCTTCGTCGAGTCGGTCTCGGTGGCACAGACACTCGCTGCCAAGCGCCGCCAGCGCATCGACCCCGACCAGGAACTGATCGGCCTTGGCGCCTCGAACGTCGCCTCGGCGGTCTCGGGCGGCTTCCCGGTGACGGGCGGCTTCTCGCGCTCGGTGGTGAACTTCGACGCCGGCGCCGAGACCCCGGCCGCGGGCGCCTTTACCGCCGTGGGCATCGGCCTCGCGACGCTGGTGCTGACGCCGCTGCTGTTCTTCCTGCCCAAGGCGACGCTGGCCGCGACGATCATCGTCGCCGTGCTCAGCCTCGTGGATTTCTCGATCCTCAAGAAAACCTGGGTCTACTCCAAGGTCGACTTCACCGCCGTCACCGCGACCATCGTGCTGACGCTGCTTGTGGGCGTCGAGATCGGCGTCTCGGCGGGCGTGCTGCTGTCGATATTCCTGCACCTCTACAAGACCTCGAAGCCGCATGTGGCCGAGGTCGGGCTGGTACCGGGCACCCACCATTTCCGCAACATCAACCGCCATGACGTGGAGACGCTCGACGGCGTGCTGACGCTGCGCGTGGACGAGAGCCTCTACTTCGTGAACGCCCGCTTCCTCGAGGATCTCGTGCTCGAGCGCGTGGCGAAATGCGAACGGCTCGAGCACGTCGTGCTGATGTTCCCGGCGGTGAACGAGGTCGACATGAGCGCGCTGGAAACGCTCGAAGAGCTGAACCGCCGGCTGGCCGAGCAGGACATCACCCTCCACCTGACCGAGGTGAAGGGGCCGGTGATGGACCGCCTGAAGCGGTCGCATTTCCTGCAGGATCTCTCGGGCGAGGTCTTCCTGTCGCAATACGACGCGTGGTGCGCCCTAAAGCCCGGCGCGGCCGAAGGGTCCGAGCGCGAACGCGTCGCGGCCCAATAGCAGCACCGGAACCAGCGGCCGCCCGTAGCCCGCGCCGCCGTCGAGGTTCATACGGTTCGGGTAGAGCTGCGGCGTCTGCAGCGCGGTGTGACCGTGGACCACCAGCCGGCCGTAGTCCCGCTCGTCGCTCAGGAAAGGCTCGCGGATCCAGACGAGATCGTCCTCGACCTGCTCGTCGAGCGGCACCCCGGGGCGCAGCCCGGCGTGGACGAAGATGTGCGCGTCGGTCTCGTGGAGGCGCGGCAGCCCGGCGATCCAGTCCCGGTGCGCCTGTGGCACCGCCTTGAGCGCCTCGGCGTGGATGTCCTCGGGCCAGCGGCGCGGATCGGTGTCCACGCCGTAGGACGCGAGCGTCTGGTCGCCCCCGATCGGCGGGTCGGTGTAGTAGAGCGGCCGGCTGGTCAGTGGGTCCTGGTAGCTCGGGTCCTCGAGATAGCGCAGCAGGTAACGGTCGTGGTTGCCCATCAGGCAGGTCCAGGGCTTGCCCTCTGCCTGCCCCTGCATGAGCAGCTCGATCACCTCGCGGCTCTGCGGGCCACGGTCCACGAAGTCACCGGTGAAGACGACGGGCGCCTCGGCGTCCGGATCCCTGGCGATGTGGTCGAGTGCCTTGTGCAGCTCGTCGAGCTGCCCGTGGATATCCCCCACGGCGAAAATCGGTTGCATGATCAATGTCCTTTCCTGCCACCCTTAGTTGACCTTGCCGCACTGCGGAACAAGGGGAGCCGGTGGAAAATGTCAGGCCGCATGGCGGATTGCCCGGGGCACACCTCCGGCGAGCGGCAACGAAAAAGGGCGCCCACGCGGGGCGCCCTTTCCGATCTTTCCTCAAACGGTGGCTCAGGCCACGTCGAAGTGCAGCGGCTTCACCTGACGGAACAGGCCGGTGTCCTTCAGCGCCTTCACCGCGCTCTCCTTCATCGGCTCGTCGAGGTAGGAGATGGCGATGGCCTCGCCGCCCTGCGTCGAGCGGCCGAGCGTGAAGTTCGCGAGGTTCACCTTGTGCTCACCCAGCATGGTCCCGAGGATACCGATGATGCCCGGGATGTCCTCGTTGGTGGTGTAGAGCATGTGCTCGCCGACCTCGGCATCGATGTTGATGCCCTTGATCTGGATGAAGCGCGGCTTGCCGTCGCTGAACACCGTGCCCGCGATGGAGCGCTCGCGCGTCGGCGTCGCGATGGTCACCTTGATGTAACCTTCGAACACGCCCGACTGCGCCTGGTTGGTGGTGGCGATCTGGATGCCGCGATCCTTCGCGATCACCGGCGCCGAAACCATGTTCACCTCGGGGTTGATCGACTTCATGATCCCCGCGATCAGCGCGCAGTTCAGAGCCTCGAGGTTCATGGTCGCCGCTTCGCCGTCATACAGGATGTTGATGGCGTTGATCGGCTCGTCGGTCATCTGGCCGATGAAGCCGCCGAGGTGACCGGCAACCTTGATCCACGGGCCCATGACCTTGGCTTCCTCGGCGGTCACCGACGGCATGTTGAGCGCGTTGGTCACCGCGCCGGTCAGCAGGTAGTCCGACATCTGCTCGGCGACCTGAAGGGCCACGTTCTCCTGCGCCTCGGTGGTCGACGCGCCGAGGTGCGGCGTGCAGACCACGTTCGGCAGACCGAAGAGCGGGTTCTCGGTCGCGGGCTCTTCCTTGAACACGTCGAAGGCGGCGCCGGCCACGTGGCCCGACTTGATGAGCTCGGCCAGCGCTTCCTCGTCCACGAGACCGCCGCGCGCGCAGTTGATGATCCGCACGCCCTTCTTGGTCTTGGCGAGGTTCTCCCTGGACAGGATGTTGCGGGTGCTGTCGGTCAGCGGCACGTGCAGCGTGATGAAGTCGGCACGGCCCAGCAGCTCGTCGAGCTCGACCTTCTCGACGCCCATCTTGGCCGCGTGCTCTTCCGACAGGAAGGGATCATAGGCCACGACCTTCATCTTCAGGCCGCGCGCACGGTCGCAGACGATGCCGCCGATGTTGCCGGCGCCGATCACGCCAAGCGTCTTGGCGGTCAGCTCGGTGCCCATGAACTTCGACTTCTCCCACTTGCCGGCCTGCGTCGAGGCGTCGGCGGCGGGGATCTGGCGGGCCACGGAGAACATCAGCGCAATGGCGTGCTCGGCGGTGGTGATCATGTTGCCGAAGGGCGTGTTCATCACGATCACGCCGTGCTTCGAGGCGGCATCCTTGTCGACGTTGTCGGTGCCGATGCCGGCCCGGCCGACGACCTTCAGCTTGGTGGCCTTCTCGAGGATGGTCGGCGTCACCTTGGTCGCCGAGCGGATGGCGAGGCCGTCGTAGTCACCGATGATCTCGGCGAGCTTCTCCTTGTCCTTGCCCACTTCGGGCATGAAGTCGACCTCGATGCCGCGATCGCGGAAGATCTGGACGGCGGTTTCGGAAAGCTTGTCGGAAACGAGAACTTTGGGAGCCATGTGCTTGGTCCTTTGGATATACGGGGAGGGATGACGGGCAAACCTGCCCGCCTTTCTCATGCGTTGTTCGGATGGGTAGGGTGGGCGATCCGCCCACCCGTCACGCTCACGCGGTCGCGGCCTGCTCTTCGAGCACGGTCTCGAAGGCCCACTTGAGCCAGAGGGTCAGCGCCTCGACGTCCGCGCTTTCGACCGTCGCGCCGCACCAGACCCGCAGGCCCGCCGGGGCGTCGCGGTAGGCGCCCACGTCATAGGCCGCGTTGTAGTCTTCCAGCTTCTTGGCGACGGCCTTGGCAAAGGCGCCGCCATCCTGGATGCGGTCGTCGGTGAACTTCAGGCAGACGCTGGTGTTCGACCGGGTGGCCGGATCCTCGGCGAGGTTCGCAAGCCAGTCGTTGCGGTCGCAGAAGTCCCACAGCACCTTGGCGTTGGTGTCGGCACGCTTCATCAGCTCGGGCAGGCCGCCGATCTTGCGGGCCCAGTCGAGCGCGACGAGGTAGTCCTCGACCGCCAGCATCGAAGGCGTGTTGATCGTGGCGCCGGTGAAGATGCCGTCGATCAGCTTGCCGCCCTTGGTCAGGCGGAAGATCTTCGGCAGCGGCCACGCCGGGGTGTAGCTTTCCAGGCGCTCGACGGCGCGGGGCGACAGGATCAGCATCCCGTGGGCCGCTTCGCCGCCCATCACCTTCTGCCAGGAGAAGGTGGTCACGTCGAGCTTGTCCCACGGCAGGTCCTGCGCGAAGGCGGCGCTGGTCGCGTCGCAGATCGTCAGGCCCTCGCGGTCGGCGGGGATCTTGTCGCCGTTCGGCACGCGCACACCCGAGGTGGTGCCGTTCCAGGTGAAGACGACGTCGGTGTCGAAGTCGATCTCGGCGAAGTCGACGATCTCGCCATAGTCGGCGGTCTTCACCTCGGCGTCGATCTTGAGCTGCTTGACCACGTCGGTCACCCAGCCGGAGCCGAAGCTTTCCCAGGCCACCATGGTCGCCTTGCGGGCGCCGAGCATGGACCACATCGCCATTTCCACGGCGCCGGTGTCCGACGCGGGCACGATGCCGATCTTGTAGTCAGCGGGAATCCCGAGAACCTCGCGCGTGCCCTCGATGGCCGCCTTCAGCTTGTCCTTGCCGACCTTGGCACGGTGCGAGCGGCCGAGCGGAGCATCGGCGAGCATCTCGAGTTCGAAATGGGGGATCTTGGCACAGGGGCCGGAAGAAAAACGCGGGTTGGCCGGCCGCGTTGCCGGGTGCTTGGTAGCCATATCTGCCTAACCTTCCAGATAGATGCCCCTCGTTGGGGAGGGGTGTCCCGCCGCCGGACATACGCCCGGTCTGCGGACAAAGCAAGCGCCGTGTTTCGTGAGGCCGCGGCGAGCCGGTCGACGAGGGCGAACCATCCGCTCTGGCGATACGCCCCGGACCGCTGCGCTCGGAACGCTGCGATTGGAGGTTATTGTATATTGAAGTCAGATAGTTGAACCATACCCCAAGACATCCAAGAGAGGCACGGGGAAGCCCGCCCGCAAGACGTCACGAGCAAGGCCCGGCCACGCCGTATACGGCGCAGAGGATCGGTGATCGAAGGCGCCAGTTCCTCGTGATCCGGACGGCCGGAAAACCTGGCGAGAGGGCCCGCGCCTACTCCATCATCCCCGGCAGCCAGAGAGTGATTCCCGGCAGGAACACCAGCGCCAGAAGCACCAGCAGATCGACCGCCACAAACCAGCCCACGCCCCGGAAGATCGTCGTCAGCGAGACCCGGTCGCCCAGAGCGCCCTTGATGATGTAGACGTTCAGCCCGACGGGCGGGGTCAGCAGCCCGACCTCAAGAAGCTTCACGAGGATGATTCCGAACCAGATCAGGTCCAGCCCCGCCTCGTGCGCCATCGGCAGGATGATCGGCATGGTCAGCAGCAGAATCCCGATGCTGTCGAGGAAACAGCCGAGCAGCAGGTAGAGCAGCGACACCGCGAGGATCACCATCAGCGGCGAACTCCCCCACGCGATGAAGGCATCCGCGACGAAGCCCGGCACCCCCGACAGCGCCATGAAGCGCCCCAGAAGCGAGGTCCCGATCACCACCATGAAGATGCTCGCCGTGCTGACGAGCGTCTGGCGGAAGCCCCGCGCCAGAACCGCCCACGTCAGGCTCCGCTTCAGCGCCGCGACCACGATGGCAAGCGCGGCCCCCACGGCGCCGGCCTCGGTGGGGGTGAAGACCGCAAGGAAGATCCCGGCCAGAACGCCGAGGATGATCACCGGCAGCGCCCAGGTCTCCTTGATCGCGTCCAGCAGTTCCGCCCGCGTAAAAGAGGTCTCTACCTTGGGCGCAAGGGACGGTTTGCGGATCACCCGCAGCACGATCATCGTCGTGAAGACCAGTGCGGTCAGGATTCCCGGCATGACCCCCGCGGCGAAAAGCTTCGCCACCGAGACCTCCGCGAGGTATCCGTAGAGCACCATCAGGATCGACGGCGGGATGAGCGAGCCCAGGGTGCCCGCCGCCGCGATCACGCCGGTGGCAAGCCCCGGATCGTAGCGGTAGCGCAGCATCTCCGGCGTGGCGATGCGGGCGAAGGCCGAGGAGGTCGCCACCGACGAACCCGAAGCCGCCGCGAGCACCGCGCTCGCCCCCACGCTGGCCACGGCGAGCCCGCCGGGAAGCCAGCTCAGCAGCATGCGCATGGTGCGGAACAGTCCCGACGAGAGCCCCGCCTCGGAAGCGATGAACCCCATCAGCAGGAACATCGGGATGGCGGTCAGATTCCAGTCGCCCACGAAGTTGAACGGGATCGCGGTGATGATCCCCCAGGCGGCGCGCATGTTGAGCAGCACCGCGATGCCGATGAAGCTCACGAGGCCCAGCGCGACGCCGATCTGCACTCTGAGCAACAGCAGCAGGATGCCGGCCCCGAGGCCGATGAATCCGATGGTGACGTTTTCCAATTTTCCGGCTCCCGTCTCAGATATGGCCTTCGGCGGGGTCCGCCGGCTCTGGCGAAAACGCCGGGTCGATCGCCGCGTGAACGGCGTGTCGCAACGAGATCAGGCAGATCCCGGCGAAGCCGATGGGCAGCACGAATTTCGCGGGCCAGATCAGCACGTAGACGTTGCCCATCATCATCTCGTTCTTCGCGAATGCATTCATGGCGTCGAACCACGTCCGCCACACGAGGATCGCGAAGAAGGCCGAGCTCACCGCGTAGCCCAGCACCAGCACCGCGCGCTGCAACCAGCCCGGCATGATCCGCCAGAGCAGGTCCACCTGGATGTTCTCATGCTGCCACTCGACGAACGCGAGCGGCATGAACACCACCAGAACCATGTGATAGACCGAGATCACCTCGAGGTTTCCCGGTATCGGATGGTTCCAGAAGTTGTCGGCGACGACGTCGGCCACGGTCTGGATCATCATCAGTGCCAGCCCTGCCCCCGCAATCAGAATGAGCACGCGGGAGAGCCACAAGAGTCCCCTGTCGATCCCTGCCATCATCGTCGCCTCCTTGGTTGTCGGATCAGAGCCCGTAGTTCGTCACGTCCAGCTTGTCGTAGACCTCGGTCCGGAGCAGCTCGGCGATCGCGTCGAGATCGTCGGCCGGGACGTCGGCCATCAGGCCTTCCCACTTGGCGTATGTTTCCTTGAACCGCTCGGCGAGCCCCGCCGGGTCTTCGGCCCCCAGCCGCTCACCGGTCTCGACGGCAAGACCGTCGACCTCGGTCGCGTTGAACTCGTCGAGGCTGGCGATCAGCTCTTCCGAGGGCTCGTCGATGGTCACGCCGTGATCCGGGGCCTCGGCCAGCGCCTCGTCAACGGTGCCCATGTAGCTCTCGGTCAGGTTGACGATGTTGGCCGGCATCGCGTCGATCAGCGTCTGGCGACCTGTCTCGGAGAGATCCCCCCATGCGCCGCGGTCCATGCCATACATCCAACCCGCGAAATAAGGCCCGAAGTTCAGCAGGGTCGTATACTTGGCCACGTCCCAGAGCGACCGCGACTTGAGGTCGTTGGCCGCGTTGATGGCGCAGTCGAGCTGGCCCTTCTCGAGCCCCGAGAACATCTCGGACGACGGGACGCTGACCGGCACCGCACCGACGCTCTCCGCCCATGCGGCGTGAACCGGCGACGGGGTCCGCAGCTTCTTGCCCTCGACCTGGTCCAGCGTCGTGATCTCGGACGAGCACATCATGACGTACTGAGGCGAGGCATAGGACCCGAGGAAGGTGATGCCGAGACGGTCGAACATGCCCTGCATCTGCTCGTCGTTGATGTAGAAATCAGCGACCGCCATCGCCGCGGTCATGCTGTCGGGCAGTCCGATGGCCAGCGCCGCGATGGTGTTGTCCTCGGGCAGGTCCGACGGCGTGTAGGTGCCCGCGTGATAGGTCATCTGGACGATGCCATCCGTCAGCCCCGACAGGTGCGCCACCGGCGGCAGCAGCGAGGTCCCGGTGTAGAGCTGCATGGTCAGCTCGCCGCCCGAGGTTTCCTCGATGGTGTCCTTCAGCGCCATGTATCCGTCGCGTGTCAGGGGGTGGGTTTCCGGAAACCAGATCGAAGCGGTGATCTCTTCCGCCGCGACTGGAGCCGCGGCGCAGAGCGTCGAGGCGAGAAGCAGTGCCTTGGTCTTCTTCATGGTCGTCTCCCTGTTGCTGCCGGTCTTTGCCGGCGTCTGATGTGGCCCGCCCCCGACATCGGGGAAAAGCCAAGGCCCGCTTCCGGTCAGGAGGCGAAACCCAGTTTGTCCTTCATCCAGTAGTAGCGGACGCCCACGTCCATCACGGGCCGGCGCAGGGCATGCCACGCGATGGGGCGGATCCCGGTCTCGGGCAGTGGCAGAGGCGTGCCCTCGGCGATGCGCGCGGCCAGCGCGGCACCCATGCCGGTGGCCATGGCCACACCGCGCCCGTTGTAGGCCGCGACCGCCCACAGGCCCGGCTCGGGCTCGTGCAGGTGCGGCAGGTGGTCCATGGTCAGCGCGAGGTGACCCGACCATGCCTTCTCGATCTGCACGTCGCCGAGTTGCGGGAAGGTCCGCCGCATCCCGCCTTCCAGTGCCGCCTGAAGCCCCATGCTGTGCTCCGGGCCGGTGGCGCCGCGCCCGCCGATGGCGAAGCGGCCGTCCGGGGTCATCCGGTAGTAGAAGGCAAGCTTGCGGACCTCCGAAGCGCAGGCCCCCTGCGGCAGGATCGAGCGTGCCACGTTACCGCTCAGCGGCACGGTGGCGATGACGGTGGACTGCACCGGCAGGATCGACCGCGCCAGCTTCGGCATCAGTGTCGCGTCATAGGCATTGGTCGCGAGCACGACGGTCTCGCCCCGGAGCGTCTCTCCGCCGAGATCCAGTTTCCAGCCGGCCCCATCGCGGGTGACGGCGGTCACGCGCTTGCCGGTGACGACCGAAACGCCGAGCGATCTGGCGGCCCGGGCCAGCCCCCGCGCGTAGGCAAGCGGGTTGAGCATCCCGGCCCGCATGTCGCGCCAGCCTCCGGTGTAGCCGACCGCGCCGGTGGCAGAGGCCATGGCCTGCGCGTCGTAGACCTCGACCGGGGCGCCCTCGGCCTCCCACTCGCGGGCCCGGGCATGCACCGCCTTCAGTGCCAGCATAGAATGCGCGCCCTGGATCCAGCCATTGCGCGAGGCCCCGCAGGCAATGCCATAGCGTCCGACCAGATCGAACACCCGGTCCGCCACGCCTCCGGCGAAATCCACGAGCCGCCCGCCCGCCTCGGAGCCCCAGCGGGCACGCATCTCGGCGGGATCGACCTTCAGACCCGGGATCACCTGCCCGCCGTTGCGCCCCGATGCGCCGTAGCCGATCTTCTCCGCCTCGATCAGCGTCACCCTGACACCACGCTCGGCAAGGTGCAGCGCTGTCGAAAGGCCGGTAAAGCCCCCGCCCACCACCAGCACCCTTGCGTCAGCCGGCGCGTCGGAGCCCGGATCGGGCTCTTCCGCCGTCGCGTACCACAGCGACTTGTCCCAGAGATCCGCCGAGCGTGTCACGCAAGCGCCTCCATCTGCGCGGGATAGGTGGTGCGGGCCGTTTCCTCGCTGATGAGCCCGTTGCGCAGGTCGTCCGCGACCAGTTCCGCGGGACGGTCCGCCGCCGGGCCGTAGCCCGCGCCGCCGCCCAGCCGGAAGACCACGAGGTCGCCCGCCTTGAGATCGGCCATGTCCTTCGAGGTCAGCCGGATCACCTCGTCGCCGCGGTGGATCTCGCAGGCCCCCATTGTGCCCGCCTCGCCGCCGAAGAGCGGCTGCGGCGCGGTGGTGAAGCGGTCGGCGTAAAGCGCCACCGTCGCCCCGTCGCGCAGGATGCGGAAGGTCTTCACGAAGCCGGTGCCGCCGCGCATGGTGCCGTGGCCGAAGCTGTCGGGGGTGAGCGCGTATTCCTCGACCCGGAAGAACTCGTAGTCCTGGTCGATGGCCTCGACCGGGGTGTTGGCGCAGTTCGACATCGGGCCGTCGATGGCGTCGCAGCCGTCCTCGGCGACCGAGGCCCCGTAGCCGCCCCCGAAGATCTCGAGATAGACCGAGTAGGCGCCGTCGTTGAGCCAGCTCAGGCAGGCCACGGTGGTGCAGTCGAAACCGTTGGCGATCACCTTCTCGGGCACCGCCTGCGACAGCGCGTTCATGGTGGCGTTGAAGGCGCGGTAGCAGCTCTCCATCCGCGCCCGGACCGGCGCCGGGTAACGCGGGTTGAGGATGCTGCCCTCCGGCACGATCACGTCGATGGAGCGGGTGAGCCCCGCGTTGAACGGGATGTCGGGCGAGGTCAGCGCCGATTTCACGCAGGACATCGTGGCCGAGATCGCCGCCGCCAGCGGTGCGTTGAGGTTGGTCGAGACCTGCGGGTCGGTGCCGGTGTAGTCGACTGTCAGCCGGTCGCCCTCGATGGTCACCTTCGACTTGATCCTGACCGGGGTCGTGCCGACGCCGTCGTCGTCGATCACCGCCTCGCCGAGGTAGACGCCGTCGGGCGCCTCGGCGATGGCGGCACGGACCCGGCGCTCGGTGTAGCTCTGGAACTCGGCCATGACCTCTTCGACGGTCTCGGCACCATAGCGCTCGCACATCTCGCCGATGCGCTGCGCGCCGATGCGGTTCGCGGCGATCTGCGCGTTGAAGTCGCCCATGGTCTGCAGCGGCGCGCGGACGTTGGCGCGCAGGATGCGTTCCAGCATCCCGCCGTTCCAGTCGCGCGACATCGAGAACTTGGTGGGCGGGATGATGATGCCCTCGGAGTGCACGTCGCGGGCGTGGACCGACAGACCGGGCGAGCCGCCGCCGATGTCGAGATGGTGCGCCACCGAGGCCGCGAACCCGACGCGGCGGTCACCGGCGAAGATCGGGTGAAAGAAGAACACGTCCTGCAGGTGCTGGCCGCCGGAATAGCTGTCGTTGATGACGAAGAAATCGTCGGGGCCGACCTCGTCGAGATCGTATTCCCGCGCACAGGCCTGGAAGACCGCGCCGATGGTGCCGAGCTGCATGGGGATCAGTTCGGCCTGTGCGACGGTGTTGCCGTCACGGTCGAGGATCGCCGCCGAGCCGTCGCGCGCCTCGCGCAGGATGGTGGAATAGGCCGACCGGATGAGCTTGGCCCCCATCTCGCGCGCGGCGGCGAGAATGGCTTGGCTCAGAACGGCGTAGTCGATGGCGGAAACGGTCATTGCACGGCCCTCGTCATGATCAGGTTGTCTTCGGCGTCACGGGAGACCGCCCATGCCGGGGGCACGTAGGTGGTCGAGGAATAGCCCTCGATCAGCGCGGGTCCGGTGACCGGCTCGCCGACCTTCAGGCTCGACGCGGCGTGAACGGCGGCGGTGCCGGGTGTGCCGTCGGGGAGGACCACGGGGCTGGTCTTCGGTGCCTCGGCGTCGCTGGCGCGCTCGCGGAAGGCGGGCAGCTCCTCGATGGCGCGCGTCACCGTCATGCGGAATCCCACGACCTCGATCTTCTGGCCCTTGGAGCCTCCGTGCAGGAAGATCCGATGGTGCGCGGCCTGGAACAGGTCCTCGAGCTTCGTCGCATCGAGGTGGCACAGGGTTTCCGGCGTCAGCTCGACCGGCACCTCGAAGGCCTGCCCGACGAACCGCATGTCGGCCACGAACTCGAAGCTCAGCCCGTCCTTCAGCCCGTAGCTCTCGAAATCGGCGCGGGCGGCGGCCTCCATCTCGGCATGGGCGGCCCGCACCTGCCCGGGCGCGTCGGCATCCACCACGAAGCGGCGGGTGACCGCGGTGATCTTGGAGAAGTCCGAGGCGATCAGACCATAGGCAGACAGCACACCGGGGTTCGGCGGCACCACGACACGATCGAGCTGCATCTCTTCCGCGATCTCGGCGGCCAGCAGCGGCCCGGCCCCGCCGTAGGGCACCAGCGCGTAGTCGCGCGGGTCGTTGCCCTTCTCGGTCGAGACCAGCTGGATGGCACGCACGATGTTGGCCACCGAAAGACGCAGCGCGGCGGTCGCGGCCTCGGCCACGCTCAGGCCCAGCGCCTGCGCGACCGGTTCAAAGGCGCGCTCGGCGGCGGCGCGGTCGATCTTCATGGTGCCGCCGAGGAACGCCTCGGGGCGTATCGTGCCGCGGATGACGTGGGCGTCGGTGATCGTGGGCTTCGTGCCGCCCTTCCCGTAGCAGGCCGGCCCCGGCTCGGCGCCCGCGCTGCGGGGGCCCACCCGCAGCATGCCGCCGTCGTCCATCCAGACCAGCGAGCCGCCGCCCGCACCCACCGTCGCGATGTCGATGACCGGCGTGCGCACCGGCAGACCGTCCAGCTCGGTATCCGGCGAGATGCCGGGCCGGCCGTCGGTCACGAGGCAGACATCGGTCGAGGTCCCGCCCATGTCGAAGGTGATGACATTGTCCGTCCCGGCCCTCTCGGCCTGCCGGACGGCACCGACGACACCGGCCGCGGGGCCCGAGAACAGCGCCGAGATGGCGTTGCGGCGCATGGCCGTCGCGGGGATGCGGCCGCCGTTCGACTGCATGATCGAGAAGCGCGCGTCGAACCCGCGGGCGCCGAGCTCGGTCTCGAGCCGCGACAGGTAGCTGTCGATCACCGGCTGGACGTAGGCGGCCAGCGTCGCGGTCGAGGCACGCTCGAACTCGCGGAACTCGCGGGTGACATCCGCCGAGGCGGTTACCAGCATTTCCGGCAGCGCCGCGTTCAGGGCCGAGCGCAGCGCCTCTTCATGTGCGGGATTGGCATAGGACGAGAGCAGGCAGACGGCGACCGACTTGTAGCCTCCCGCGCGCAGCATCGGCACCAGCCGGGCAACCTCTGCGCTCACGTCGAGCTTCGACACGATGGCACCCGAGGCGTCCACCCGCTCGGCCACCTCGAAGCAATCGGCGCGGTCCACCACCGGACGCGGACGCTTGTAGCGCAGGTCGTAGATGTTGCGACGGTCGTGGCGCTGCAGGAAGAGGATGTCACGGAAGCCGCTTGTGACCACGAAGGCGACCCTCGCGCCCTTCCGCTCGAGCAGCGCGTTGGTCGCGACCGTCGACCCATGCACGAGGTCGGTCACCCCGGAGAGCGCCACCTCGGCCTGGTCCAGCGCGTTCAGCACGCCCACATCGGGGTTCGACGACGTGGACGGCACCTTGCGGAGCTGGATCTCTCCGCCATCGACCGCCACGAGGTCCGTAAAGGTTCCCCCGACTTCCACACCGACTCGCATCTGCTTCTCCCAAAGATGAAAACTTTATATAAAAAATTCACTTTACTGATTTTTAAGCAAGCGATTTTTCATATTTTCGTGGAAAATTTCATTTTTTGGCTAAACTTGCGCAAGTTTTGATGTTCTGAGACAAGACGCTCGGCTCTCGGCCGGCGCACGAGGATGACGGCATGAAAGATCAGGAAAGCAATTGCGCGACGCTCGGCCAGCGACTGCGGGCGATGCGCAAGAGTCACGGGCTGTCGCTGATGGAGCTTTCGGGCAAGGCGGATCTCTCGGTCGGCGCGCTCAGCCAGATCGAGCGCGACCTGTCCTCGCCCTCGGTGCGGACGCTGAACAAGCTTGCCACGAGCTTCAACGTGCCCCTGTCCTACTTCTTCGCGGACCCGGTCGCGGAGGAGGTCGACGGCATCGTCATCCGCCGCGACACCGGCCACGAGATGGACGTCAACGCACAGGGTATCCGCAAGCACCTGCTCACGCCCAAGGGGCTCGACGGGCTTCAGCTGATGATGGTGCGCATGACCCCCGACAGCAGCTCCGGTCCCGAGGCCTATGGCCACGAGGGGCTCGACGCGGGCTACGTGCTCAGCGGCGCCCTGCGGCTCGAGGTCGAGGGCGGGATCTACCTGCTCACCGAAGGTGACAGCTTCGGCTTCGACTCCACCCGCCCGCACCGCTTCGAATGCGTGGGAACGCAGCCCGCCGAGATCCTCTGGATCAACACCCAGTCGGGAAAATCCTGACGCGGCCTGGAGCATCGCGGCGCGCGCACGGCGCCCACTCCGACCGGCGGCGGATCGTGTCGCACCCATGCCGCCCGGCAGCCCCCCGTCGCACCGGCGCTGGTACGTCTCCGCGCCTAGCATGACAGCGCCATGCCGTCGGTCGCCGGATCCGCACCGCCTTCGGGGCCGGTTTCGGTCAGCCGGATCCCGTGAACCCAGGCGATGCCGTAGCTCTGCGGGCTGCGCACGACACCGTAGCCCTGCTCTTCCAGCGCGCGCGTCACCGACCACGGGATCCGGTTCGTGACGTCGATCAGGTTGGAGGTCGCCGAGAACCGCGGCCAGCTCACCGCGTCGGACATGGACGCACCGAAATCCAACACGTTGAGCGTCGCCTGAAGCACGCCCATGGCGATCTGCGTGGCGCCCGGCGCGCCGATCACCAGCACCGGCGCGCCGTCCCTGAAGATGATCGAGGGGCAGACGGAGCTGAACCGCGCCTTGCCCGGCGCGATCGAGCCCGCATGACCGGGGCGCGGATCGAAGACCCCCATGCAGCCGTTGTACATGAACCCGAGCCCCGGCGTGACGACGCCCGAGGGCATCCCCAGCGAATGGGTCATCGACACGCAGTTGCCCTCCCGGTCGGTGACGCAGATCTGCGTGGTGTCCTTGCTCGGCCCGTCCGCCGAGAACCGCGGCACGTCCGCCTTCTCGCCGCGCCGGATGCGCCCGGCGACCTCGGCAGCGTAGCTCTTGGACAGCAGCATCTCGACCGGGACAGCCACGAAATCCGGATCGCCGACATGGGCATCCTTGTCGATGGTCGCCTGTTTCATCGCCTCGCAGACCACGCGCAGGTACTCGGCGCTGTTGTGGCCCATCGCCGCGAGGTCGAAGTTCTCGAGGATGTTCAGCATCTCCGCCAGCATCACCCCGCCACCCGGCGGCTGGTTGGTGGTGACGCGGTAGCCGCGATAGTCGGTCTCGACTGGCTTGCGGATCTTCGCCCGGTAGGCGGCAAGATCCTCGGCCGAGAGCAGTGCGTCGTTCGCCTTCATGTCGGCGGCGATCACGCTTGCGATGCTTCCGGTGTAGAAACTGTCGGCCCCCTCGCTTGCGATGGTTCGCAGGGTCTCGGCAAGGTCAGGGTTCACCACCCAGTCCCCCACCTGCTTGGGGCTGCCATCGTCGCGGCAGTAGAGCGCGCGGCCCGCGTCGGAATAGGCGATGCGCTCGTAGTTCGCGACACGCCCCATCTCCGAGGGCTGCGACCACCAGCCATGCACATGCGGACGCACGACCCAGCCATCTCGCGCCCAGCGGATCGCGTGGGTCAGCAGGTCCGCCCAGGGCAGCCGCCCGTGGCGCTCGTGCGCGGCGGCATAGGCCCTGAGCGAGGCCGGCACGCAGATCGAGCGATAGCCGAGATCGTTGACGTGACCCCTGAGCGTGAAGCCGAAGCCGTCGCGGGCCTCGCCTTCGATCAGGTCCTCCCACATGTCGGGGGTCGACGCAGCCGGCGCCGGCGCATGGAAATCGACGTATTCATGCGCCCCGTCCGTGGCCCGCCAGACCGCCATGCTGCCGAAGCCCGCGATGCCGCACATCAGGGGGTCCACGACGCCCTGCACGAAGGCCGCCGCGATGGCGGCATCGACCGCGTTTCCGCCCGCGCGCAGCACCTCGATACCGCATTCCGTCGCTTCGGGCTGGGGGGCCACCACCATGGCCCGAGTGAAATTCTCTGCCATCAGGCCGCCTCCGTCAGTATTTCGCGATCGTTTCCGTGAGAATGCGACCGACCTCCTGCACCCGCTCCGGGGTGTATCGCTGGATGATGTTGCCGACGCTCACCGCGCCGGCGAGCTTGCCATCGTTGTCGAAGATCGGCGCCCCGACCGCGACCACGTAGTCGAACAGGTCTTCGTCGCCGACCGAGAACCCCGCCTCACGCACCGAGGCCAGCCGGGCGCGGATCGCGTCGGGATCGGTCATGGTCCGCTCCGTCCGCTTGAGCAACGGCTGCGAAAGATAGGCGTCCACGTCTTCTTCCGGCGCATATGCCAGCAGGGCAAGCGGCGCCCCGCCGCAGTGAAGCGGCAGCTCCATCCCCACTTCCGAGGCGAAGATCCGCACCGGGGCGGACCCTTCGACCCGCTGCATCACCAGCGCGGTGCCGGCGCTGCGGATCATGTAGAGCGCGGTATCCTGCGTCTGGTTCACGATATCCCGCATGATCAGCTCGACACGGCTCAGGACCGGGTTCTGCGCCAATGCCTTCTGGACATGGTGCAGCAGGGCCGGGTTCACCGAGTAGAGCCCTGTCTGGCCGCCACGCTCGATGAACTCGTAGTGCTCGAGCGTCGCGATCATGCGGACCGTGACGGTTCGCGGATAGCCCACCTCGGCGGCGATTTCAGCCACCGAACACGGGCGCCCAATCGCGCAGATCGCCCGGAAGACGACGATGGCCTTTCCCGCTGAGAGGCTGATGTCAGGCAAAATGATTATCCGATTATCGGTTACATAGTCCGTTATTTGATCGTCACCCGGACATACTGCATCTGTCAAGCGCCACGACGGCGGCCCGCCCTCGCCGCCGCGGGACGATCAGCCGGTGCCGGAAAACGATGCAGTTGCCTGTTCGACACGAAACCGCGCCCCTCATGGCCAGGGCGCGTGGGGCATAATCCAGTGCGATGAAGGCAAACGGCGACGCCGGCGGGACTCGATCAGCCCACCTGTGTCCACATGGAGGAGCCGCGCAGGCGTAGGCGCTTAGGCGCTTAGGCGCCCGCAGGCCGCGCCTCCCGCGCTGCGCGCAAGGGGCGCGGGTCCGAGGGGGCAACGTCACGACCCCGGCCACAGGACATGTCGAAAAAAGCCGCCGCCCCGCTGGAGACGACGGCGAGACCGGGCGCTCCGGCGTCACTCGGGCCACTTGGCCGCGCCCCGAGGCAGAAAGGCGTCAGGCGCTCACCCACTCCATGCCCGCGAAATCCTCGCGGAAGGCGAAGCGCGCGAGGTGGTCGTCGATGATGTGACGGGCGGTCTTCATGCCCTCGTCGCTCTCGGCGCTGATCTCGACCCGCAACGCATCCGCTTCGGCGGTCAGCACGGCCGGACCGGGAGGAAGCTGCGCCTTGCCGCGCGTCTCGTCGTATTCGACGTCGACCTTGTGGGCGAAATGCTTGCAGAGTTGCTGAAGGTATTTCGAGGCGTTGGGGGTGGTGAAGGTTCCGATTTCGCGCATCGACATGGCGGCGCTCCAAAAGTTGATAATTTATGTCAGACTAAGCATTGCAGCCTCGAAGAACAATCCGGTATCAGGCGAATACACCTGCGAAGCCGGCCCTCGCCATGCCACGCACCCACATTCCGACCGGGAGCCCGTTCATGCGTCCACTGCTTCTTGCAGGGCTTTTTGCCTGCGCCACCGCCGTCGCCGCCACTGCCCAGACCGTCACCGTCGATACCGCCGCGGGGTCCTCAGAGGTTCCCGCCGCGCCGCAAAGCGTGGTCGTCTTCGATCCGGCCGCAGTCGACACGATCTCGGCCCTGGGTCAGCCCATCGCCGGCCTGCCCGCGCCGCTCTACCTTGAGGGCGCAGACGAGCTCATGGAAAGCGCAGAGACCGTCGGCACGCTGTTCGAGCCCGATTTCGAGGCGCTGGCGGTGATGCAGCCCGACCTGATCGTCGTCGGCGGACGTTCTTCGGCACAGGCCGAACCGCTGGCCTCCATCGCGCCGACCATCGACATGACCATCCCGGCAGGTGACACCGTCGAGGCCGCACGGGCCAACATCGCCGTCTTCGGCAGGATCTTCGACAAGGAAGACGCCGCCGCCGAGCTGACCGAAACCATCGACGCCAAAATCGAGACGGCCCGCACGGCGGTCGAGGGCAAGGGCGACGCGCTCATCATCCTGACCAACGGCGGCAAGATCTCGGCCTACGGCAGCGGCAGCCGCTTCGGCTGGCTGCACGACGCGCTCGGCCTGCCCGAGGCACACCCGGGCCTTACCGCCGAGAAGCACGGGCAGGCGATCTCCTTCGAGTTCCTCGCCGAGACCGACCCGGACTGGCTGATCGTGATCGACCGCGGCGCGGCGATCCATGCCGACAGCGAGGCCGCGCAGGCGACGCTCGACAACCCCATCGTGGCGCGCACCAGCGCTGCCCGGAATGACCGGATCGTCTATCTCGACGCCGCACCGATGTATATCTCGGGCGGTGGCGCGCGCTCCATGATCCACACGCTCGACGAGATGACCGCCGCCTTCGGCGATGCGGCCAGCGACAGCTGAGCCCGACGTGCGCCGCGCCTGGATCATCACCCTTTCCGTGCTGGCCGCGCTCGTCGTGGCCAGCCTGCTGATCGGCGCGGCGAGCTTCGGAGACGACGCCGGCTGGCTGCTGATGGTCAGCCGCCTGCCCCGCACCGCCGCCGCGCTGCTGGCCGGTGCCGGGCTGGCGCTGGCGGGGGTGGTTGTTCAGCAGGTGGTGCAGAACCGGCTGGTCGAACCCTCGCTCACCGGCGCGCCGGAGGCCTCGATGCTGGGGCTCCTGGGGGTCACGCTGATCGCCCCGGGCCTTGCCGTGGCGGGCAAGATGCTGATCGCCGCCGCCGCCGCGCTCGCGGGGATGGCCGGCTACCTCGCGCTTGCCACGCGGCTGCCGCGCGAAGACCCGATGCTGCTGCCGATCGTCGGCATGGTCTACGGCGGCATCCTCGGCGCGGTCGGCGTCTACATCGCCTGGACCGCCGATCTCATGCAGTTCCTCGGCGCGTGGCGGCTGGGCGAGTTCTCGGGCGTCATGCAGGGCCGCTACGAGTGGCTCTGGGCCATCGCCGCGCTGGCGGTGCTGCTCTACGTGGTCGCCGACCGCATCACCATCCTCGGGCTGGGCGAAACACAGGCGAAGAGCCTCGGGCTCGACTACCGCCAGACCCGGGCACTGGGGCTCGTGGTAGTCTCGGTCATCACCGCGCTGGTGCTGGTGACCGTCGGCGCCTTTCCCTTCGTCGGGCTGGTCGCACCGAACCTCGTGGCGCGCTGGCGCGGCGACAACCTGCGGGCCAACCTGCCGCTGATCGCGGTCGGCGGCGGCATCCTGCTGCTCGGCGCCGATGTCATCGGCCGCCTGCTGCGCTATCCCTTCGAGATCCCAGCCGCCACGGTCGTCGCCGTCTTCGGCGCGGGCGTCTTCCTCTGGCTGCTGCACGCGGCCCCGGGGCGGCGACATGGCTGAGCGGCGCGTCCTCTGGCTCGGGCTCGCCCTGCTGGCGCTCTGCGGCGCTTTCCTCGCGTGGCAGCTGCGGGCGCCCTTCGGCTTCATCCTCGGGCTGCGCGCCGCGAAGCTCGGCGCGCTGGTCTGCGTCGGCGCCGCCAGCGGAGCCGCAACGATCCTGTTCCAGACCGTCTCGGGCAACCGGCTCCTGACGCCGGGGCTCGTGGGGTTCGACGCGCTCTTCGTGCTGATGCAAACGCTGCTCGTGCTCTTCCTCGGCGGGGTCGGGCTGGCCGGCATTCCCGGCACGATCCGCTTCCTGCTCGAGGTGGCGGCGCTCGCCGTGGCCTCTGCGGCGCTCTTCGGGCTGCTGCTGCGGCGCGATGCGCGCGACGTGACCCGGATGATCCTCACGGGCATCATCCTCGGCGTGCTGCTGCGCGGGCTCTCGGAGATGGTGCAGCGGCTCATGGACCCCTCCGATTTCGCCGTGGTCCAGCAGGCGATGTTCGCAAGCTTCGGACGGGTGGAGCCGTCACAGCTTGCCATGGCGGCCGTTGTGCTGCTCGCGGCACTGGCCGCTGCGCTGCGCATGGCACCGGCGCTCGACGTGGCGGGACTCGGTCGCGACACCGCGCGTGGCCTCGGGCTCGACCACGACCGCGTGGTGATGGGCGCGCTGCTGCTGATGGCGGCGATGGTTTCGGTCTCGACCGCGCTGGTGGGGCCGATCACCTTCCTCGGGCTGCTGACCGCGAGCCTCGCACGGCAGCTGACCGTCAGCCACCGTCACGCCATCCTGCTGCCCGCCGCGGCGCTTCTCGGGGCGCTGATCCTCGTCGCAGGGCAATTCGTCTTCGAGCGCCTGCTCGGCAGCCAGTCGGCGCTGGCGGTGATCGTCGAATTCTTCGGCGGGTTGCTCTTCCTTCTCCTCGTGCTGAAACGGAAACGCAGATGATCGAGATCGAGTCCCTCAGCTACCACGCCGGCGGCACGCAGATCCTTCGGGATGTCTCGACCCGGCTCGCGCGCGGCGGCATCACCGCGCTGATCGGGCCGAACGGCGCCGGCAAATCGACGCTGCTGCACTGCATCTCGGGGCTCGAGCATCCCTCGGCCGGCAGCGTGCGGATCGACGGCATCGACCCCTTCGCCGTGCCGGACCGGCAGCGCGCCCGGACGGTCGCCCTGCTGCAGCAGTCCCCGGCGCTGGTCAGCCGCCTGCGGGTGCGCGAACTGGTGGGCTTCGGGCGCTGGCCCCATCACCAGGGGCGCCCGGGCCGCGAGGACTCCGAGATGGTCGACCGCGCACTGACCGCCTTTGCGCTCACCGAGCTTGCCGAAAGGACCATCGACACGCTGTCGGGCGGCCAGAGGCAGCGCGCCTTCATCGCCATGACCTATGCGCAGGACACCCCGTGGATGCTGCTGGACGAGCCGCTCAACGCGCTCGATCCGCGCCATGCGCGTGACCTGATGGCCCGGCTGCACGCCCTGTCGCGGGACGAGACCCGCAGCATCGTCATCGTGCTGCACGACATCAACGCTGCCGCCGGCTGGGCCGACCATATCGTCGCGATGAAGGACGGCCGCATCGCCGCGCAGGACGCGAGCGCCGCCCTGCTGACCGAGGACACGCTGCGCGATGTCTTCGACACGCCCTTCGAGTTGCTGGAACATCGCGGGCGCAAGGTGGTGGTGGCACGCTGAGCGAACGCACGGACCCGCGCGGAATCAAGGCGAAGCCGCCGCGCATCGCCGGCCCGTCCCCCGGGCTGGCGATTGGCTGACATCGGCGCGACGTGACGAGGTCTTCCGGGTCTGGCCGGGATAAATCAAGAGGCTCCACAAGCAGGAGCGCCACCCCACGGGCCGGCGATGCGCGGCTATCGCAGCCTCAGCAGATCCTCGGCAGCTGCTCGCCCACCAGCATGTCGACGATCCGCGTGCCGCCGAAGGCCGAACGCATGGTGACCGGCACCGCGCCCTTGTCCACGGCACGCCCCACGACCGCCGCCCCCTGCCCGGCGGTGTCCGAGCGCATCGCGGCAAGTGCCGCCTCTGCCTCCTCCTCCGGCACGAAGAGCACCAGCGCCCCCTCGTTGGCGAGGTAGAGCGGATCGAGCCCGAGGATCTCGCACATCCCCTTGACCTCCGGGCGCAGCGGCAGCGCGGCCTCGTCGAGTTCCACCGACACGCCCGCCGCCTCGGCCATCTCGTTGAGCGCGGACGCCAGCCCGCCGCGCGTCGCATCCCGTGCCGCGCGCAGCGACGGGCAGGCTCCGGCCACCGCCTGCATCAGGTGCCCCAGCGCCCGGCAGTCGGACTCGAGCGGCGCCGACAGCGCCAGATCGCCCCGCGCCGCGAGGATCGTCGCGCCGTGATCGCCGAGCACGCCGTTGACGATGGCGACATCGCCGGGACGGATGTTCTCGGCGTGCAGGTCGCAGCCCGGCGGGATCACCCCCACGCCCGACGTGGTGATGAAGACCGTGTCGCAAGACCCTTTCTCGACCACCTTGGTGTCGCCGGTGACGATCCGAACGCCCGCCGCCTCGGCCTCGCGCGCCATGCTGGCCACGAGACGGCGCAGAAGGGCGATCTCGCAGCCTTCCTCGATGATGAAGGACGCCGAGAGCCAGAGCGGCACCGCGCCACCCACGGCAAGGTCGTTGACCGTGCCGCAGACCGCGATCTTGCCGATGTCGCCGCCGGGGAACTCCACCGGCGTCACGACGTAGCTGTCGGTGGTGAAGGCCAGCCGCGCCCCCGGCACCTGCAGCGCCGAGGTCATCAGCCGCGCCTGGTCCTCGCCGCTGTCGGGCTTGAAGACGGCGGTGAAGACCTCTTCGATCAGGTCGCGCATGGCGCGCCCACCGCCACCATGCGCCAGCGTCACGCGGTCTCCGCGCAGGCGGCAGGGTTTGCTTGCCATGTTCATTCCGCCGGCTCCACCTGAGCAGAGACCCGTGCCCCGCCATAGGTCCAGTAGGCCGCGCAGGCGCCTTCGGAGCTGACCATCAGCGCCCCCAAAGGCGTGTCGGGCGTGCAGCCGCGCCCGAACTGCGGGCAGGCGGTCGGCTTGATGCGCCCCGTCATGACCGCCCCGCACGCGCAACCCTCGGGCTCCTGCACCGAGGGCCGCCCGACCGCGTAGCCGATGCCGAACTTCTCTTCCGCGTCGAAGGCTCGATAGCCCTCGCGGATGCGCAGTCCGCTGGCGTCGATCTCGCCCAGCCCGCGCCATTCGAAGCTGGGGCGTTCCTCGTAGACCTCGGCGATGGCATTCAGGGACACCGGGTTGCCGTGCTCGGGCACCACGCGGGCATATTGGTTTTCCACCTGCGCCCGCCCGTCACGGATCTGCTCCAGCACCATCAGCACCGATTGCAGCAGGTCGAGCGGTTCGAACCCCGCGACCACGATCGGCTTGCCATACTCCTGCGGGATGAAATCGTAGGGGTGGATGCCGATCACCATGCTCACGTGCCCCGGCCCGACGAAGCCGTCGAGCTTCATGTGCGGGTCGTCCAGCAGCGCCTTGATGGGCGGCGGCACGGTGATGTGGTTGCAAAAGACGCTGAAGTTCGCGATCCCCTCGCGCTTCGCCTGCATCAGCGTCAGCGCGGTCGAGGGTGTCGTGGTCTCGAACCCGAGGCCGAAGAACACCACCTCGCGCGCCGGATTGCGCCGCGCCAGTTCGAGCGCGTCGAGAGGCGAATAGACCATGCGGATGTCGGCGCCGTCGGCCTTGGCCTGAAGCAGCGACTTGCGCGATCCCGGCACCCGCATCGCGTCGCCGAATGTGGTGAAGATCACGCCCGGCCGCTCGGCGATCTCGACGCATTCATCGACACGGCTCATCGGCAGCACGCAGACCGGGCAGCCGGGACCGTGGATGAACTCGATGCCGTCATGCACCAGCTTGTCCAGACCGTAGCGGAAGATCGCATGGGTGTGGCCGCCGCAGATCTCCATGACCCGCACCGGATTTTCGGCGGTGCAGCCGATCTCGTCCGCGACGCGGGCAATGGCGGCAAGAACCCCCTTCGCGGCCTTGGGGTCGCGGAATTCCTCGACGTATCTCATGCCGGTTGCTCCAGAGATTTCGCACCCTCGGCCATCGCCTCGAGCGCCTCCTGCGCCTCGCCGAGACCGCGCAGCGCCTCCAGCGTCTCCGCCGCCTCGTGTTCGTCGATCACCGCCATGGCGAAGCCGACGTGGATCAGCACCCACTCGCCGACCAGCGCGGCCAGCGGACGATCCGCCACCGGCGCCAGCGACACCTCGCGCCGCACGCCCGACACCGAGGCCATCGCCATCTGGCGGCCCTCGTCGGTGATCTCCACGATCTGTCCGGGAATACCTAGACACATGGCTTACTCCTCCTCCGCAACGGACGCGTGCGGCTCGATGCCGTAGCGGTCCAGCTTTGCCCGAAGGCCGACGCGCGAGAGGCCGAGCTCTGCCGCCGCCTTCGACTTGTTCCATTTCAAACGGGTCAGGGTCTCGCCGAGGATGCGCATCTCCATCAGCTCGACCCGGTCCTTCAGCGTGCCCTCGAGGGTGCAGAGGTCGGTGCCGATCACCGCGCCCTCGCAACGGTCGGAGTGGCCGGCCTGAAGAATGTGCCGCGAGATCAGCTCCGGCCCGAGTACCATGTCCTGCGCGAGGATCAGCATCCGCGTCACCTCGTTGCGCAGCTCGGGCAGGTTGCCCGGCCAGTCGTGCGCGACAAGGAAGTCCAGCGCCGGTTTCGACAGGCCCCGCACCGGCTTGCCATGCGCCTCGGCGGCTTCGTGCAGCAGCCGCTCGGCCAGCATCGGCAGGTCGGCGGCCCGCCCACGCAGCGGCGGCACGGAGAGCTCGGTCACGGCCATCTCGAAGAACAGGTCGCTGCGGAACTGCCCCGCCGCCACGAGGCCGCGCAGGTCGCGATGCGCGCCGAACAGCAGCCGGGCCGAGGTGGTCAGCGTCTCGTTGCCGCCGAGCGGCTGAAAGCTGCCCTCGGTCATCACGTGCAGCAGTTGCAGCTGCATCGCCGGGCTGAGCGCGTCGACGCCGTTGAGCAGCAGCGTGCCCCGGTCGGCCTTCTGTAGCAGACCCGCCCTTGCCTGCACCGCGCCGGGCACCGCCCCGCGCTTGGCGCCGAACAGCTCGACCGCCAGCAGATCGTCGGACATGCCAGCGCAGTTGACCTGGTAGAACGGCCGGTCGCTGCGCAACGAGCCGTAGTGCATTGCCCGCGCGATGTCGGTCTTGCCGGTGCCCGCCTCGCCGGTGATCAGCACCGGCACCTCGAAGCTGGCGAACTGCCGCGCCAGCGCGATGGTCGGGTTCAGCGGGCTGTCGACGCCGCGCAGCACCTTGTCGAAGCCTCCGGCCTCCTGCGCCTGCGCACGGCGGGCCTGCAGCTTCTGCGCCGCGGTCGAGCCGAGGTAGCGCATCTCCAGCGACATGCGCTCGTGATCGCGGCTCAGCTCGAAGAGCCGGGCCGCGTTGCGCACCGCCATCAGGAACTGCTCGGGATGCCATGGCTTGGTGATGAACTGGTAGATGCCCGCCGCGTTGATCGCCTCGATCATGTCGCTGCTTTCGGTGTAGCCGGTGACGATGATGCGCACCGTCTCGGGCCAGCGACCGCGCACGTCCGACAGCAGCTCGACCCCGGTCCGACCCGGCATCCGCTGGTCCGAGACCACAACCTGCACCCAGTTCTCCTCCAGCAGCCGCCACGCCTCGTCGGCGGAGGTCGCCTCGAGCACGTGGAAATCGTCCTCGAGCGCCATCCGCATAGAGGCGACCGAGAACGGCTCGTCATCGACGACGAGCACGGTGGGGAGACTGGGGGCCGCCATCACTCCGCGGCCCTCGGGGCCGTCTTCGCGGCAGCCTCCGAGCGCAGCCAGGAGGTCCACGCGTCGAGCCCCTCGCCGGTGCGGGCCGAGACGCGGATGATCTCGATGGTCGGGTTCACCCGTCGCAGGTTCGCTTCGTAAAGGTCGAGGTCCACGTCGCAATGCGGCGCGAGATCGACCTTGTTCAGAAGCGCGATCTTCGCGGCGGTGAACATGTCGGGGTATTTCAGCGGCTTGTCCTCGCCCTCGGTGACCGAGAGGATCGCCACCTTCGCATCCTCGCCCAGATCGAAGGACGCCGGGCAGACGAGGTTGCCGACGTTCTCGATGAACAGCGTGCCGCCGGCGTGCAGGTGCAGGTGGTCGAGCGCGTGGCCGACCATGTGCCCGTCGAGATGGCAGCCCTTGCCGGTGTTGACCTGGATCGCAGGGGCGCCGGTCTCGCGGATGCGGTCGGCGTCGTTGGTGGTCTGCTGGTCGCCCTCGATCACCGCGCAGCCGCCGCCCATGGCGCGGATGGTGGCACAAAGCAGCGTCGTCTTGCCCGAGCCGGGCGAGCTGACGAGGTTCAGCGCGTAGACCCCCATCGCGGTGAGCTGCTGCCGGTTGGCCTGCGCGTAGCGGTCGTTCTCCGACAGGATGCCGGTCTCGATCTCGATCAGCCGCTCCTGGCTCATGTTGCCGACCGCGACCCCGGCGGCGCCATGGCCGAAGTGAAGATCGCCATGCCCTCCGTGGTGATGATGGTGATGGCCATGCGCATGGGGATGATGGTGATCATGCCCCTCGATCTTGCCGTCTCCGCAGCCGCAAACCGTGCACATCAGATGACCTCCATGTCCTTGATCCTCATTTCGTCGCCCCCGTCGGGCATCAGCTTGCCGCCGCCGCAGCGTGGGCAGGGGTCGAGCCTGTGATCGATCTCGACCGTCTCCATGCAGTCGTAGCACAGGGCGCGGCCCGGCAAATCGATCATGTCGAGCGCGGCGCCCTCGGCCTTGGACCCGCGCATGACGATCTCCCATGCGAATTCCAGCGCCGGCTTCTCGACGCCGGCGAACCGCCCGATTTCGAGCCGCACGCGGGTCACCCGGGCGATCTCCTCCGACGCGGCGGCCTGCTCGACCACCCGGCGGATGCCTTCGCAAAGCGACATCTCATGCATCTTCCGTTTCCTCCAGCTGCACCGGGGCGCATGGATCGAGGATATCGAGAAGCAGCGGGGCAAGCACGGATTTCTGCGGCGGAAGCGTCGCGAGGCTGTCGTCGAGAATGCCGCCCGGCGCCAGCAGCGCATCCGTCGGCGTGACCCGTTCGAACGCCGTCACCCGGCCCTCGCCCGAGACCGAGAGCCGCATGGCATAGGTGCCGCGGGTAGCGGGCACCATCGCCCATCCCGCCCCGCGCGTCACGGCGGGAAGCCGCCCCTTCGAGACCGCCTCTATGTCGTAGAGCCGCGCCGAGGCGCGCCACAGCGGGCCGCGCCCGTGGCGCGCCTCGATCGACCGCATCACCGGGTGACCGGCATGGCGGGCCGCGACCGAGTTCTCGAGCGCGCCCTGCGCCCAGATGGTCTCGGGCGTCACCTCGGGCAGCAGCCCCGAGACCGCCTCACCCGGGGCGAACCGGTCGGCGATCATTGCCAGCACCTGGGCCAGCGGATTGTCCCTGTGGCAAAGGAAGGCCGCGAATGCATCCGGCGTCGCGGGCGGCGCGGCGGATGGGCCGAAGAGCCAGGACAGCAGCGACAGGCCGCCCTGCTTCCATTTCGTCGGCAAAGTCTGCGGCGCGATGCCGAGCAGGCTCGGCCAGGTCGCATGAAACTTCAGCAGGTGATCGCGCAAGACGTCGGCGCGGCTCTCCGCGACCGACGCATGTCCCCCCAGCGCCGCCGAAAAGGCCGCCTTCTGGGCTCCGCTGCAAAGATTGAAGAGCCGGGGCAGCAGCGCCTCGACCTCGCCGACCGGGCGCCCCACCACCAGCGCCGCCACCGGCAGTGCCGGCACCGGGCGCGCTACGAGGCGCGGCAGGGGGCGCACCGGCACGGCAAGCATCAGCCGGCCTCCGCCGGATGCGACAGGCCCCCGGTGATGACCGCCCGGCGGCTGGGCTCCGCGTCCGTCTCTGCCTCGGCGTCGGCGCGCACGGCCTCTTCCGCCGCGGCCAGTGCCTCCTCGCGCGAGGCCCGGATGTCTGCGGCCCGGTCGGTGTCCGCGCGGTGCTCTTCCTGGAACAGCGCCTGCATGACCGCGCGGGCGACGTCGGTCGCATCCTTCTGGCGGGTGAACTCGTGCATCGGCGAGAACAGCGAACACGCCTTGTAGCCGCCGGTGAGCTCGCGGGTGTTGTGGATGAACTCGTAGTCGCCGGAGGGGAAGGAAATCACCTCCTTGTCGCCGGCGACGAGGCCGGACCAGTCCTGACCCGCGTCGGGCAGCAGGACGAGGTTCATGAACCAAGGGCTTACCAGCACCCCGAGCAGGTGGTCGCCGTGCCGGGTGAAGCCCACCGCCTCGACCTGCAGCGTCTTGTTGACGATGGGCACGTCGCGCATCTTGGCGTGGTAGACCTCGCGGAAGTCGGCCACCAGCCGCGCGGTGACGGCGGCGATCCGGTTTGCCTCGAGCAGGTCCGCCGCGCCCGGGTCCTCGAGCACCATGAACTGCTCCTTCGGGGCCGAGCAGTTGGGACAGGACCAGTCCTCGGGCAGGGCCGCGAAGGGCGTGCCGGGCTCGACCTGCCGGGTATCGTCGCCCTCGGCCGGCTCGTAGGGAGTCCAGCAGATCTTGCACTCCATGATCGCCTGCTCCGAGATCCGGTCGTTCGCGCCGAGATAGCTGCCCTCGAAACTCATGCGATGGCCTCCAGCACTTCGCGCAGCCGTTCGGCGCTGTCCATCAGGTCCTCGGCGGCGGCGAGCGCGACCTCGGGCATTTCGGTGACCTCGAAGGTATCGAGAATGAGCTGGTCCATCGAGTTGTAGAACTGCACTCGCCAGACATGCGGCGTGGCCGTGGCCGTGACCCGGCAGTTGCCGTAGCCGCGCGACAGGATGTCGGTCGAGCCCACGCCGAGCCGCGCATCGAGCCATGCGAGGTCGGCCTCGGTGTGCGGCAGCAGGCTGAGGTTCACCACGTGCAGCTCCCGCGTCTGCGGGAAGGAGGCCGACTTGTCGCGAAGCTCGACGAGCAGCGGCGGCGCGTTGACGACACCGGCACCAGGAGCATCGGCGTTGCCCGGGCGGAACGGCTCGAACGCACGGGTGCGGGCGTCCTGCGGAGCGCTTGCCACCTCGATCACGTCGCGCCCGGCCCCGTGCAGCATCCAGATCCCGGCGAACACCGATTCCTGCGCGTGCAGCGACGGCAGGCCACGGATCTTCATGGCAACCTCGCCCTCGCCCATGGTCTCTGCGACGAGCCGGCGATTGGCCGGGTCCAGCCCGAAGAGATCGAACTGCTCGGGCGCCCCGCCCAGCGCGACACGGTCGGCGGCCTTGGCCACTTGCGTCATCAGCGCCATCGCCGGAGCGAGCGCATCCGTGTCGTCGACTTCGGGAATCCGTGGCGAGAAGGTGCGCATGTCCTGCGGCAACGACATGTATTGCAGGTCGTCGTCCTCGGGCTGCGATCCCGGGCCGTAGCCCGTGGGCGGAAGGTGGAAGTTGCTGACCATCCGTCGTGTCTCCGTCAGGCCGCCGGGGCGGGGATTGCGTTGAGGATCTGCGGGACGCGGGCCATGTAGTCGTCCCAGTCGCGCACCTTGGGAATGCCGCCGAGGCAGACGCCGTCGCGGAAGAAGATCAGCGACGGTGTCTTGAGCACGCCGGTGCGCTCGCGCAGCGCGGCCTCGATGGCATCATCGACCAGCGCGCAGTCAAAGGCGCGCTGAAAGGCCATGTGCAGTTCCGGCAGGATCACCGCGACGTCGGCGCTCTCGAGATTGCGCTTCGGGTCGCCCGGCACGAACAGGCAATGCGCGCCCGGCGCCTCGGTGAAGGCCGCGACGTCGGCCATGGTGGCAAGCCGGGGCCAGCCGAAGTCGGTCACGAGCCGGTCGATCAGGGGGTGTGCCATTGGCGGTCTCCTCAGGCGGTTTTGCGGCCGGCGCGCCGGGCCGCTTCGAGATGCGGCGGCAGAGCCGGCTCGCGGTTGTCCAGGTCGGCAAAGGCGTCGCCGGCGCTGCCGCCCTGCATCACTGCCCGAAGGCCGCGCAGGGCCTCGGAGATGAGCAGCGCCTCGGGCGCCGAGATCAACGAGCGGGCATGGCCGAGATGGGTCAGCACCCAGTCGCCCACGCGCGCCTCGGGGGTCAGCGACAGGTCGATCAATGCGGTGCCCTCGTCGCCCGTTGCCCGTGCGGCGATGCCGTCGATCAAGACGATCTTCATCGGGATGCCCAGGCACATCTCAGGCCGCTCCCGGGAAGAACCGGGCGTCGCCGGTGCGGCAGGCCTCGTCCTCGGAAGGGCGACCGTCCTCGTAGGCGCGCTGGCGGATCGAGGCATCGGCGAGCGCGTCGGTCTGCGTCCGCCCTTCGGTCGCATGGATGCCGCGCGCGGCCAGCCACTCCCGGCCGATGCGCACCGCCTCGGGAATGCGGGCGGCGATCTGCGGCCGCAAGCCGCCGCCGTAATCCTCGAGCTCCTCGGGCTGGCAGCCGACCAGAAGCAGCTCACCGGGGCAGTAACCCATGAGCTGCGCGGTCGCGATCACGTCCTGGAAGCCGGTCTGGTGCAGCGACATCTTCTTCGCGCCCATGAAGCGCGGCACCGCGTCGCCCTCGACCACCTTCATCGTGCCCGGGGCGAGCCCGTAGTCGACCGCGTCGAAGACGACCATCACGTCGGCGGCCTCGAGGAAGGGCAGCAGGTAGAGCCCCTGCGTGCCGCCATCGAGAACGGTCACGTCGGCGCCGTAGGAAAGGGTTTCGGCAAGATGCTCGACGCAGCGCACGCCAAAGCCCTCGTCTGCCCAGAGCACGTTTCCGATGCCGAGAATGAGTGCCTGTCGTGTCATGCGATCCTCCCCTGCTTGCCCGGCGGCCTCCTGACCTCCGCCTGCTGGCCCGTCCGAGACTAGAGACTTCCGCCGGCAGGATCAGCGATTCCGCATGAGAGATGCATCTTTCATCAAGACCCTGATATGGAATGATATTTTCGAGAAACAGCATCCTTCCCGTGGTGGGGTGGCGTAATACCCCTTTCCATTTCAGGGTAATATCGGAAACCTTCCTGCCACAAAGAAAAACGGGCCCCTGCAAGGGCCCGTTCCATGTTGGCGCCGGGAGCGGTCAGCTCATTCCGGCAGGTCGTCCTTGAAGGTGCGATGCCCGGAGATCATCGTCGAGACCATCGACTGCCGCGACATGATATCCTCGCGGATGGCGGCGTAGATGTGGATCATCATGAAGATCACGATGAACCACATGCCAAGGTGGTGGATCGAATGCAGCACCTGAGTGTTGCCCACCAGTGCGATCAGCCATCCCATCGCGAGATCGGGCAGCGAGCCCTGCCCCGCGCCTTCCGCGTAAAGCGCCCATCCGGTCAGCAGCATGAAGGTGATCCCGACCGTCATGAAGAAGAACATGGCGACCTGCGCAAGCGGGTTGTGGCCCACGTATTTCTTCGGCACGTCCTCGAGGAAGGCATACCAGCGCAGTTCGTGGAAGACCTCCTTCCACCAGGCCTTTTTCCAGACCGGCACGTAGAACAGCTGCTTGGCGTGGTGGTTGCCCACGAACGCCCAGTAGATCCGCGCCGCGAAGGCCACGGTCAGAAGCTGGCCGGCGGCGAAGTGGATGAAGCGGTTGTAGCCCATCACGAACTGGAACGTCGCCTCGGCGAAATTCATCGTCGGCAGCGGCGAGGCGATGAGCCAGCCGGTGCCGATCAGCGTCATGATCAGAGCCGCGTTCACCCAGTGCCAGAGGCGCACGGGCCATTCGTAGACGAAGACCGAGGTGCGGCGGCGGATCGACTCGATGTCCTCCGCCGTCGCGTCGCCGGTGAGCCGCGCGCTCGGCAGCGGCTCGACGCCCGGGGTCGGGGTGTGGATGGTCTGGTCGCGCATCGTCCTACCCCGCAAGCAGGGCGAGGCCGCCCAGCGAAACGGCGGCCCCCATCCCGCCCTGGATGAGACGCGCGAAGCGGCCCGTGGCGACGGAGCGCGCCAGGGCGACGCCCACGAGGTGCAGCGCGGCGGTCGCGGCGAGGAAGCCGCCGAGGTAGGCTGCGGCGTTGCCCGCCGCCTCGGTGGCATGGGCGTGGCCGTGGAAGGCGCCGAAGCCCGCGATGGCCGCCAGCGTCAGCCCCGATGCCAGCCGGGACTGGCCGGGATGGGCAAAGACGGTCAGCAGGCCGAAGGCCAGCACCGAGAGGGTGATGAAGCCCTCGACCATCGGCAGGTGAACCCCGCCCCAGGACAGGGCCGCGCCCACGGTCATCGCCCCGAGGAAGGCCGTCGCCCCCGACCATGCGCGGTTCGGCAGGGCGAAGCCCGACCACAGGCCGACGGCGACCATCGCCATCAGGTGATCCGCCCCGAGGATCGGGTGCGTCAGGCCCGCCACGAGCCCCGAGGTCGCGCCGTGGCCGGTGTGGGCCAGCGCGGGTGCGGCGACGAGGGTGAGTGCGGTGGAAAGTGCGATCTTTTTCATTGGTCTGTGCTCCCTAGCGGACCTTGACGTTGGCAAGTTCATCGCCGTCAGGTGACATCACGTGGGTGGAACAGGCAAGGCAGGGGTCGAAACTGTGCAGCGTGCGCAGGATCTCGACGGGCTCTTCCGGGCGTTCCACCTTCGTATTCATCAAGGATGCCTCGAATGCGCCTATATTTCCGGCAGTATCGCGAGGCGATCCGTTCCACGTGGTCGGCACGACGCACTGGTAATTGTCGATCCGGCCGTTCTCGATCTTGATCCAGTGGCCGAGCGCACCGCGCGGCGCCTCGGTCATGCCGACGCCCTTGGCCTCTGCGGGCCAGGTCGACGGATCCCACTTCTCGACGTTGGCGGTCGACTCGTCGCCGTTGCGGATATTGGTCACCATCTTGTCGAAGAAGTGCCGGGTCAGGCGCCCGCAGTATTCCGATTCCAGCGCCCGCGCCGCGGTGCGGCCCAGCGTCGAGAACACCGCCTCGAGCGGCAGGTCCATGTCGCGCAGCAGCCCGTCGACCTGGTCCTTGATGTCCTCGTGACCGTTGGCATAGCCGACGATGTAGCGTGCCAGTGGCCCGACCTCCATCGCGTGCCCCTTCCAGCGAGGCGCCTTGATCCACGAGTATTTCGCCGCCTCGTCCAGTTCCTTGATGTCGGTGCGCGTGCCCTTGGCATTGGGGCCAAGCTCGTATTTCGGCTCGGTCACGCCATCCCAGGGATGCAGGCCGCGACCGGCCTCGCCGTAGGTATACCAGGAATGATCGACGAATTCCTGAACCTGCTCGGGATCGCGCGGATCGACGTCATGCACCTGCGTCAGGTCGCCGTTGATGATCGCGCCGCGCGGCAGGTGCAGCTGTTCGGCCGAGAAATCGTTCGGATGCTCGGGGATGTCGCCGTAGGCAAGGCACGCCTGCGACGACAGCCCGCCGCCGTAGAGCCAGTTGCGGTAGAACCCGCCGATCGCCTTCACGTCGGGGATGTAGACGTTCTTGTTGAACTGGTCGCACAGGTCGATGATGGAGCTGACCAGGTTCAGCCGCTCCATGTTGATCGCGCCGACCGCGCCCACCGAATGCACGTTGATCGGACACGGCACACCGCCCACCAGCCAGTTCGGGTGCGGGTTCTTGCCGCCGAAGATCGTGTGGATCTTCACGATCTCCTTCTGAAGATCCAGCGCCTCGAGGTAATGCGTCGTCGCCATCAGGTCCGCCTCGGGCGGCAGCAGATAGGCGGGGTTGTCCCAGTAGCCGTTCTTGAACAGGCCGAGCTGGCCCGATTCCACGAATTTCTTCAGACGGTTTTGCACGTCGCGGAAATAGCCCGGGCTCGACAGCGGATGTGACGGGCTCACCGACTGCTGCAGCTCAGAGGTCGCCTTGGGGTCCGCCTTGAGCGCGTTCACCGGGTTCACCCAGTCGAGCGCGTGCAGGTGGTAGAAATGCACGATGTGGTCATGCATCTGCAGCGCCAGCTGCATCATGTTGCGGATCGAGTTGGCGTTGTCCGGGATGGTGATGCCAAGCGCATCCTCCACCGCGCGCACGCTCGTCAGCGCGTGGGTGCCGGTGCAGACGCCGCAGATGCGCTCGGTAAAGGCCCATGCATCGCGCGGATCGCGTCCCTTGAGAATGACCTCGAGCCCGCGCCACATGGTCCCGGTGCTCACCGCGTTGGTGATCATGTTGTTGTCGTCGACGTTCACCTCGCAGCGCATGTGGCCTTCGATCCGGGTGACCGGGTCGACCACCACGCGCTTGCCGGAATTGTCGAGCGTGAAGCCGTTGGGGGTTTGCACGACCATGGCTTACACCTCCTCTTTCGACTGGGTCTTCTTCTGGGCCGACTTCAGCGCCGACACCGCCGCGTGAAGCGCGATGCCTCCGCCGACGACGCCCGCCGCCGTGAGGCCCACCTTGTCGGCATTCGCCTCGACGCCGAACTGGGTGAGGTCGGTCACGCGGTTGTAGAAGCTGCCCTGATCCCAGAAGCCGTCTTCCGAGCAGCCGATGCAGCCGTGGCCCGACTGGATCGGGAAGGAAACGCCCTCGTTCCAGCGCACCGTCGAGCAGGCGTTGTAGGTGGTCGGGCCCTTGCAGCCCATCTTGTAGAGGCAGTAGCCCTTCCGCGCGTTCTCGTCGTCCCAGTGCTCGACGAACTGGCCCGCATCGAAATGCGGCCGCCGGTAGCACTTGTCGTGGATCCGCTGGGAGTAGAACATCGCCGGCCGGCCCTGCCGGTCGAGCTCGGGCAGCCGGTCGAAGGTCAGCATGTAGGTGATGACGCCGGTCATGACCTCGGCGATGGGCGGGCAGCCCGGAACCTTGATGATCGGCTTGTCGGTGATGACCTTGTGCACCGGCGTCGCCCGCGTCGGGTTCGGCTTGGCCGCCTGCACGCAGCCGTAGGAGGCGCAGGCCCCCCACGAGATGATCGCCTTGGCGTGCTCGGCCGCGTGGCGCAGCTGATCGACGAAGGGCCTGCCCCCGACGATGCAGTACATGCCGTCCTCATTCAGCGGCGGGTTGCCCTCGACCGCGAGGATGTAGTTCCCCTTGTACTTGTCGATGGTGTCCTGAAGCGCGGCCTCGGCCTGGTGCCCGGCGGCAGCCATCAGCGTGTCGTCGTAGTCCAGCGAGATCATCGACAGCACGACATCCTTGGCCAACGGGTGGGCGCTGCGGATGAAGCTCTCGGAGCAGCAGGTGCACTCCAGCCCGTGCACCCAGATGACGGGGGTGCGCGGCTTGGTCTCCATCGCGTGCGCGATCTTCGGCACGAAGGCGGGGCCGAGGCCCAGCGCGGCGGCGGTCAGCGAGCAGTACTTCATGAAACTGCGCCGGGTGATGCCCTGGCTCCGCATGACCTCGTAGAAGGTTTCGATCTGGCTCAAGCTGGCGCCCTCCTCCATGTAGCTGTCCCGCGCAGGACGGCCCAGGGCCGCCCGCGGTTGATACAGCATCATGGTATGCCGCCGTGTGCGGAAGCCTTTCGCCCGAATTGCAGGCAACAGGAAAACGCATTTCCGAACAATGACTTGAGTGCCGCGCAGCCCCGTATCGCCGGTCATTTCCCTGCCGGAGCACCCCTGCCTCCGGTCAGTCGCTTTCCATACGCGCCAGTGCCACGAGCGCCTGCCCCAGCGCCAGCCCGCCATCATTGGCCGGTGTCTTGCGGTGGAACAGCACGGGCACGCCGTCGAGCGCCCGCAGCGCCTCATCGAGAAGCAGGGCGTTCTGGAAACACCCGCCCGTGAGCGCGACGGCCTTGGCCTCGCCGGTCTCGACCAGCGCCCGGGCAGGCGCGGCCAAGGCCCGCGCGAGGCCCGCATGGAAGCGCCGGGCAATCGTCCCGGGCGCGCAGCCCGCACCGAGTTCCTCGCAGAGCTGCCGTATCATGGGCGACGGATCGATCCTCAGCCCCGCGCCGGCGTCACCGATGCCGAAGTCATGGCCAGGGTGGCCGGCCTCCGGTGCAGCCGCCGCCAGCGCCTCCAGCCGCATCGCCGCCTCGCCCTCGTAGCTCTGCCCTTCCGCGCAGATCCCGAGACAAGCCGCCACGGCGTCGAAGAGACGACCTGCCGAAGAGGACAACGGCGCGTTCACCCCCCGCTGCGCCGCCATCCGCGCCATCGCCAGCGGCTTGTCGGCAAACATCTCATCCGCCCAATCGGACAGCCCCGCCTGATCAAGCCGCACCAGCGCATTCCTCCAAGGCTCCCGCGCCGCCATATCGCCGCCGATCAAGGGCGCAGGCGTCAACCACGCCCGCCGCTCGAACCCGCGATAGTCGCCAAGCAGAACCTCTCCGCCCCACAGCGTGCCGTCGCTACCAAGCCCGGTCCCGTCGAGGATGATCCCCGCCACCTTCCCGCCATCCAAGGGCCAGCCATTCTCCGCCAGACAGGACGCCAGATGCGCGTGATGGTGCTGCACCTCTTCCAGCCGCAGCCCCTCGCGATCCGCCCGCGCCCGCCCGTGCTGCGTCGCCCGATACTCCGGATGCAAATCGACCGCGACCACCTCGGGCCGGTGGTCGAAGAGCGCGGCATAATCACGGTCGGCCTGCAGGAAGGCCTCCCAGGTCAGCGCCTCGTCCAGTTCGCCGAGATGATGGCCAAGCAGCGCCTGCCCGTTCTTCACGAGACAGATCGCCGCCTTCATCTGACCGCCATGGGCCACCACCTGCGGCGCGCCCCCGAACCCTTCCGGCAACGGCAGCGTCCCCGGCACGCGCCCCCGCGCCCGGCGCAGCACCATCGGCCCCTCCGGCGTGATCCGCTCGACGCTGTCGTCGAGCCGCCGCGCGATGTCGCGGTCATGCATCACGAAGCCGTCGGCAAAGGCCGCGAGCATCTCGCGCGCCTCGCCGTTGCCGATCGCCTGCGGCGCACCGGAGAGGTTGCCGCTGGTCATTACCAGCGGCCGGTCAACCGCAGCGCACAGCAGGTGGTGCAGAGGCGTGTAGGGCAGCATCCATCCGAGCGCGTCCTGCCCCGGCGCAAGCCCCTCGGGCAGCGCGAGCCCCGCCTTCTGCAAAAGCACGATCGGCGCGGCAGGGTCCGCCAGCAAAGTCGCCTCCGCCGCCGAGACCCGGGTATGGGCCTGCACTACCCCAAAAGGCGCCATCAGCGCGAAGGGCTTCGCCGGTCGCCGCTTGCGTTCCCGCAGCAACGCCACCGCCATTGGATCGGTCGCGTCGCAGGCAAGGTGGAATCCGCCCAAGCCCTTCACCGCGACGATTCCGCCACGCGCCAGCACCTCCGCCGCCAGCGCCACCGCGTCGCCCGGGACCTCGCGCCCCTCCCGCTCGAACCAGACCCGAGGCCCGCAGGCCGGGCAGGCGATCGGCTGCGCGTGAAACCTGCGGTCCGCGGGGTCGTCGTATTCCGCACCGCAGGCGGCACACATCGCGAAGCCGGCCATCGTGGTCTGCGCCCGGTCGTAAGGCAGCCCGCGCAGGATGCTGTAGCGGGGTCCGCAATGGGTGCAGTTGGTAAAGGCATAGCCCGCGCGCCGCCCGCCCCTGAACACCTCTGCCACGCAGTCCGCGCAGCTCGCCGCGTCCGGCGTCACCCGCGTCTCTGCTCCCGGCCCGCCCGAGGCGACGATCCGGAAGCCCGCGCCCGCGACCTCCGCCGCGACGCTCTCGACACCGTCGACCCGCGCCAGCGGCGGCGCCTCTTCCCTCAGGGCCCGCTCGAAGGCGTCGAGCCCCGGCCCCGCGGCCAGCACCAGAACCCCCTCGGCGTCGTTCGACACCTCGCCCGACAGGCCTAAGCGCCGCGCAAGCTGCCAGACGAAAGGCCGGAAGCCCACGCCCTGCACCTGTCCGCGCACGCGGATTTTCCGTCCCGTCACCACGCCCAGCCCTTCTCCGGTTTCCAAATACCCTCGGGGGAGTCCGCGCGCCCCGCGCGGACGGGGGCAGAGCCCCCTGCCGCCCGCGCCGTCAGTGCACCGTGCAGACCATGCATGGATCGAAACTCCGCACCACGTGCTGCACCGCCACCGGCGTTCTCTCCTCCGCCCCCACCGGCGTGCCCACCAGCGCCGCCTCGACCGGCCCCGGCACGCCCGCCGCGTCGCGCGGCGAGAAATTCCACGTGGTCGGCGCGACGATCTGGTAGCCCGCGACCCGACCGGCCTCGACCCGCAGCCAATGCCCGAGCGTGCCCCGCGCCGCCTCGACCAACCCGACACCGCTGCCCGCACGCGGCTCGGGGATCGGGTCCGCCATGAACCTCTCGGACGGATCGAGCGCCGCCGCCCAGTCCTGCAGCCAGAGTACCGTCCGCGCAATCTCGAGCAGCCGCCCGCCGATGCGCGCGCGCACCCCGCCCTCGGCGGCGAGCGCCACCGCCAGCGAGTGCCCGTCCACCGCCTGCCGCGCCAGCGCCCCGACCTCGACCGTGCGCCCGGCGAGCCGCGGCGCCTTGCACCAGGAATACCCGGGCGCCGACATCTCCTCGTCCGGCAGGGTGACACCCTGTGCCGGATGCGCCGCCGCGCCGAGCATCCAGGCGTGGCTGACGTCCTCGACGATGGCGTCGGGGTCGAACGCGGTGACCGCCCCCGCCTCCCAGACGCCGGCCCTGGTCATGCGTCCGCCGGCCAGCGGATAGGCCCCGCAGGAGAGGTAGCGTTTCGGCCCCGCACCCAGCGCGCCGAGCCCGAGGTCCGCCGAGATGGTGTTGAACAGCCCGACGTCTCCGGCATCCCAAGCCTCGAGCCCCGCGATGCTTTCGAGCTTGGTGAAATCCTCCAGCGAGGCACCGCCGAAGAGCTCCGCCTCGAGCACCCGCCGCGCCGCGCGCAGGGTGGTCTGGATGCGGATGCGGTCGCGCGCGTCGGGCGCACGGGTCACGCCGCCTGGCTGGATCGCCAGCGTGTGCGGCCACTTGCCGCCCAGCAGACCGACGATATGAAAAAGCTGCGCCCGCGCATCGAGCAGGCTGCGCGCGGCCGAGCCTTGCTGCGCGGTGAACCGCGCCACCGCCCGGTCGTGCCACGCGCGCCCGGCATAGACCGGCCGGGCGAAGTCCGGCATGAAGAACAGCGCGAAGTGGCTGATGTGATCGCAGAGGTTCTCGACCCCGTGCAGCAGCGCCGCCGCCAGCGCGCCTTGCGGCGGCATCGAGGCGCCCGAGACATCGGCCAGCGCCAGCGCCGCCGCCGTCGACTGGCTGATCGAGCAGATGCCGCAGATCCGGGGCGTGACGGTCAGCGCGTCGCGCGGGTCCTTGCCCTGCATCATCATCTCGAAGCCGCGGAACAGCGGCGAGTTCACCTGCGCCGAACGCACCACCCCGTCTGCGATGTCGAGCCGCACCTCGAGGTCGCCCTCGACGCGGTTGAACGGTCCGACCAGAAGCTGCCGCCCGCTCATTTGCGCCCCTTGAGGTTCGGCACCACGCGGATGCGGTCGGAATGCGCGTTCACGTCGATCCGCTTCGGCGTCGCCGCCTTGGACAGCGAGGCCAGCGCCATGAACCACGCCTTCGGCATGTCCGAGGGCAGCCCCACGGGGATGCCGGCGATGGTCGGCGTCTCGGTGAAAGGGTGGCCCGGCTCCTCGAACTCGGGCGAGGTGCAGGCGATGCAGGGATAGTTGCCGCGCGTGCAGGAGCCCTCGCCGTTCCACGGGCGGATGTTGCAGTCGCCCACCGCCTGCGTGCCGACGCAGCCGAGATGCTCCATCATGCAGCCGATCTCGCAGAGCTGCCGGGCCGAGGCCTTGTACTCGTAGTATTCGTTCTTGGTACAGCCATGGTGCACGAGGTGGTCGGCGTAGAACCGAGGCCGTCCGAAGGCATCGAGATCCCCCGCCCCGAGCGCCCCGCCCGCCAGCATCAGCAGCGTCTCGGTCACCCAGGCCGGATGGGTCGGACAGCCCGCGACGTTGATCACCGGCAGCCCCGAGCGCGATGTGAACGCCTCCGACAGCGCGCCGCCCCGCGCGCGCCCGTCGTATTGCAGCCCCATCGCGCCCGCCGGGTTGCCGCCTGCGGCAGTGATCCCGCCGTAGGCGGCGCAGGTGCCGACCGCGACGACGTGCTCCGCCCGTGGCGCCAGTGCCCGCAGCCAGTCGAGCATCGCCCGCCCGGTGCCGGCGAGCATGTGGTAGCGTCCGGTGCCGCGCGGCCCGGTGGCCACCGAGCCCTCGAAGCAGAGCACGTCGAGCGGGATCTCGCCGCGTTCGACCGCAGACAGCAGCGCCACGACCTCGGCGCCAGTCTCGATGGAAAGCGACGGATGCCAGAGGAACTCGATCCCGCCGTCACCCAGCGTGTCGAGCACGTTCGGGTTTTCGGCGCAGAGCAGCGACATGGTGCAGCCGCCGCAGCCCGCCGATTGCAGCCAGAGGACGTTCATTCAGCTTTCTCCCGGTTCGTGGGCAAGGGGCAGCTCCAGCAGGAACACCGCGCCCGGCCCCGGCAGCAGCGACAGCTGCCCGCCATGTTCATCCGCGATCTTGGCACTGATGGAAAGCCCCAGCCCGGTGCCCTTGCCCACCGGCTTGGTGGTGAAGAACGGGTCGAAAACCGCCGCGCGCTGCGCCTCGGGAATGCCCGGTCCGTTGTCCGAGACCGTCAGCCGCGCCATGCCCGCCGCCCGGTCGAGGTCGATGCGCACCGCCGGATCGGGCACCCCGTCCACCGCGTCGATGGCGTTCTGCACGAGGTTCATCACGATCTGCTGCACGTGCCCCGGCACCCCGCAGACCCGCAGCGCCTCTTCGCCGGAAAAGGTCACCGCGACGCCGGTCTTCGAGCCCCGCTCGACCCAGCGCGCGCCCACCCGCGCGGTCTCGGCAAGGTCGAAGGCGACGCGCTCGCCGCTGCCCTCGGACGACAGCCTCCGCAGGTCGGCGACGATGTCGCGCACCCGCTCCGCGCCCTCGCGGGCGCCGTGGATGGCGGTCGACAGGTTGCCCAGCGCGCGCTCGAGCTTCAGGTCGTTGCGCAACCGGACCAGATCTTCGCGCGGGGCGCCGGACTGCACCTGCTGGAAGTAGGTCTCGAACTGGCCGACGTATTTCTCGAGCGCGTGGACGCTGGCGTAGACGAAGCTGATCGGGTTGTTCAGCTCGTGCGCAACGCCCGCCAGCAGCCGTCCCAGCGAGGCGAGCTTCTCGTTCCGGACGATCTGGCTCTGCGCCTGCTTGAGCTGCTCGTGCGACAGCTCGAGCTCGGCGTAGGCGCGGCGCAGCTCGCCCAGTGGGCGACCGCTGAGCACCGCCCCGGCGAAGCGGTCGCGCGCGTCGATGCGCGGCGACAGCGCGATGTCGAAGGGCTGCGCGCCCGTCTCGGTGGGGATGCTTGCCTCGAAGTGGGTCACCGCGTGATGCAGCCGCAGCCGCCCGAGCGCGGCGGCCAGCAGTTCGGCCCCGGCGGTGTCGAAGACACCCGTGGCCGGTTGGCCGATCACCGCCCCGGCCTCGCCACCGACCAGCCCGCGCAGCGAGGCACTGGCCTCGGCCACGGTGCCGTCGCGATCGATCACGATGAGGATGTCGCTGACCGAGGCCATCACCGACTCGATCAGCCGCTTCGCCGCGCTCAGCTCGGCGTTCTGGTCTTCCAGCCGCTCCTGGTGGGCGACGAGCTCGGAATAGGTCTGATCGACGGCGCGCAACACCGACTGCCAGGCCTCGTCCGTCATCGCGGTCTGATCGCCGGGGCTGTCGGTCGCAAGGGGGTCCATCCGGCGATACTATGCGCGCCGCCCCGGCCCATGCAATCGCCGCGACGCGCGACGGTCAGCCGTCGTGCAGAACCTGCCGCACGGTCCTCGCGAAGCGGTCGGCGATCCGGTCGCGCGCCACGTGTCGGCCCTCGCGGACCTGGCGGCGCCCGGCAACCCAGACGTCGCCGACCGCGATATCCGGACCGAAGAGCCAGCGGTCGACGGTCTGCGCCCCGTCCGAGCCAAGCTCCAGCGGATCGCGCAGCGCCACGAGGTCCGCCGGCGCGCCGGGAACCAGCCCGCCGTCCGGGGCCCCGAGCGCCCGTGCGCCCCCCTCCTGCGCCCGACGCAGCAGCTGGGTGCCGGTCGAGCCCGGCGCGGTCGCCAGCGCGTTGCGCTCATGCGCGGTGAGACGCTGGCCATACTCGAGGCAGCGCAGCTCGTCGGCGAGCCCGATCCGCACGTTGCTGTCGGTACCGACGCCGAACCGCCCGCCCTGCGCCAGAAACGTCTGAGCCGGGAAGATGCCGTCGCCGAGGTTCGCCTCGGTCACCGGGCAAAGCCCCACCGTGGCCCCCGAGCCGGCGATCTGCGTCACTTCTTCGTCCAGCAGATGGGTGGCGTGGATGAGGCACCAGTCCGGGCCGACCTCGGCCACATCGAACAACCGCTGCACCGGGCGCCGACCGCAGAAGGCAAGGCAATCGTCGACCTCGGGAATCTGCTCCGCCACGTGGATGTGCACCTTGCGGCCCGGCAGCGCCTCGGCCAGCGCGGCGAGATCGGCGGCATCGGCAGCGCGCAGCGAATGCGGCGCGTAGCCCACCACGTCGCCGGGCCGGGCCATCGCGTCGCAGCGCGCGACCAGCGCAAGGAACGCGTCGCGGTCGTGCAGGAAACGGCGCTGGCCGTCGCTCGCCGGAGCCGGGCCAAAGCCGCCGTGGGCGTAGAACACCGGCAGGTGCGTGAGCGCGATCCCGGCCGCTTCGGCCGCCGCGAAGATCCGCGCCGACATCTCCGCAGGATCGTCGTAGGCCCGCCCGTCGGGCGCGTGGTGCAGGTAATGGAACTCGCCCACGCGGGTGAAGCCCGCCTCCAGCATCTCGACATAGGCCATCTCGGCGATGGCCTGCGCGCCGTCGGGGTCGAGTTGCAGGGCGAAGCGATACATCATCTCGCGCCACGTCCAGAAGCTGTCACGCCCCGGCCCGCGCGCCTCGGTCAGCCCGGCGAAACCGCGCTGGAAGGCGTGGCTGTGCAGGTTGCAGGTGCCGGGAATCAGAACGTCGAGCGTTTCGCCCCGTGGCGCGGCGCCGGGGCGGACCGCGCCGATGGCACCGCCCTCGACCTCAAGCGCCACGTTCTCTGCCCAACCATCGGGCAGAAGCGCCCATTTCGCGTGAAGCTGCATCGGCTCTCTCCGGCGTCTCGCACTTTCGGGCTTCCTTGGCCCGCCTCAATATGTATATACTTATTCAATCCCCGAGGAAAGAGGCCACCGATGCGAAAGCTCTGGACGAATGCACGTGTGATCACCGATGCGGCAGACCTGGCACCCGAACCGCTCGAGGTGCTGACCGAGGCGGGCCGGATCGTCGCGGTGGGGACCGCGCTCGACCGCGATGGCGCCGAGGTCGTGGATTGCGGCGGCGCGCTGATGACGCCGGGGCTGATCGACTGCCACACCCACATCGTCTACGGCGGCGACCGCGCGCGCGAGTTCGAGCTGCGGCTCGAGGGCGCCAGCTACGAGCAGATCTCGCGCGAGGGCGGCGGCATCGCCGCGACCATGAACGCCACTCGCGCGCTATCGGTCGATGCGCTGGTCGAAACCGCCCTGCCCCGGCTCGACCACCTGCTCGCCGAGGGGGTGAGCACGGTCGAGGTCAAATCGGGCTACGGGCTGTCCATCGCGGCCGAACTCGACATGCTCCGCGCCGCCCGCAAGCTCGCCGAGCTGCGCCCGGTGCGCATCGTGACGAGCTGGCTGGCCGCCCACGCACTGCCGCCGGAATACCGCGACCGGCCCGACGCCTACATCCGCGAAGTCGCCATCGCCGGGCTGGACGCCGCCCACGCCGAGGGGCTGGTCGACGCGGTGGATGCCTTCTGCGAGGGCATCGCCTTTTCGCCCGAGGAACTCGAGCCGCTCTTCACCCATGCGACTGCGCTCGGCCTCCCGGTGAAACTGCACGCCGAGCAGCTCAGCCGCATCGGCGGCGTGCAACTCGCTGCCCGTCACAACGCGCTGTCGGCGGATCACGTCGAATACGCCACCGAGGCGGACGCGCGGGCGATGGCCGAAGCCGGCACCGTCGCGGTGCTGCTGCCCGGCGCCTTCTACACCCTGCGCGAAACGCAGGCGCCGCCGGTCGCGGCGTTCCGCGCGCATGGCGTGCCGATGGCGCTTGCGACCGACTGCAACCCCGGGACCTCGCCAATGACCTCACTGCTGCTGACCATGAACATGGGCGCGACCTTCTTCCGCATGACCGTGCCCGAGTGCCTTGCCGGCGTCACCACCCATGCCGCCACCGCGCTTGGGCTTGCCGCCGAGACCGGCCGGATCGCCCCGGGCCTTTCCGCCGATTTCGCCCTGTGGGAGGCCGACAGCGCCGCCGTCCTCGTCAACCGCATCGGCTTCAACCCGCTGAAATGGCGCGTCTTCGGGGGAGAGGTCGCATGATCACGCTCACCCCCGGCGCCGTCACGCTCGCCACCCTGCGCAGCCTCTACTGGCAGCAGACGCCGGCGCGGCTCGACCCTGCCGCGATGCCGGGCATCGAAAACGCCTGCGCCCGGGTGGCCGAGGTCGCCGCCGGCGACGCGGCGGTCTACGGGATCAACACCGGCTTCGGCAAGCTCGCCTCGATCCGCATCGCTCCGGGCGACGTTGCGACGCTGCAGCGCAACCTGATCCTGTCGCATTGCTGCGGCGTGGGCGACCCGCTCGCCCCCGAGATCGTCCGGCTCATCATGACGCTGAAGCTCATGTCGCTGGGCCGCGGCGCATCGGGCGTGCGGCCGGAGCTGGTGGCGCTGCTCGAGGCGATGCTGGACCGTGGCGTGATGCCGGTGATCCCCGAGAAGGGTTCGGTCGGGGCGTCGGGTGACCTCGCCCCGTTGGCGCATATGGCCGCCGTGATGATCGGCGCGGGCGAGGCGTGGATCGGCCCCGACCGCCTGCCCGGCGCCGAGGCGCTGGCCCGCGTCGGCCTGTCCCCGGTCGAACTGGTGGCCAAGGAGGGGCTCGCGCTCATCAACGGCACGCAGGTCTCGACCGCGCTGGCGCTGGCAGGGCTGTTCCGGGCCGAGCGCGCGTTGCAGGCCAGCATCGTGACCGGCGCGCTCTCGACCGACGCCGCGATGGGCTCGACCGCGCCCTTCGCCGCCGAGATCCACGCCCTGCGTGGCCACGCCGGGCAAGTGGAGATCGCCGCCAGCCTGCGCGCGCTGCTCGACGGCAGCCAGATCCGCGACAGCCATGTCGACGGCGACGAGCGCGTGCAGGACCCCTATTGCATCCGCTGCCATCCGCAGGTGGGCGGGGCCTGCCTCGACCTGCTGCGGCAGGCCGCCCGCACGCTCGAGATCGAGGCCAACGCCGCCACCGACAACCCGCTGGTGCTGTCCGACGGCAGCATCGTCTCGGGCGGCAACTTCCACGCCGAGCCGGTGGCCTTTGCCGCCGACCAGATCGCGCTGGCCGTGGCCGAGATCGGCGCCATCGCCCAGCGCCGCATCGCGCTGCTCGTGGACCCGGCGCTGAACTACGGGCTGCCGGGGTTCCTGACGCCGAAACCGGGGCTGAACTCGGGCCTGATGATTGCCGAGGTCACGACCGCCGCGCTGATGAGTGAGAACAAGCAGCTGGCCCACCCCGCCTCGGTCGACAGCACGCCGACCTCGGCCAACCAGGAGGATCACGTCAGCATGGCCTGCCACGGCGCCCGGCGGCTGCTGGCAATGACGCAGAACCTGTTCTGGATCATCGGCGTCGAGGCCATGACCGGCGCGCAGGGTATCGCGCTGCGCCGCCCGCTCGAAACCTCGCCCGCGCTCGCAGGCGTCATAGCCACCCTGCGCGGAAGCGTCCCCGAGCTTGGCCCCGACCGCTACCTCGCCCCCGACATGGAGAGCGCCGGCGCGCTCGTCGCCTCGGGCGCGCTGACCGCCTCCCTCGACCTGCCGGAGCTTGCCTGATGCATCCCGTGACCGTGACCCGCGGCGACAGCCCGCTCGTTCTTGCCTTTCCGCACACCGGCACCCATGTGCCCGACCCGATCCGTGACCGGCTCAACGACGAAGGCCGCCTGCTGCGCGACACCGACTGGCACATCGACGCGCTCTACCGCGACCTGCTGCCCGGCGTCACGGCGGTGAAGGCCAATTTCCACCGCTACGTGATCGACGCCAACCGCGATCCGGCGGGGGTGTCGCTCTATCCCGGGCAGACCACCACCGGGCTGGTGCCCGAGACGACCTTCGACAACGCGCCGATCTGGCGCGAGGGCTGCGCCCCCGACGAGGACGACATCGCGAGACGTCTCGCGGAGTGGCACGCGCCCTATCATGCCGCCCTGAGCGCCGAGATGGAGCGGGTCCGCGCGATCCACGGCGTGGCGATCCTCTACGACTGCCACTCGATCCGCTCGGTGATCCCGTGGCTCTTCGACGGCACGCTGCCCGACTTCAACGTCGGCACCAACGGCGGCAAGACCTGCGCCCCCGCGATCGAGGCCGCCGTGGTCGAGCGCTGCGCCGCCTCGGGCCGGAGCAACGTGCTGAACGGCCGCTTCCGGGGCGGCTGGACCACCCGTCACTACGGCAGGCCCGCCGAGGGGATGCACGCCATCCAGATGGAGCTGGCGCAATCCAGCCATCTTGCCTCCGAAGAACCGCCCTTCGGGCTCGACCCCGAGACGGCCGCAGACCTGCGCGCCACGCTCGCCCCCGTTCTCCAGTCCCTCGTCGACCTCGCGCCGACGCTCGCGTGAAAGGACCAATGCCGTGACCGATCCCCGCCACAACCTCCGCGACATCTTTCCGCCCACCGGCCCAGAGCTGACGGCAAAGAGCTGGCAGACCGAGGCGCCGCTGCGGATGCTGATGAACAACCTGCACCCCGACGTGGCCGAGAACCCGCATGAGCTGGTGGTCTACGGCGGCATCGGCCGCGCCGCCCGCACGTGGGACGATTTCGACGCGATCTGCGACGGGCTGCGCGACCTCGAGGCCGACGAGACGCTGGTGGTGCAGTCCGGCAAGCCCATCGCCATCATCCGCACCCATGCAGACGCGCCGCGCGTGCTGATCGCGAACTCGAACCTCGTGCCGGAATGGGCCACGTGGGAGCATTTCAACGAGCTCGATAAGAAGGGCCTGATGATGTACGGCCAGATGACCGCCGGATCGTGGATCTACATCGGCGCGCAGGGCATCGTTCAGGGCACCTACGAGACCTTCGCAGAGGCGGGGCGTCAGCATTACGACGGCGACCTCACCGGTCGCTGGATCCTCACCGGCGGTCTTGGCGGCATGGGCGGCGCGCAGCCGCTGGCCGCGGTGATGGCCGGCGCCTGCTGCCTTGCGGTGGAATGCGACGAGAGCCGCGCCGACTTCCGCATCCGCACCCGCTATTGCGACGAGAAGACCCATTCGCTGGACGAGGCGCTGGCGATGATCGACCGCTGGACCAAGGCCGGCGAGGCCAAGTCCGTTGCGCTCATCGGCAATGCCGCCGACATCTTCCCCGAGCTCCTGACCCGCATGAAGGACGGCGGGCCCCGGCCCGATATCGTGACCGACCAGACCTCGGCGCATGACCCGTTCCACGGCTACCTGCCCAAGGGCTGGTCTGTGGCCCAATGGCGCGAGACGCAGGAAAGCGACCCGGACGCGGTGAACCGCGCCGCGCGAGCCTCGATGAAGGATCACGTGGCCGCCATGGTCGGCTTCTGGAACGAGGGCGTGCCGGTGCTCGATTACGGCAACAACATCCGCCAGATGGCCAAGGAAGAGGGGCTGGAAAACGCCTTTGCCTTCCCGGGCTTCGTGCCTGCCTACATCCGGCCGCTTTTCTGCAAGGGCATCGGACCGTTCCGCTGGGCGGCGCTTTCGGGTGATCCCGAGGACATCTACAAGACCGACCAGGCCATGAAGGAGCTCTTCCCCGAGAACGAGGGCCTGCACCGCTGGCTCGACATGGCACGCGAGCGGATCTCCTTCCAGGGACTGCCGGCGCGGATCTGCTGGATCGGGCTGGGCGACCGTCACCGCGCCGGGCTGAAGTTCAACGAGATGGTGGCCAGCGGCGAGCTGAAGGCGCCGGTGGTGATCGGCCGCGATCACCTCGATTCCGGCTCGGTGGCGAGCCCCAACCGCGAGACCGAGGCGATGCGCGATGGCTCCGACGCGGTATCGGACTGGCCGCTGCTGAACGCGCTTGTGAACACCGCCTCGGGCGCGACATGGGTGTCGCTGCACCACGGCGGTGGCGTCGGCATGGGCTTCTCGCAGCACGCGGGCGTGGTGATCTGCGCGGACGGCACGCCGGAGGCGGCCAAGCGCCTCGAGCGGGTGCTGTGGAACGACCCGGCCTCCGGCGTCTGGCGTCATGCGGATGCGGGCTACCCCGAGGCCATCGACTGCGCCAGGGAGCACGGCCTGCGCCTGCCGCGCATCCTTTAGGCCGCGCAAGCCTGCACCAGGCCGCATCCGGTAGGGTGGGCACTATTGCCCTCCCTACGCAGTCAACCGGCAGCGCAAGTGCGGCCCGGCTCAGCCGTCTTTCCGGAGGCGCGCGGCCTCCTGCCGACCGCGCGCGAGCAACCAGTCGCGCAGGCCGGCGCCGCCGGGTTTCTCCAGCGCCGCGCGCGACCAGCGCAGGGCATAGGGTTCGGACAGCGGCAGCGGCAGGTCCAGCGGCACCACGAGCCGCCCGGTCAGGAGCTCCTCCTGCATCATCGCCCGCTGGCCCAGCACCACGCCCTGCCCTGCAACCGCCGCGTCGATGGCCGAGGCTGTGAGCGCGAAGCTCATCGCCGGAGCGCCCGGCGGCAGCACCAGCCCGTGCCGCCCGGCCCAGGCCTCCCAGCTCGGCGGCTCGAAGCGGTCGTAGCGCGCGCTCCAGCCGATGCGCAGCCGGGGCAATACAAGCAGATCCTCCGGCGTCGAGATCGGCCGCCCCTCCAGCAGTGATGGCGCGCAGGCGGGCACGGCGACGTCGGTAAACAGCTCGGCCCCCGGCCCGTCGGCGGGCGGTGGACCGAAGTCCATCCGAAAATCCCACGCCTCGCCACTGCCTGCCGCGTCGGCCTCTTCCGAGACCAGCCGCACCGGCACATCGGGCACCTCGCGCGCCCGGTCGTAGAGCGCCCGCCCGAGCCATTTCGCGGCCACGGTCGGCAGGCCGCTCACCACCAGAGGGGCACCACCAAGGGCCGCCCGCAGGGGCCGCTCTGCCGCGAGAAGCTGCGCGAATGCGCCCTCGATTTCCGCATGATAGAGCCGCCCCCAGCGCGTCAGCTCGAGATGCCGCCCACGCCGTTCAAGCAGGGTGACCCCGAGATGCGCCTCGAGCCGGCGGACCTGCTGGCTCACCGCGCCGGGCGAGACCCCAAGCTCTCCTGCCGCCGCGCTGACCGAACCGAGGCGTGCCACCGCCTCGAAGCTCTCCATCGCGCGCAGGTGCGGGAGCCGGGCCATGGCGGTCAGCTCTGCGAGGGCGTGAAACGCGCCTTCATCGTGTGCCCGCCACCGGGATAGAAGAACCGCGCCTGCGTGACCGGCTCGCCGTTCTTCCACGTCCGCCGGGTCATCGTCAGCAGCGGCGCGCCCGCCGCCAGCCCGAGCCGCGCGGCGACGTCGGTGTCGGCGGCTTCGGCACCGATCTCGTTCTCGGCCTCGCTCCAGGGCACATGCGCCAGCAGCCAAGCACCCGGCGCCTGCGCGTCAAAGGTGGCCTCCGCCGCCTCGGGCACCGCGTCGAGGAAGATCACCCGCCGTTCAAGGCAGAACGGCGCATCGTCCTTGCGGTGCAGGCAGGCCACGTCGAGCACCGGCACACCGGGCGCGGCACCGGCGACGGCCTCCTCGGCCCTGAGCGGGCGCTCGCGCCGACCGAGGATCTCGTGGCCATACCAGCCGCCGGCGGCAAGCACCTCTTCCTTGACGTCGTGGATCTCGAGCACCGCGTTCTGCGACCGCTGCGGCAGCACGACCGACCCGGCGCGGCGGCGGCGCAGAACCAGCCCCGCCTGCGCAAGCTGGGTCATCACCTTGTTCACGGTCATCCGCGAGCAGCCGTATTGCTCGGCCAGCTCCAGCTCGGAGGGCACGCGGTGACCTGGCGCCCAGTCGCCCGACAATATATTGCGTTCGAGATCCGTCAGGATCGTCTCGTGCAGCGACTTCGTCGTCTCGGTATCGCGGTCCGCGCTCATGACCCCGTCTACTTCAGCATGGCGGCGCCACGGTCAAGGTAGGTGTCGAGGAACTGCTCGAGCCGCGGCTCGCGCGGCGCGGCAAAGACCGTCTCGGGCGTGTCGTGGAACAGCAGCCGGCCATGGTCGAGAAACGCCACCTTGCTGCCGACCGAGGCCGCGAACCCAATCTCGTGGGTGACGACGACCATGGTCATGCCCTCCGAGGCCAGCTGCCGCATGACGTTCAGCACCTCGCCGGTCAGCTCCGGGTCGAGCGCCGAGGTCGGCTCGTCGAAGAGCATGATCGTCGGATCGAGCGCCAGTGCCCGGGCGATGGCGACGCGCTGCTGCTGGCCACCCGAGAGCTGCGCGGGGTAGTGATGCGCCCGCTCCTTCAGGCCGACCTTGTCGAGCTGGCGCATCGCGCGGTCCTCGGCCTCGGCCTTGGGCAGCTTGCGCACCCGCCGCAGCGCCGCCGAGACGTTGCCGAGCGCGGTCATGTGCGGCCACAGGTTGAACTGCTGGAACACCATGCCGACCTTCGAGCGCACCCGCCGCAGCTCGGCCGGGGTCTGGCGGCGGCGGCCGCCGGCACCCTCGACGAAGCCCAGCGGGTCGCCCTCGATCTCGATCGCTCCCGACGTCGCCTCTTCGAGGAAGGCCATGCAGCGCAGCAGGGTCGACTTGCCCGAGCCGGACGGCCCGATCAGGCAGGTGACCTCGCCCCGGGGAACCTCGAGAGAGATGTCGCGCAGCACCTCGGTCTCGCCGAACTGCTTGGAGACGTGTTTCACGGCGATGGCGGGATCGGACATGTCAGGCACTCAGTTTCGAGAGTTTGCGTTCGGCGATCCGGCCCAGCCAGTTCGCCAGCTCGACCAGCGCCCAGTAGACCAGCGCGAGGATCACCAGCGACTCGACGAAGGCGTATTGCTGCGAGCCGATGGCGCTGACGGTCATGGTCATCTCGGGCACGGTGATGAGCGACAGCAGCGCGGTTTCCTTGAGCAGGATGATCGCCATGTTGATCGACGGCGGCAGCACCAGCAGCGCCATCTCGGGAAGCAGGATGCGCAGGATGATCTGCCCGCGCGCGAAGCCCACGCATTCGGCGGCTTCGACGTGGCCCACCGGCACCGAGCGATAGCCGGCCCGGAAGATCTCGGCGTAGTAGGCGGCGCCGTAGACCGAGATGCCCAGCAGGCCCGCGACCCACGGCTCGAGCCGGAGCCCGATGTAGGGGCCGCCGAAGTAGAGCAGGAAGATCTGCACGAGGAACGGCGTGCCGCGGATGATCTCGACGGGCACCTGCAGGCCGAGGTCCACGAGCCGGCCGCCGAAGCGGCGCGCGGTGGCGATGAGGAACCCCAGCGCGGCGGCGAAGAGCGTGCCCGCGACCCAGATCAGGATCGTGACCCCGAGCCCCATGAGGATCTGCGGCGCCTTGGCGAGGATGACGGCGAAATCGAAGCTCATTTCGAGGGAAGCCCCGGCAGCGCGTTCTCGGCCCGGTTCCCGACGAAGGCCACGACCAGGTTGATGACAAGGTAGATGAGCCCGGCGGAGGCGAAGATCGGCAGCGGCATGTAGGTCGAGGCGGCGAGGTTCTGCGCCATCTTGGTCAGCTCGATCAGCCCGACGACCGACACCAGCGAAGACGCCTTGAGAATGAGGATCGCCTCGTTCACCAGCGCGGGAAAGGTCATGCGCAGGGCGATGGGCGTGCGGATGTGGACGAAGGTCTGCAGCCGCGAGAACCCGGCCATCTCGGCGGATTCGACAAGCCCCGGCGGAACCCCCTCGAAGCCGCCGCGCAGGTTCTCGGCCTGGTAGGCGGCGGTGCAGAGCGACAGGCCGATGATCGCGGTGGCGAGGCTCGGCAGGGTGATGCCCACGGCGGGCAGGAAATTGTAGATCAGCAGCAGCTGCACCAGCAGCGGAACGCCACGGAAGAACGAGATGAACAGGCCCGCGCCCCGGAACAGCGCGCGGTTGCCCGACATGCGCATCCCCGAGAGCACGATGGCGAAGGCCAGGCCCAGCAGGATCGACAGGGCGCTGACGAAGATCGTCATCAGCGACGCTTCGAGCAGCAGCGAGAAGAGCTTCCAGGTCATGCGGCCTCGGGCAGCGGCGTCCGTCGGCGGCGCGGAAGGGACACCGCGCCGCCTCAGGTCGTCAGATGTTGGGGTCGGTCACGTAGTCGGGCATGTCGAAGGTGGTTCCGAACCACTTCTCCTGCAGCTCCGCCATGCGGCCATCCTCCTTCATCGCGAGCAGGATCTCGTCGATCTTGTCCATCAGAGAGGCGTATTCGGGCTCGATCCGGCCGGGGTAGCCGAAGTAGGTCGGCGTGCCGAAGGCCGGCTTCACCACCTTGAAGACCTCGGGCCGCTCGGAAGCGACGAAGGCAATGTTCGGCAGCGAGTTGGCGACGGCCTCGATCCGGCCGGCGGCAAGGTCGGCGTAGCTCTCGTTGAACGAAACGTATTCCTTGATGTCCGAAGGCGGCGTGTCGAGCGTCTCGGCAAACTGCTGAAGCTGCGCAAGCTGCGCGGTGCCGGTGCCGGAGCCGACCGGCTTGCCGGCGATGTCCTCGGGCGCCTCGATATCGCAGGACGCGCAGGCCAGAAGGGCCACCGTCGCCTCGGCCACGGGCGAGGAGAAGCGGTAACGCTCCATCCGCTCGCTGGTGATCGTGGCAGGGCCGGCGACCACGTCGAAGCGGCCGGCCTCGAGGCCCGGCAGCACGCCGGTCCAGTCGAGCGTGATCCACTCGATATCGACACCCATCTCCTTGCCGATCTCCGCGAAGACATCGACGTTCAGGCCGGTGTGCTCACCGGCGTCGATGTAGTCGAAGGGGGCAAAGGCGGTTTCGGTGCCGACCCGCAGGACGCCTGCGTCCATCACGTCCTCGAGCGCGTCGGCCTGCGCGGTGACGGTCGACCCGAGGGTCAGGGCCGCCCCGGCGAGGGCGGCAAGGAATGGCTTGCGCATGGTATTCTCCCTGTGCGGCCCGCTCCGGGGCCTTGTCTGTTGTCTGTTCGCTTGCGGACCCGACCGGTTGTCCGATCATGTCCGCATTTGTGTATACAAATGAAGCGTCCGTCAATTCACAGCGGAAAGATGCGGCGGCGCTGCGGAAACCGGAAACCCGTTGCCGCCAACGCCGCCGGTTGCACAGGATTTGGGCACATCGGGAGCCTCGCGCGCCGCATGACGACCGGCGCGCCCGCGAATCCCTGGCCGTTCAGAGATCGAATATCTTGCCGGGATTGAGAATGTTCTTCGGGTCGACCGCCTGCTTGATCCGCTTCATCAGGCCAAGCGCCGGACCGTGCTCGGCCTCCATGAAGATCTTCTTGCCCAGTCCCACGCCATGCTCGCCGGTGGCGGTGCCGCCATGTGCCAGCGCCATCTCGACAAGCCGGTGGTTCAGGCGGCGGACCTTGTCCTGCTCGTCCGCGTCGTCGGGGTCGAACAGCATCACGAGGTGAAAGTTGCCGTCGCCGACGTGGCCATGCAGCGGCGCGATCACGCCTTCGGCGGCGATCTCGGACTGGATCCCGGCGATGATGGCGGGCAGCTCGGTGACCGGAACGCAGACGTCGGTCGACAGGCTCTTGCAGCCCGGCCGCAGCCCGCGCGCCGCGTAGAGCGCCGAGTGCCGCAGCGCCCAGAGCGCGTTGTAGGCCTCGGGCGTGGCGCAGGGCGAAACCGTGGCGCCATGTCCGGCGGCGAGCTCGCCCAGCGTGTCGAGATCCTCGGCCACCTGCGCCTCGCTGCCGGCGAGGTCGACCATCAGCGTCGCGGTCTCGGGGTGGTCGGTGCCGTTCCACGCGTTGATGGCCCGCATCTGCAGCGCGTCCAGAAGCTCGATCCGGTTGAGGCAGAGGCCGCATTGCAGGGCCTCGATCACGCATTCGGTCGCCTCGGCGATGTCGGCGAAGGCGTAGAGCCCGGCCCGCGCCGCCTCGGGGATGCCGGCGAGCCTCAGCGTCACCTCGGTGATGATTCCGAGCGTGCCCTCGGCGCCGACAAAGAGCCCGGTCAGATCGTAGCCCGCCGAGGACTTCCGCGCGCGGCCGCCCGTCTCGATCACCTCGCCGTCTGGCAGCACCACGGTCAGCCCCATGACCCGGTCGCGCATGGTGCCGTGCCGCACGGTCATCGTGCCAGACGCCCGGGTCGAGGCCAGCCCGCCCATGGTCGCGTGGGTCCCCACGTCGATCGGCAGGAACAGCCCGGTGTCGCGCAGGTGTTCGTTCAGCGCCTGCCGCGTCACCCCGGCCTCGACGGTGCAGTCCATGTCACCGGCCGAGACCCGCAGGATGCGCGTCATCCGCGACAGGTCGAGACACAGGCCTCCGCGCACCGCCTGCACCTGTCCCTCGATCGACGAGCCGTGCCCGAAGCCCACGACCGGCACCCCCTGCGCGTGGCAGATCGCCAGCGCGTCCGAAACCTCCTGAGTCGTCTCGGCGAAGAGCACCGCGTCAGGCGGCGCCGCCGGATGCCAGCTGTCGCCCGCGCCATGCTGGTCACGCAGGCTTTCGCCGGTCTCGATGCGCGCGCCGAAGCGGGCGCGCAGGGCGTCCATCGCCTGTTGGTCCATGCCGAAGCTCCTGTGCTTGCGTCCCGACCTCCCTGCCGTGACCGCGCGGCAGACGCAACGGCCCGGGGCCGAGCGCGCCGCGCAAGCCCTCAGCTTGCCGGGAAAGCGGGCGCCGCGCCCTACTCCGCCGCGCGGCGGGCCTTGGCGTGGCGCGTCTCGGGCCACGACAACCCGAGGTGCTCGCGCAGGGTGTTGCCCTCGTACTCGGTGCGGAACAACCCGCGGCGCTGCAGCTCCGGCACCACCAGCCGGGTGAAATCCTCGAGCGAGGCGGGCAGCGTCGGGCACATCAGGATGAAGCCGTCGGCGGCCTCCTCCTCGAACCACTCCTGCATGAAGTCGGCGACCTCGAGGTAGGAGCCGGTCAGCCCGTTGCCGGTATGGCGTCGCGCGTAGTGGGTGATGAGCTCGCGAAGGGGCAGCCCCTGCTCGACGAACTCCTTGACCTCGGCGAACATCGCCTCGGAGCCCTTGGCCTTTTCCGGCATCCGGTCCATCGGGAAGGGCGCGTCGAGATCGGCGCCGTGCAGGTCGGTCTCGAGAAACTCCTGCAGCATCAGCAGACCGACCTCGGGGTGCATGTGGTCGACCATCTCCTGCGCCCGGACCTCGGCCTCCTCGCGGGTTTCGCCCACGTTGATGACGATGCCCGGCATGATCTTCAGGTCGCTCGGCGCACGGCCGTATTTCGCCATCCGGGACTTCACGTCGGCATAGAACGCCTTGTTCTTCTCGATGTTCGAGGCCAGCGAAAAGGCGATCTCGGCGGTGCGCGCCGCAAGCTCGCGGCCACGCTCGGAGCCGCCCGCCTGCGCGATCACCGGCCGCCCCTGCGGCGTGCGCGCGATGTTGAGCGGGCCACGCACCTGGAAATGGTCGCCGACGTGGTCGAGCTGATGCAGCTTGTCCTTGTCGTGGTAGAGTCCGTTCTCACGGTCGAGCAGCAGCGCGTCGTCTTCCCACGAGTCCCACAGCCCGAACACCACGTCGAGGAACTCCTCGCCGCGCGCGTAGCGGTCCGCGTGCGGGTCGAGCCCCTCGCGGTTGTAGTTGTAGCCGGTCTCGTCATGGTCCGAGGTCACCACGTTCCAGCACATCCGCCCGCCAGAGATATGGTCGGCCGAGGCGTAGAGCCGGGCGATGTTGTAGGGCTCGTAGTAGGAGGTCGAGGCGGTGGCCACGAAGCCGAGCTTCTCGGTCACCATCGAGAGCGCGGTAATCGCGGTGATCGGCTCGAAGCGGTTCATCTTGGTGGGCTGTCGAGCCAGCGCCTCGGGGTGGCCGACGGCGGCGGCGGGGCTGTCTGCGAAGAACATGAAGTCGAGCTTCGCCGCCTCCGAGATCTTCGCCACCTTCGCCAGGTGCGAGATGTCGTTCGCGCCCTTCACGTCCGACCCCGGGTGCAGCCAGGCGGCGGGGTGAAAGCCGAAGGTGTAGACGAAGGTTCCGAGCTTGAGCGTGTCGTCGCGTGCCATCGTGCGGGCTCCCTGTTCTGCGCTGCGATGCAGTATGCCGCGCGCCGGGCGCTCTCGTAAGATCAGCCCGACTGCGTTCTGCTTCAGCGCAGCTAAAACGGGATCAGAGCGGTGCCTCGGCCATCTCCTCGGCGATGCGGTCGTCGATGGGGGTGTCGTAGCTCATCAGGATGTAGCCCAGCACCGAGTAGAAGCCGACCGTGGCGATCAGGTCGAAGACCGCCTCGCGGCCCAGAGCCTCGGCCAGCGCGGCATTGAGCTCGGGCGGCAGGCGGCGCTCGTCGACCAGCGCGTCGACGGCGCGGGCAATCAGCCCGTCCTCGCCATCGGGCATCTCGCGCAGCGCCGCGATGCGCTCGTCGGAAAAGCCGAGCGCCCGCGCCCGCGAGACGTGATGCGCCCATTCGTAGGCCGAGCCGAAGCGGAAGGCCGTGCGCAGGATCACCACTTCGCTGCGCTCGAGCCCGAGCGAGGTGTCGCGCACGATATGCTGGCGCAGCGGCGCCCATGCCCTGAGCAGTGCCGGGTGATGCGCCATGACCCGGTAGACGTTGAGCTTGCCGGCAAACCCCTCGCGGAGGTCGGCCACCGCGTCGGGCCAGTCGTCGTCGCTGAGAGGCTGGGGGCTGGTCATCGGTCTGTCCTCCGGGGTCTGCCGCGTGTTGCCCCGACTGGATAGCCCCGGCCCCGCCCCCGGCACAAGCGCGGCCTAGCTGCGCAGGATCTCGAGGCACGCGCGCAGGCCGTGCGCGCCTTCCTCGAAGTAGAGCCGTCCGCCGTGCTGCTGCGCGACGGTGTCGACGATGGTAAGCCCGAGGCCGAAGCCGTTGACGCGCCCGTGGTTGGCGCCACGCCGGAACGGGGCGATCACGCTCTCGATCTCGGCAATCGACATCTCCGAACCCTCGTCCTCGACCGTAATGCGCGCGTGGGTCATGTCGGCCTCGATCCCGACCGTCGCCCGGCGCCCGTATTTCAGGGCGTTCTCGACAAGGTTCGAAACCGCCCGCTGCAACGAGACGGGCCGCCCCGTGACGCGGATGTCATGCGGCGCAGGCCGTGCGCCGTGCCCCCGCTGCGACGAGAACAGCGACGCCCCGCCAAGCACCACGCTGGGGGCGCCGGGGCGCAGCTCGACCGGCTTGCCGACGTCGCGATAGTCATCGACCAGCGCCTCCACCAGCGCGCTCAGCGACAGCTGGCGCGGCGCTTCGGCGTTCAGCTCGGAACGGGTAAGTGTCAGCACGCTCTCGATCATGCCGGTCATCCTGTCGATGTCGGCGTCCAGCTTCTCGCGCAGCTCGCGGTCGGGGATCAGCGCGGTGCGCAGCCGCAGCCGGGTGGCGGGCGTGCCGAGATCGTGGCTGATGCCAGACAGCACCACCGCGCGCTTCGAGAGCTGCTCGCGCTCGGCATCGAGGTAGACGTTCACGGCGGCGACGATCTCGCGCAGTTCGGCGGGGCCCTCGACGGCGTAGGCGTCCGGCCCGCCGAGCCTGCGCCGGTCCCGCAGCGCCCGGGCGAAGCGGTCGAAATGGGCCGAGGTGTCGGACACCAGCGTCACCAGCACCACGAAGGCGGCGAGCGACAGCAGCACCGCCGCGAGCCGCAGGTCGCGTGGCGCCGCCCCGCAGCCCCAGACAGCCGTGCCGTCGATCCGCATCCACGGGCCGTCGGCATGGCGGGCGAAGAGCACCGGTTCGCTGCAGTAGGCCGCGAGCAGCCGCGTGACGCTGCCGAGCTTCTGGGCGGCGGCATGCGCGTCGGCCAAGGCGATCTCGGCCACCGGATACTGCAGCGTGCCCGAGACGATCCCCAGCGACAGCACGGTGCCCGACAGCAGGTCGGGGCCGGGGTCGATCAGAGAGACGTTGGTCACGAAGGCGGGTGACGGCAGCTCTGGCATCTGCACGAACTCGCCCCGGTCGGCCAGCGCCGCCTGCGCGGGCGACAGCGGCGTGACGACGACCCCTTCGGGCGGCGGCAGGTCGTAGCGCAGGGTCTCGTAGAGCCCGACGCCGGTGGCATAGGCACGGCTCAGGTAACGCTCCCAGCCCTGCACCGAGGCGAACCACAGCCAGGCGGCCGCGACCCCGGCGGCAAACCCTGCGAGCATGCCCAGCAGTCCGAGGGTCCGCAGCCGCAACGCCACGCGGCGGCCCGGCATCAGCCCGCCTCGATCTCGACGTCCGTCGCGAGGACGTAGCCGACCCCGCGCTCGGTGCGCAGAAGCTGTGGCTCACGCGGGTTGCGTTCGATCTTGCCGCGCAGACGCCCGACCAGCACGTCGATGGCGCGGCCCGGCGTCTCGTGACCGGCGTTGTCCTCGGCACCGTCGAGCGCTGCCGCGATCTCGTCTCGGGTCAGCGGGATGCGCGGGTTCGCCAGCAGCACCTTCAGCAGCGCCGTCTCGCGGCGCGACAGCGGGATCTGCACCCCGTCCGGGGCGCGGACCTCGTCGCGGCGCGCGTCGTAGACCCAGCCCCGGAAGCGGTAGGTCGAGGTCTGCCGGCGGTAGATCAGCGATGCCGACCGCCGCGCCCGCGCCAGCACCGCCTTGACCCGCGCGAGCAGCAGGTCGGGGTTGAATGGCTTGGCGATGTAGTCGTCGGCGCCGACCTCGTATCCCGCCATGCGCTGGTGATCGGCCGAAAGCGCCGACACGAGGATGATCGGCACGTCCTGCTCCTGCCGCAGCCGGGCGCAGATCTCGACGCCGTTCTCGTCGCCGAGCATCACGTCGAGCAGGATCAGGTCGACCCGCCCGGCGGAGAGATGCGCGCGGATGCTCCGCTCGCCCTCGCAGGGCAGCGCGATGAAGCCGTGCTGTTGCAGGAAGGCGGTCATCATCGCCCGCATTTCGGTGTCGTCGTCGACCACGAGAAGCCGCGGAATCGTCATCGCCTCGTCCTCCTGCCCCGGCGGAGGCGTTGGTTGCGCCCTCCGCTCCACCCCGGACATGCGCCGCCTCCGGCACGACGTGTAACAACGTGTAACAAGGGGCGCAATTTTCTGATCCACCGCGACGTCACGGGGCACCGCGAGCATTGCGGGAACGCCCCGAAAGCGCAAGAATATGTGATGCATGGCCGCTGGAGGGCGGCCGTTCTTGGGAGGAACAATCATGCAAAAACTCGCTATGGCGGCCAGCTCGGCCGCCCTCATCGCTCTTGCCGGTCCGCTTCTTGCCGAGCCGCAGGCCGAGGTGCTCCACTGGTGGACCGCCGGCGGCGAAGCCAAGGCCGTCGGTGTCCTGCAAGAGGAATTCGCCGAACAGGGCGGCACCTGGACCGACATGCCGGTCGCAGGCGGTGGCGGCGATGCGGCGATGACCGCGCTGCGCGCCCGCGTGCTGTCGGGCAACGCGCCGACCGCTGTGCAGCTCAAGGGCCCGGCCATCCAGGAATGGTATGAAGAAGGCGTGCTCGCCGACATTTCCGACGTCGCCGAGGCCGAGGGCTGGGCCGACGTGCTGCCCGCCTCGATCGCCGGCCACATGAAGTGCGACGGCCAGTGGTGCGCCGCGCCGGTCAACGTCCACCGCGTCGACTGGATCTGGGCCAACGCCGACGTGCTCGACGCCAACGGCATCGAGATGCCGACCACCTGGGACGAATTCAACGCCGCCGCCGAGAAGCTGCAGGAAGCGGGCGTGATCCCGCTCGCACACGGTGGCCAGGCCTGGCAGGACGCCACCATCTTCGAGGTCGTGGCACTTGGCATGCTCGGGCCCGACGGCTTCGAGAAGGCCTTTGTCGAGCTCGACCCCGACACGCTGACCTCGCCCGAGATGGTGGCGGTCTTCGACCAGATGGCGAAGATGCGCGGCTACGTCGACGAGAACGCGCCGGGCCGCGACTGGAACCTCGCCACCGCGATGGTGATGAACGGCGAAGCCGCCTTCCAGATCATGGGCGACTGGGCCAAGGGTGAATTCCTTGCCGCCGGCAAGGTGCCGGGCGAGGACTTCCTGTGCGAATCCGCTCCCGGTGAGGGCTACCTCTACAACGTCGACAGCTTCGCCATGTTCGAGGTCGACGGCGAGGACAAGAAGGCCGGGCAGGAGCTGCTCGCCAAGCTGATCGTCGGCCCGAACTTCCAGAAGGTGTTCAACCTCAACAAGGGCTCGATCCCGGTCCGCACCGACGTGCCGCTCGACGAGTTCGACAGCTGCGCCAATAAGTCCTCCGAGGACATGGCCGCTGCCTCCGACAACGGCGCGCTGCTGCCCTCCTACGCGCACGGCATGGCCCTGCGCGGTGCGCAGGCCGGCGCCATCACCGACGTGGTGACCGCGCACTTCAACTCGGACATGTCGTCCGACGAAGCCGTGCAGATGCTCGCCGACGCTGTCGCGAACTCGATGTAAGACGACCGACCCCGCGCCCCGACCCACCGGTCCGGGCGCGGGCCTCCGTTGTCTGACAAAGGACAAATCCGATGACTGCCTGGCTGGAACGCTACCTGCCCCGGATGGTGCTGGCGCCGTCCTTCATCGCCGTGCTGATCTTCGTCTACGGGTTCATCGGCTGGACCGCCTGGGTCTCGCTGACCCGCTCGCGGCTCATGCCGCGCTACGAGATCGACGGCATCATTCAATACGAACGGCTCTTCGCCTCGCCGCGCTGGGACACCGCGATGAACAACCTGTTCATCTTCGGTGCGCTCTTCATCGGCATCTCGATGGTGCTGGGCCTGCTGCTGGCGATCATGCTCGACCAGCGCATCCGCGTCGAAGGCGCGCTGCGGACGATCTACCTCTACCCCATGGCGCTGTCGATGATCGTCACCGGCACCGCGTGGAAATGGATCATGAACCCCGGTCTCGGCATCCAGCACATGGTGCGCGGCTGGGGCTACGAGAATTTCAGCTTCGACTGGATCGTGAACCCCGATTTCGCCATCTACGCGGTGGTGATCGCCGGCGTCTGGCAGAGCTCGGGCTTCGTGATGGCGCTGTTCCTCGCCGGCCTGCGGTCGGTCGACGGCGAGATCATCAAGGCCGCGCAGGTCGACGGCATCCCGACGTGGCGGATCTATACCGCGATCATCATTCCCTCGATGGCGCCGATCTTCCTGTCGGCCTTCATCGTGCTCGCGCACCTCGCCATCAAGGCCTTCGACCTCGTCATCGCGCTGACCGGAGGCGGCCCCGGCTACGCCACCGACCTGCCCGCCACCTACATGTACGCGATGGCCTTCTCGCGCGGCGACCTCGGCCAGGCGGCAAGCTCGGCCATGGTGATGATGGCCGTCGTCTTCGCCATCGTCGTTCCCTATCTCTACTCCGAACTGAGGGCGAAACATGACTGACACAACGCTCTCTCCGACCTCCGTGCGCAGCGAGCGCACCTGGGGCCGGACCGCCCTGCGCTTCGGGCTCTTCGTGCTGCTCGGCCTGTTCGCGCTGTTCTACCTGATGCCGCTCTTCGTGATGCTCACGACCTCGCTCAAGAGCCTCGAGGAAATCCGCACCGGAAGCCTCATCGCGCTCCCGCGCGAGGTGACCTTCGAGCCGTGGAAGACCGCCTGGTCGGGCGCCTGCACCGGCATCCAGTGCGAGGGCCTGCGGCCGTTCTTCTGGAACTCGGTCATGCTGGCGGTGCCCTCGGTGCTGATCTCGACGCTGCTCGGCGCGATGAACGGCTACGTGATCGCCCAGTGGAAGTTCCGCGGCGCGAACCTCGTGTTCTCGCTGATGCTCTTCGGCTGCTTCATCCCCTACCAGGTGGTGCTGCTGCCGATGGCGCGGATGCTGGGGCTCATGGGCATCGCCGGCACCATCCCGGGCCTGATGTTCGTGCACGTGATCTACGGGCTGGGCTTCACCACGCTGTTCTTCCGCAACTACTACGTCACCATCCCGGAAGAGCTGGTGAAGGCTGCCAAGGTCGACGGCGCGGGGTTCTTCCGGATCTTCTGGTCGATCTTCCTGCCGCTGTCGCTGCCGATCGTCGTGGTCACGGTCATCTGGCAGTTCACGCAGATCTGGAACGACTTCCTGTTCGGCGTGTCCTTCAGCCAGGCCGGCACCCAGCCGATCACCGTGGCGCTCAACAACATCGTCAACTCCACCACCGGCGTGAAGGAATACAACGTCGACATGGCCGCCGCGATCATCGCCGCGCTGCCGACGCTCCTCGTCTACGTCGTCGCCGGGAAATACTTCATCCGCGGTCTCACGGCCGGTTCCGTAAAGGGCTGAACCCATGGCGCCTATCCTCAACATCAAGAACCTCGACAAGGCCTACGGTCCGGTCGAGATCCTGAAAGACATCAACGTGGCGATCGAGCCGGGCGACTTCCTCGTGCTCGTGGGGCCCTCGGGCTGCGGCAAGTCCACGCTGCTCAACTGCATCGCCGGGCTCGAGCCGATCACCGGCGGCAGCATTGAGATCGGGGGCCGCGACATGACCAACGTCAGCCCCAAGGACCGCGACATCGCCATGGTGTTCCAGTCCTACGCGCTCTACCCGACGATGTCGGTCGCCAAGAACATCACCTTCGGCATGAAGGTGCGCGGCGTCGACCAGGCCACGCAGGAGCAGAAGCTTCACGAGGTCGCGCAGCAGCTGCAGATCGAGCAATACCTGAACCGCCGCCCCAGCCAGCTTTCGGGCGGGCAGCGGCAGCGGGTGGCGATCGGCCGGGCGCTGGTGCGCGATCCCAAGCTCTTTCTCTTCGACGAGCCGCTGTCGAACCTCGACGCCAAGCTGCGCGTCGAGATGCGCTCGGAGATCAAGAAGCTGCACCACAAGCTCGGCGCGACGATGGTCTACGTCACCCACGACCAGATCGAGGCGATGACCCTCGCCACCAAGATCGTCGTGCTGAAGGGCGGCGTGGTGCAGCAGATCGGCTCGCCCTCCGAGATCTACAACCGGCCCGCGAACCTCTTCGTGGCCGATTTCATGGGCAGCCCGGCGATGAACCTCATCCCGGCCAAGGCCCGGCGCAACGGCAGCGGCACGCGCATCGAGATCGACCGCGAGGGCGGTGCGCCGGTGGTGCTGCACGACACCCACGCCGGCGACCTGCCCGAGGACATCATCCTCGGCCTGCGCCCCGAGGACATCGCCGAGGCGGGCTTCCGCGCCGGCGAGGACGTGCAGGAGGCCGAGTGCCTCATCGACATGGTCGAGCCCGCGGGCGCCGACACCTATGTCGTCTCGCGGCTCGGGGGGACCTCGATGACCGCGCGACTTCATGCCGAAACCAGCGCCCATCCCGGGGAATCGATGACGCTGGCTTTCGATCTGGGAAAAGTGAGCTACTTCTCCCCCGAGAGCGGTCAGAGATTGAACTGATCCGCCGGAACACCACTCACGCGACACGGGAACGCCCCGGCCATGACAGGCCGGGGCGTTCTTCCTTTCACGAAGGCCGATGGATCAGGCCGCTTCCAGCACCCGCACCGACAGCCGACCGCCGCTTTCGCCGTCGAAGTAGTGCAGGTTCGCCGGATCGTAGCTCAGCGCGATCTGCTGGCCTGCCGAGAGCGGCGCACGCGGATCGAGCCGCGCCGTGACTTCCTGCTCGCCCAGCCGGCAGATCGCCATCGTGTCCGAGCCCAGCGGCTCGATCACGTCGACCACCGGCCGCACCATCCCCTGCCCGTCCGGCGCACGATCGAGATGCTCGGGGCGGATACCGACATCGAGCTTGGCGCCGTCGCGGGCCTCGACCTCGCCCAGCGGCAAGGAGACCTCGCCACTGCGCAGGACCGGGGTGCCACCCGAACGGTCGAGCGTGCCCGAAAAGATGTTCATCTGCGGCGAGCCGATGAACTCGCCCACGAAGCGCGAATTGGGCCGGTCGTAAAGCTCCATCGGCGGGCCCTCCTGCACGATGTGGCCGCCGCGCAGGACCACGACCTTGTCGGCAAGCGTCATCGCCTCGGTCTGGTCGTGGGTGACGTAGATCGTCGTGGTGCCCAGCATCGCGTGCAGCCGCTTGATCTGGGTCCGCATCTCGACGCGCAGCTTGGCATCGAGGTTGGACAGCGGTTCGTCGAACAGGAACACCGAGGGTTCGCGCACGATGGCGCGCCCCATCGCGACACGCTGGCGCTGGCCGCCCGAAAGCTGCCCCGGCTTGCGGTCGAGGTAGTCGCCGATCTGCAGGATGCCTGCCGCCTCCTCGACGCGGGGCGCGATGTCCGAGGCCGGGAAGCCGCGCATCTTCAGCCCGAAGCCGATGTTCTCGCGGATCGTCATGTGCGGATAGAGCGCGTAATCCTGGAAGACCATCGCCACGTCGCGGCCCTTGGGCTCGACGTCGTTCACGACGCGCCCGCCGATGTCGAGCGTGCCGCCGGTGATCTCCTCGAGCCCCGCGATCATCCGCAGCATGGTCGACTTTCCGCAGCCCGACGGCCCGACGAAGGCCACGAACTCCCCGTCGTTCACGTGCAGATCCACCCCGTGGATCGCGCGCACCGCGCCGTAGTCCTTCACGATTCCGTTCAGCCGGATCTCAGCCATGCGTTCCTCCCTGGTCCGCCGCGCCGAAAACGGCGCTTGCATTATCGATATTGTTGATGTTATCGATATTGATAATACGAGACAAGCCTAAAGGCGACACGAGGAGGACCGGCACAGGATGGCCGTGGAAAGTTTCAGCACCAGCAGCATCCCGTTTGGCGACGTGACGCCGCGCCGGACCAGCCGGCGCAGCCACGCGCTGTTCGAGGCGCTGCAGAAAGAGATCGTGCTGGGCTCGCTCCATCCCGAGCAGGCGCTGACCGAGATGGACCTCGCGCAGCGCTTCGCATGCAGCCAGGGCACGGTGCGCGAAGCGCTGATGCGGCTTGCCGAAGAGGGGCTGGTGAACCGCCAACCCAACCGCGGCACACGGGTCGCGCCCTGCCAGGCCGACGATGCGCGCGCCCTGCTGCACATCCGGCGCGAGGTGGAATGCGGCTTTCTCGACCGGGTGGTCGCCAACGCGGACGCGTCGCTCGAACGCGACCTGCACGACCGCCTCAATGCCATGCGCAACGCCGCGCGCGACGGCGACGAATACGCGCTCTCGGTGTTCGACCGGGCCTTTCACGGCCGGCTGTTCGAAGCCGCCGACCTGCCGCTGGTCGCGCCGATCCTGACCCGCTGCCTGATCCACAACCACCGCTACAAGATCCTCAACGCGCAGCCCAACCGCGAGCTCGAGGCCACCGCCGAACGCCACGTCCCGATCCTCGACGCGCTGGCGACCCGCGACGTGGCCGGGCTGCAGGAGCTGCTGTCGCATCACATCGCGACCATCGTGGATTTCGGCCCCGACCTCACCGACACGGAGACGCCGGAATGAGCCGGCCGAGCGACAGCATGCGCACGGTGCTCGACCGGCTGGCGCAGGAGGATGCCGGGCTCGCCGATCCGACACTGATGCCGCCGCAGCACGCCCGCGCCCTTTCCGAGATGACCAACCACCGCTGGAACCTCGACCTGCCCGAGATGGCCGAGGCGCGCACCGTCATCCATGCCGGGATGCCCGCCCGCTGGGTGGTGCCGAAAAACGATCGCGGCACCGACGCCATCCTGCACGTGCACGGCGGCGGCTGGGCGCTCTGCTCGGCGATGACCCACGAGGGCGCCGCGCGCCGCATGGCCGAGGCCTGCGCCTGCCCGGTCCTGACCTTCGACTATCGGCTCGCGCCCGACCACCCTTTTCCCGCCGGCCTCTCCGACGTGCTGTCGGCGTGGCGTGCCCGCGACCCCGCGCGGCGCTGGAGCATCGGCGGTGACAGCGCGGGGGCCAACCTCTCGCTCGCCGCGATGCTGGCCCTGATCGAGGCCGGAGACCCCCTGCCCGCGGCGGGCCTGCTGTTCTACGGCGTCTACGGCGCGGACTTCGACAGCGACAGCTACATCCGCAACGCCGACGGCCCCGGCCTGAGCCGGGCGAAGATGATGCGCTACTGGGACTGGTATGCGCCCGAGACCAAGCGCGGCAACCCGCTGGTCGCCCCGCTCGCCGCCGAGGATGCGGCGCTCGCGGCGCTGCCGCCCCTCTACCTGAACGCGGCCGAGCTCGATCCGCTGCTTTCGGACACCGAACGCCTTGTCGCGCGGCTGCGCGCGCTTGGCCGCAACGATGCCTACGACCTCGTGCCGGGTGTCGTTCACGGCTTCATGCAGATGGGCCTCGCCCTGCCGGAGGCGCGCGACGCCTTCGCCAGATCCGGCGAGGTCTTTCGACAGATCACCGCCTGAGGAGGGCGGGAACCAAGGGAGGACCGACATGAACTTCAAGACCCTGACCGGGCTCGCCTCAGCGCTGGCCCTGACGGCCGGCATGGCCAGCGCCGAAAGCACCGTGCGTTTCTGGTATCACTTCGACAACGCCGACAACCCGATGGACGAGCTTGTCGCCTCGTTCGAGGAGGCCAACCCGGACATCACCGTCGAGGCCGAGAACATCCCGTGGAACAGCTACTACGACCAACTCTACACCGCGATCATCGGCGGCAACGCGCCGGATGCGGCGATGGTCAAGATGTTCGCCCAGCCCCGCCTTGTCGAGATGGGCGCACTTCAGCCGATCGACGACTGGCTCGCGGAATGGGACGGCGCCGACGGGCTGCAGGACAACCTCGTCAACCTGACCACCGGCCCGGACGGCAAGCAATATTACCTTCCGGTGCAATACGTTGTGCTCTACCTCTACTATCGCACCGACATGTTCGACGAGCTCGGGCTCGAGGTGCCGAAGACCTGCGACGACTTCCGCGAGGTGGCGAAGGCGCTCACCCGTGACACCGACGGCGACGGCCAGACCGATGTCTACGGCTTCGGCTTCCGGGGCGCCAAGGGCGGCCACGACCACTGGGCGACCTTCACGCTCGGCGCCGAGGGCGTGTCGCTGACCGACGGGCTGACCTCCGAGGCGGGCGTCGCGGGCACGCAGTTCGTCGCCGACCTCTTCCAGGAGGACGGGGTCTTCCCGCCCTCGGCCCCCAACGACGGCTTCCAGGAGATCATCGGCGCCTTCAAGGCCGGCAAGACCGCGATGACCATTCACCACATCGGCTCGGCCAACGGCATGGTCGAGGCGCTCGGCGACAAGGTTTCGGCGGCGCCGGTGCCCGAGTGCGGCGGCGGTCACTGGACCGCCTTCGGCGACGAGAGCACCGCCGTCATGTCCGGCGCCGAGGACCCCGAGGCGGCGTGGAAGTGGATCAGCTTCCTCTCCTCCGAGGGCAAAAACACGATGTTCAACGAGGCGACCGGCCAACTGCCGGTGGTCAAGGCAGACAGCGAAAGCTGGTCGCTGCACCCGCAGCGCTTCGTGAAGGCGACGGTCGACAGCCTGCCCTTTGCACAGATGCTGCCCAACAGCTCGGCCACCGCGGATTTCGTCAACACCGCCTGGCCGACCAACATGCAGCGCGTGCTGACCGGTGACATCGCTCCCGCGGAGATGAACCAGAAGATCGAAGAACTCTTCGCCGAGTGATCTCCGCCCCGGGCGCCGCCCGCCGGCGCCCGGCCCCTCTCTCCTGACCCGAAAGTCCCGTGCCCATGACGGACGCGACCATGACACATGTGCCCACGCGCCGCGACCGGCGCGCCTCTCTCGGCCGCCACGTGCTGCCCTACGCGATGCTCACGCCGGCGGTGCTCGTCACGCTCGCCATCGTGTTCTTCCCGATGGTCCAGACCGCGTGGATGAGCCTGCACGACTACGTGCTGTTCCGCCCCAACGACTTCGACTGGGTCGGCCTCGACAACTTCAAGGCGGCACTCCAGGACGAGGTGTTCTGGATCTCGCTCAAGCACACCATCATCTGGATGTGCACCACGATCCCGGCGCAGCTTCTGCTGGGGCTGGTCACGGCACTGCTGCTGAACCAGGAGTTCCCGTGGCGCCCGCTGGCCCGCGCGCTCATCATCATTCCCTGGGCGCTGCCCTCGGTGGTGATCGCGCTGATGTGGGTCTGGATCTACGACAGCAACTACGGCATCGCCAACGAGTTCCTGCTGCGCATGGGGCTCATCCAGCAGGCGGTTCCGTGGCTCGCCGACCCCGACACCGCGCTTGCCTCGATCATCCTCACGCTCACGTGGCAGGGCTTCCCGTTCTTCGCGGTGATGATCCTCGCCGGCCTCCAGTCGATCCCGCGCAGCTACTACGAGGCCGCCTCGATCGACGGCGCAAGCACGTGGCGGCAGTTCTGGCACATCACCCTGCCCGGCATCTCCGGCGTGATGATGACCGCCGTGCTGCTGCGGATGATCTGGGTCGCCAACAGCTTCGACGTGATCTTCGTGATGACCGGCGGCGGCCCCGGCTACGCCACCCACACGCTTCCGCTCTACGCCTTCATCAAGGCACGCACCAACCTCGACTTCGGCTACGGCTCGGCGATCGCGGTCCTGTTCACCCTGCTGCTGATGGTGGTCGTGGTGTTCTACCTGCGTCGCACCGGAAAGGCGGTGTCCTGATGGCCCTGCACAAGATCTCGACCGGCAAGCGCATCCTCACGGTCGACCTGCCGATGCTGGCGATCCTCGTCTTCACGCTCGGCCCCTACCTGTGGATGTTCATCACCTCGGTGAGCGACGAGTCGACGCTCTTCACCGAGGGGCCGTCGCTGCTCAACGCCACGATCGACAACTACACGCGGCTGTTCCGCACCGTGGGCTTCGCCGACAACCTGCTCGACAGCTTCATCGTCGCCGGCGGCACGGTGATCGTGGGCCTGTCGCTGAGCGTGACGGCGGCCTACTCCTTCTCGCGGTTCAACTTCCGCGGGAAGCGGATCCTGATGCTGCAGTTCCTGCTCATCAACATGTTCCCACTGGTGCTGCTCATCCTGCCGCTGTTCGTGGTGATGCGCGTGCTGGGTCTGCTCGACACCCACATCGCGCTGATCATCGCCAATTCGACCGTGGCGATCCCCTTCTCGATCTGGATGATGGTCAGCTACATCAACGGCATCCCGCGCTCGCTCGACGAGGCGGCGATGACCGACGGCTGCTCCCGCATGCAGGCGCTGCGCCGCGTGGTGCTGCCGCTCTGCCTGCCCGGCATCATCGCCACCGGCATCTACATCTTCATCACCTCCTGGAACGAGTATCTTTACGCCCTCACCCTCGGCGGACGCGAGGTCCGCACGATCACCGTCGCCGTGCAGACGCTGATCGGCGAATACGAGGTGCAATGGGGCCTGCTCACCGCCGGCGGCATCGTCGGCGCGCTCCCCGCGACCGTGCTCTTCCTCCTGGTGCAGAAACGCCTGATCTCCGGCCTGACGCAAGGCGCGGTCAAGGGCTGACGAAAGGACCCTCCTGTTGAAAAATCCCATCGGCATCATCTCAATGCAGTTCACCCGGCCCTTCACGGGCAAGGACCTGCACTACTTCCAGAAGGCGGCGGACCTCGGCTTCGACTTCGTCGAGCTGCTGGTGCCCGAACCCGAGGACGACCTCTCCATTGCCGACGTGAAGGCTGCCGCCGACGACGCGGGCATCTTCACGGTGCTGGCGGCGCGGGTGAATCCGCAGCGCTCGATCGCCTCGGAGGATGCGGCGAACCGTCAGGGCGGGCTCGACTATCTCAAGCTGTGCATCGACGTGGCGGCCGAGCTCGGCGGCGGCGTCGTGGGCGGGCCGCTCTACGGCGAACCCATGGTCTTTGCCGGCCGGCCGCCGGTGCCGCGCAGCGACGACGAGATCGCCGCCCGTGCAGAGCGCACCATCTCTGGCTTCGCCGAGGTCGCACCGCTGGCGCAATCCGCCGGGGTGACCTTTGCCGTCGAGGCGCTGAACCGCTTCGAGACCGACATCCTCAATACCACCCGGCAGGCCTGCGAGGTGGTCGACGCCGTCGACAGCCCCGCCTTCAAGCTGATGCTCGACACCTTCCACATGAACATGGAGGATCGGTCGATCCCCGACGCCATCCGCATGGCCGGCGACCGGATCGTGCATTTCCAGGCCAACGAGAACCATCGCGGCCACCCCGGCACCGGCCATGTCAACTGGCCCGCGGTCTGCCGCGCTCTGGCGCAGGTGGGCTACACCGGGCCGATCTCGCTCGAGCCCTTCCGCCGGGCCGACGACCGCGTGGCGCTGCCGGTCGCGCAATGGCGCGCCCCGCGCGAGGACGAAAGCGAGAAGCTCATGGCGGGCCTGGGCGTGATCCGAAACGCGCTGGCGCTTGCGGAGGTGGACCAATGATCAACTTCGGCTGGATCGGCTGCGGCCGTCACGCGCGCCAGATGCTCCTGCCGCAGCTGGGGCGCAACGACATCCGCATCGCGGCGCTCTGCGACCGCGACGGCGAAGCGCTGAAGAAGACCGCCACCGAGTATGGCGTCGAGCGGCTCACCGACGATTTCCGCGACCTGATCGCCACGCCGGGGCTCGACGCCATCGGCATGGCGGTCGGCCCCGAGCTGCACCGCGCCGCCAGCATCGCGGCGCTCGAGGCCGGGCTGCCGGTCTTCATGGAGAAGCCCCCGGCGGCCACGGCGGCCGGCGCGCTCGAGGTGGCGCAGGCCGCCGAAAAGGCGGGCAAGCCGGTCATGGTCGGCTTCATGAAGCGCTACTCGACCGGCAACCGCATCGCGATGAACACCCTGAAGGGCGGCGATTTCGGCGACGTGCTCGGCATCACCGGCGCCTACATGACGGCGCCCGGCTACTTCGAGGGCGAGCCCGACTACACCGGCTTCTACCTGCACCACTGTGTGCACTACATGGACCTCATCCCGTGGTTCGCGGGCGAGGATTTCGGCGACATGCAGGTGCGCTCGATCTCGCCGCAGCCGGGCAAGCTGCTGCTGCACCTCAACTTCACCACCGAGGCCGGCAAGGTCGGCAACATCGTGATGGGGACGGTGCAGTCGCGCGGCACGCCGATGGAAGAGATCCGCATCATGGGCGACCATGCCCGCATTCATGTCGACAACATCATCAATGTGGCGCTCTACCGCGATCCGCCGTTCAAGGCGGACGACCCCGGCGCGCTGCTCGATCCGGCCTGCGACACGCTGAGCTGGACGCCGAACTTCACCGCGGCGGCGAACGAGGACCACAAGGGCTACGCGGCGCTGCTGTCGGACGTGGCGGCGGTGCTGCGCGGCGAGGATCGTGACGTGCCCGACATCGGTGATGGCGTCCGCGCGATGGAGCGACTGGAACGGATGATCGGCCAGATCGGCCTGTAAGCCGGCGGACTGACGAAAAGGGCCCGCGCTTCCGGCGCGGGCCTTTCTGCTTGCCTGTCGCGAATGTCCAGGCGCCCCCGCGTCCGATGCGGGCCGCGCCGTGCGGCCTTTGCGAAGACGCCGCATCCGCCTATCGACCATCCCGACCACGCCGACATGCTCTGCAACGTCTTCGTGCCCACTTCGGGCAGGAGAGAGGCACCGCGTCCGCCTTACAAGACCCCGCCCCTCACAGCACCGCACCGATCTTCCACGGCACGAACTCGTTGTCACCGTAGCCGAATTCCTCTGACGTGGTCTTCTTGCCCGAGGCCACGTCGAGCAGCAGGTCGTAGATGCGCTGGCCCATCTCTGCGAGGCTCACCCCCGCCTCGACCACGCCGCCACAGTCGATGTCGATGTCCTCGGGCATCGATCGCGCGAGATCGGAATTCGACGCCAGCTTGATCGACGGGGCGGGCTTGGCACCGAAGCACGAACCCCGCCCCGTGGTGAAGGCGATGAGGTTGGCGCCCGAGGCCACCTGCCCCGTTGCCGCCACCGGGTCGTAGCCCGGGCTGTCCATGTAGACGAAACCGTGCCGGTCGATCCGCTCGGCATAGGCATAGGCCCCGGCGACCGGCGCGAGCCCGCCCTTGGCGACCGCGCCCAGCGATTTCTCGAGGATCGTCGTCAGCCCGCCCTTCTTGTTTCCCGGGCTCGGGTTGTTGTCGAGCGAGGCCCCGTTGCGCTCGGCATAGTCGCGCCACCACGCGATCATCTCGCGCAGCCGGGCCCCGGTTTCCTCGCCCGCCCGCGCGATCAGCAGATGCTCGGCGCCATAGATCTCGGGCGTCTCCGACAGGATCGAGGTGCCGCCCGCCGCGACCAGCAGGTCCGAGGCGACGCCCAGCGCCGGGTTCGCGGTGATGCCCGAGAACCCGTCCGAGCCACCGCATTGCATCCCCAGCGTCAGCTCTGACACCGGCTGCGCGCTGCGCCGGTCGGTGCCGGCCTGCGCGGCGATGGGCTCGAGCAACTCCAGCGCGCGGCGCACCGCCGAGCGCGATCCGCCGACCTCCTGGATGTTGAAGGTCTGGAAGCGCTCGCGCGTCCAGTCGGTCGGCTTGTAGAGGGTGAGCTGGTTGACCTCGCACCCCAGCCCCACGATCAGCACGCCGCCGAAGTTCGGATGGTCGCGATAGCCCTTGAGCGTGCGCACCAGCGCGTCGAAGCCTTCGCCCCGGTTGGCCATGCCGCAGCCCTGATCGTGCACGATGGGCGCGAAGCCGTCGATGCCGGGGTACTTCGGCAGCAGGGTCCGGTTGGCCTCGGCAGCGATGGCGTCGCAGACCGTGGTCGAGCAGTTCACCGAGGCGAGGATGCCGATGTAGTTGCGCGTGCCGACGCGACCGTCGGGCCGCGCATACCCCTCGAAGGTTGTCCGCGCGGGTGGATCGGGCAGCCGGCCGGCGACCGCGCTCGTCCCCGCGCCGCCCTCGGGCAGCGCGCAGTTGTGAACGTGGACGTGCTCGCCCACCGCGATGTCGCGGCTGGCGACGGCCATGACCTGCCCGTATTTCAGCACCGGAGATCCGGCGGCCATGGCGCTGCGGGCGATTTTGTGGCCGCGCGGGATGGCGGCCCGGGCGGTCAGGCCCTCGCGGATCTCGCCCTCGGCCATGTCGGTCAACACGACGGCGACGGTGTCGGAGGGATCGAGGATCATCAGGGTCGGCGCGGTCATGTCAGGCGATCTCCGTCGCGCAGAGGGCATCGAGCACCGGCGCCTCGAAGTCTGGCGCGACCGCGCGCACCCAGCGCAGGAATGCCCCGATGCGGCGGTCGAGCTTCTGCGCATGGTTCTGCGCGATGTCGGCGATGCGATGATCGAGGAAAGGGTTCGCGAAGCGCTCGAGCGTCTCGTCGAGATAGGCACGGGCGGCCTCCTCCATGCCGCGCAACGCGAAACCGGGAAGCACCTCGGCCTGCATCACCTGCCGCATCCGCGCGCCTACATCGCCCGCGAGCAGTTCGCGCACCACCGCGTCCGGCGCTCCGCCTGTTTCCTTCCAGAAAGCCACCATCGCGGTGTGCCCGAGGTTGAGGATGTGCAGCTTCAGCCGTTCGATTTCCTCGAGGTCCGGAACGACCCGCACCGAGGGATGCTCGACCGGCACGCGCAGGCCGTCCTGCGCCTCGATCGCCCAGAGCGCATAGGGCTCGGCCACCGCGCCCACCGGCTCGATGGGCGCGGAGACGATCCGGTCGACAAGGCTGTTGGCCCAGAGGCATTGCCCGAGCCACTCGGTCAGCCCGGCCCCGGCGCCCTGCGCCGCGGCGATCTCCAGCACCCGCGCCTTCAGCACATCGCCGTTGTTCGGGATGAGCTCCATCGGGAAGAGCGTCAGCGGTGGCGCCCCGGCGGCGTGGCGCGCGGCAAGCAAGTGGTAGAGCTTCGCGGGAAAGCTCATCGCCTGGTCGGGCGTGGCTGCCCCGTCGGCAGGGCGCGGATCGTAGCCCGCATCGCCGGTGTTCGACAGGATCGCCTCGGCCTCCTCGGTGACCACCCGAGACAGCGCCTCCCAGTCGGTCGCCGTGGAAAGCGTGCGCGTCACCGAAGTCACCCGGCGCTCTTCGTCGATGACGCGCCCGGCCTGCCGGCCCCGGATGCGCACCGGGAAACCGCCCTCGGCCGCCAACGCGCCCAGCCGCGCGGCGCGGGCCGGGTCGCCCGAGCTTTGCACCACGGTCAGCGCGCGCGGTGGCGTGCCTTCCGAGAAGAACAGGTCGGCATGGGCCTGAAGGAAGCGCGACGTGCCGAACTGCACGATGGGGGTGGCGGTCATGGAATCCTCCCTTGGCGCAGGGCGGATGGATGGAGTCGCCGCTGGCCTTTACGGTTTTTTATAAATAAAATACATTTCTCTCAAGCGGCAATTCCGCGAACCAGCGCGAAGCAGAACGAGGCGGGCCATGTCGCGACAGAACCAGACCTTCAAGGCCGCGACGAACCGGGCGCTCGACGGGCTGGAAAAGGCCACGCCCGGCGATGCGCTGGAGTCGGAGGCGCGGCTCGCCGAACGGCTCGAGATCAGCCGCACCACGGCGCGAGGCGTACTGGCGCGGCTCTCCGAGCTTGGCGTCATCGACTGGGACGGGCGGCGGAAGATACTCCTGCGCAGCCCCCTCCCCGGCGACCGCTTCCCCGAGGAAGACACCGCCCCGCCCGCGGCGCGCGCCGAGGCACGGTTTCTCGAATGGATCCTGCGCAGCGATCCCGCGCCGGGCGCGCAGATCCACGAGAGCGATCTCGCGCGGCAGCTCGACATCCCCGTGGCGCTGGTGCGCGAGCTGCTGCAGCAGTTCCGGCCGGGCGGGCTGATCGAGAAGAACCCGAATCGGCACTGGACCTTCAAGGGCTTCACCCGGGCCTATGCCACCGAGATGTGCGACATGCGCGAGATGATCGAACGCGCGGCGCTGCAGGCGCTTCTGGCCCATCGTCGCCCGGAGACGCTGGCCGAGATGCAGGCGCTTGCCCGCCGGCACCGCGCCCTGCTCGATGCCGACGCCAACCGCATGGGCGACTTCCCGGCGCTCGACGCGCGCTTTCACCGGGTGCTCGTCGAGGCGGCAGGCAACCGCTTCTTCGATGCCTTCACCCAGCGCATCTCGATCATCGTGCACTACCACTACCAGTGGCACAAACGCGACGAGGCGACCCGCAACCGCGCCGCCATTGCCGAGCACCTCGCGGTGATCGAGGCAATTCTGGAGGACCGCCGGGACGAGGCCGTCGCGCGGTTCGACGCGCATCTCGCCGCCGCGCGCGACACCCTGCTGGCTTCGGTCAACTGGCAGTGACCCGGCACTGGCGGCCTATTCGACCGCGCGGCGCACCGTGGAGAGCGGCACGTTGGCCATGCGGGCGACCGCGACCGGGTCGAAATCAGCGCCCTCGGCGTCCTGCCGCTCGCGCACCAGCGTCACCAGCCACTCGGGCAGGCTGTCGTCGGGGATCATCGCCGGGGCCGGGGCTGCAGTTCCGACCGTTACGCTGAGCGGGGCCTCTTCCCGCAGACGTTGCACCAGGTCGCGCACCCTGTCGGGCGCCGAGACCTCGGGCATCGGCGGCAGCTGCACCTCGGGCATGTCCCGGGCGACACGACCGAGGATGCCCGGCATCCGCGCCGACGGGTCGTCGAGCAGATCGCCCAGCCGGTCGTCGGCGATGATCGTGCGGGCGGCGCGCGGGCTCTCGCGGGCGATGGCGCGCTTGATCGCCGGGTAGAGCTTCTGCGGCGTCGGCCGGACGACCACCACCGGCGGAACATCGGCGAAGAGACCCGGCAGCAGGCCCGGCTGCTCCCATGTCGACCACGGCCCCTCGGCGCTCGAGGCATTCGCCGCCGCCTCGAGCCACGAGCCGGGCGCGATCAGCTCCGGCAGCCTGAGGCTCGCCCGCACGAGGGCATCGAGCCCGCCGCGCAGCAGCGGCGGAAAGCGCAGCGGCAGGCGCGCGTCAAGCGTCTCGCCGAATGCCGCCTCGGCACGGGCGTTGAGCTCATCCAAGGTGGCGGGCATGCCCTCCGGCTCGCGTTCGTCGGCCATGAGCAGCAGGGCGACCACATCCGGCGCCCCCTCGAGCAGGCGCCAGAGGTTGTGCAGCACCGCCCGTTCGAGCCGCTCCTGCCGCCGCGGTCCGAGAAAATGCGCATGCGCGCCGATCAGCCCGAGCAGCGGGTGCTCGAACTTGCCGTAGATCGCGCTCAGACGCAGGTCCTCCGGCAGCAGGTCGAGCCGCATCCCCAGCCCCTGGATCGCCGCGTCGATCTGCTGGGCGAGCAGGTCGCCGGGGTCGTACCCCTGCCCGCGCGGGCACATGTCGATGCTTGCCGCCGACAGCCGCGCGCCGCGCTCATGCGGCACGAACACCATCGTGTCCCAGCGCTTGCGGGTCAGCAGCAGCGGCAGCGCCATCGCCCGCCCCCCGCGGAAATGGCCGAGCAGGTAGTTCCCCGGCGGCAGATGGGCCGAGAAGGCGACCCAGCCCTCGGCCGCGTTGCGCGCGGTGCGGTCGGGCTCGAACCGGGTCACCACGGAGCCGGTGTCGTCCAGGATCGCCAGCCCCTCGGCCGGGTCGACGTCCGAATGGTCGCCGTCGCCGGTCGCCCGCACCAGCACCATGAGCAGCGGCGCATCGCCGGGCGCATCCGGGTTCTCCCAGCTCGGCGCGCGGCTGAAATGCGTCGAGGCCGCCTGCAGGAACTCATGCGTGTGGGCGCTGTCGAGGGATGGCATCGCCGAGTGCCGGCGTGGCGCCGGAAGCGTCAGCTCCTGCGCCCGCTCGTGCAGGATCGTCTGGTCGGGGCCGATCTCGCCCAGACGCTCCGGGCGCACGGTATAGATCCCGCGCGGCAGCGAAAGCGTGAGGGGCGCATCGCCCCCGCCGACCCGTCCGCCGTGCCCGTCGAAGAGCGTGAGCCGCGTGTTCCAATCGGTCGCGCCGGTGTAGTCGTTCACCACGGTCAGCCGCAGCGCGTGGGTCGGGTCAGAAGTTGTCATGCCGCCCCTCCATCGCCGGAAGGAACACGAAGCTGCGCATCGTCCCGTCGCCGTCGTCGACCAGCATGTAGGTGCGGTTCGGCACCAGCCGCACGGTCCAGGGGCCGCTGTCGGGCATGCCTTCGCGCACCGGGGTCGCATCCGCGTCGAGCAGGCGGACCGGTCCCACCCGGTCGCCGGTGAAGCGGATCTCGAAATTCGGCACGTCCGGCGCCTCGGGCGCGGCGACCTTCGCCGCCCCGAAGACCACGTCGTCGGAGAACAGCAGCGGCGCGCGGCGCGGCACCTGCCGGCGACCCCGCGCGTCGGCGAGCATCGGCAGGCGGTAGTCGAGGTGCTTCCACAGCGCCTCGGCCCCGATACCGCCGCCGGGCCGGTCCGAGCCCGCCTCGAGCCCCTCGAGCAGTGCCGTGGTGAAGAACCCGTGTACCTCGGGCTCGGCGTCGTCGTCCTCGGCGGCGAAATCGCCCTCGAAGGCGCGGCGCATCGGCTCGGCGGCGAAAAAGGCCATTCGGTTCACCAGGTCGAACCCGTCGAGCGGCTGGCTGCAACCGACCGAGCTGTCGAAGGCCCGCACCTTGACCGAGGGCACCCGGCAGCAGTCCACGAACATCGCCACTTCCTCGAAGGGCATGCAGGTCTTGACCACGTCGGCGTAGCTGTCGGCGTTGATAGCGGCATGCGGCATGGTCCGCGACCAGTGCGGCAGGCAGAGCGACTGCGCGTAGGTCACCGCGTCGGCCCCTGCCACGAGTTGCCCGTGCCCGGAGAAGAAGAAGTAGAACCGCCGACCGCCATCATCCGAGGCGCGCGCCCGCGTCCAGAGATCGTCGAGCGCGACATCCACGCTTGCCTGCGTCAGACCCAAGGGGTTGCCGGCCGAGGTCATGAGCCGGCAGTTGTCGGGATCGAGCCCGCCGCCGGTCTGGGAATCCGTCAGCCAATCGTAGAAACGCCCCGCGTCGCGGACCGCGCCCTTGAGGTTGCGGCCCTGGCTGCCGTATCGCGGGTAGTCGTCGATCCCGACGACAAGGGCGTAATCGCGCGGCTGCGGGTTCGCCATCGCCCCGCCCCTAGGTCACCGCCTGCGACACGAGATGCGTCAGGGACGCGAGCGTCGCGGGATCGTTGTCGAAATCGCCATGCTTCTGCGATGCGCTGGTCAGGCCGCCGGTCGCGCCGTCCGCCGTGACCGACAGCACCGCGCGATCCTCGCCCGCCGCGCCGAGCCACGCGACCGTCTCGGTCAGCGCCGGATCGTCGAAGAGCGCAGGCTCGCTCCAGAACCGCTCCATCCCGGCGATGGGCACGTCGGGCGAGTCTTCCAGAACGCCCGAGATGAAGTAGAGCAGCGACCGGGTGTAGAGCCCGCGCACAAGCTGGTCCTTCTGCTCGTAGGCATCGCTCATGGTGAACATGCGGAACCGCTCGAACCGCTCGGGGTGCGCGACGATCTCGCGGTGCATCAGGCTGGTCAGACAGGCCGGCGCGAGAAAGACGATATTGCGCACCGGCGGCCGGCGGCCCGCCACCTCGGCGGCGCGCAGCATCTCGCAGATCGCGATGGAGCCCGCGCTGTGCCCGATCAGGTCGAGCGTGAAGCCCGGACGGCTGGCCATATGCGCCGCCAGCTTGTCGAGGAAATAGGCGCCGGGATGGGCGTTCTCATCGATCACCGGGCCGTTCGGCAGCCACATCTCGGCGGCGATGTCCTTCATCCGGCCCCAGGTCCAGGCGCCGAAATCGGCAAGGTAGAACTCCCGCAGGATCTCTTCGATCACGGTGGGATAGAGCCCGTGGTCGCGCTTGCGGATGTAGCGCTTCAGCACCCGGTAGGTCACGCGGGCAAGGTATTTCGCCACCTGGAAGAGCGACACGCCACGGCCATCGACATCGGTCATCGCCTCGCGCAGCGTGGGCTCGAGCGGGGCATCCCCGGCCAGCTCGGCGAAATCGCCCTCGGCCAGCTCGGGATCGTCCTGCAGCTCGAGCAGGAATTCCGTCTCCATCTCGGCCTCGATGAACTCGAGCTCGGCCTCGTCGAGTGTCTCGGCACCGCTGCGGGCGGTCGCCTCGAACCCTTCGAACTTCTCGATCCGCGACAGCTCGGCCTCGATCTCGGCCATGGTCATCGGCTCGCCCGGTCCCCGCTCCGAGAGGTCGGCCCCGAGCCGCTTGGTCAGCTGCCGGAAGACGTAGCGCACCAGCTTCTGGAACAGCCTGGTCTCGTCGATGCGCCGGAGGTTGCGCGTGAGCGTCTCGATCAGGCCGGTTTCCCAGATGAAGGTCACCGCATGGGCGCCGCCGGCCTCGTAGACCGGCTGCATGGCGCGGGCGATGGCTTCGCCGTGGCCCTCTTTCACCAGCCCGCCGTGAAAATGCAGGCTGAGTTTTCGGGCGTCGCTGTCAGCCAGCGCCCGGAACAGCGCGTCGATGTCTTCGGGCGTGGTGTGCAGGGCGCCGCTTCGGCGAAAGGTGCCATGCGGCCCCACGTTCACGTAGTTCAGCTTGGAAAAGGGCATGTCGAAAGCCGCGATCTGGAAAATGGACCTGAAAAATCGTCTTCAGGTAGCATACCAGAGCGACAGCTTGCGCCAAAGAGGTTTCCTTCCGCCGCGTCATCCGACTGACAATGGGGCGCGCGGGGCCTCTCTGCATGGGGGGCCACGGGAAACGAAAACGCCCGGTCTCGAGGCCGGGCGCGTGTCCGGCCTATCGCCGGGGTCATGTCTTCGCGCGGGGCGCGCCAAGGCTGGCACGGCGGGCGCGGGCCATGCGGCGCAACTGCAGGGCAGACGCGCCGCGCGGCAAGCTTACTTCCTGGCGCCGCGCGCCTTCATGGCGTCAACACCAGCGCCGGTCTGATCGGCCTGGGTTTCGGCCTCGGTGCCGGATTCGTCACCGACACGCGGGGAAAACACGGAGATCGCGCCCCCGGCCGAGGTGGCAAAGGCGGCATGAAAACTCTGGGGAGCGTTATTCTTGGTCATGTCCGTATCCTTATTCATTCTGTTGTCAGATCCCGGGCCGGCAAATGCAGCCGGTTCCCGGCGGTCTCCGGCACGGCCGGACACCGACAGGCGACCCTGCGAGAACGAGAGGTCGCGAAAGACCCGCACGAAGCGCGCGGGCAGGTGTCGTCACGAAGACGCATCGGGAGGCGTTTGAAAGCCGGAGGCGTCGATACCGATGCACGAAGCGGTTTCGGCAGCGCCAGTCGGCGGTGCGGGCGGAACATGATCGTCACGTCCTTCACCGGCATCACCGCTGAGGCGCTATATATCACGATCCCCCGGATTTTCAAGAACGCCGGCTGACCGACTGAGGCGGAACGGACCGGCTGCAGCGCATCCGGCCAGTCCCGTCCCAAACTCGTCACGAACACCAACGGCAAGCCAATTCGGATACCGTTGAGTATCCAGATACTCACAGGTATGACGAAAACAAGCCCGGACGACCGCACGTTTTCGAGAGCCATGACCACGAAATTGACCCGCAAGGAAACTGCCCGTCGGACCCGGGAGCGTCTGCTCGAGACGGCGGCAACGCTGTTTGCCGCGCAGGGCTATGCCGCCACCTCTCTCGAGGCCATCGCCGCCGGGGCCGGTCACACCAAGGGTGCAGTCTACGCCAATTTCACCTGCAAAGAGGCGCTCTTTCTCGAGGTCTTCGAGGCGGTGGGCCGGCGCGATGTCGACCGGCTGATCGCCGCCATAGAGGCGGCCCCCGACCGGCCGGCCATCGAGGCGCTGCTGATCGACTGGGCCGACGAGCGCGCCCGCAGCGGAAGCTGGCCCCTCACGCTGCTGGAATTCGCACGTCAGAAGAAGGACGACGCCGAGGTGCTCGGGCCGCTGCGCGAGATCCTCGACCGGCACTGGCGACTGCTGGGCGAGGCCGTCGCCAAGCGGCTGGCCCTCGACACGCCGCCGCTCGTGCTGGGATGCAGCCTGCACGAGATCGCCTATGCCCCGGCGATGTCGGTCGCCGAGACACCCAGCGGGCGCGACCTGATGGCCCTGTTCCTGAAGGGGCTGAACCCCACGCGCTGATCGTAGCCGCACCGGGGGCGCGACCGACCCGAAGCGCCCGGTTCAGGGTGATCGCCCCATTGCCCTTCGCTGCGAAATGGCCCAATGCAGCGGCGAAGGCCCGAGCCAAGGCCGTGGCCACGATCTTGACGTATCGACATTATCGAAGGTGACAGCTTGATGAAACTTCGCACGCTCCCCCTGACCCTCGCGCTGCTGGTTGGCTCGGCGCTCGGCGCTTCCGCCCAGACGCTCTATTTCTCCGCCATCCCCGACGAGGACGAGACCCGCCTGGTCGAGCGCTTCTCGGCCGTGGCCGACTATCTCGAGGGCGAGCTCGGCGTCGATGTGCAGTTCGTCCCCGTGAAGAGCTACGCCGCCAGCGTCACCGCCTTCCGCAACAACCAGATCCAGCTTGCCTGGTTCGGCGGCCTCACCGGCGTGCAGGCCCGGCTGGCCGTGCCCGACGCCCGCGCCATCGCGCAGGGCAAGGAAGACCCGATCTTCGTGAGCTACTTCATCGCCAACACCGAAACCGGGCTGGAGCCCTCGGGCGACTTCCCCGAAGAGGCGCGCGGCATGTCGTTCACCTTCGGTGCCAAGACCTCGACCAGCGGCCGGCTGATGCCCGAGTATCACATCCGCAAGGAGACCGGCGAAGCCCCCGAGGAGTTCTTCGGTCGCGTCGGCTTTTCCGGCGACCACAGCCAGACCCTGCGGCTCGTCGCCTCGGGCGCATGGCAGGTCGGCGCGCTGAACTTCGCAGTCTACGACAAGGCGCTCGAGGAAGGCGCTCCCGAGGTCAAAACCGCCAAGGTGATCTGGGAAACCCCGCCCTACCCCGACTACAACTGGACGATCCGCGGCGACGTCGACGCGACCTTCGGCGAGGGCTTCGCCGACAAGGTGCAGGACGCGCTGATCGGCATGGACGATCCGGAGCTGCTGAACGCCTTCCCGCGCGAGGCCTTCATCCCGGCCCAGAACGCCGATTTCGAGCCGATCGCGGAGACCGCCAAGGAGCTCGGCCTGATCGAATGACCCTGGCGGTCCTGCAGAGGGAAACGCTCGGCTACGGGCGCACCGCCGTTCTGCCCGAGGTGAGCTTTGCGCTCGCCCCCGGCGAGCGGGTGGTGCTGCTCGGCCGCAGCGGCGCGGGCAAGTCCACGCTGCTGAACGCGGTGCACGACCGGCTGGCCGTGTCGCACCGCGTGGCGCTCGTTCCGCAGGATCACGCGCTGGTGCCGCAGCTTTCGGTGCTGCGCAACGTGCTGATGGGGCGGCTCGACGACCACGGGGCGTTCTACAACCTGAGCAACCTGCTGCGGGTCCGCGCCGCCGACCGTTCCGGTGTCGCCGAGGTGCTGGCCGAGGTCGGGCTGACCGACGAGATCGACCGCCCGGTGCATGCGCTCTCGGGCGGGCAGAAACAGCGGGTTGCGCTCGCCCGAGCCTGGTGGCGCGGCGGTGCGGTGCTGATCGGCGACGAGCCGGTCTCGGCGGTCGACGAGACCCAGGCGGCGGCGCTTCTCGACCAGGCCCGCGCGCGCTTCGAGACCGCGCTGCTGGCGCTGCACGATGTCGGTCTCGCCCGTCGCATCGCGACACGGCTGGTCGGACTGCGGCGAGGCGGCATCCTGTTCGATGCGCCGGCCGACACCGTGGGCGATGCCGAGATCGCCGCGCTCTATGCCCGCTGAAACGACCTGGACCCGGCCGCGCGTCGTCACGCTGTTCCTTGCGCTGGCGCTGCTGGCGCTGCCGTTTGCCGACCTGAGCCTTGGCAATCACGACGCGGGCGCGGCGCTGGCGCGGATGCTCTCGGGCTTCCTTCGTCCCGACTTCAGCGCCGTCGAGGAGATCGGCCGCGCGATCTGGCTGACCATTGCCTTCGCGGTGGCAGGTGTCGCCGCCGGCGCCTCGGCGGGGCTGGTGCTGGCGCCCTTCTACCACCTGCGCGCCGTGCGCTGGCTCTGCATCGCGCTGCGGTCGGTGCACGAGCTGTTCTGGGCGCTGGTGCTGATGCAGATCCTAGGCATTGCGCCGATCACCGGGGTGCTCGCCATCGCGCTGCCCTATGCCGGCATCTTCGCCAAGGTGTTCTCGGAGCAGCTCGACGAGGCCGACCCGCGCCCGGCGCAGGTGCTGCCGCCGCGCACCGATGCACTGTCGCGGTTCCTTTATGCCCGCGCCCCGCTGGCGCTGTCGGCGATGAAATACTACACGCTCTACCGGCTCGAATGCGGGATGCGCGCCAGCGCGGTGCTCGGCTTCGTGGGCCTGCCGACGCTGGGCTTCCAACTCGACAGCTTCTTCCGGATGGGCGACTACGGCGCGGCCTCGGCCATCATGGTGTGCTACGTCGTGCTGATCGCCTCGGTGCGGCTGTGGATGCGGCCGGTGCTCGCGCCGCTCTGGGTGCTGGCCTCGGCCATCTCGCTGTCGCTGATCCAGAGCCCGCCGATGGGCTCGGGCGCGCTGATGCGCTTTCTCACGCAGGACATCGTGCCCGCCCCGCTGCGCGACGGCTGGGACGGTGCCGCGCTGCTCGACTGGCTGTGGCCGCTCGCCTCCGACGAGATGCTGCCCGGCCTGATCGCCACCGTGCTGGTGGCACAGATCGCGCTGGCGCTGACCGGTGCGCTGGCCTTCGCGGGCTTCGGGCTGATCGTGCCCCGCGTGACCTCGCGGGTGGGCCGCGCGGCGGGGCACCTGCTGCTCGTGGTGCTGCGCAGCTTCCCGGAATACATGCTGGCCTACCTGTTCCTGCAGGTCTTCGGCCCCTCGATGCTGCCCGCGATCCTCGCGCTGGCGCTGCACAACGGAGCCATCATCGCGCATCTGCTGGGCCGCGAGGGCGAAACACTGGTGCCCACCCTGCGCCGTGATGCGCCGAGGGGGCTCACGCTCTGGGGGTGGGAACTGGCGCCCCGGCTCTCGGGGCCGTTCATCGCGCTCTGCCTCTACCGCTGGGAGATCATCCTGCGCGAGACCGCCGTCATGGGGCTGCTCGGAATCGCCACGCTCGGCTTCTACATCGACAGCGCCATGGCCGAGCTGCGGCTCGACCGGGCGATGGTGCTGCTGGTGGCGACGGGGCTGCTGACCGCGGCCGTGGACCGCGTGTCGCGCAGCCTGCGCCGCCGCACCAATCTCGGCGAGAAGCGGCGGATGCGCGACGACTGCTGCTGACCGCCCCGCTCGGGCGCTTCAGGCGTGGATCACCGTCCCCGCCTCGCCGAGCCGTGCCGCCACATGCGAGGCAATCGCGGTATCCTGCACCCCGGTGCCGGTCAGGTCGCAGATGGTGACCTGCCGCGGGTCGCTGCGCCCCGGGGCCTGCCCCGCGATGACGGCCCCCAGCTCGGGCGGGTCCCCGGCCATGAGCCCTGCCGCGCGCGCCCCGCGCAGCTCGCCCATCAGCGCGCATTGGCTCACCCGGTCGCAGACGTAGAGGTCTGCCGCCGCCAACGCCTCGGGGGCGATCTCGGTCTTTCCGCCCTGGTCCGAGCCCATCGCCGTGATGTGCAACCCGCCGTGCAGCATGTCGGCGGTGATCAGCGGCTCGGTCGCGGGCGTGGTCGTCACGACAAGCTGGCTCTGCTTCACCAGCGGCGCGATCTCGGTCATCACCTCGGCCGAGGCGCCGGTCGCGGCGGCGATGTCGGCGGCACAGGCCGCCGCGCGCTGCGGGTCGCGCCCCCAGACGAGGCAGCGGTCGAAGGGCCGTTCGAGATGCAGCGCCTGCATCTGGAGCCGCGCCTGCACCCCGGTGCCGAGCACGCCGGCAACTGCCAGGTCCTCGGGGGCGAGGTGCCGCGCGGCCACGGCGCCCGCTGCCGCCGTGCGGATGTCGGTAAGGTAGCCGTTGTCGAGGAACACCGCCTGCACCAGCCCGGTCGTCGCCGACAGCAGGATCATCAGGCCGTTCAGCGACGGCAGCCCGATCTTCGGATTGTCGAAGAAGCCCGGCGAGACCTTGAGCGCAAAGCCGTCGAAGCCCGGCACGTAGGCGGTCTTGACGTCGACCTCGCCATGCGCCTCCTCGATCGCCATCGACAGTACCGGCGGCATCACCACGCCACCGCCGGCAAGCGCGCGGAAGCCGTTCTCGATCACGTCGACCGTCTCGCGGTCGAGCGCCACGACGTCGCGCAGCTGGGCTTCGGTGAGGATGCGGATATCAGGCATGATGGCCTCCCTTGACGGTCACGTCACCCAGGGTGACGTCCTGCCCGGTGACGACCCGGGTGAATTGCTCCATGTCGACATTGCGACCGGTGACGACGGTGCCCATGCGGGCCGAGGGTGCCAGCCTGCCCGACTGCAGCGCCGCGATGGCCACGACCGAGGCGCCCTCGGCCACCATCCGGTCGGCGCGATAAAAGGACTGCATGGCGCGGTAGATCTCGTCTTCGCTGACCAGCACGATCTCGTCGATGAGATCCCGGCAGAGCGCGAAGGTGTGGCGGTTCTCGAGCCCGATGCCACCGCCGAGACTGTCGGCGAGCGAGGGCATCTCCTCGACCTCGACGGGCTGACCGGCAAGGATCGACGCCTGCATCGCCGCGCCCCGGTCCATGGTGATCCCGACGATGCGCAGGTCGGGCTTGATCGCCTTGGCGGCCAGCGCCATGCCCGCAGCGAGACCACCGCCCGACAGAGGGATCAGCAGGGTGTCGAGCTCCGGCTTCGCCGCCAGCATCTCGAGCGCGATGGTCCCCTGCCCGGCAATGACATGCGCATCGTCGAAGGGTGGGATATCCACGAGCCCCTCCTCGGCCACGAGCCGCGACGCCTCGCGCTGCGCCTCGTCCTGCGAGCGGCCGCGGATGTGGACCTCCGCCCCCAGCGCGCGGATGCCGTCGACCTTGGCCTGCGGCACCAGCTCGGACATGCAGACCACCGCCCGCACGCCCTTGCGCGCGGCGGCGTAGGCGACGCCCCGGCCATGGTTGCCTGTGGAGCAGCAGGTGACGCCCGCCGCCCCCTCGGGCAGCCGCGCGATGGCGTTCGCAGCGCCACGCAGCTTGAACGCGCCGATGGGCTGGGCGATCTCGAGCTTCAGCCAGAGCTCTCCGCCAAGCTCGGGGCCGAGCATCGAGGGCACCAGCGGCGTTGTCTCGACCACGTCGCGGATGGTGCACGAGGCGGCAAGGACGTCGGCGAGGGTCAGGGCAGTCCGGTCGGTCATGAAGCCACTGTCGACGCCACCGCCGGGGACTTCAACCGCCTTGCCGAAAGAGACCGCTCGCGGGTGCCGACATTCACGACAGAAACAACCATTCGCTGAAGATTGCCGCCTCGAACGTCGCTCCGCCGGGTCTGGCCATCGACCCCACGGGACAATTCGCCCAGTTGACGCACGGTCCGGGAAGGCAGACCATGGCTGACACGCACAGGGAGGCAGTCACATGCGCGCTCTCACGGTCGTCGGACCATCCAACTCCGGAAAATCAACGCTGATCGCGGCGCTCTCCACACTCGACGGGGGGCAGGGAACGACCCTCGCGACCACCGGCGGCACGAGTGTCACCACCTTTTCCTTCATGGGCGATGACTGGGCGCTCTTCGACGTGCCCGGTGGCCCCGAGACCGCGCCGCAGATCGGGCCCGCACTGGCGGCGAGCGACGCGGCGCTTCTCTGCCTGCCGGCCGAGGCCGATGCCGCGGTGCTCTGCGCGCCCTACCTGCAGATCCTCGAGGCCTCGGGCGTGCCGAGCTTCGTCTTCGTCAACGGCATGGACCAGGCCAGCGACCGGGTGAGCGACATCATCGCCGCGCTGCAGCCCTACTGCGCCCATGGCATCGTGCTCCGGCAGGTGCCGCTACGCGACGGCGAGACGATCACAGGCGCGGTCGACCTGATCTCGGAACGGGCGTGGCAATACCGCGAGGGCGAACGCTCGAAGCTGGTGGAACTGCCGCCCGCGATGCAGGCGCGCGAGACGGCGGCCCGCACAGAGCTTCTGGAATCGCTGGCCGATTTCGACGACCACCTGCTCGAGGAAATCATCGAGGACCAGCGCCCGCCGACCGACGAGCTCTACGACGTGGCGACCCGCGCGGTGCAGCACCACGACCTGCTGCCGGTGCTGCTTGGCTCGGCGAAGCACGGCAACGGGCTCACCCGGCTGATGAAGACGCTGCGCCACGAGGTGCCGCAGGTCGATGCGCTGCGTGCCCGGCTCGGGCTTGGCGACGACGTGGTCGCGGCGGGCTGCCTCGCGGACACGCTCAAGCATATCGGCAAGGCGGTGCTGGTGCGCGCGCTCTCCGACGGCGTGGCACCGGGCAACCGGCTGGCCGGGGACGGGATCGGCGGGCTGGTCGGCCTCGACGCACGAACGCAGCTCGCCGGGCTCGCCCCCGGACAGGTCGGCCTCGCGATCAAGAGCGACCACCTCGCGCTTGGCACGCTGATGGGCGCCGAGGACGCAGAGCCCCTGCCCGACTGGGCCGCGCCGCATCCGCCGGCGCTGAAACGCGTCGTGACGCCGGTGAACGAGCGCGACGAGAACAAGCTGCCGGGTGCGCTGGCGCGGCTGGCCGAGACCGACCCCGGGCTGACCGTCTCGCAGACCGCAGGCAGCGGCAACCTCGTGATCGGCGTCCACGGCCCGCAGCACGAGCGCCGGATCGTGGGCGCCCTGGCCGACACCTTCGGGATCGCGGTCACCTGCAACGCGGCACCGCCGTCCCTGCGCGAGACGATCCGGCGCTCCGTCGAGATCCACCACCGCCACCGCAAGCAGTCGGGCGGTGCCGGCCAGTTCGCCGATGTCGTGCTGGAGCTTTCGCCTGCCGCACCCGGCGAGGGCTTTGCCTTTGCCGAGACCGTGAAGGGCGGCGCGGTGCCCCGCAACTACATCCCGGCGGTCGAGGCCGGCGTCCGCGAGGCTCTGGCGGAGGGGCCTGCCGGGCACCCGGTTGTCGATGTCCGCGCGGTGCTGAAGGACGGCAAGGCGCATTCCGTCGACAGCTCGGACTTCGCATTTCGCACCGCCGGGCGGAACGCCGCCCGCGAGGCACTGCAGGAAGCCGGCACCCACGTGCTGCAGCCGATCCTGCGGGTGCAGATCCATGCGCCGGGCTGTTTCTCGGGCGATGTCGTGCAGATCGTGAGCGGCCTGAAGGGGCAGCTGCAGGGCATCGAGAATCACCCGGAGCTGACCGGCTGGGACGTGGTGAACGCGCTTCTGCCGATGGGCGCCGAAGAGCCGCTGACGCAGGCGCTCGGCAGCAGCGCGCGCGGCACGGCATGGGTGGGCTCTGCGCTCGACCATTACGAACCGGTGCGCTGACGCACAGCAGCTCGCCGCATCGCGCCTCTTGCGCCGCCGGGCGGTTTCGGTAATGGTGCCGGCGTTCTCAGGGCGGGGTGAAATTCCCCACCGGCGGTGACAGCCCGCGAGCGCCCTTCGCGCACGCAGGTCCGGACGGGGCAACCCGGCGCGGGCCCGCGTGGCAGAGGAAGGGGTCAAGCAGATCCGGTGGAATTCCGGGGCCGACGGTGAAAGTCCGGATGGAAGAGACGTATCGTGCTGGCGCCTGCGCGCCCGTGCGGGCGAAAGCTCTGGGACCTTTTGTGATCAACGGAGGGTTCCGCAATGACCGACTTCAACCAGACCCGTATCGCCTTCATCAAGGCGCGCTGGCACGCCGACATCGTCGACCGCGCGCACGAGGGCTTCCTTGCCGAGGCCGCCCGCGTGCTGCCCGGCGCCACCGTCGATGCCTACGACGTGCCCGGTGCCTTCGAGATGCCGCTGCTTGCCAAGAAGCTCGCCGCCTCGGGCCGCTACGACGCCGTCATCGCCGCCGCCTTCGTCGTGGACGGCGGCATCTACCGGCACGATTTCGTCTCCGACGCCGTGGTGAAGGGCCTCATGGAGGCACAGATGACCACCGAGGTTCCGGTGTTTTCGGTCTCGCTCACGCCGCACAACTACCAGGAAACCGAGGCGCACAACGCCTTCTTCCGCGAGCACTTCGTCGGCAAGGGGGCCGAGGCGGCCAACGCCGTGCGCGGCGTGTTCGACATCGAGATGCCCGGCGCCGAGCTGTCCGTGGTGAACGGCTGAGCCGTCTCGCCGTCCAAGGGTGGGTTTTAAAACCCACCCTACGGCGACAGCGCGCCGTGCCATCCCGCGCGCGAGGATGAGAAAAGGGCCCCCGGATGTTCCGGAGGCCCTTTCGCGTTGCCGTGGCCGGCGATCTCAGTCCGCGATCATCACGCGGGCCTTGGTGACGATGGCATCGCGGGTGATGCCCAGCTCGTCGTAGAGGCGTTCGGCCGGGGCCGAGGCGCCGAAGTCGCGCAGGCCGATCACGTCGTCCTCGGTGGCCACGTAGCGGGTCCAGCCGAAGGGCGAGGCCGCCTCGACCGCGATGCGCGGCGCATCGCCCAGGACCTCGGCCTTGTAGGCCTCGGGCTGGGCATCGAAGAGCTCCCAGCAGGGCATCGACACCACCGCCACGCCCACGCCGTCGGCGTGCAGGGCCTCGGCAGCCTCGACCGCCAGCGACACCTCGGTGCCGGTGGCCAGAAGCGTCACGTCGCGCCGGTCGCCGTAGCTGCGGATGACGTAGCCACCACGGGCGGTGAGGTTCTCGTCGCCGGCCTCGCGCAGCTGCGGAACGCCCTGCCGCGACAGCGCCATCAGCGCCGGCGTGCCCGGCGTGCGCAGCGCGAGATCCCAGGCCTCGAGCGTCTCGACCGCGTCCGCGGGACGGAAGACGTTGAGGTTCGGGATGGCCCGGAGCGAGGCAAGGTGCTCGATCGGCTGGTGCGTCGGCCCGTCCTCGCCGAGACCGATGGAATCATGTGTCATCACGTAGGTGACACCCAGACCCATCAGCGCCGAAAGGCGGATGGCGTTGCGGGCGTAGTCCGAGAACACCAGGAAGGTGCCGCCGTAGGGCCGCAGACCGCCGTGCAGCGCCAGCCCGTTCATCGCTGCCGCCATGCCGAACTCGCGCACGCCGTAGCCGATGTAACGGCCCGGCGTCTCGGCGGTGAAGGTGGTGTCGACCGCCGGGACGCGCGTCAGGTTCGAGCCGGTCAGGTCGGCGCTGCCGCCGATCATCGCGGGCACCGCCGCCGTCAGGCTCTCCAGCGCGATCTGCGAGGCCTTGCGGGTGGCGACCTTCTGCGGCGCGTCGAACAGCGCCTTGCGGGCCTCGGTGACGGCGGCCTCGTAGCCCTCGGGCAGCTCGCCGGCGATGCGGCTGCGGAAGGTGTCGGCATGGTTGGAGGCGGCGAGCGCGTCCTCCCACTCGGCGCGGGCCTGCGCGCCACGGGCGCCGATGGCCTTCCATGCGTCGGCCAGATCCGCCGGGATATCGAAGGGGGCGGCATCCCAGCCGAGCGCGGCCTTGGCAAGCGCGCCCTCTTCCTCGCCCAGCGGTGAGCCGTGCGCCTTGGCGGTGCCGGCGCGGTTGGGCGCGCCGAAACCGATCACCGTCTTCATGGCGATGAGCGTGGGGCGCGAGGTCTCGGCCTTGGCCTCGGTCATCGCCTTGTCGAGCGCCGCGGCGTCGTGGCCGTCGCAGCGGATCACGTGCCAGCCACAGGCCTCGAGCCGCGCCGGCACGTTCTCGGAGAAGCTGACCGAGGTCGGCCCGTCGATGGTGATGTCGTTGTCGTCGTAGAGAACGTTGAGCTTGCCGAGGCCGAGGTGCCCGGCGAGCGAGATCGCCTCCTGCCCGATGCCTTCCTGCAGGCAGCCGTCGCCCAGCATCACCCATGTCCGGTGATCGACGAGGCCGGGAAATTCACCGGCCATCGCGCGTTCGGCGAGCGCCATGCCCACGGCGGTGGCAATGCCCTGCCCGAGCGGGCCGGTGGTGGTCTCGATTCCCTTGGCATGGCCCCACTCCGGATGGCCGGCGGTGATCGCGCCCCACTGGCGGAAGTTGCGGATCTGCTCGATGGTCATGTCCTCGTAACCGGTGAGGTGCAGAAGACCGTAGAGCAGCATCGAGGCATGGCCGTTCGACAGCACGAAGCGGTCGCGGTCGGGCCAGTCGGGGGCCGAGGCATCGAATTTCAGGTGCTTGCTGAAAAGCACGGTGGCCGCGTCGGCCATGCCCATGGGCGCGCCGGGGTGGCCGGAGTTCGCGGCGTTCACCGCGTCGATTGCCAGCGCCCGCAGGCAGTTCGCAAGCGCGAAGTTGTCGGGGTCGATGGCGGCTTTCTGGGAAACGAATGTCTGGTCGAGCATGATGTCCTCCTGTTGCCGGCACGCTAACTCGCCTCCCAAAACTTAACAAGATAAAATCACATTATCACATTTTTTGTGTTGAATCATGGTTTGGAGATGTTAAGTGTACTGTCGAGAAATCAGGGAGACTCACCGATGCCCAAGGCCTGGATCGGCACCAGCTGGAAGATGAACAAGACGCTCGCCGAGGCGATGACCTGGGCCGACGGGCTGGCGCAGGCCACGCTCGACGACAACATCCAGAGCTTCGTGATCCCGCCCTTCACCGCCGTGCGCGAGGTGAAGGCGGCGCTGGACGGGCGTCCCGTCAAGGTCGGCGCGCAGAACATGCACTGGGCCGATGCCGGCGCCTGGACCGGCGAGGTCTCGGCCCCGATGCTCACCGATTGCGGCCTCGATGTCGTCGAGCTCGGCCACTCCGAGCGCCGCGAGCATTTCGGCGAGACCGACGAGACCGTCGGGCTCAAGACCGAGGCCGCCGTGCGCCACGGGCTGATCCCGCTGATCTGCATCGGCGAAACGCTCGAGGACCGCGAGGGCGGCCGCGCCGCCGAGGTGCTCGAACGCGAGGTGCGCGGCGCGCTCTCGAAGCTCTCGGACGACCAGAAAGGCGCCGAGATCTGGCTTGCCTACGAACCGGTCTGGGCCATCGGCGAGAACGGCATCCCGGCCACGTCCGACTATGCGGACGCGCGCCAGGCCGAGATCATCGCCGTCGCCGAAGACGTGCTGGGGCGGCGCATTCCCTGCCTTTACGGCGGGTCGGTCAACCCGGGCAATTGCGCCGAGCTGATCGCCTGCCCACATATCGACGGGCTGTTCATCGGGCGCTCTGCCTGGGACGTGTCCGGCTACCTCGACATTCTCGCGCGCTGCGGTGCAGTGCTCGGGGCACAAGACTGATTGGAGGATTCCACGATGAAGATTGCAGTAGCAGGTGACAGCGCGGGCGAACCGCTGGTGAAGGTCCTGGCCGAGTATCTCGCCCAGAACCCCGACTACGAGGTGTCGGACGTGTCGCTGTCGGCAGACGGCCCCGATGCGTTCTACGCCAACATGTCCGACCGCGTTGCCTCGGCCGTGATGGACGGCACCTACGACAAGGCGATCCTGTGCTGCGGCACCGGCATCGGCGTGTGCATGTCGGCGAACAAGATCCCCGGCATCCGTGCGGCGCAGACCCACGACACCTATTCCGCCGGCAAGGCCGCCACGTCCAACAACGCGCATATCATCACCATGGGTGCGCGCGTGATCGGGCCCGAACTGGCCAAGGACATCGCGGATGCCTTCCTGAGCGCGTCGTTCGATCCGAACGGCAAGTCGGCAGGCAACGTGAACGCCATCAACGAGGTCGACGCCAAGTACAACAAGGCGTAACCGGTCCGGCCCGGCGTCTTCCGGCGCCGGGCCTTCCTCCTGCCCTCTCCCGGGCGACCCATCTGCCCCCGAGGTATCCCCCACATGCTGACCCTGCCCAATGACCGCCTGTCCACGGCGGCCATCCTGCCGGCCTGCCTGCCCGAAGACGGCGTCGGCCGCATCATCGGCGCGCTTGCGCACGCCCTGCCCGCCATCGCCGCCCGGCTTGCCGCCGGCAAGCTGCCGGGGGACCCCGCCGCGCTCGTGGGCAACAACGAGAGCGGCGACGCGCAGAAGGCGCTCGACGTGGGGGCGCATGACCACATCCTTGCCGAGATGCACGGCTGCGGCGTGCGGCACATGCTCTCGGAAGAAGCCGAGGCGGTCGAGACCATCGACCCGAACGGCGCCTGGGACATCGCCATCGACCCGATCGACGGCTCCGGCTCCATCGGCATCGGCGCACCGCTGGGCATGCTCTTCGTGATCTACCCCACGGGCCCCGCCGATTTCGCCCGCAAGGGCTCCGAGGCGGTGGCGGCAGGCTACGCCTCCTTCGGCCATTCGCTGGATTTCGGCTACACCACCGGCGAGGGCGTGCAGATCGCCACCTTCGACGGGCAGGATTTCCGCATGGCCGCCCGCGACGTGACGCTGAAGCCCACCACCTCGAGCATCGCCTACAACGCCTCGAACGAGCGCCACTGGTCGCCCGGCCTGCAGGCCTGGGCGCGCGACCTGCGCGCCGGCAAGGACGGCCCGCGCGGACGCGACTTCAACATGCGCTGGCTCGCCGCCGCCGTGGGCGAGCTGCACCGCATCCTGCTCAAGGGCGGCGCCTTCCTCTACCCCGCCGACCGGCGCCCCGGCTACGAGGGTGGCCGGCTGCGGCTCGCCTACGAGGCGGTGCCGATCGCCCTGCTCATCGAAGCCGCCGGCGGCCGCGCCACCGACGGCACCCGCCGCATCCTCGATCTTGTCCCCGCCACCCCGCACGAGAACGTCGCGCTGGTTTTCGGCGCCACGGACGAGGTGGACACCATCGCCCGCTACATCGCGCAGGAGACCTGACCCCAATGGCCCGCATCACCCTTCGCCAGCTTCTCGACCATGCCGCCGAGCATGGCTACGCCGTGCCCGCCTTCAACATCTCGAACATGGAGATGGGGCTTGCCATCATGTCCGCCGCCCGCGAGGCCAACGCTCCGGTGATCCTCGCCGCGTCGCGCGGGGCCCGCAGCTACGCCGGTGACAAGCTGCTCGCGCGGCTCATCGACGGGTTGGTCGAGACCTTCCCCGAGGTCCCGGTCTGCATGCATCTCGACCACGGCAACGATCTGGCCACTTGCGCCACGGCGATCCAGCACGGCTTTACCAGCGTGATGATGGACGGCTCCCTGCTGGCTGACGGCAAGACGCCCGCCGACTACGCCTACAACATGGACATCACCCGGCGCGTGACCGAGATGGCCCACGCCTGCGGCGTCTCGGTCGAGGGCGAACTCGGCGTGCTGGGCTCGCTGGAAACCGGCATGGGCGACCAGGAGGACGGCCACGGCGCGACCGAGAAGCTCTCGGAAGAGCAGCTTCTGACCGATCCGGCCGAGGCCGAGCAGTTCGTGAAGGACACCGGCGTCGATGCGCTGGCCGTCGCGATGGGCACCAGCCACGGCGCCTACAAGTTCACCCGGCAGCCCGATGGCGACATCCTCGCCATGAGCGTGATCGAGGAGATCAACCGTCGCCTGCCCGACACGCACCTCGTGATGCACGGGTCGAGCTCGGTGCCCGAGGACCTGCAGCAGATCATCAACAGCTACGGCGGCGACATCCGCCCGACCTGGGGTGTTCCGGTGGAAGAGATCCAGCGCGGCATCCGCTCGGGCGTGCGCAAGGTGAACATCGACACCGACAACCGCATGGCGATGACCGCCGGCGTCCGCCGGGTGCTCTCGGAAACGCCCGACGAGTTCGACCCGCGCAAGTATCTGAAAGAGGGCAAGGCGCTGATGCAGGAGCTCTGCAAGGCCCGCTTCGAGGCCTTCGGCACCGCCGGTCATGCCTCGGGGATCACGCCGCTGCCGCTCGAGGCGATGGCCGGGCGCTACTGACCCCCGCTGCGACCGCAATCGAAAGGCGCGTCCCACCCGGGCGCGCCTTTTTCTCAGCCACGGCTCTGCGCGTATTCCGCCATCAGCTCGCCGAAACGCTCCATCGGCGGAAACGCCTCGAAACTGTGCGCGGCCCCGGTCTGCGCCCACGGCAGTTTCGTCTTCGTGCAGGTCTCGATGAAGGGCGCGAACCACGAGAGGTCGTCGAACATCGTCGGCCGGACATTCACCATCCCGTGTTCAGGCACACGCGTGAAGATCCACGTCAGGCACTCGGGGCAGAAGTTGTGCTGCAGGTCCGGGTCGCGAAGGCCGCCGAGCACAGGCGCCCCTTCCAGGACCTCGAACCCGTCGGCCTGAACCATCGCGGTCAGCGAAAACGCACTCGACGCCATGCGCTGGCACCCGGTGCAGTGGCAGGCCGCCGTCATCATCGGCGCCGTCGTGATCCGGAACCGGGTGGAGCCGCAGCGGCATGTGCCGTCGAGCGGAAATGCGATCTTGTCCATGTTCTCTGGTCTCCCCGCGCCCCGTCTCGGGTCGCCGGCAGCCTGCCCCGGCCCGGGCCCTTCCTCAATCCGTTTTACGCCTGCCCCAACACAAAAAAGGGGGCCCTAAGGCCCCCTTTTCCCCGTCACGCGAGGGAGGAGAGATCAGGAGGATTGATCCAGCGTGAACGGGCCGGTGTAGTTGTCGACGTTGCTTTCGTCGATCAGCAGGCAGTCGAAGAGCTGCTTTTCTTCGGCAACCTTGAGTTCACCGGTGTTGATGAAGTGGTCGGCCTGGCGGACGGCCTCTTCCGCGAAGATCGCGACCGGCTGCAGCACGGTGTAGGTCAGTTCACCGGCCTTGACCGCGTCCACGGCGTCGGGCGAGCCGTCGAAGCCGCCGACGATCATGCCGTCAAGCTTGCCGGCTTCCTTCAGCGCGGCGATCGCGCCAAGGGCCATCTCGTCGTTGCCCGAGATCACGCCCGAGATGTCGGGGTTGGCCTGCAGCATCGACTGCATCTTCGAGTAACCCTGGGTGCGGTCCCAGTTGGCGACTTCCTGCGCCTTCTTCTCGAGGTCGGGATACTGGGTCAGCACCGTCTCGAAGCCGTTCGAGCGGGTCTGCGCGTTGTTGTCCGACGGTGCACCGAAGAGCTCGACGTAGGAGCCTTCACCACCGATGGCCTCGACCCATGCCATTGCGCCGAGCGCGGCACCCTGGGCGTTGTTCGAGACGAGCTGCGCCTTGGCGAGACCCGACTGGTTGATCTCGGCGTTGACGATGAAGACCGGGATGCCCGCGTCGACGGCCTTCTTGACCGCGCCCACCGAACCGTCGGCGTTCGCCGGGTCGAGGATGATCGCCTTGGCCTGGTTGGTGATGGCGGTGTCGACGAGGTTGCTCTCGGTGTTGGTGTCGCCCTTGTGCGCCGCGACGTTGGCGTCGTAGCCCAGCTCTTCCGCGGTGGCCTTGGCGACTTCGCCCTCGGTGAACCAGTAGGGGTTCGACGGGTCGTTGACGATGATCGAGATGAGGCCGTCGGCCATCGCGGCCTGCGCCATGAGCGGCAGGGCGGCGACGGATGCGAGGATCAGGCGGCGAGTGAGTTTCATGGTGGGGTTCCTCCCGTTGGGTTTGAAATCTGCCGGACCATCCGGCGGGGTGTTCGGGCGCGGGGCCTCCCTGCCCCGCGTCCTCGAATTCTCAGCGACCGGAGCGGCCGTATTGCAGGCTGTTGAGCAGCACGGCGAGCACGATCACGGCGCCGGTGAAGACCGTCTGCCAGTAGGCCGAGACGCCGATGATCACGAGACCGTCGCTCAGGAAGCCGATGACGAAGGCGCCGAGCATGGTGCCGCGCACGTTGCCGCGTCCGCCGGTCAGGGCCGCACCGCCGATCACCACCGCCGCGATGGCGGTCAGTTCGTAGGTGGTGCCCGCGGTCGGGCCGGCCGAGGTCAGCTGCGAGCTGAGCACGAGCCCCGCGATGGCGGCGCAGATGCCGGACAGCACGTAGACCGAGACCTTGACGCTGCGGGTCGGCACGCCCGACAGCTCGGCGGCGCGTTCGTTGCCGCCCGAGGCGTAGAGCCAGCGACCGAAGGCGGTGCGGGCCAGCACGAGCCCGACGGTCAGCGCCACCAGCGCCAGCACGATCACCCCGATCGGCACGCCGGCGATGCGGTTGAAGCCGAGCCAGTCGAAGCCGGTGTTGCCCAGCGCCTCGGAGCCGCCGAGGTTGTTGTAGGTCAGACCGTTGGTCATCAGCAGCGCGACACCACGGGCCACGTAGAGCATGCCCAGGGTGGCGACGAAGGCCGGCACCTTGAAGAAGGCGATGAGCACACCGTTGATCGCGCCCACGAAGGCCCCGAGGCAGATGGTCAGCACGACCACGGCCCAGACCGGCGGGTAGAGGATGACGCCGGCGGCCGGGATCTCGACCCCCTGCATCAGGTAGCCGGCGATGACGCCGGACAGGCCCAGCGTCGAGCCCACCGACAAGTCGATGCCGCCGTTCAGGATCACCAGCAGCATGCCGATGGCCAGCAGGCCGAAGATCGCCACGTGGCTCGACATGATGAGGAAGTTGCCGACGCTGAAGTAGACCGGCGACAGGATGGAAAAGACGATGATGATCGCCACGAGCGCGAAGAAGGCGCGGCCTTCGAGAAGGATCTTGCCGATATTCATGTTCATGCCACCGCCTGCGGGTTTCGTTGTGGATGTATCCGCCATGACGGCCTCCCTTAATGCACGGCTTCGCCAGAGGCGGCCATGATCTGTTCCTTGGTTGCGGTATGGTCGAATTCGGCCGAGATCCTGCCCCGGCGCATCACGATGATCCGGTGCGCCACGCTCAGGCATTCGCCGACTTCCGAGGTCGAGTAGAGCACCGCCAGCCCGCGATCCTTCGCGGTATGCGCGAGCAGCTTGAAGACCTCGGCCTTGGCGCCGATGTCGATGCCGCGCGACGGCTCGTCGAGCAGGATGACCTCGGGCTTCGTGGCCAGCATCTTGCCGATGACGACCTTCTGCTGGTTGCCGCCCGACAGCGAGCCGATCATCGCGGCCCCGCCGTCGGTCTTGACGGTGACCTCGCGGATCGAGTCCTCGACCACCTTGCGCTCGTCCTTGCGGCTGGTGAACAGGCCCCGGGTGAAGGCGCCGATCGACGCCAGCGACAGGTTCTGCCCGACCGACATCGTCTGCACCAGCCCGTCGCGCTGGCGGTCCTCGGGGACCAGCACCAGCCCCGCGGCGATGCGCTCGGAGATCGACAGGTGCGAGATGTCGTGCCCCTGCAGCTTCACCGCGCCGCTTTCCGCCTTGAGACGTCCGGCGGCGCATTCCATCATCTCGGTGCGCCCGGCCCCCATCAGGCCGTAGACGCAGACGATCTCGCCCGCCTTGACCTGGAGATCCATGCCGTCGACGACGTATCCGTGACCGGACGGGTCAGGCACCTTGAGCCCCTCGATCGACAGCGCCGGGGCGCCCATGTCACTTGCCGGCGGCTGACCGAGGTCGAAGTTCTCGCCCACCATGTTGCGCACGATCCACTCGAGGTCGATCTCGGCGCGCGGCGCGTAGGCGGTCATCTCTCCGTCCCGCAGCACGACCGCGTGGTCGGTGATCTCGAGCGCTTCCTCGAGGTGGTGCGAGATGTAGACGATGCTCACGCCCTTGGCGGTCAGGTCGTTGATGACCTTGAACAGCACCTCGACCTCCGAGGCGGACAGCGCCGAGGTCGGCTCGTCCATGATGAGAATGCGGCTCTTGGCCTGCAGCGCGCGGGCGATCTCGACGATCTGCTGCTGGCCGAGGCGCAGCTCCTCGAGCGGGGTCAGCGGGTCGATGTCCTCTTCGAGCTCGGCCATCAGCTCGCGGGTGACGCGCTCTTCCTCGGCGAAATCGACGCCGCGTGCGGAGCGGATCTCGCGCCCCATGAAGATGTTGTCGCGCACGTTCAGGTTCGGCGCCAGCGCCAGCTCCTGGTGGATGATCGAGATGCCCGAGGCCAGCGCGGCGTTGGCGCTGTGGAAGGTCACCGGCGTGCCGTCGAGAATGATCTCTCCGGTGGTCGGCGTGACGATCCCCGCAAGGATCTTCATCAGCGTCGACTTGCCGGCACCGTTCTCGCCGAAGAGCGTGGTGACCTGGCCGCGGTGGATGTCGAAGTTCACGCCCTTGAGCGCCTTGACCGCACCGTAGTGCTTGGCGACGTGGCGGGCCGACATCACGACCTCGCCGGTCGCGGGGCCCTCGGGACGGATGGACTGATGCGCGGTCATTGCACCGACACCTCGACCGGCGTCACCAGCCACATCTTCGGGTTGATGAGCTTGAAGGCGCCCGTGACCGAGATCGTCTTGCCGGTCAGGTCGGAATTGTCGATGCCCTCGAGCACCTCGGCCTTCATGGCGCGGTTGATGCCGGCACCGGCGTCCTGGTACTCGATCTGGTTCTTGAACTGGCCGAAGGCGATGTCGCCGGGCGCGTCGCGCAGGTCGGTGCCGTTGATGGCGGGGCCGGTCTGGACGCGGATGCGGACCTCCTCGGCGCCGTCGACCGCGACGTCGTAGATGCCGCCCTTGCCCTCTCCGACGGTGCCGGTGAACGAAACCGGGATGGTCGGCATCGCGCCGCCCGAGCCGTATTTCTCGGCGGCGGCGCTCTTGTCGGCGGCCAGTTCCGAGGCGAGCGTCGCGGCGTCGACCGCGTTCTCGGTTATGTAGTCGCGGATGCGGGGGAATTCCTCGGCACCATAGGCGTCGGGCGCGAAGCCGGCGACCCGGGTGTCCTGCTCGGACCCGACGGTGACGACGGTGGTGTCGAGGGCGATCGCCGCAACGACGCAGATCGCCAGCGCGCCGATGATCATGCCTCGGCGCCCCACGCGCGGCTTCATGGTGAAATCGGTGGCACTCATGCCTCTCGCTCCTCCCTCTGGCCACGCTGCGCGGCCGGTTTCTCATGTCGCTTGGATGAACCTCGGCCCGGGCATCGCGTGATGCCCCTGACCCCGATACTCCGCTGGCCTTACCGCATCGGGACACGGGACGAAAACGCCCCGCCCGACGGCGGCAACTGCTTCGGAGATCGCGCCGGCCCGCGGCGTCCGCAGGCCTTCATCCTCCCGTTTCCCGGAACGGCTCCGACTCCCGCCGGATCGTCCGCTACGAACCCAACCCCTTGAAGATGCCGCCATTTCCTCCGCCGGCGTCTTCGGGCTGCTTGGTCCGTTTCCAGCACCATAACTGAAATTTTTTTCAATGGAAGTAAAAAAATGCACTCGACAAAACGGGCCGCTTCCATATGCTCATCGTCACCGGAAGGCCCTTGGCCCGCCGGTTTCATGCCCGGCGGCTGGAGGAGCCGCAGGCCGGAAGACAGGGAGGAGACGCATGGTCACAGCGCCTTGCGCATCAGGCCATACGCCCCTCGAAAGGGCGCATCATGTCTGAACGCGACATCATCATCGGAATCGACGCGGGCACCTCGGTCATCAAGGCGGTCGCCTTCACCCTGACCGGCACGCAGCTTGGCGCGTCGGCGGTTCCGAACCGTTACACGACCGCCCCCGACGGCGCCGCCACGCAGGACATGGACCGCACCTGGGCCGACTGCGCAGAGGCGCTGCGCGGACTCGGCGACAGCATCGACCATCTCGCGGACCGCACCGCCGCCCTTGCCGTGACGGCGCAGGGCGACGGCACCTGGCTCGTGGGCGCCGACAACCGGCCCGTGGACGACGCCTGGCTCTGGCTCGACGCCCGCGCCGCGCGCACCACGCAGGCACTGGCGCAGGCCCCCGGCAACGCCGCGCGCTTCCATGCCACCGGCACCGCGCTCAACACCTGCCAGCAGGGCGCGCAGATGGCCCACATGGACCGCCACTGCCCGGCGCTGCTCGATCGCGCCGAGGTGGCGCTGCACTGCAAGGACTGGCTCTACCTGAACCTCACCGGCGTCCGCGCGACGGACCCGTCAGAGGCAAGCTTCACCTTCGGCGACTTCCGCACCCGCCAGTATTCCGACACCGCCATCGAGGCGCTCGGCCTGCGCCATCGCGCGCAGCTCCTGCCACAGATCGTCGACGGCAGCCGCGACACCCACCCGCTGAGCGAGGCCGCGGCCCGGGTCACCGGCCTGCGCGCCGGAACGCCGGTCAGCCTCGGCTACGTCGACATGGTGATGACCGCGCTCGGCGCGGGCGTCCACACCGGCACCCCGGGTGCGGCCTGCTCGACCATCGGTTCGACCGGCGTGCACATGCGCGCGGTGCGCGACGACGCGGTGCAGCTGCAGGGCGATTCCGGCTACGTCATCTGCCTGCCCGCCGAGCGCATGGTGACGCAGGTGCAGACCAACATGGCGGCGACGCTGAATCTCGACTGGGCGCTGCGCATGGCCGCCGACCTGATGAGCGAGACCGGCCACCCGCACGAATACGCCAACCTCGTGGCCCATATCGACGGCTGGATGGAGCGGTCGCAGCCGGGCACGCTGCTCTACCAACCCTACGTTTCCGAGGCCGGCGAGCGCGGCCCCATGGTCAACCCGAACGCCCGCGCGGGTTTCATTGGCCTGGCGGCGCATCACCGGTTCCCGGACATGATCCGCGCGGTGATCGAGGGGCTGGGGATGGCCGCCCGCGACTGCTACGGCGCGATGGGCACCCTGCCCTCGGAGCTTCGCCTGACCGGCGGCGCCGCGCGCAGCACCGCGCTGCGAGCGATCCTCGCTGCCAGCGTCGAGGCGCCGGTGCGCGTCTCGGCCCGCGAAGAAGCCGGCGCCGCCGGCTGCGCGATGATGGCCGCCGTGGCGATCGGCGCCTACCCCGACATGGAGGCCTGCGTGGCCGAGTGGGTGACCCCGCTTCTCGGCCAAGCCGAGGCCCCCGACCCCGAGCTGAGCCGCATCTACGGCTCGCTCTACCCTGCCTATGCCCAGGCCCGCGAGGCGCTGGAACCCGTCTGGGACCGGCTCGCGGAGCATCGCGCCGCAAGCGGCCCGACCGCGGCAGCGGCAGACCAACCGGAAATCGCGCCCGGAGCAGAGCTCGAACGGGCGGCGCAAGGAGGATCCTGAGATGACCACGCAAGAGGTGGACCTGTTCGTCATCGGCGGCGGCATCAACGGCGCGGGCATCGCGCGCGACGCCGCCGGCCGTGGCCTGAAAGTGGCGCTCTGCGAGAAGGACGACCTTGCCGAGGGCACGTCGTCGCGCTCGGGCAAGCTGGTCCATGGCGGCCTGCGCTACCTTGAATACTACGAGTTCCGGCTGGTGCGCGAGGCGCTGATCGAGCGCGAGGTGCTGATGAACGCCGCGCCGCACATCATCTGGCCGCTGCGCTTCGTGCTGCCGCATTCGCCGCAGGACCGGCCGGCGTGGCTGGTGCGGCTGGGGCTGTTCCTCTACGACCACCTCGGTGGCCGGAAGAAGCTGCCCGGCACCCGCACGCTCGATCTCAAGCGCGACCCCGAGGGCGCGCCGATCCTCGACAAGTATACCCGCGGCTTCGAATACTCCGACTGCTGGGTCGACGACGCCCGGCTCGTGATCCTCAACGCGATGGACGCGGCGCAGCGCGGCGCCGTCGTGCTGACCCGCGCGCCCGCCGTCTCGGCCCGCCGCGAGGACGGCAAGTGGCGCGTCGTCACGCAGAACACGATCACCGGCGAAACCCGCGAATTCCTCGCGAAATGCCTCGTGAACGCCGCCGGCCCCTGGGTAACCGACGTTCTCACCCGTGTCGCCGGCGCCAACTCGTCGCGCAACGTGCGCCTCGTGAAGGGCAGCCACATCATCGTTCCGAAATTCTGGGAGGGGCCGCACAGCTACCTCGTGCAGAATCACGACAAGCGGGTGATCTTCATCAACGCCTACGAGGGCGACAAGGCGCTGATCGGCACCACCGACATCGCCCATGACGGCCGCGCCGAGGACGTCAAGATCGACGACACCGAGATCGACTACCTGCTCGACTGCGTGAACCGCTACTTCAAGGAAAAGCTGCGCCGCGAGGACATCCTCGAGACCTTCTCGGGCGTCCGGCCGCTGTTCGACGACGGCCAGGGCAACCCCTCGGCGGTGACGCGCGACTACGTCTTCGACCTCGACGAGACCGGCGGCGCGCCGCTGCTCAACGTCTTCGGCGGCAAGATCACCACCTTCCGCGAGCTCGCGGAGCGTGGCCTGCAGAAGATCCGTCACGTGTTCCCGCAGATGGGCGGGGACTGGACCGAAACCGCGCCGCTGCCCGGTGGCGACATGCCCGGCGCCGACTACGACAGCTTCCGCGAGACGCTCAAGGCGGAATACCCGTGGATGCCGCGCGAGCTGCGCGAATACTACGGCCGCCGCTACGGCACGCTGACCCGCAAGATCGTCGGCCGGGCATCCTCGCTCGAAGGGCTGGGCCGTCACTTCGGCGCGCATCTCTACGAGGCCGAGGTCACATGGCTGGTGATGAACGAATGGGCGATGACCGCCGAGGACATCATCTGGCGCCGCACCAAGAACCGCATCGACATGACCGACGCCGAGATCGCCGCCTTCACCGAGTGGTTCGACACCCACAAGGCCGAGGCCGCCTGATGGGACTGACGCTTTCGCTCAACACCAACCCGCTGGTGAACCGCTTCGCCGATCCCGACGACCTGATCGACACGGTGGCCCGCGATCTGAAGATCCGCGACCTGCAGCTCACGCATGAGTTCATCAACCCGTCGTGGCCAGCTCCGGTGATCCGGCGGCTGACCCGGCAAATGGGCGCGGCGCTGGGGCGGACCGGCGTGCGCGTGACCTCGGGCATGACCGGGCCCTACGGCCGGCTCAACCACTTCGGCCACCCCGACCGTGACGTGCGGCGCCACTACGTCGACTGGTTCAAGACCTTCGCCGACATCACCGCCGACCTCGGCGGCACCTCGGTGGGCACACAGTTCGCGATCCTCGCCTTTCGCGAGCAGGACGACCCGGCCAAGCGCGCCGAGATGATCGACATCGCCATCGACTGCTGGGCCGAGGTCGCCGAGCACGGCAAGGCCGCAGGGCTCGATTACGTCTTCTGGGAGCCGATGAGCGTCGCCCGCGAATTCGGCGAGACCATCGCCGAATGCATGGCGCTGCAGGATCGGCTGACCGCGGCGAACATGGCGATCCCGATGTGGATGATGGCCGACATCGACCACGGCGACGTGACCTCCGACAATCCCGACGACTTCGACCCCTACGCCTGGGCGCGGGCGGTGCCGAAGGTCTCGCCGATCATCCACATCAAGCAGAGCCTCATGGACAAGGGCGGCCACCGCCCCTTCACCGCCGAGTTCAATGCCCGTGGTCGCATCCAGCCCGAGCCGCTGCTCGCGGCCTTCGCCGAGGGCGGCGCCACGGACAACGAGATCTGTCTCGAGCTGTCCTTCAAGGAACGCGAGCCCAACGACCGCGAGGTGATCCCGCAGATCGCCGAAAGTGTCGCCTTCTGGGCACCGCATATCGACACCGGGGCGGCTTCGCTCAATATCTGAGGCCGGTCCCGGCGCGGGGGCTTCCCGGAGCGCGGGCCGGCCTCTATCAGGATGCATCGACACCAAGGGGGCCCGCTTCCAGGGACCGACAGGCAAAGACGGCCATGAACGACACCGATCAGAACCTCGCGATCCGGGCTGCCTGGATGCACTACGTGGGCGGGCTCACCCAGGCCAAGGTGGCCAAGCGGCTGGGGCTGCCGTCGGTCAAGGCGCACCGGCTGATTGCCCGCGCGGTGGCCGAGGGGCACGTGAAGGTCTCGATCGAGGGCGACATCGTCGAATGCGTGCAGCTCGAGGCGCAGCTCTACGAGACCTACGGCCTCAAGCTCTGCGAGGTCGCCCCCGACATCGGCGAGGTGGGCCTGCCGGTGCGGGCGCTGGCGCTGGCCGGCGCCGCCTACCTGAAGCGCCAGTTCGAGGCCGGGCAGCATTCGATCATCGGCCTCGGCCATGGCCGGACGCTGGCCGAGGTCACGCGCCAGTTGCCCCGCGTCGAGGCGCGCGGGCTGCATTTCGTCTCGCTGCTGGGCGGGCTCACCCGGAATTTCGCCGCCAACCCGCATGACGTGATGCACCGCATCGCCGAGAAGACTGGCGCGCGCGCCTACGTCATGCCGGTGCCCTTCTTCGCCAACTCGGTCGAGGACCGCGAGGTGCTGCTCGCGCAGCGCGGCGTCGACGAGGTGTTCCGCCTCGCGCAGTCGGCCACGCTGAAGGTGGTCGGCATCGGCACCGCGACCGCCGACGCGCAGCTCGTGTCCTCGGGGATGATCGAACCCTGCGAGATCGACGAGATCGCCGCCGCCGGCGCGCGCGGCGAGATGCTCGGCGACTTCTTCGACGAGACCGGGGCTGTCGTGGAAACCACGCTTTCGGCACGAACCCTCGCGGTGGGCTACGATTCCGAACGCGAAGAGGATATCGTCGCCATCGCCGGCGGCCCCGACAAGGTCGCCGCGATCCGGGCGGTGCTGCGCTCGGGCCGGGTGGCAGGGCTGATCACCGACGAGACAACCGCGCGCGCCCTGCTCGACTGACGCGGGCGAAGGGAACACAGATGAAGAGAGACGACCGCCGGCAGCGGATCCTCGATGCGCTGGTGCGCGATGGCGCCGTGCAGCTCGACGCGCTGGCCGAGACCTTCGGCGTGTCGAAGATGACCATCCACCGGGATCTCGACGACCTCGAGGCCGAGGGACTGCTGCGCAAGATCCGCGGCGGCGCGACCATCGAGCCCGGCACCCAGTTCGAAAGCGACTTCCGCTTCCGCCAGTTGCAGGGCCACGACGTGAAGCAGCGCATGGCACGCGCCGCGCTGGCGCTTGTCGAGCCCGGCATGACGGTGATCGTCAACGACGGCTCGACCGCCACCGTGCTCGGCGCGGCGCTGTCGGAGAAACGCCCGCTCACGGTCATCACCAACAACGACGCGGTGATGGACGCGCTCAAGACCGAGCCCGGCATCACCGTCATCGCGCTCGGCGGGCGCTACTCGGCGAAATACAACGCCTGGATCGGTCGCGTCACCGAAGAGGCGCTGACCGGCTTGCGTGCCGACCTTGCCTTCATCTCGACGCCCGCCGCCGGGGGCGGCTCGGTCTTTCACATGGATGACGACATCACCCGCGTGAAGCGCGGAATGATGGATTCGGCCCAGCGGTCGGTGCTGATGATCAATCACCTGCGCTTCGACCGCACCGCGCTGCACCTGCTCGCGCCGTTCTCGGAGTTCGAGGCGGTCATCACCGACGCGCCGCCCTCCGAGACGGCGCGCGCCGAGATCGAGGCCGCCGGCACCACGCTCACGGTGGCCGACTGAGCCCGCGGGCTCAGAGGTATTCGGCGAGCATGTCGAGGTCGGCCTGCGTGAGCGCGACGCCCTTCTCGAGCGCCTCCGCCCGCACCCGGTGACGACGGTCGCCCGGCAGACGCTCCTGCCCCGCCGCGCGCACGGTGTCCGACAACGCCGCGACCCGCGCGCCGAAGCCGGTGGCGCCGCCGTAGGCCGGGTCAGCCACCAGAAGGAACTGTCCGGTGAGCGGGATCTTGGCGCCGGGATGGTCGCTCCAGTCGACCTCGGTCGAGAATGCCCCGCCGGTGAAGGCAGCGGCGAGGATCTCGATGGTCATGGCGATCGAGGCCCCCTTGTAGCCCCCGAAGGGCAGTAGCGCGCCGCCGTTCAGCACCACCTCGGGATCGGTCGTCGGCTGCCCCTCGGCATCGACACCGCATCCGGGCTCGAGCGCGCGCCCCTCGCGCGCCGCGATCTGCACGTCGCCATGCGCCAGCGCGCTCGATGCCTGGTCCCAGACGTAGGGCGCCTGTCCCTCGCGCGGGCAGGCAAAGGCCATCGGGTTGGTGCCGAACACCGGCGTCTTGCCGCCCGGCGGCACGACCACGGCCATCGAGTTCACCACGCTCAGCGCCATCAGCCCTTCTTCGGCGAAGGGCTCGACGTCGGGCCAGATCGCGCTGAAATGCTGCGAGTTGCGGATCGCCAGCGCCGCGACGCCCTGCGTCCGCACCCGCTCGCGCAGGAGCGGCATCGCCTCTTCGAGCGCGACCTGCGCGAAGCCGCCATGCGCGTCGACACGGATCAGCGCGCCCTCGCCCGGGTCGATCTCGGGCAGCGCGGCCGGGCTGCCCCAGCCGCTCTGTAGCGTCGAGACATAGGCGGGAATACGGAATACCCCGTGGCTCAACGCCCCGTCGCGCTGACAGGTGGCGCAATTCGTCGCCAGCACCGAGGCCACCCGTCCGGGCAGCCCCTGCTTGACGAAAATGGCGGAGAGACGCTCCACCAGCTCGGAAAACGGCAGTCTGATCTCGGTCACGTGGCCTCCGTCTGTGCGCGCGGGGCGCGGACCCGCCCCGCGCCTGTCTCCTTCGTGCTAAGCCCGATGCCCGCGCCTGTCCACCGAAGCGAACGCCATGCTTGACCTGCGCGCCATGCCGGGCATATTCCGGAGATGCGCAAAATTTCCGGGGAGGCGTAAATTTTGCAGGATATCGGTGAAGCCCTCGCGCTGGCCCTGCGGCTCGTCCTGTCCGGCGACGCCGGTCTCTACGAGATCGTCCTGCTGTCGCTGAGGGTCAGCCTGAGCGCCACCCTGCTCGCCTGCCTCATCGGACTGCCAATCGGCGCGCTCGTGGCGATCAGCCGCTTCCGTGGCCGCTCGGCCGTGCTCATCGCGATCAACGCGCTGATGGGGCTGCCGCCGGTGGTGGTCGGGCTGCTGGTCTACATCCACTTTTCGCGCTCGGGGCCGCTCGGGTTTCTCGGGCTGCTCTACACGCCGACCGCGATGATCGTGGCGCAGACCATCCTGATCGTGCCCATCGTCGCCGCGCTGTCCCGGCAGACGCTCGAGGACCTGCACGCCGAGTATGCCGAGCAGTTCCGGTCGCTCTGCCTCGGCCCCATGCAGACCGTCGCCGCGCTGCTCTGGGACGGGCGCTACGCGCTGCTCACCGTGGGGCTCGCGGGCTTCGGCCGCGCCGTGGCCGAGGTCGGTGCCGTCATCATCGTCGGCGGCAACATCGACCACCTGACCCGCGTGATGACCACCGCCATCGCGCTCGAAACCTCCAAGGGCGACCTGCCGCTCGCGCTGGCGCTGGGGATCGTGCTGCTGGTCATCGCGCTCGGGGTGAACGCGGCGGTGCAGACGGTGCGCATGACCGCCGCGAGGATGGCCCATGTCTGACGCCACGATGGACTTCACCCCCGCCGGCGTGGCCGAGGCCACCCTGCCCCCGCTGCTGCCGCTCGCCGTGCGCGGCCTGTCGCTAAGCTTCGCGGGGGCGACGGTGCTCGACGGGCTCGACCTCGACCTGCGGCCGGGCGGTTGCACCGTGATCCTCGGCCCCAACGGCGCCGGCAAGAGCCTGCTTCTGAAACTGCTGCACGGGCTCATGGCCCCGAGCGGCGGCACGGTCTCGTGGAACGGCACAGGGGCCGCACAGGCCACCGGCCGGCAGGCGCTGGTGTTCCAGAAGCCGGTGCTGCTGCGCCGCTCGGTCGCCGCCAACCTCGATTTCGTGCTCAAGGCACGCGGCCGGCCCCGCCACCTGCGCGACGGGCTGCTCGATCACGTCGGGCTCGCGCACAAGGCGCGCCAGCCCGCACGGCTGCTCTCGGGCGGCGAGGCACAGCGGCTGGCGCTGGCCCGCGCGCTTGCCACCGATCCCGAAGTGCTGCTGCTCGACGAGCCGACGGCCAGCCTCGACCCGGCCTCGGTGCTGGTGATCGAACGCATCGTGACCGAGGCCCGCGACCGGGGCGTGCGCATCGTCTTCGTGACCCACGATCTCGGCCAGGCCAAGCGCATGGCCGACGACGTGGTGTTCCTGCATCGCGGCCGGGTGGTCGAACACGCCGCCGCCGATGCCTTCTTCTCCGGTCCGCGCGACGCGGCGGCCCGGGACTACCTTGGCGGCAGGATTGTCGTCTGAACGCGACGAGGAAAAGGGAGACCTCATGTTCATCCAGAAACTCACCGGCGCACTCGTGGCGGCCACGGCGCTTGCGGGCGCGGCCTCGGCCGAGGAGGCGATCATCGTGCAATCGACGACCTCGACCGCCAACTCCGGGCTCTACGACTACATCCTGCCGAAGTTCCAGGAGGAAACCGGCATCACCGTGAACGTGGTCGCGGTCGGCACCGGGCAGGCCATCAAGAACGCACAGAACTGCGACGGCGACGTGCTGCTCGTGCACGCCAAACCCGCCGAGGAGAAATTCGTCGAGTCGGGCTACGGCACCACGCGCACCGACCTGATGTACAACGACTTCGTCATCGTCGGCCCCGAGGGCGATCCGGCCGGCGTTTCCGGCATGTCCGATGCAGAGGCGGCGCTGACCAAGATCGCCGAGGCCGGCGCGCTCTTCGCCTCGCGCGGGGACGACTCGGGCACCAACAAGAAGGAAATCGCGCTCTGGAAGGCCGCCGGGGTGGACCCGCAGCAGGGCTCGGGCGACTGGTATCGCGAGACCGGCTCTGGCATGGGCGCGACGCTCAACGCGGGCATCGGCATGGGCGCCTACGTGATGACCGACCGCGCCACGTGGATCAGCTTCAAGAACAAGCAGGATTACACCATCGAGGTCGAGGGCGACGAGGATCTCTTCAACCAGTACGGCGTCATCCCGGTGAACCCCGAGATGTGCCCCGAGGTGAAGATCGAGGCTGCACAGACCTTTGCCGACTGGCTTCTGTCGCCCGAGGGGCAGGAGATCATCGGCAGCTACGAGGTCGACGGCCAGCAGCTGTTCTTCCCCAACGCACCGGAAAGCTGATAGGCTTCGCGGGGCGGCGCCCTTCCGTGCCGCCCCGATCCCGAGAGCCCATGACCGACACCCTGTCCCACGAATTCCTCACCGTCGGCGAGCTGGCCGAGCTGCTGCGCATCAAGGAGCGCAAGGTCTACGATCTTGCGGCCTCGGGCGAGGTGCCCTGTTCCAAGGCCACCGGCAAGCTGCTGTTCCCGGCGCGCGAGATCCGGGCGTGGGTTGCGGGGGCCCGCGTCGACAGCGCCCCCGGTCCGGCGCGGCCCGGCGTGTTCCTCGGCAGCCACGACCCGCTGCTCGACTGGGCCATCCGGCAGTCGCGCTGCGGCCTCGCCACCTATTTCGACGGCTCGCTCGACGGGCTCGACCGCTTCACCCGCGGCGAGGGCGTGGCGGCGGGCCTGCATGTCTTCGATGCCGCGAGCGGGGTCTGGAACCTCGATGCGGCGTCGCGGTCGGCAGAGGGCATGAACGCGGTGCTGATCCGGTTCGCGACCCGGGCGCGCGGGCTGGTGCTGCGCGCCGACGGCCCCGCGCCCGGGGGCATGGCGGGCCTCAAGGGGCTGCGCATCGCGCCGCGCCAGCCAGAGTCGGGCACCGCGCGGCTGTTCGACGAACTCGCGGAGGCGGCCGGGCTCGCCCCCGCCGACGTGATCCTCGCCCCGGTCGAGCGCACCGAGGACGAGGCCGTGCAGAGCGTCCGCCGCGGCGACGCCGACGTCACGCTGGGGCTTGAATCCGTGGCCCGGTCCTACGGGCTGCGCTTCGTGCCGCTGGTGCAGGAGCGCTTCGACCTGCTGGTCGACCGCAAGGCATATTTCGACCCGGCGATGCAGGATCTGCTCGCCTTCTGCCACGACCCGGCCTTTCGCCAGCGTGCCGAGAGCCTTGGCGGCTATGACCTCGCCGACTTCGGGCGGGTGGTCTGGAACGGCTGAGCCAGCGCGCTCGCCCGGGTCAGTCGGGCGCGGCGTTCGGGCTCTGGTAGACCTGTTTCGACGACATCGGCACGACATCGTTCAGCACGAAATAGGCCCCCACCCCGATGACGACGATGGCAACAAACCCCGTGAACATGGCTTTCATCTTGGTCACTCTCCCGTCGTGGCCTGCCTGAGGAAGGCGATGAGGTCGGCCCGGTCGGCCGCCCCTGCGATCACCTGCATCGGCATCTTCGACCCCGGTATGTAGTGCTCGGGGCCCTGGTCGAAAAGCGCGTCGATGGTCGTGTCGTCCCAGACGATGCCGGATCCATCGAGCGTGTCTGAATAGCTGTAGCCCGGCACCGTGCCGGCGCGGCGTCCGAAGACACCGTGCAGCGTCGGACCCGCCTTGCGCGAGGGGCCGGGCTCGAGTGCGTGGCAGATCGAGCATTTGCGCATGAACTGCCGCTCGCCGTTGGGCATCGTGTCGGCGTCACGCAGGAAGCTGCGGCGACCGTCGATGGCCGGATCGAAACTGTCGAGCATCTCGACGGGCCAAGCGTAGAGCACATCGTCGAGCCCGCCGGCATGAATCACCTGCCCGTCCGGCGAGAAGGCCAGCGCCCAGACCGGGCCTTCGCGGGTGGCTCGGAAATCGCGGGTGATCTGCCAGTCGGTCGTGTCGAGGATCATGATGTAGCCGTGGCCGTCTCCCACGGCAAGCTGATGCGTGGGCTCGTGGTAGGACATGGCAAGGATCGGGCGGCGCTCGAGCGTGAGATCGGCGATGGCCGCGCCGGTGGCGGTGTCGATCACGCGGGTGCCGCCGTCGACCGCGCCGTAGGCGATCCAGCCGGGCCCGACCACCAGCTCGTTGATCCCGAAGCCGTGCTGCACGAGCGGCACCGGCGCGGCGTCGCTGCCCAGCTCGTAGCGCAACAGCGCCCCGTTCGTTGTGCCGGCGTAAAGGGCACCGCCGTCGCGGGAAAACGCCACGGCGTTGACGCCCGAGCCCGGCGCCGGCAGCGCCCGCGCGTCGCCCTCCCCGTCGTCAAGCGGCCAGAGGCGGATCGAGCCGTCCCAGCTGCCGCTCGCGACGGTGCCGCCGTCAGGCGAAACTGCAAGCGAGGTCACCTTGCCCTCGTGCAGGCCGAGCACGCGCGGCGTCTCGCCCCAGGCGCGCACCGCGAAATCGTCTCCGCCGCTGAACAGCGTCTCCTCCGGCCCCCAGGCGACGGCGGTGACGGCGGCCGCGTGGCCCTCGAGCCAGTCCGGCGTGCCGTCCTGCCAGAGCCCGACCGAGTTGTCGAAGCTTGCCGTGGCCAGCTGCCCCGAGGGCGAGACCGCGACTCCCATGATCGGGCCGCCGTGCCCCTTCAGCGTCGAGAACTCCTGCGCCGCGCCCGGCAGGCCGGCGGCCGCGAGGACCAGCCCCGCGACCGCGCCGCGTATGTTGCGAAGGGGCGTCATTCGGCCGGCGTGGCCTGGTCCGTGTCCGTCTCGCCGCGCCGCTCGAGCTTTTCGTACCAGATCGAGTGGTGCTGGTAGGCCCAGTTCTCGTCGACCTCGCCGCTGCCCATGGCGTCGAAGGCACCCTCCATCCCGATCGTGCCGATGTAGATGTGCCCGATGATGACCGCCATCATGCCGAAGCCGACGATGGCGTGCCACAGCTGGGTGTATTGCATCTCTTCCTGCGGGGTCAGCTCTGCCGGGAAGGCATCGAGACCGAACCACCGGGCCGCGCCGATGTCGTGCAGGAACGAGAACGTCTTGCCCATGAGCGGCATGTCGAAGGGGAAGAGCAGCGACAGGCCCGACAGCGAGATCGACCCGCCGAGCAGGATCACCGACCAGAAGATGATCTTCTGACCACCGTTGAACTTCTTGGCGGGCGGGTGGCTGTCACCGACGAGGCCGCCGGCCTCCTTGAACCACTGGATGTCGGTCTTGTCCGGGATGTTGTGCCAGACCCACATCACGAAGACCATCAGCAGCCCCAGCATGAAGGCCCAGGAGATGTTGTTGTGGATGAGCTTCGAGACCTCGAGCAGCGTCGCGTTGATCTCCTTGCCCAGGAGCGGCGCGATGAACGCGCGTCCGAAGAGCGTCAGCAGGCCGGTCACCGCGAGCAGCAGGAACGAGCCCGCAAGCAGCCAGTGGGCAAAGCGCTCGATCCACTCGAAGCGGGTGACGGTGTGGCCGGTCTTGCCGCCCTGGATACGGACTCGACCACGCCAGAAGTAGAAGACGGCCAGAACGCCGATCACACCCAGCAGCAGCAGGCCGCCGTAGGTGCGCAACGGCCCGGCGCGGAAGTCGAGCCACCACATGCCGTTGTCCTGGATCAGCACGCGGCCGACCTTGTCGTAGGTGGTGACGGTGGGGTCTTCCATCTTGTCGAAACGCATCGCGCGCCACAGATCGGCATCCGACGAGCCGCCGAGCGGCCCCATGCCGAGCACGTTCTCGGCGTTGCCCGCGACGTCGCGTTGACGATAGGCATTGTCGACTTCCTGCCCGTTCTGGCGGCGCAGAATGTCCTCGAGCGTCGTGGCACCACCGGTTGCGGTGCGGTTGATGGCGAGGGCGGCATCCGTCGCCGGATCCGGCCGGGTGATCACGATGAGCGCGACGAAGAGCCCGATCAGGATGAGAAAGGCCAGCAGGTGGCGCATGGGTGTCTCCTTGGCGACCAGTCTCTCCTCCTCCGGTGGCGGAGAGATGATGTTTGATGGGGAACGCAGCCCCGAACGCCTGCGGCCCCCTCGAAAGAGGCCGCAGCGCGGGCGCTTCGCCCGCCGGGTGACAACGGCCCGGCGCGGCGCGAGCCGGTGAACGGGGGCATGCCCCGTTCACCAGGTGGGCTCAGTTGCCCTTCTGCTCGTAGGCGGTGCCCCAGCCCCAGGCGCCCGAGCCGAAGCCGCGGGCCACGACGCGCTCGCGGTAGATGCCCGACACGACGTCGCCATCGCCCGCCAGCAGGGCCTTGGTGGAGCACATTTCCGCGCAGATCGGCAGCTTGCCCTCGGCGATCCGGTTGCGCCCGTACTTCGAGAACTCAGCCTGGCTGTTGTTCTCCTCGGGGCCACCGGCGCAGAAGGTGCACTTGTCCATCTTGCCACGGGACCCGAAATTGCCCGCCTGCGGATACTGCGGCGCGCCGAAGGGGCACGCGTAGAAGCAGTAGCCGCAGCCGATGCACAGGTCCTTGGAGTGCAGGACGATGCCGTCTTCGGTCTGGTAGAAGCAGTCCACCGGACAGACCGCCATGCAGGGCGCGTCGGAACAGTGCATGCAGGCGACCGAGATCGACCGCTCGCCCGGCTCGCCGTCCTGGATCGTCACCACGCGACGGCGGTTGATCCCCCAGGGCACCTCATGCTCGTTCTTGCAGGCGGTGACGCAGGCGTTGCACTCGATGCAGCGTTCGGCATCGCAGAGAAATTTTGCTCGTGCCATGTCTGTCTCCTTACGCCGGCATGATCTTGCAGAGGGTGGCCTTGGTCTCCTGCATCTGCGTCACGGAGTCGTAGCCATAGGTCTGCGCGGTGTTGGTGGATTCGCCCAGCACGATCGGATCGGCCCCGTCCGGATACTTGGACCGGAGATCCTCGCCCTGGTAGTGACCGCCGAAGTGGAAGGGCATGAAGGCGACGCCCTCGCCCACCCGCGGGGTGACCATGGCCATGACCTTGATCTTGCCGCCCTCGGGACCTTCGACCCAGACATCCGAACCGTCCCGCACACCGAGGTTGTTGGCGTCGCGCGGGTTGATCTCGATGAACATGTCCTGCTGAAGCTCGGCCAGCCACGGGTTCGACCGCGTCTCGTCGCCGCCGCCCTCGTACTCGACCAGTCGGCCCGAGGTGAGGATGATCGGGAACTCCTTCGAGAAGTCGTTCTTCTGGATCGAGGCGTACATGGTCGGCACGCGCCAGAAGTGCTTGTCCTCGTAGGTCGGGTAGTCCTCGACCAGGTCGCGACGGTTGGTGTAGAGCGGCTCGCGGTGGATCGGCACCGGGTCCGGGAAGGTCCAGACGACCGCCCGCGCCTTGGCGTTGCCGAAGGGCGCGCAGCCATGGTCGATGGCAACCCGCTGGATGCCGCCCGAGATGTCGGTCTTCCAGTTCACGCTGCCGACCTGTCCGGCGTAATCCGACGGACGCTCCCCCTGCTGCGAGGTCTCTCCGACGGCCTGATCCCCCTGATCCGAGGACTCGGCCGGCGCCTCGTAGCCTGCCACGCGCTCGATGGTCGCGCGCTCGTCGTCGGTGAGATCGCCGTCCCATCCGAGGTCGATGAGCATCTGCATGGTGAATTCCGGGTATCCGTCCTGGATCTCGGAGCCCACCGAGTAGACGCCGTCCGCCAGCAGGTTCTCACCGTTGCGCTCCACGCCGAAGCGGGCCCGGAAGGTGAGACCACCGTCCTTCACCGGAAGCGACATGTCGTAGAGGTTGGCGGTGCCCGGGTGGTTCATCTCGGGCGTTCCCCAGCAGGGCCAGGGCATGCCGTAGAAGTCGCCGTCACAGGGGCCGCCCACCGCCCGCAGGCTGGTACGGTCGAACGTGTGCTGGTTCTCCATGTGCAGTTTCATCCGCTCGGGCGACTGGCCGGTGTAGCCGATCGTCCACATGCCGCGGTTGAACTCGCGGGTGAGGTCCTCGATCAGGGGCTCCTCGCCGTTCACCTCGATGTTGCGGAACATGCGGTCCGCGAAACCGAACTTGGTGGCGAACTTGTGCATGATGACATGGTCGGGCAGCGACTCGAAGATCGGGTCGACGATCTTCTGGCGCCACTGCAGCGACCGGTTCGACGCGGTGACCGAGCCCGAGGTCTCGAACTGCGTGGCCGCCGGCAGCAGGTAGACGCCGTCGGTGCGGTCGTGCAGCACCGCCGAGACCGTCGGATACGGGTCCACCACGACCAGCAGGTCGAGCTTCTCCATCGCCGTCTTCATCTCGGGCAGGCGTGTCTGCGAGTTCGGCGCGTGGCCCCAGAACACCATGGCCCGCGTGTTGTCGGGCTGCTCGATGTTCTCCTTGGCCTCGAGAACGCCGTCGAACCAGCGGCTCACCGGGATGCCGGTGAGGTTCATCATCGCCTTGTCCTTGCCGTCCTTGCCCTTGAGCGTGTCGAAACGCCCCTTGAGCCAGTCGAGGTCTTCTTCCCAGACGCGCGCCCAGTGGGCCCAGGAGCCCGCCGAGAGACCGTAGTAGCCCGGCAGCGTGTCGGCCAGAACCCCGAGGTCCGTGGCGCCCTGCACGTTGTCATGGCCGCGGAAGATGTTGGTGCCGCCGCCGGCCTGGCCCATGTTGCCCAGCGCGAGCTGCAGGATGCAGTAGGCGCGGGTGTTGTTGTTGCCGTTGGTGTGCTGGGTGCCGCCCATGCACCAGATCACGGTGCCCGGACGGTTGTTGGCCAGCGTCCGCGCCACGCGCTCGAGCTGGCTGCCCGGCACGCCGGTGACGCGCTCGACCTCGTCGGGCGTCCAGTTGGCGACCTCGCTGCGGATCTCGTCCATCCCCCAGACACGCGTGCGGATGAACTCGCGGTCCTCCCAGCCGTTCTCGAAGATGTGCCACAGCAGGCCCCAGACCAGCGCCACGTCCGAGCCCGGACGAAACCGCACGTATTCGTCCGCGTGTGCGGCGGTGCGGGTGAAGCGCGGATCGCAGACGATCAGCGGCGCGTTGTTCTGTTCCTTCGCACGCAGCACGTGCTGGAGCGAGACCGGGTGCGCCTCGGCGGGGTTGCCGCCGATGATGAAGATCGCACGGGACTTGTGGATGTCGTTGTAGGAGTTGGTCATGGCGCCGTAGCCCCATGTGTTCGCAACCCCGGCCACGGTGGTCGAGTGGCAGATGCGGGCCTGGTGGTCCACGTTGTTCGTGCCCCAGTAGGCGGCGAACTTGCGGAACAGGTAGGCCTGCTCGTTCGAGTGCTTCGCCGAACCCAGCCAGTAGACGCTGTCAGGGCCGCTGGTCTCGCGGATGTCGAGCATCTTGTCGCCGATCTCGTCGATCGCCTGCTCCCACGAGATACGGACCCATTCGCCGTTCTGCTTCTTCATGGGATACTTGAGGCGCCGCTCGCCGTGCGTGTGCTCGCGGACCGAGGCCCCCTTGGCGCAATGCGCACCGAGGTTGAAGGGGCTGTCCCAGCCGGGCTCCTGCCCGATCCAGACGCCGTCCGACACCTCGGCCATCACGGTGCAGCCCACCGAACAGTGGGTGCAGACGGATTTCTTGATGTCGACCTTTCCGGTCGCGGCCGTGGCGGCATTCGCCCTCGTCACGGTTCCGCCTGTTGCGGCCACCGCGGCAAGACCGCCGATGGCCAGACCCGACCCGCGCAGGAACGTGCGCCGGTCCACCGAAGCCTTGCCGGCCTCGGAAAGGATACTTGTCCGCTGGGGGCGTCGCGCTACCCCGTTGGTCTTTTTCCTCAACATGTTTCCACCTCCCGTGCTCGCTCGGCCCCCGAATGGTGCCTCGCTCGCTTGGTAAACGTATAATGGCTCGGGTCAGTCGGGCGTCACGCAACCAGTCGTCCCATGCCTGTTCGGGTGCTGCGTCCGGTTCAGAACCGGGCGGCGGCGTAGTAGGCGCGCGTGTGCGCTGTGTCCTGCATGCGATCCGAGCTGGGATCGGGTTCGGCGGCTTCCGCCTCCGTGCCGGCCGTTGCCGCGGCCACCGCCGCTGCCGGCGCGGCCGATCCCGCCAGCTTCAGGAAATCGCGGCGGCTCGAGGCCTTGTCCGCTTTCTCTGTCATCCGTTGGTACTCCTTCCAGTTGCTTGGCGGTCCCCCGCCGGTCAGGCGCGGCTTAGCCCGCGCTCATTCGGAACGCCTCGGCCTCGATCTCCATGAACACCTGGCCGAGACGGCCGACGGGTGCATAGAAGACCGAGTTCTTGGCGGCTTCCAGATCCGTGTAGAAATGCCCGGCCCAGGGGCCGATATGCCTGTTGAAGAAATCCTTCTGCTGGCCCAGCGACGCGGGCGCGCCGAAGCGGCCGACGATCATCGCGCCCATCATCTCCATGAGGCTGGCGATGTTGTCCTCTGGCTCGAAGACGGTGTCGGCCCGGGCGAGCCCGCGCGCCGTCATGTCCTGCCGCAAAAGCGCCAGCGGCTTCTCGTTGAGGAAGCCGGTCAGGTAGTAGCTCGCGTAGGGCAGCAGCTCGCCGCGCCCCAGCCCGATGAAGAGCCGGTTGTATTCGCTTTCGACCGTGGCGGGCTTGGTCAGCTTCGCGACCCGGGCCAGCGTCGAGACGGCCTGCCCGACATCGCTCGTGTCGCCGGTCAGCGCCGCCGTCTGGTCGAGCAGCCCGCGATCGGGCGGGCGGGCCAGCAGCACGCCGAGGAAATTGTAGAGGTCCGCGCGAAGGCGGTCTTCTTCGGGGATACGGGTCTCTGCGGCTGCGGTCATGGTCTTCTCGTTCATGGGTCAGCTTGCCTCGAAGCGGAAGCGCATCCGGCGCGACGACGCGGGCCGCGCGGCCGGCTCGGCGTCTGGCTCGTACGCGCGCTCTGAGCCATTGGCCAGCGCGATGTCGCGCGGCGCTTCGGGGGCGGCATTGTCGGGGGTGTCTTCGGGGTCGGCGGGTACGTCATCGGCCAGCGCATCGTCGTCGGCCAGCGCGACGGGCGTCGGCTCCGGCGCGGCCTCGGTGGTGGTCTTGGCGATATGCTCGATATGCGCGAGCAGCCCCTTGCCCACCTGGTAGGTGGTCTGGAGGTTCGGCACGCAGGTCGCCGCGTCGGTGAAATCGTCGTCGTAATCGACCAGCCCGTCGAGATTGGCGAGCACCGGATTGGTCTTCCACAGCTGGCGCAGAGCGCGGTTCTTGAGCCGCTGCGGCAGCGCAGACTTCAGGTAGCGCTGGACCATCTCGCCGTTGGTGATCTCTTCGGGCAGCGGCAGGTCGAGCTCGGCGAGCAGATCCTCGTCGGACCGCTCGGCAAGCTTCGCTTCTTCCTCGGCGCGCAGCGCGGCCTCGGTCGCCTGCTGCTCGGCGCGGGCCTCTGCCTCGACGGCGGCCTTGCGGCGTGACCAGAAGTCCCTCATTGCAGCCGCCTCCGCTTGAGCGCGGGCGAGGCGTAGACATCCGAGGCCGTCTCGATCCGCGGGTCGCCGATGCCGTCCTGCACGCCGCCCGTCTTGGCGCGGTCGCGGCGACGCTTGACGAATTCCTCTTCGACGTGGTGGCGCGCCACGAAATCCCCGACCCACGCCAGCAGACCCGGCGGCATCGGGATCTTCTCGACGATGTCCTCGCCATTGTCGCCGTAGTCCTGCGCCTCGTAGGGCGAGGCGGTGATGGTCACGATCTCGAAGGGATGCTCGCCAGAAACCTCGCGCATGACGACCCAGACGCTGGGCTGCTGCGCGGTGATGCCGTGCAGGTAAGCTTCGGTCTCGGCGCGGTAGAGCTCCAGCGTCGGCGTTCCTGCATGATACTCCACGGCGTCACCGTCACGGCGCAGCTCGCGCCAGTCGGCAGGCCCCGCGCCGGGCAGCACGGCGACCGCACGCCACGCCCATTTCGCCCAGCGCGTCGCACCGGGCGTGCGCCGCAAGACGACGCCCACCGGCATGTACTGATCGTTGCTGGGATTGGCCGTCACGTTCTCCTCCCCTTGTCGGACGACTTTGAACCACGACGGGCTCCGCGGGAAGGGGGATTCTGCGCTTCTTCTTATTTCCGTTAGGAAAAATACGGCACCTCATCCCGCAGGTTGTCGCACCATTCCGAGCTGGCGCGGCGCACCAGCCTGTCAACCCGAGTGAACACCGAGTCTCGTGCGAAAGGCGAATCACAATTTCGTCCCGACGCCGCCATCTGGCAGGAAAGCGGTTGTTGCGCGCCGGATTCGGCTCTAGCTTTCCTGCCACCGCAACGGCCCGGGACAGGGCGCCGACAGGCGGCGAAGGGGAGGACCGTTTGGTCAAGACACTCGTAACATGCGACTGCATGGGCTCGCAGACCATCGACGCCGAGGCGCTCGCAAACGCCACCGGGCTCGAGGTGCCGAAGCCCTGCACGGCGCTCTGCACGCGGCAGGTGGAAACCGCCGCAAAGGCCATCGCGACGGAAGACGCCATTCTCTGCTGCACGCAGGAATCCCGCACCTTCGAGGCGCTGGCCGAGGAACTGGACCTGCCTGCGCCGGCGCTGCTCGACATCCGCGACCGGGCCGGCTGGAGCGACGATCCCGCGCCGAAGTCGCCGAAGATGGCCGCGCTGGTGGCCGAGGCGCTGCTGCCCGCCGCGCCGGAAAAGGCGATGGACGTCGTGTCGGAAGGGCTCTGCCTGATCCTCGGCGAAGGCGAGAGCGCACTTGCCGCCGCCGAGCAGCTCGCCCCGCATCTCGGCGTGACGGTGCTGCTCGACGAGGGCACCGAGCTGCCCGACACCCGCGCCTTCGACATCATCACCGGCCGGCTGCGCCGCGCCGCCGGTGCGCTTGGCCAGTTCGAGGTGACCATCGACGCGCTGCGCCAGGTCGAACCTGGCGGGCGCGGCGACTTCACCCTGACCGAGCCGCGCGACGGCGCGTTCTCGGCCTGCGACGTGATCCTAGACCTGCGCCGGGGCGCGCGGCCGCTGTTCCCCGCACACGAGAAGCGCGAGGGCTACCTGCGGGCCGATCCCGGCAGCCAACCGGCGGTGGCCGCCGCGATCCTTGCCGCCTCGCATCTCGTCGGCACCTTCGAGAAGCCGCTGCACGTACGCACCGAGCCGCTGCTCTGCGCCCATTCGCGGGCCGGGCAGACCGGCTGCACCCGCTGCCTCGACCTCTGCCCTACCGGGGCCATCTTGCCCGATGGCGACCACGTTACCGTCGACCCGATGGTCTGCGCCGGCTGCGGTGCCTGCTCGGCGGCCTGCCCGTCCGGCGCGATCTCCTACGACGCGCCGCCGGTCGACCTTGTGTTCCACCGCGTGCAGACGCTGGCGCGCAGCTTCCTCGATGCCGGCGGCCGCGCGCCGCGCCTGCTGGTACATGATGCGCATGGCGCCGAGATGATCCGGCTGTCGGCCCGCCACGGGCGCGGCCTGCCCGCCGACGTGATCCCGATGGAACTTCCGGCGATCGGGGCCTTCGGCCATGCCGAGATGGTGGCCGCCCTTGGCGCGGGCTTCGCCTCGGTCACGCTGCTGCCGGGGCCCGGGGCCGACCGCGAGGCGCTGGTCGCACAGCTCACGCTGGCCCGCGCCATCGGCGGTGAGGACAAGCTCGCCCTGCTCGACACGCCCGACCCCGACGCGGTGTCGGATGCGCTCTACGACGAAACCGCGCCCGCCCCGGTCGCGGCGCCGGTCCGCCCGATGGGCACCCGTCGCCAGATCACCCGGCAGGCCGCCCGCGCGCTGCATCCCGATGCCGAGACGCTGCCGCTGCCCGAGGGTGCGCCCTACGGCGCCGTTCTGGTCGATACCGACGCCTGCACGCTCTGCCTGGCCTGCGTGTCGCTCTGCCCGTCCGGGGCGCTCGGCGACAACCCCGACCTGCCGCAGCTGCGCTTCCAGGAGGACGCCTGCCTGCAGTGCGGGCTCTGCGCGAATGTCTGCCCCGAGGACGCCATCGCCTACGAGCCCCGGCTCGACCTCAGCGACGCGGCGCTGTCACAGCAGGTGCTGAACGAGGAAGAGCCCTTTGCCTGCATCGAATGCGGCGCGCTCTTCGGCGTGAAGTCGACCATCGAGCGGATCACCGAGAAGCTCGAAGGGCATTCGATGTTCGCGGGCGGCGACAAGCTGCGGATGATCCAGATGTGCGACGACTGCCGCGTCAACGCGCAGTATCATTCGCAGAACAACCCCTTCGAGGCCGGCGAGCGGCCGCGCGTGCGCACCACCGACGACTATCTCAGCAAGCGGCGCGATCACTGATGCTGGAGCGGCGCGCCCAGGTCGGCGGCCTTCATCGTCGCGACATAGGCCCGCACCGCCTCGACCTCGTCGAGGGTCATCTCGATGGGCACGATGGGCGACGGGCGGTTCTCGGGAAAGGGCTCGGACACGCCTTCGACCTGGGTGAACGCCGGGTGCGGGTTCAGCGCGTAGAAGGCATCGAAGCGGTCGGCCCAGTCGGGCAGGCTGCGCAGCACGGCAAAGCTCGGCGTCGAGGAGATGCCAGCGAACCCGGTGCCCGCCTCGACCGAGTGACACCGCGTGCACTTCGTCCGCGATACCTCGAGCCCGAGCACGGCATCGCCATCGATGCTGACCTTGGCGGCAGCGGTTTCGCGGGCCGGCGGCGGACCGAAGAGCGGCGTGCCCTCGGGCGCGTAGCTCTGCACCGTGTTGCGCCCGACCTCGGACATCAGCCAGTCGGCAAGGCGTTTCGCGTCGGCGTTGTCGGGGTGGCGCAGGTCCATCTGCCAGACGCGCTCGCCGGGGCCGCTGAAGACCGCCGGCCCGGTGTCGCCAAGCGCGATGTCGGCCTCGCCCTCGGCAGAGGGTTTGACCCGGACCTGCGTTTTCAGCGAAAACCGCGGCAGGATGTGGTCGATGAGCCCCGTCTCGCGCAGCGCGTCGGGGGCATGCAGCCGCACCGGGGCGTCCTGCGCCAGAGCGGCGACGGGCAGCAGAGCGGCCCACAGAAGAATTAGAAACCCGCGTCCTCCCATGCCCCGACAGTAGGCTTCGGGGGCGCGGCCCGTCAATCTCGAGGAAGGAAAGACCATGAGCGACGATTTCAACATGTCGATGCGCAAGTTCCTGAAGCAGGTCGGCGTGACCTCGCAGCAGGCCATCGAGGAAGCCATGCGCGAGCATGACACCGCCGGCAAGACCTATGCCGTCAAGGCCGTGGTCACCATCGAGGAGCTCGACCTCAGCCACGAGGTCACGGGCGAGATCAAGGGGCAGGAGTAACCGCATGGCCGCGAGCCGCGACGCGGTCATCGCCGCGCTGAAGACCGTGGCCGACCCGGCCTCGGGGAACGACATCATGGAAAGCGGCGTGGTGCGCGCCCTCAACGTCGACGAAACCACCGGCGCGGTGCGCTTCGTGCTGGAAATCCCGCCCAAGGCCGCCGACGCCTACACCGTCGTCAAGGACAAGGCCGAGGCAGCGCTCAAGGCGATCGACGGGGTCGGCGCGGTCTCGATCGTGATGACCGGCCACACCGAGAAGGCGCCGCCGGATCTCGGGGGCGCGAAGCCGAAACCGCAGGGGCCGGAGAAGGTCCCCGGCGTGGCGCATATCGTCGCCATCGCCAGCGGCAAGGGCGGCGTCGGCAAGTCGACCGTTGCGGCGAACCTCGCCTGCGCGCTGGCGCAGCAGGGGCGCCGCGTCGGGCTGCTCGACGCCGACGTCTACGGGCCGTCGCAGCCGCGCATGCTCGGGGTGTCGGGCCGTCCGGCCAGCCCCGACGGCAAGACCATCCTGCCGCTGCGCAACCACGGCGTCACGATGATGTCGATCGGGCTGATGACCAACGAGGACCAGGCGGTGGTCTGGCGTGGCCCGATGCTCATGGGGGCACTGCAGCAGATGCTGACTCAAGTGCAATGGGGCGCGCTCGACGTGCTGCTCGTCGACCTGCCGCCGGGCACCGGTGACGTGCAGATGACACTGAGCCAGAAGGCGCAGGTCGATGGCGCCATCGTCGTCAGCACGCCGCAGGACGTGGCGCTTCTGGATGCGCGCAAGGGCATCGACATGTTCCGCCAGATGAACGTGCCGCTGCTCGGCATGATCGAGAACATGTCGACCCACATCTGCTCGAGCTGCGGCCACGAGGAACATGTCTTCGGGCATGGCGGCGTCGCCGCCGAGGCCGCGAAGCTCGGCGTGCCGCTGCTGGCCGAGGTTCCGCTTGACCTGCAGATCCGTCTGGGCGGCGACGGCGGTGCGCCCATCGTGGTAAGCGAGCCCGACGGCACGCGGGCAAAGGCCTTCCACGATGTCGCGAGCGCCCTTGTGGCGCAGGGCGTCGCATGAGCACCACCGAGCTGAGCTTCCCGCCGCTGCTCTGGGGCGAAGAGGTCACGACCGACGCGCTCGAGCACGCCTGCATGCGGGCAGCCGCGGGCTGCGACGCCGGGCTGGTGGCCTGGCGTGCTGCCCCCGACGTGGTGCAGGGCGCGCTGGTCTTCGCCCCCGAGGTGCCGCTGCAACAGGCCATGGCGATGCTGCCGGTCTGCGGCGTGGGCTTCCAGAATGCGCTTGGCGTGCTGGCCCCGCCCGAGGTCTCGGTGCATCTCGACTGGTCCGGCGGCATTCTCGTGAACGGCGCGGCCTGCGGGCGGTTCCGGGTCTTCGCCTCGGACCACGACCCGCAGGCGGTGCCGGCGTGGCTGGTGGTGGGCTTCACCCTGCCGCTGCTGCCGGCGAGCGACCGGCCCGGCGACACCCCCGACCAGACCGCGCTTTACGCCGAGGGGTGCGCAGACGTGCAGCCGCCCGCGCTGGTCGAGGCATGGGCCCGGCACACCCTCAACTGGATCAACCGCTGGGAAGACGAGGGCGGCCGCCCGCTGCACGCCGAATGGCGCGGGCTCGCGCATGGCATCGGCGAGGATGTCGTGCAGGACGGCCGGAGCGGCACCTTCCTCGGCGTCGACGAGGCGTTCGGAATGCTCCTGCGCACCGAGGACGGCACCGACGTCATCCCGCTGACCACGCTTCTGGAGGAGGCCCCATGAAACTGGCCCGCGCGACCCATTTCGACGAAAGCGACATGCGCGTCTACGCCAGCCCGGCGCGCACCGGCGAGTGGTGCATCTCGGGCGGCTTCGAGTTCTCGAACTGGACCCGGAGCGACCTCGAGGGCAAGGCCCGGCAGGCCTTTGCCAACGGCTGGTTCGGGATCGAGACCGGCGGCCGCGTCACCTTCGTCGCGGTAACCGAGATCCAGCCCGCCGAGATGACCGCGCTGACCGACCTGCTCGCCGAGCATTTCGTGCAGTGGTATGGCGCGCCCTCGGTCGAGGTGGCCCGCCCCGTCGCCGCCGAGGAGCTGGCCCAGATGGCCGACCTCTGCGACGAGCACGCGCCCAACACGCTGCTCACCGTTGCCCGTGAGCTGACCGATGCCGGCGTCCGCGAGGCCTACCGCGTGATCGAGGCGCCCGAAGCGGCGCTCGACCAGTTCGCTGTGCATGGCTCGGTGGAGGATTCGGAATGACCGGGACCAGCGCCGACGACATCACATGGCAGCAGGAGCTCGACGCGCGCGGATTGCTCTGCCCCCTGCCCGTCCTGAAGGCCCGCAAGCGGCTGCAGGCGCTCGGGTCCGGCGAGGTGCTGCGCGTGCTGGCCGACGACCCGGCGGCGGTGATCGACGTGCCGCATTTCTGCGCCGAGGCCGGGCACGCGCTGCTCGCCACTGCCGAGGAAGACGGCGCGCAGGTCTACCTGATCCGCAAGGGCTGAGCCACGCTCAGACCAGCCCGAAGGAGGCGTAGGGAATGTAGCGCACCGGGGTGCCGGGCGTGACCTCGACCGCGCCATCGGGCAGTTCGACCAGCCCGTCGGCCCAGCTCAGCCCGCTGATCCGGCCCGAGCCCTCGGACCGGAAGACCTCGGCCGCGCCCTGCGCGTCGAGACGGGCCCGGAGGTATTCGCGGCGGCCCGGTTTCTTGCGCTTGGAGAAAGCAGCCGGCACGGTGAAGCCGCAGGGCTCCTGCCAGCCCGCCCCCGCCATCAGCGAAAACGCAGGGCGCGCGAAGACCAGCGCGCAGACCAGCGCCGCGACCGGGTTGCCCGGCAGGCCGAAGACCGGCGTGCCGTCCCACATGGCAAGCGCCAGGGGCCGCCCCGGCTTCAACGCGATGCGCCAGCTGGTGAGCGTGCCGCGTGATCGCAGCAGCGCCGAGACGTGATCCTCGTCGCCCGCCGAGGCGCCGCCCGAGGTCAGGATGACATCCGCGTCGCGCGCGCCCTGCGACAGCCGCGCCGCGATCTCGTCCGGGTCGTCCGGCGCGTGACCGAGATCGACGGGCTGATAATGCCAGCCCTCGGCCAGCGACAGCAGCATCGGGCGGTTCGCGTCGTAGATCTGGTGCGGTGCGGCGGGACTGTCGGGCGCCGGCACGATCTCGTCGCCGGTCGACAGCACCCCCACCCGCAGCGGGCGGTGCACCGAGACCCCGGCCACGCCCAGCGCCGAGAGCAGCGCGAGATCGGGTGCCCGCAGGCGATGGCCGGCGGTCAGCGCGGTGGTGCCTTCCGAGACATCCTCGCCCGCCTCGCGGGTGTTGGCGCGCGGCTTCACCGGACCGTCGAAGGCGACGGTGGCGCCGTCGGTGGCGGTGTCCTCTTCCAGCACGACAGTATCGACGCCCTCGGGCAGGATCGCGCCGGTCAGGATTCGGATCGCCGAGCCTGCCTGCACGGCGGCGTCATGCGGCTGCCCGGCGGCGGCGCGCCCGGCGACCAGTGGCAGGCGGTTCACCCCCTCGCGCGTGGCGGCATGGGCGAAACCGTAGCCGTCGACGGCGGAATTCGGACGCGGCGGGTTCGAGCGCCGCGCCACAGCGTCCTGCGCCAGCACCCGGCCGGCGGCCCTTGCCGGCGGCAGCGTCTCGATCCCCGTCACCGGGTGCAGCGCCGCGCGAAGCCGCGACAGCGCCTCGTCCACCGGCACCCAGGACACGCCCTGCGGCATGGCGAAACAATCGTCTCGCAGGCGCGGCGGGACCAACTCTTCCGGGGCCTGCGCCTCACGCGCGGCGGCCTCGAGCGCCGCCTCGTGACCGAGGCCGAAGATCCAGCCCTCTTCCGGGTCGCCTTCGCGGGCCATGGTATCGAGCTGCGCCGGGTCCAGCGCCCTGAGCGCGCCGGCGAGCACCCGCACCTGCGCCCGGTCGCGGATCTCGTCGGGCTCGGCCAGCGCCGCGACGCTTCCGGCGATGAGCGAGGGAAAGAGTTCGACCAGCGTGATGGCCGCGTCATGCGTCTCGAAGGGGCGCACCGCGATCGAGCGCCCGAAACGGGCGCGCAGCGACTGCAGCCGCGGAATGCCGAGCAACGCCTGCGAGCCGACCGAGCCCGCGCCCGCGAGCTTCCAGACCGGCTGCGCCCCGGGGACACCGTCGCAGGCGCGCCGCTCGGCAAAGCCGTTGGCGTAGCCCTGCTTGTTGCGCGGCAGGTCGGCGATCTCGCGCGCCAGCCCGTTGCCCCAGAACGGACCGTTGCCCGGAAACAGGCGGTTCAGCGCGGCCGCCGCGTCGAGCCGGTTGTTGGCATTGTCGGGCGCGTCCTCGATACGCGCCGCGATGGCCTCCCACAGCGCCAGCGGATCGTCCGAGCCGCAGACCGCGCGGGCAAAGCCCCGGGGATAGGCGAAGGGGAAGTCGAAGCCCGCGATGACCTGCCGCCCGGCGGCGGTCTCGGCCTCGAAGAGCGCGGCCAGCGCGTCGGTCGCGGCGTGTCGGGTGCGGTGATACTGCGTCTCGACCTCCTGCGCGCCAGCGCCGGCGATGCCGATCCAGATGGCGTCTTTCGACGGGCGCGCGGGCGTAGGCGACGCCGCGCCGGACCAGTCCACGACGACGAAGGTGTCGAAGCTCATGCGCCCACCTCGCGCAGGATGAAATCGGCGATGGCGGCGGTATCGTCGAGATCGAAGCAGGGCAGCGTCGTCTCGACCGCGCTGTCGGCGGCCACCGCGCGGATCGTATCGTTGCGCGTGGCAAGCAGCGGCTTGCCGGTCTCCTGGCGGTGCGCCTCGATCTTCGGATGCGGCGCGCCCTTGTAGCCCTCGACCAGCACCAGGTCGACCGGCGAGAGCCGCTGCAGCAGCTCCGCCAGCGGCGGCTCGTCCGCGCCGCGCAGCTCGTGCATCAGCGCCCAGCGGTGCGGCGTGGCCAGCATGACCTCGCGGGCGCCCGCCTCGCGGTGGCGGTGACTGTCGCGGCCCGGCTGGTCGATGTCGGTGTCGTGGTGGGCGTGCTTGACGGTCGAGACCCTGAGCCCGCGCGCCGAGATCTCGGAGACAAGCCGCTCCATCAGGCCGGTCTTGCCGGCGTTCTTCCAGCCGGTGACGCCGTAGAGCCTCATGCGATCAGCGCCTCGGCCCGGGCGAGGTCCTCGGGCGTGTTGACGTTGAAGAACGGGTCGAAGCCGATCACCGGGAAGACCGCCTCTCCGGCGTCGTGCCGATCGGTCCAGAGCACCACCTTGCGCAGCCCCTCGTCCAGCGCGGCGCGCAGGTCGTCGCGCAGAGCGACCGGCCAGAGGCCGAAGGTCGGGTGCCGGTTCAGCCTGCCGCCCGATTTCAGCTCGCTGCCGTCGCGCGGCGTGGCGGCGAGCGCCAGCAGGTGCGGGCGCCCCTCGGCGGCGAGCAGCAGGTGCGAGACCAGGTCGCAGGGAAAGAACGGCGTGTCGGCGGCCACGGTGACGATGCTGTCGGCCCCCTGCTCCGCCGCCCAGTCGAGCCCGGCGAGCACCCCCGCGAGCGGACCGGGATAGTCGGGCAGGCTGTCGGGCAGCACCGGCAGTCCGAACTCGGCGAAGCGCCCGGCATCGCCGTTGGCGTTGAGCGCGAGCCCCGCCACCTGCGGCGCGAACCGTTCGATCACCCGCGACAGCAGGCGCTGGCCGCCCACCTCGAGCAGCCCCTTGTCGCCCCCGCCCATGCGGGTGGCGCGGCCGCCGGCAAGGATCACGCCGAGCGGCTGTTGCAGCGGCGCCGCGCTCATGCCGAGGCCTTCCGGCGCGCCTTGCGATCCTCGTCCGGGACACTTGCGGGGTCGACGTCGCGCAGCAGCCGATCCTCGCCCGAGAGACAGACGAAGCGCTGCCCGCGCATCCGGCCGATGCAGGTCAGCCCGACCTGCCGCGCGATCTCGACGCCCCAGGCGGTGAAGCCCGAGCGCGAGGCGAGCACCGGAATGCCCATGAGCGCGGTCTTGATGACCATCTCCGAGGTCAGCCGCCCGGTGGTATAGAGGATCTTGTCGTCCGCCGGGATGTCGTGACGGAAGAGCACGCCGGCGATCTTGTCCACCGCGTTGTGGCGGCCGACGTCCTCCATGTAGACCAGCGGGCGGTCCTGCTGGCAGAGCACGGTGCCGTGGATGGCCCCGGCCTCGAGGTAGAGCGAGGGCGTGGTGTTGATCTCGCGCGCCAGCTTGTAGAGCCAGCTTGACCGCACCTGCGTCTGCGGCAGCACGAGCCCCTCGAGCCCCTCCATCATGTCGCCGAAGACGGTGCCCACGGCACAGCCGCTGGTGCGGGTCTTCTTCTGCACCTTCTCCTCGTATGAGGTCTCGCGCTCGGTGCGCACCACGACGGTCTCGATCTCGTCGTCGTAGTCGACGGCGGTCACCACGTCGTCGGGGCGCAGCATCCCCTGGTTCCGCAGGAAGCCCAGCGCGAGATACTCGGGATAGTCCCCGATGGTCATCGCGGTGACGATCTCCTGACGGTTGAGATAGATGGTCAGGGGGCGTTCCTCGACCACCGAAAGCTCGGTCTCGGCGCCGGTCTGGTCGGTGCCGGTGACACGCCGCGTGAGGCGCGGGTCGGACGGATCGGGGAGCAGGGGAAACTCGGGTGCGATCACGAAGCGATACCTCCTCTGGCCTGCGCGGGGGGCATCTTGTAGGCTGCCCGGACGAGTTGCAAGGGGTTGAGGATGCTGGGTTACGTGGTGCCGCAGGGCCGTGGGGCGAGCGATGTCCTGATCCGCGAGGTGGCCGCGCGGCTGCGCGATGGCGGGGTCAGGCTGGCGGGCGCGGTGCAGATCAACGTCGAGACCGGCCCGGACACCAAGTGCATGATGGACCTGCATGTTCTCAGCGGTTTCGACGTGGTGCGCATCAGCCAGAACCTCGGGGCGCTGTCGCGCGGCTGCCGGCTCGATCCGGACGGACTCGAGCGGGCGGTGGGGCTGGTGAGTGCCAGCCTGCGCGACGGGGCCGCTCTTCTGATCGTGAACAAGTTCGGCAAGCAGGAGGCCGATGGCCGCGGCTTCCGCCCGGTGATCGGCGAAGCACTGGCCGCGGGTATCCCTGTGCTGACGGCGGTCGGCCCGAGCAACGTCGAGGCCTTCCTCTCCTTTGCCGAGGGCCTGGCCGAAGAGCTGCCCGAAGACGCCTCCGCCATCGAGACCTGGTGCCGCGCACAGATCGCCGAGCACGCGAGCTGAGCACGGGCCCTTTCCCCTTACGAATCCGACCTGCCATGCTCACGTCACCCCCGGTGCCGTGCCGGTTTGCCCCTGTCTTGAGCGCCTGCACGGCCAAGAACACCGACCAAAGGATCGGTTCCGGCGGACATATTCAAAACCGGCAAAATTTTATTACCAATTTTACATATTCACGTTAAGCTACCTTCCATCGGGTCGGGGGCACCGGCAACGACCAGCGCCCGCGGTCCGGTCATAAAGGGAGGAGATACATGACCAACCAAAGGACCACGCGGCGCCATGCGCTCCGCGCGATCGCTGGCGCGGGTGCCGCAACCCTCGCGGCGCCGCACATTGCCTCGGCGCAGGCAGCAGGCACCACATGGAAGATCCAGACAAGCTGGCCCGGCGGCGCCGGCCTGCAGATCTTCAAGGACTGGTGCGCGACGATTGTTGAAAAGACGGGAGGGGAGCTCGCCTTTACACCATTCGGTGCCAACGACGTCGTCGGTGACTTCCAGCTGTATGACGCGGTGAAGAACGGCGTGCTCGACGCGGTGAACCCGTTCACCATCTACGCGCAGGGCATCATCCCTGCGGCGACGTTCCTGACGTCGATCCCGCTCGGCCTGCGCCAGCCCTCCGAGTTCGACACGTTCTACTACGGGCTTGGCGGCATCGACATCGCGCGCGAGCTCTACAAGGCGCAGGGCATGCACTTCGTGGGCCCAGTGCACCACGACGCGAACATCATCCACTCGAAGGTGCCGATCCGCTCGATCGACGACTTCGCGGGCCGCAAGATGCGGCTGCCCGGCGGCATGGTGGCCGAGGTCTTCAACGCCATCGGCGCCGAGACCACGGTTCTTCCGGGCTCGGAGATCTTCCCGGCGCTCGAGAAGGGCACGATCGACGTGGCGGACTACGTGGGCCCGGCGGTCAACTACGCGCTCGGGTTCAGCCAGGTGACCAGCTACATCGTCATGGGCCCGCCGGGTTTCATGTCGCTCTACCAGCCGGTCGACATCATGGACATCACCGTGGGCCAGTCCGCCTGGGACGCGCTGTCGCCGCAGATGAAGCAGTTCGTCGAGATGGAGACGCATGTCTACTCCGACATGCATTACGCCGCGATCCAGAAGGCCGACCAGGAGGCCTGGTCGAAGTTCGAGGAAGACGGCACCGAGGTGACCCGGCTCAGCCAGGACGACGTGGACCTGATGACCGAGGTCGCCGTGCCGATCTGGTTCGACTACGCGAACCGCGATCCGAACGCGGCCCGGGTCTTCAAGATCCAGCTCGACTACATGATGTCCGGCTCGCTGGGCTACGTCGATCCCGCACTCACAGAGGGGCTCGAACTGAAGCTCTGAGCTTCGCTCGACATCCAGCCCCCGATCCGCTGCCCGGCCTGCGCGCCGGGCGGCTCTCATGCAATGCCAATCAACGAGGACCGCAATGCCGGGTCTCAGCTTCACGCTGCCGCATTGGCTGTACTGGGTCGGACTGATCGTCTTCCCGGTCATCGCGATGGTGCTCTCGCGCCGTCCGCAGCCGAAAGAGAAACGCTACACGCTGCCGCTCGCCTACATGATCGCCGTCACCGGCGGCATCCTCGGCCTGCACCGCTTCTACCTCAAGAGCCTGTGGGGGCTCATCTACCTGCCGATCTTCCTGTTCATCCTCTTCGCGAACAACCAGACGCATGACGCCCGGACGGTGCTCTCGACCTACGCCAACCAGATCCGGGTCGCCGAGCGCACGCTTGATCGCGAGGAAGAGCGGGTGACCGAGGCGCAGGCCAGCCTGGCCGACCTCGAGGCCGCGGTCGACGAGGCCGAGGCGGGCTCGTTCGCGCTCAAGAGCGCCGAGCGGCGCCTGCAACGGGCGCAGGACACGATCTCCAAGGGCGAAACCCGCGTCACCGACGCGCGCGCCACGGTGGAGGAGATCACCCCGCTGCGCGACGAGGCCGCTGCCACGCGCGCCTTCTGGGACAACGCGGCGGGCTACGCGCTCTACCTGCTGCTTGCGCTGCTGCTGATCGACATGATCCTGCTGCCGATGCTGGTGCGACGGGCCAATGCCGCCCTGCCGCTGCACGAAGAGGTGTCGGAGGCCGAGCGCGCCCTGCGCGAGGCCGAGGACGAGGAAGGCCCCAAGCACGACAGCGAATACGCCGAGAACTGGATCGACCGGCTGTCGCTGTTCTGCGGCGAGTTCGTCGCCTACTGGGCGGTGATCGCGGTCTTCGTCTACTACTACGAGGTGATCGCGCGCTACGTCTTCGGCTCGCCCACCAACTGGGCGCACGAGGCGATGTATCTCATGTTCGGGATGCAGTACCTGATCGCCGGGGCCTACGCGATGCTCACCGAGAGCCACGTCCGGGTCGACATCTTCTACGCACCGATGTCGCGGCCGAACAAGGCATGGGTCGACCTGCTCACCTCGATCTTCTTCTTCATCTTCGCGGGCACCCTCCTGGTGACCTCTTGGATCTTCGCCATGGACGCCATCGCGGTGCCCTCGGGCAATGCCGTGGTCTCGGACTGGGCACGCGGACAGATCTCGTTCGGCGAGATGGTCGGCGGCTGGGGCCTGAACCAGTGGACCGATCCGAACATCCGCTGGGGCGAGATCAGCTTCAACGAATGGGAGGTGCCGCTCTGGCCGATGAAATGGGTCATGGTGATCGGCGGCCTGCTGCTCGTGCTGCAGGGCATCTCGAAACTGTCGAAAGACATCCGTGAAATCGCGCGGGGGAACTGAGCATGGGTATCGACATCGGAATCGAGTGGCTGACGCTCATCATGTTCGGCTCGCTGCTGGCGCTGCTGATGGCGGGCCTGCCGCTCGCTTTCGTCACCGGCGGTCTTGCCTGCGTGTTCCTCTTCGTGCTGGGCGACGCCCGCGCGCTCAACATCGTGCCCAGCCGGATCTTTCCGCTGATGACGAACTACCAGCTCTCGGCCATCCCGCTGTTCATCTTCATGGCGGCGATGCTCGAGAGGGCGGGGATCATCAACGACATGTTCGACGTGATCTACAAGGTCCTCGGCGGGGTGAAGGGCGGGCTGGCCTCGGCCACGATCATCGCCTCGACGATCCTTGCCGCGATGGTCGGCGTCATCGGCGCGGCGGTGGTGACGATGGGCATCATCGCGCTGCCGGCGATGCTGAAGCGGCATTATGACCCCAAGATCGCGATGGGCTCGATCATGGCCGGTGGCACGCTCGGGATCCTGATCCCGCCGTCGATCCTTGCCATCATCTACGCGGTGGTGGCCGAGCAATCGGTGGGCGAGCTGTTCATCGGCGCGGTCATCCCGGGCCTGCTGCTGTCGGGGATGTACATCCTCTACGTGACCATGCGCTGCTACATCAACCCGTCGCTTGGGCCGGCGATCCCGGTCGAGGAGCGGATTTCGCATCGCGAGAAACTGCAGCTCGTCGGCAAGATGGCCGCCCCGATCACGCTGGTCGTGGTGGTACTGGGCATCATCTTCTCCGGTGTCGCGACGCCGGTGGAGGCCGCCGGCATCGGCACCTTCGGCGCCTTCATAGTGGCCGCCATTCACCGCAAGCTCGACTGGCCGACGGTCCGCGAGGCCTGCACCACGACGCTCAAGGCCTCGGCCATGGTCATCTGGATCATGTTCGGCGCCACGATCTTCGTCGGTCTCTACGTGCTAGAGGGCGGGCAGCAGTTCGTGCAGGACGCACTGGCGGCGACCGGGCTCGGACCGTGGGGCATCCTGATCCTGATGCAGATCCTGCTGGTGATCCTGGGCATGTTCCTCGACTGGGTGGGCATCCTGCTGCTCTGCGTGCCGATCTTCGTGCCGATCATCAAGGCGCTGGGGGCTGCGGCCTTCGGACTGTCGAGTCCCGAGGATCTCGTGCTGTGGTTCGGGGTGCTCTACCTCGTGAACATGCAGATGAGCTTCCTGTCGCCACCCTTCGGCTACGCGCTCTTCTACCTGCGGGGGGTGGCGCCGCCGGAGATCCCGATGACCGACATCTTCAAGTCGGCCCTGCCGTTCCTCGCGCTGCAGATCGTGGGCCTCGTGCTCTGCATGGTCTTTCCCGAGATCATCACCTGGCTGCCGCGGCTGATCTACGGCTGAAACGTGAAACGGGCCCCCGCTCCGGCGGGGGCCTGCGCCATCCGCATCCCGTCGCAAACCCGGAAAAGCGCACGGATCAGCGGAAATATTTCGGCCCTTAATTCTCGGGCCTCATATCCACCGAAATCGCCCTCTATTACAGGAGAGGCGCCGATTTTATTCTGCGCCGAATTCCTGAATTTCCGCCGCGATAATTCTCAAGTTAATTTCCGATCGCGCCGACACGGCTACCGGACAAATCGCTCCAGACTCACATCAAAAACTTGATAAGCAGAGTAAATCCCGCACCTCAAACTGGGTTTCAAGCGTTTCCTCGCGCATCCCCGACCCGCTTCGGCATATAGAAGAAATACCGATACATCCCAATGTATGCATATCGAATCAATTGACACGACACACGCGGTCTTGAACTCTCCGCATATGGCCGCCGGACAATGCGACAACAATACGCAGGCCGGGACCTATTAGGGAGGAGAGATGATGAAGACCCGAAAGCTGATTGCGAGCCTGATGCTCGGAACGATCTGCGCGACGCCGGTGCTCGCGCAGGACAACATGGACAAGCTGTCCAACATGCAGCGCACCGACGCGACCTTCACCAACATCGACCAGGAGGGCGAGCGCGCCGAGTCGCTGAAGGCGATCCTCGAGCACATCAACGTCCCCGACGGCTTCGAGGTCAGCCTCTACGCCGTGGTGCCCGACGCGCGCTCGATGGCGGTGGCACCGCAGGGCACCGTGACCTTCGTCGGCACCCGCAAGGACAAGGTCTGGTCGGTGGTCGACCGTGACCGCGACCGCGTCGCCGACGAGGTCTTCGACTTCGCACCCTCGATCACCTTCGACGTGCCCAACGGCCCCTGCTTCTCGCCTGACGGCTTCCTCTACATCGCCGAGCGCAACCGCGTGTTGACCTTCCCGGCGGCCGAGTTCTTCTTCGAGGGACCGGACCCGGCGGTCGGCGTGGTGGTGCCCAAGGGCGAGTTGATCCCGGCCGAGGAAGAGAGCTTCAACCACACCGCGCGGGTCTGCCGTATCGGGCCCGACGGCAAGCTCTACGTCTCGCTCGGCCAGCCGCACAACGTGCAGCCCAAGGACAAGGTCGAGATGTACGACAAGACCGGCATTGGCGGCATCATCCGGATGAACACCGACGGCACCGGTCGCGAGGTCTACACACGCGGCATCCGCAACTCGGTCGGGCATGACTTCAACCCGGCGAACGGCGACCTGTGGTTCACCGACAACCAGGTCGACGGCATGGGCGACGACATCCCGCCGGGCGAGCTGAACCGCCAGACCGAGGCCGGGCAGCACTTCGGCTTCCCGTGGACCAACGGCCGGGTGGAGATCCCCGACTACAAGAACGTGCCGCGCCCCGAGGGCGTGTCGTTCACCGAACCGCAGGTCGAGATGCAGGCACATGCCGCCGATCTCGGAATGCGCTTCTACGAGGGCTCGTCCTTCCCCGAGAAGTACCAGGGCGGGATCTTCTCGGCGCAGCACGGCTCGTGGAACCGCACTACGCCGATCGGCGCGCGGGTGATGTTCACCGCGCTCGACGAAGAGGGCAACGCCGCCGGGACCGAGGTCTTCGCCGACGGCTGGCTCAACGAGGAGACCGGCGAATACCGGGGCCGGCCGATGGACATCGCCTTCCTCAAGGACGGCTCCATGCTGGTGTCCGACGACTTCGCAGGGGCGATCTGGCGGATCGCCTACAACCCGGCGCCCGCGTCCGAATGAGGCGCGCGGCACTCACCATCCTCGGCGGGCTGATGCTCGCCGGGGCCACCCCGGCGGCGGCGGACGACCCCGCCGCCGGGCGCAAGGTCGCCAACATGTGCCGCACCTGCCACGGGCTCGACGGGATCGCGCAGATCCCCATCGCGCCCAACATCGGCGGCGAGCCCGAGGCGTATCTCGAGGCGCAGCTGATGGCCTTCAAGAGCGGTGCGCGCGAGCACGAGATGATGTCGGTCGTGGCCGCCGGCCTGACCGCGCAGCAGATCTCGGATGTCGCCGCGTGGTACGCGGCACATACGGCATCGGCCACGCTGCCCGAAGGCGTCAACGAAAGCGACGCGCCCGAGGCCTGCGTCTCCTGCCACGGCGCCACGGGCATCTCGCAGGCGCTCGACGCTCCGAACCTCGCGGGCGAGGTCAACATCTACATCGACACCCAGCTCAAGGCGTTCAGAAGCGGCAAGCGCAAGCATCCGATCATGACCGAGATCGCCGCCGAGATGACCGACGAGGCGATCCGCGCCGTGGCCGACTGGTATGCGGCCGTCACCCTCGAGGTCGAAGGGCCCGAGTGATCCACGACGCCGGGAGGCGCGCGTCCCGAGAGGCGCGCCCCCTTGATCCCCCCTGCCCCGGCAGCCTAGGAGGTGCGAAATTCTCCCAGGAAACGGCGCATCTCCATGTCTCCCAGCTATCTCGTCACGCATTCCGGCGGCTTCCACGCCGATGAAGTCCTCTCGACGGTCATCCTCACCCGCCTCTTCCCCGAGGCCGAGGTCGTGCGCACCCGCGCGCCCGAGTGGCTCGCGCCGGCCGAGGACCGCGTCATCTACGACGTCGGCGGCACCTACGACCCCGAGGCGCACGTCTACGACCACCACCAGCGCGAAGCGCCGCAGCGCGAGGACGGCACGCCCTACAGCTCGTTCGGTCTGGTCTGGCTGCACTTCGGCCACGACTACCTGCGTGCCAGCGGCGTGCCCGAAGAGCATCTCGACAAGCTGCACGCCTCCTTCGAGAAGACCTTCGTGCTGCCGGTTGACCAGGTCGACAACGGCACCGTGAGCCTGTCCGAGGCGGGCCCGCTGTCGGCGCTGACGCTGCCGGGGCTGATCGAGACGCTCAAGCCGGTGTTCGACGACGACGACCCCGAGGGCGAGATCCGCGCCTTCCGCGCCGCGGTCGAGATCGCCCGCCAGTTCGTCGATGCGCGCGTTGCCCGCAGCGCCGCCAAGCGCCGGGCCGAGGGGCTTGTCGCGCAGGCCATCGCCGATGCCGGAGAGGGCCGCATCCTCGAGCTGCCGCGCGGAATGCCGTTCCGATCGGGCATCGACAAGGCCGAGGCCGACCACCTGCTTTTCGTCGTCACCCCGCGTGGCGGCGACGACTGGACGCTGGGCGGCATCCGCCTGTCCGACGAGGGCTACGAGCAGCGCGCCGACCTTCCCGCCGAATGGGGCGGGCTGTCGGGCGAGGCGCTCGAGGAGGCCTCGGGCGTGCCCGGCGCGAAGTTCTGCCACAAGGGCCTGTTCATCGCCGCCGCGAACAGCCGCGAGGCGATCATGCGCATGGCCGAGCTTGCCGTCGAGAACGCGCTGCGCCAGCAGGCCGAAGCGGCCTCTGCCGAGGACACTCCGGGCGCGGCCTGACGTCCTGCCGCCGCGTCAGAACCGGCGCGGCGGCATCCGCCCCGTGACGCGCGCCCAGTGCTCGTCGGCGCGCTTCTCGAAGGTCGGCGCCTCGCGGGCGTCGCTCTGGTAGAACTGCCCCCGCACGATGCCGGTGGCATATTCCTGATCGACCCAGCCGCGCGGATCGTTGTGCGGCAGCCGGTAGCCCTTGTGCCCGAGCTTCGCGGCGCCGGCGTAATGCGCATCGCGCAGGTGCAGCGGCACGCTCATCTGCGGCGCGCTCTGCACGTAGGAGAGCGCCGCACCGATCCCGGCGCAGGCCGAGGTCGACTTGGGCGCGCGGGCGACGTGCAGCGCTGCGTGGGAAAGGATGATCTGCGCCTCCGGGTAGCCGATCATCTCGACCGCCTGCGCCGCCGCGACCGCCGTCTGCAGCGCGGTGTTGTCTGCAAGGCCCACGTCCTCGGAGGCGTGGATCATGATGCGGCGCGCGATGTAGCGCGGGTCTTCACCGGCATGGATGAGCACCGCCAGCCAGTGCAGCGTGGCGTCCGGATCCGAGCCGCGCATGGATTTCACGAAGGCCGAGGTGACATCGTAGTGCTGGTCCCCGGTGCGGTCGAAATTCACGGGGGCGGCCGCGTAGACTTCCTCGATCATCGCCTCGGTGATCTCGACCGGCCCGTCACCATGCCCGACCGCAAGGCTTTCCAGCGTCGTCAGGGCGCGCCGCGCGTCGCCGCCCGACCGGCCGGCGATGAGCCGCAGCTGCTCGGGCGCAAGCGTCACCTCGATGCCGTTCGCGGCAAGATGCGCGAGCCCGCGGCGGATCACCTCTTCCATGTCGTCGATCGAGAGGGGCTCGAGCTTGAGCACCTGCGAACGCGAGATCAGCGCCTTGGGAATGGCATGATAGGGGTTCTCGGTGGTGGCGCCGATGAAGTCGGTGGTGCCGTCCTCGCAGATGGTCAGCAGGTCGTCGGCCTGCGTGGCGGACAGCCGGTGCACCTCGTCCACGAACATCAGCACCGGGCGGATGCGCGCCTCGTCGGCGATCTTGCGGATGTCCGAGACCCGAACGCCCGCCGCGTGCAGCACCCGGAACTCCTTGCCCAGCATGTTGCCCACGGCGCGCGCGATCGAGGTCTTGCCGATCCCCGGCGGGCCGTAGAGCAACAGGCTGCCCAGCGCATCCGCCGCGATGCGACGGCGCAGCAGCGAGTTCGGGGCCACGAGCGCCCCCTGCCCGATCACGTCGTCAAGCGTTTCCGGGCGCAGCACGTCGGCGAGCGGGCGGCGGCGGCCCGAGGAAGAGGCGTCGAAAAGATCCATGCGGCGGGCTCCTTGGGATGGGCGCCCCCAGTCCATAACGCGGCGCGCCCGAAGCTGCCAGCGGGGCACCGGACACGAAAACGCCGGGGCGCTGCGGCCCCGGCGTGTTCCGGTCTCGTGATGCAGGAACAGTCAGCGCTGCGAGATCTCCCAGTCGGGGTTGATCCAGGGCGCCACGTTGCTCGGCGGCAGCGGCGCCTTGCCGAGGATGTGGTCCGACGCCTTCTCGCCCACCATGATCGACGGTGCGTTGAGGTTGCCGTTTGTGATGCGCGGAAAGATCGAGCTGTCGGCAAGCCGCAGCCCCTCGACCCCGATCACCCGGGTCTCGGGGTCGACCACGGCCATCGGGTCGTCGGCCCGGCCCATGCGGGCGGTGCCGCAGGGATGATAGGCGCTCTCCACGTGCTGGCGGATGAAGTCGTCGAGCTCGTCGTCGCTCTGGCAGTCGGCGCCCGGCTGGATCTCGTGCTTGTAGTAGGGGCGGAACGCCTCCTGCGCGAAGATCTCGCGGGTGAGCCGGATGCACTTGCGGAAATCCGACCAGTCCTTCTCGTGCGCCATGTAGTTGAACAGGATGCGCGGCGCGTCCTTCGGATCGGACGACCGCAGCGTGACCTCGCCGCGCGAGGGGCTGCGCATCGGCCCGACGTGGGCCTGGAAGCCATGGCCCTCGGCCGCGACCTGCCCGTCGTAGCGCACCGCGATCGGCAGGAAGTGATACTGGATGTCCGGGTAGTCGACGCCCGCCTCCGAACGGATGAAGCCCGCGCTCTCGAACTGGTTCGACGCGCCCGGCCCCGACTTCGTGAACAGCCAGCGCGCCCCGACATAGGCCTTGCCCAGCAGGTTCCAGTACTTGAAGAGGCTCACCGGCCGGCTTGCCGCCGCCTGGATGTAGAGCTCGAGGTGATCCTGCAGGTTCTGGCCCACGCCCGGCCGGTCGGCGACGACCTCGATGCCGTGCTCGGCGAGATGCGCCGCCGGGCCGATGCCCGACAGCATCAGCAGCTTGGGCGAGTTCAGCGACGAGGCGGCGAGGATCACCTCGGCCTCGGCGCGGATCACCTCGACCTTGCCGCCGCGCTCGATCTCGACGCCCACGGCGCGGCCGTCCTCGATCACCACGCGACGCGCCAGCGCCCGCACGAGGTCGCAGTTCTCGCGCTTCAGGGCCGGGCGCAGATAGGCCCGGGCCGCCGACCAGCGCTCGCCCTTCCAGACGGTCATGTCGTAGGGACCGAAGCCTTCCTGCTGGTGGCCGTTGTAATCGTCGGTCACCGGGTAGCCGGCCTGCCGGCCGGCCTCGACGAAGGCCTGCGTGAGCGGGTTCGCGCGGGCCCCGCGGCTGACGTGCAGCGGCCCGTCGGTGCCGCGCAGGTCCGGATCGCCGCCATGGCCGCCGTCGTGCCAGTTCTCCTGACGCTGGAAGTAGGGCGCCACGTCGGCGTAGCCCCAGCCGGTCGCGCCCTGGTCACGCCAGTGGTCGAAGTCGCGGGCGTGGCCGCGCACGTAGATCATGCCGTTGATCGAGGACGACCCGCCCAGCACCTTGCCGCGCGGGGTCGCCAGCTGGCGCCCGCCGAGATGCGGCTCGGGCTCGGAGACATAGCCCCAGTCGTAGCGCTTCATGTTCATCGGGTAGCTGAGCGCCCCGGGCATCTGGATCAGCGGGCCGGCATCGCTGCCGCCGTGCTCGATCACCAGCACGCGCTTGCCCGCCTCGGCCAGCCGCCAGGCCATGGCACAGCCGGCGCTGCCCGCCCCGACGATGACGTATTCGGCTTGCATCAGAAGGGTGCCTCCACATCGCCCATGCGGACGTAGACGGATTTCATCTGGCTCCAGTGCTCGATCGCGGCCTTGGAGTTCTCGCGGCCGACGCCCGACATCTTCACCCCTCCGAACGGTGCCTCGACCGGCGCGTCGTTGTAGGAGTTGATGAAGCAGCTTCCGGCGCGCAGCTTGCCGATCACCCGGTGCCCGCGTGCGAGGTCCTTCGTGAACACGCCGGCGGACAGCCCGTATTCGGTGGCGTTGGCGCGGGCGATCCCCTCTTCCTCGGTGTCGAAGTCGAGCACGCTCATCACCGGGCCGAAGATCTCCTCGCGCGCGATGGTCATGTCGTCGGTGACATCGGCAAAGACCGTCGGCTCGAGATACCAGCCGTCGCGGTCGATGCGCTTGCCGCCTGTGACGAGGCGCGCGCCCTCGGCTATGCCCTTCTCGATGAAGCCCTGCACGATGGTCATCTGCGTCTCGGAGACCATCGGGCCGAAGCTGGTAGTCTCGTCCAGCGGGTCGCCGATCACCGCGCCCTTCAGGCGCTCGGCCAACCGCGCGAGGAAGGCTTCCTTGATGCCTTTCTGCACGAAGACGCGGGTGCCGTTCGAGCAGATCTGCCCGCTGGAGTAGAAGTTGCCGAGGATCGCGCCGCCGACGGCGTTCTCGATGTCGGCATCGTCGAACACCAGCATCGGGGACTTGCCGCCGAGCTCCATGGTGACGTGCTTCATGCCGTCGGCCGCCGCCGCATAGACCTTGCGGCCGGTAGGCACCGAGCCGGTGAGCGAGACCTTGGCCACGCGCGGATCGGTCACCAGCGAAGCGCCGACCTCGCCCATGCCCTGGACCACGTTGAAGAGCCCGGCGGGCGCGCCGGCCTCGGTCAGGATCTCGGCCACCTTCAGCGCACAGAGCGGCGTGGTCTCGGAGGGCTTGAACACCATCGCGTTGCCGCAGGCGAGCGCCGGGGCCGCCTTCCAGCAGGCGATCTGGGTGGGATAGTTCCATGCGCCGATGCCGACGCAGACGCCGAGCGGCTCGCGGATGGTATAGACCCAGTCCTCGCCCAGCGGGATGTGCTCGCCGGTGAGCCCGGCAGCGATGCCACCGAAATACTCGAGCGCGTCCGAACCCGAGGTGGCGTCGGCCACCAGCGTCTCCTGCAGCGGCTTGCCGGTGTCGTAGGTCTCGAGCACCGACAGGTCGTGGTTGCGCTCGCGCATGATCTGGGCGGCACGGGTCAGCACGCGGCCACGCTCGCGCGGGCTCCACGTGGCCCATTCCGCCTGCGCCGTCTCGGCGGCGGCAAGGGCGCGCTCCACGATGGCCGGGGTCGCGGCGTGCAGGGTCGCGACGCGCTCGCCGGTGGCAGCGTAGATCACCGGGATCTCGGCACCCGCGGCATCGTCGATGTATTCGCCGGCCACGTAGTGGCTGGCGCGCGGTTGAATGTCATAAGCCATGTCGTGTTCCTTGTCCGGTCCGGTCACTCGCCGCGCGGGTAGCGGGCGTTTTCCTCGACCTCGTTCAGATCCATGTGGTTGCGCATGAAACGGTCGCTGGCCTTCTGCAGCGGCTGGTAGTCCCACGGGTAGTAGGAGCCGTTGCGCAGCGCCTCGTAGACCACCCAGCGCCGCGCCTGGCTCTTGCGCACGTCGGCGTCGAAGCGGTCGAGATCCCAGCGCTCATCAGCCATCGCCCGCAGGCGCTCGAGCGTCTCGGCGTGGGCAGGATCGGCCGCGAGGTTGGTCAGCTCGTGCGGGTCGCTCTCCAGGTCGAAGAGCTGGTCGGGATCGAGCGCGCAGCGGTTGTATTTCCAGCGGCCATCGCGAAGGCTGACGAGCGGCGCATAGGACGCCTCGGCGGCGTATTCCATCGCCACCGGCCCGCGCGCGGCACCACCCGCGACCGGCACCAGCGTTTCGCCGGCGGTCCAGGGCTGCACCTCGTCCATGCTGACGCCGGCCAGGTCGCAGACCGTCGGGCAGACGTCGATGTTGCTCACCGGGGTCTCGCAGAGACCGGGCTCGAGCCCCGGCGCCGAGATCATCATCGGCACTCGCGACGAGCCTTCGAAGAAGGACATCTTGAACCAAAGGCCGCGCTCGCCAAGCATGTCGCCGTGATCCGAGACGAAGAGAATGATCGTGTCCTCATCCTGCCGGGTGCCCTCGAGCGCCTCGAGGATGTCGCCGATCTTGTCGTCGAGATAGGAGATATTGGCGAAATAGGCCCGGCGCGAGCGGCGGACGTCTTCCTCGGTGATGTTGAAGCTGCGCCAGTCGTTCGCGTCGAAGATGCGCTTCGAGTGCTTGTCGTGGTTCTCGTAGCCGAGGTCGCCCACCTCGGGCAGCAGGTGCTCGCAGTCCTCGTAGAGATCCCAGTATTTCTTGCGCGCGACATAGGGGTCGTGCGGGTGGGTGAAGCTGACCGTCAGGCACCACGGGCGGTCGTCCTTGCGGCGCCCGAGGTCATAGACCTTGCGGGTCGCGTTGTAGGCGACCTCGTCGTCGTATTCCATCTGGTTGGAAATCTCGGCGACGCCCGAGCCGGTGACCGAGCCCATGTTGTGATACCACCAGTCGATGCGCTCGCCGGGCTTGCGGTAGTCCGGGGTCCAGCCGAAGTCGGCGGGATAGATGTCGGTGGTCAGGCGTTCCTCGAAACCGTGAAGCTGGTCGGGCCCGACGAAATGCATCTTGCCCGACAGGCAAGTGTGATACCCTGCCCGGCGAAGATGATGCGCATAGGTCGGCAGATCGGACGGAAACTCGGCGGCGTTGTCGTAGACGCCGGTGACCGAGGGAAGCTCGCCCGACATGAAGCTCGCCCGCCCCGGTGCGCAGAGCGGCGATGCGGTGTAGCAGTTGCGGAACCGCACCGAGCGCTCGGCCAGCCGGCGCAGGTTCGGCGTGTGCAGCCAGTCGGCGGGGCCGTCCGGAAACAGCGTCCCGTTCAGCTGGTCCACCATCAGGATAAGGATGTTCGGTCGCGTCATGCCAATGCTCTCAGTTCGTTTTCCAGTGCAGCCAGCACGTGGGCCGAGGCGTTCTGCTCGGGCTCGTCGGAGGGGAAATGGGCGAATCGCAGGTAGATGCCGTCGATGAGCGCCGCGAGGCGTCGCGCGACGCCCGGGGCCTTGGCCCCGACCAGCGGGCGCAGCTCGTGCACGAGGTTCGAATGCAGCCGCCGGTGGTAGATCACCAGCAGCCGTTGCGCCTCGGTCGAGCGATGCGCCAGCACGTAGAAGTTCAGCCACGTCGCGATCACGTCGCGCCGGAAGTTCGTCTCGCTGAAACTGGCGCGGATCAGGGTCTCGAGCCGCTCACGCGGGTCCTGCGACTGTGCAAGACCCCGGCGGACCTCGTCACCGTAGACCGCAAGGATGTGCCGCATCGCGGCCAGGAACAGGCGGTCCTTGTCCCCGAAGTAGTGGAAGGCCAGTGCCGCCGACACCCCGGCCCGCTTGGCGATCTGGCCCACCGTGACCGCAAGCGTACCGGTGGCACCGATTTCGTGAATCGTTGCCTCGATCAGTTGCGTTCTGCGTTGGGTCTGCGCGTTCATCCGGTCTTTCCCGAGAAAAGGGTTGCAATGCAGAGATAATCAGTCATTGTTTGACTGGTCAATCAATAAATCGACTTCCAAGGATCAGGGAGCATCCATGAAACTGAAACATGCCATTTCCGCCCTCGCCCTCACGGCCGCCGCTGGCGCCGCCCACGCGCAGGCACAATGCGACAGTGTCATCATGTCCGATGTGGGCTGGACCGACATCACCACCACCACCGCGACCGCGAAGCACGTACTCGAAGGCCTCGGCTACGACGTGGACGTGAAGGTCCTGTCGGTGCCGGTGACCTTCGCATCGCTGGAAAGCGATGACGTCGACGTCTTCCTCGGCAACTGGATGCCGGCGCAGACCAGCGCGATCACGCCCTACCTCGACAGCGGCGAGATCGAGCAGATCAACGTCAACCTCGAAGGCACCAAGTACACGCTTGCCACGCCGACCTACGCCTACGAGGCCGGCCTGCAGAGCTATGCCGACATCGCCAAGTTCGAGGACGAGCTCGACGGCAAGATCTACGGCATCGAGCCGGGCAACGAGGGCAACGCCTACCTCGTGAGCCTCACCGAAGAGGACAAGTTCGGGCTGGGTGACTTCGATGTCGTCGAAAGCTCCGAGCAGGGGATGCTGGCGCAGGTCTCGCGCTTCTACAAGAACGAGGAGCCGGTCGTGTTCCTTGGCTGGGAACCGCACCCGATGAACGCCAACTTCGACCTGAAGTACCTGCCCGGCGGCGAGGACTTCTTCGGCGGCGAGGGCGTGGTCCACACCGTGACGCGCCAGGGCTTCTCGGAAGAGTGCCCGAACCTCGGCAAGCTGTTCTCGAACATGGACTTCACGCTGGACATGGAGAACAAGATCATGGGCCAGATCCTCGACGACGGTGCCGACCCGGCCGACGCGACCGAGGCATGGCTCAAGGAAAACCCGCAGGTGCTCGACGCATGGCTTGACGGCGTGACCACCGTCGACGGCGGTGACGCGATGGCCGCGGTGAAGGACAGCCTGGGGATGTGATCCCCGCAGCACCGCCCGCCTTCCGAGGCGGGCGGTGCGCTTTTCGGCCCCGCGACCCGCGCGGGCCATGACGACCCGAGACTCATTCCAAAAGAAAAAATCAAGGGGGACACGGCGCCGTGGACTGGCTGACCGAATACAAGATACCTGTGGGCGATGCGGCAAGCGCCGTCTTCGACTGGGTGCGGGACAACGGGGACATCGTCCTGACCGTCCTCTCCGACCTCATGGAAGCGATGATCGACGCGATCCTCTGGATCCTGCAGGAGCCACCCGAGCTCATCGTGATCCTGGGCTTCGTTGCCATCACCTATGCCCTGCAACGCAACTGGAAGACCGCGCTCTTCGTGCTGCTGGGCTTTCTCTTCATCCTCAACCAGGACTACTGGGAGGAAACGACCGAGAGCCTCACACTGGTGCTGTCGGCCTGCATGGTCTGCATGGCGATCGGCGTGCCCATCGGGATCTACGCCGCGCACCGGCCGCGGGTCTACACCTACCTGCGCCCGATCCTCGACCTGATGCAGACGCTGCCGACCTTCGTCTATCTCATTCCGGCCATCGTGTTCTTCGGCATCGGCATGGTGCCGGGCCTGATCGCGACGGTGATCTTCGTGCTGCCGGCGCCGATCCGGCTGACCTACCTCGGCATCTCCTCGACGCCCAAGCCGCTGCTCGAGGCCGCCACCGCCTTTGGCGCCACCGGGCGCCAGACGCTGTTCAAGGTCGAACTGCCCTATGCCGTGCCGCAGATCATGGCCGGGCTGAACCAGACGATCATGCTGTCGCTGTCGATGGTCGTGGTGGCCGCACTCGTCGGTGCCGACGGGCTTGGCGTCCCGGTCGTCCGCGCGCTGAACCAGGTGAACACGGCTCTCGGCTTCGAGTCGGGCTTCGTGATCGTGGTGGTCGCGATCATGCTCGACCGCATCCTCAACATGGGGGAACGCAAATGACGACAGCGGTCAACATCGACAACGTCTCCATCGTCTTCGGCGACCATCCCGAGCGCGCCCTGCCCCTCATGGACGAGGGAAAGGACCGCGGCGAGATCCAGGCGGCGACCGACCAGGTGCTCGGCGTGCACGACTGCAACCTGACCGTGGAAGAGGGCAACATCCACGTGCTCATGGGCCTGTCGGGCTCGGGCAAGTCGACGCTGCTGCGCGCCGTCAACGGGTTGAACCCCGTGGCACGCGGCAAGGTCGAGGTGAACGACGGCTCGCAGATGGTCGACGTGACCAACGGCGACGCCGCCACCCTGCGCCGCATCCGGATGCACCATGTCGCCATGGTCTTCCAGCAGTTCGGACTGCTGCCCTGGCGCACCGTGCGTGAAAACGTCGGCCTCGGCCTCGAGCTGGCCGGCCTGAAGGGCAAGGAAGCGCGCGAGCGCGTCGACGAGCAGCTGGCGCTGGTGAGCCTCTCGGACTGGGGCGATAACAAGGTGAGCGAGCTTTCGGGCGGCATGCAGCAGCGTGTGGGCCTCGCCCGTGCCTTTGCCACGCAGGCGCCGATCCTGCTCATGGACGAGCCCTTTTCGGCGCTCGACCCGCTGATCCGGACCAAGCTGCAGGACGAACTTCTCGAGCTGCAGCAACGTCTGAAGCGCACGATCCTCTTCGTGAGCCACGACCTCGACGAGGCGTTCAAGCTGGGCAACCACATCTCGATCATGGAAGGCGGGCGGATCGTCCAGAGCGGCGCGCCGCAGGACATCTTCACCGATCCGCGCAACGACTACGTGGCCGAGTTCGTGCAACACATGAACCCGCTCGGCGTGCTGCGCGCACGTGACCTGATGAAGCCGCTGACCAGCGAGCCCGCGGAGACCATCGACGCCGACAGTCTTGTCCGCGACGGCTTCGACACGCTGCTCGCCAGCGACCGGCCCATCGGCGTAACCGAACATGGCGCGCTGATCGGCCAGCTCGGCAAGGACGACGTCCTGCGCGGCCTGAGCGCGACCGACCACGGCTGAGCGTCGGCCTGAAGAGATCCCCCGAAGGGCCGCCCCGGCAGACACCGGGGCGGCCCTTTTCGCGTGAAGCCCCCCCTGCGTGCTGCAAGAGATCACCGGCGTGGAAGCCCAGCGGCGAGCGATAAGGGAACGCGACTGTTCAGCCGACGACGGTCGCCCCTCCTCAAACCGGTGCGACCGGTTCGGACGCGACCCGCCGCAGCGTCAGACCAGCGAAGGCTCCGGTGCGCTCTGCCACGCGGCGCGTGCTTCGGCAATCGCCTCGACCAGAGCGACACGATCCCCGGACCCTTCGGCCACCAGCTCGAGCGCAATCAGCGCCTCGCGGACCTCGGATTGCCCGAAGGCGGCTGCGCTGCCTGCGACCTTGTGGGCGCGTTCGGCGATCTCGGTCAGGTCCTCGGGCATCGTCGCCAGCCAGTCGAACAGGGCCTGCGCCTCGGCACGATGACGCTCGCTCAGCCTGTCGAGCCCGATGTCCGCCGCCTCCGGGTCCTTGGGTGGCTCCACCGCAGACGGCTTGTTGCAATACCGAGCGATCACCTTCCCAAGCGCATCCTGCGTCAACGGCTTGGGCAGGAAATCCGACATTCCGGCCTCGAGGAAGCGGTCCCGGGCCTCGGGCAGCACGTTGGCCGAAAGCGCCACGATCGGGACGTCGCGGTTCGGCCCGCTGCCCTCGCGGATCGCCGTGGTCGCTTCGAGACCGCCAAGCACCGGCATCCGGATGTCCATCAGGATGAGATCGAACCGATGCGTCAGCGCCGCGCTGATCGCCTCCTGTCCGTTGCGGGCCTCGGTGACCACATGCCCCTGCCGTGTCAGCATCTCGCGCGCCAGTTCGAGATTGATCTCGTTGTCCTCGACCAGAAGGATGTCTCGCCCGTTCTGGTCGGTCATGTCGTAGCCCGAGGGCGTTTCCTCGATCGGCGTGTCGACGCATTCGAGCGGTAGCCGGAGCCAGAACACGCTGCCCTCGCCGGGCTCGCTCTCCACGCCGATCTCGCCGCCCATCGCCTCGACGAACCGCCGTGCGATGCCAAGCCCCAACCCGGTGCCCGACTGGCTGCCGCTGCGCGGCACGTCGACCATGTGGAAATCGTCGAACACCCGCGCTTGGTCGGCTTCCGAGATGCCGACACCGGTGTCGATCACCCGGATCTCGACCTCGCATCCCGTGCGCTTTCCGTTCTGCTCGGCCTCCAGCCGGATACGCCCGTCCGAGGTGAACTTGATCGCATTGCTCACGAGGTTCAGCAGCACCTGCCGCAGGCGCGAAAAGTCCACGCGGACCCAGTCAACCGGCTCGCCGATCCACTCCCATCCGATATCGTTGCCATTCGCCTCGGCAGCGCTGGCCTGCGAATCCACGATGTCCTGCAGCACCCGGCCCATGTGCACCACGTCGGATCTCGAGACCATGGCGCCCGACTCGAACCGCGCCACGTCGAGGACCGAGTCCACGTGGTGCATGAGCACCTCGCCCGAGATGCCCATGTTGTGAATGTAGCGGGACTGGTCGTAGCCGAGCTTCGTCTTCTCGAGCAGCGACAGGTTGCCGAGGATCCCGTTGAGCGGCGTGCGGATCTCGTGCGTCATCATGGCGAGGAATTCGGCCTTGGCCTTTTCCCCCGCGAGCGCACGGTCGCGCGCCTGCACGAGCTCCGTCTCGGCGGCGACCCGATGGGAGATGTCGCGCAGGAAGGCCACGATGATCTCTTCCTCGCCGGTCTGCGCATGCTCGAGCGCCAGCTCGACCGGGAAGACTTCACCGCTGCGGCGCTGCGCTTCGAGCCTGATCCGACCCTGGCCGAGGATCTTGCGCTCGCCGGTGTCGCGCATCCGCTTCATCCCGGCACGATGCGCCTCGCGGTAGGATTCAGGCACGATGATGTCACCGATGGGCCGGTCGAGAACCTCGGCCTGGTCATACCCGAAGGTGCGCTCGGCCGCGGTGTTGAAGGTAAGGATGCGGCCATCGAGGTCGGTCACCACGACCGCGTCAAGCGAGGTCTCGAGGATGGTGTTGAGCCGCGCATAGGCATCGGCCAGCTCGATGCCGCGACGTTCGATCTGGTTGCTCACGCGTCGGGTGTGCACCAGCACGACCAGCAGCGTGAGCTTCAGCGCCACCGCCAGCAGGAAAAGCCACAGCAGCGTCCTCGACACCGAGTCGCGGCTGTCGTCCGAGTTTTCGGCGAAGAACTGCAGCCCCGTGGTCGCCATTTCGCGCAGAAGCGGCCGCATCTCGGTCGCCTCGTCGGCCAGCACGTCTAGGTTCGCCGCGAGCGCGTCGCGCGGCCCATCGATGAGCGGCACCATCGCGATCAGCCCGTCCCAGATATCACTGACCGGCTGTCCGAATTCCTCGTGGACGCGGATATCGCTGTAGAGCGATCCGCGCGCCAGCGTCATCATCCTGCTGTAGAAGACGTCGTATTCGACCACGAGCCGTTCGAGGGCATCGTCCAGCGCGTCGCCTTCTTCCGCGCGGGCGACCTCGATCGCGTTCCGGAACTCGAGAAACTCGACCTCGGCCTGCGACAGGAACCAGTGCACGTTGTCGGAACTGGCAGAGTTGAGAGAGCGGAACTCGTCCACAACCTCGGCGACAAGCACGATCACAGCCGCAACGATGGCGGCCGCAGCCACGCCGAGCAAGACGCGGCCCTGTCGCCACGGCGGAAGAGCGCGCTCCCGCCGTGAGGGCGCGACAAACGTCATTCGATCATCAGGCGGTCGAGTTGCCATATACTCCGTGAGTAGATCACTTCGGTCCGATAGTCACTTGAGGTTGAGAAGGGATAGATAATCCAAAGCGGCCCCTTGTCACGCCGGGACATCCGCTTGCCATCCATTTCGTAGGCAACGATGGGTCCGCCAGCGGTCGCATCGGAGACCGGAATTTCGACGCTGTAGTCGTTGATCGCCGTGGCATCTATGGTCTCGCCGGTTGCGCCGACCGCCTCCAGCAAGGTCTCCAGCCGCACGCCGGTGAAGACGATGGTGCCGGGGGTCCAGATCGTCTCGGTGGTGATTTCGCTTTCCCCGAGCTCGCGGAGCATGTCGATATCGAACTCCGCGACACCGTCCCCGTTGGTGTTCTCGATCTCGCCGCTCACGGTCAGCACGACCGGCCCGGTGGGCGTCGGCAGGGTTTGGGCCACGACCGGAGACGCACCCATTGCGATGGCAACGGCGAGCAGGGAGGCAAGCATTGTCTGGGCGCAGGTCATGTGCGTATCCTCTTTCAGGTTGACGAAATATTAGCTAGTTTTTGCCGTGAGAGGCAGCGGTGTATCGGGATCACGCACCTATCCGTTCGGATAGGTGCCCGTTCACGGGACAACCGGAGCATCCGTGACTGCAGTCGTTCCTGACCGATCTCACGACTTATGCGGGAACCAGGGCGACAAGACGACCGGGGCTGCGCCAAGCCTGTGGGAGGATATCTCATATCCAACAGATCCGCCCAAGCGGTTTCCCGACAGGCCGTCACGGCTTCGACCGGTCGGGACGCGAGCCCGATGGCGGCCTCCCGCTCCGCGAACAGGATTTTCTCCTCGGCTCAAGATGGTTGCGGGAAATCAACGCCTCTTGCCTCACCTATCCAAAAGGATATGTTCCGCGCACAAAATACCCGCTAAAGTTGGTATGGATCACAGGGCCGCCACGCCGGAAATCACATTCCACCCGCACGGGGGCCAGGAGGAACGAGCAGCGATGAGAATCCTTATTGCGGACGACCATGACCTACTACGCGATACGTTGATCGCGTTTCTCGGTGCCGAGGGCGGCATCGAGGTCGGCAGCGCCGCAAGCTTCGACGAAGCCCGCGAGCGCATCGAATCAGACGACGCCTACAACCTCGTTCTGCTCGACTACAAGATGCCCGGCATGAACGGCCTCGAAAGTCTTACCGAAGCGATGCAGATGAAAGGTGGCCAGCGGGTCGCGCTGATCTCGGGGCAGGCGACACGCGAGATCGCCGAGCAGGCACTCAGTCTCGGTGCGGCTGGCTTCGTGCCCAAGACGCTGCCGGCGAAGTCCCTCGTCAATGCCGTGCGTTTCATGGCCATGGGAGAGCAATATGCCCCCATCGACTTCATGACCGCGCAGGAAGAAGTCGAGCAGCACCCCCTTGCCCAGCGGCTCACCAAGCGCGAACTCGAGGTCCTGAAGGGGCTGAGCGACGGAAAGTCCAACAAGGAGATCGCACGCGATCTCGACCTGACGGAGCCGACCGTGAAGCTTCACATGAAGACCCTGTATCGCAAGCTCGAGGTCAACAATCGGACGCAGGCCGCCATCGTTGCACGCGACGCCGGATTGTTCTGAGACCCGTTCCGCAATGCGGCGCGGTCCCACCGTCCAGAAAAGAACCTGAAGTGACCATGTGCGGCAGCCGTGCTTTCCTGCCGCCTTCGACAGATCGCCCGCCTTGGTTCTCGGGACCGGGCCCGTCGCGCGCAATGCTGTTCTGAAGTCTTCGGCCCATCGGAGCCGGAACCAGGGGGCCTGTCCTGGCCTGTCTTTCGGGCTGGGCCGGAAATGTCTTCGCGTGGTCGGCGGTGCGAAAATGCTGTCGGCGCCCCCTGCGGGACCCGGCGGCGCCCCGCAGGGGGCGCTTGGCCTTTTGTCTCAGATCGCCATGCTGAACTTGCTGAGGACCC
>NZ_ML112593.1:0-260607 GCF_003703915.1 Salipiger sp. D13
AAGTAATGGAGAGGTGATCATTACTTCACATAGGGGCGGACATAGAGCGGCGACATCAACCGAGGTTCATGCCCCTTCTGAAGGCAGAAGCGTCCGATGTGATGCGCCCCGCCGCAGGCTTCCATTGCAACCACGCAGGGCGGCAGCGTGGCAAGAAAGTCCAGCAGCCGATGCCGCTGGAGCCGTTTGCGAAACACGACCGCTCCCGCTTCATCCAGCCCAGCAAGACTGCAAACGGTCTTGCCCAGATCAATGCCCAGAACCTTGATGTCCATCAGATGCTCCTCTCTCCACCTATACCTGCCACGATAGCAGCGTTTGGTGGGAAGGCAGTTCATCCCATTAGCTCAACATCTTTGAAACCATCGAAGAGGCACAGCAAATCGCAACCGACTGGCTATGGACTTACAACAACGAGCGCCCCAACATGGGCATCGGCGGCATTACACCCGCCCAGAAACTGAAGATGGCTGCCTGAAGTCTACTTCTGTTCCCCGTTAAAATGGGGATGATTACCCCACAACGAAGTCCCTCAGAGTTCAAGATAACGATGTACTGATACCCCAGACTCTCAGCACTACGGGTCATGAAGGCCACAACCGGGAACTAACAGTGCCAACTAGCGACCGTGGCAATGCTTATATTTCCGGCCTGACTGGCACGGGCACAGTTCATTTCGGCCAATTTTAGTTCGACGCTGAGGTTGCGCCACTTGCCCGACGCGGGCGTCAAGAACATGCTGCAGTGAAGGCGGAACGATGACCTTTCTCTGCTGAGGGGGGCCAGACCGGCGAATGCTCGCAATCAGGCGACGCTGATCTTGAAGCTCGCCCTTGCCGGCTAGACTAAGGCCAGCCTCATAGGGTGCGAGTCGGCGCATCTCATTGTCAGCGGCGTCAAACTGACCTGAATAGGCGAGGACAACAGCGTATTGGCTGCGGACGGGTACCACCCAGGAAACAAGGTTCAAAGCTTGAATCGTCGGCAGCAGTGTCTTCTCGATGACGTCCCGCGCGCCTACAAAGTCATTGTGGACGCAATAGTCATCCACGAGGTCCTGGCCCACACGGATCACCGACTGCGGAGCGCGGGCAAGTTCGTAGAACTTCATCGCGTGTATGCGCGCCAGAGGTGATGACCGGCCTGATTTTTGAAGCGCCTGCGCGTGGAGGTCCAGCGTGTCGGCCAAATGCTTCAAGTCATCTGTGTTATCCCGGTCCTTGGGCAGCAATGGCAGGATAGCTTGCACGTTTCTCGCAAAGACCTCGTCTGGTGACAGGTCAAGAAGATCATAGTACTCTTGGCCGAGCTCTACGGTCTCTTGGAGCGTGGCGTCGTAAGCACCCAACTTGAACATCGCCACCGCACGGTTGTAGCGAAAAATGCGATGGTGTTGGTCGCTCTCCGGTAGACGCTTTTCGACCTCAGCAAGCATGTCCAAAACAGCTTTTTCATCGCCATTGCCGGAAACGGCAAGCATGCGCTTCATGGCCCAAGCCAACCATTCGTCTGAACCAAGATCATTGTCGTCCAGCAGCGCACGCATCGCGTCGATACGCTCAAGTCCACTTTCTACACTACCTTCGCGCAGATCGTTAAACACAAGGCCGTCAAGGGCCCAAAGGCGCGTCGCTGCGTCCTCATCTGCATCCTCGGCGATCGCGACTAGAAAGGGCTCAATCTCGCGCCAGACTCCCATTTCATGGAACAGCTCGTCAGTCGCGAACTCGACTAGGATTTTCGCTTGGCCCAGTTGCCCAAACAACTTCACCAAGAGAGCGACTTTTGCGATGCTCCAGTCCTTTTCTATCGACTCAATGATGGTAGCTGAGAGCCGCTGCCGACCATCGCGTTCGTGGTCCGCGCCCCGGCCAGCAAGGTATGCACGGCCGAGCAACCGCATGGCATCGTGGACCTTGATACCGGTATTGCTGAATAGCTCGACCGCTCCGCTATCCGGAAGCTGGCGCAACAAGCTGATCGCGCTTTGGCGTGTGAGTTTGCAGGCCTTTTGAAGATATGCGCTGGCTTCGTCTCGAGAGAGAGGAACATCGGCCAGGCTGAGAGCCGCCACAGCCTCTTTCATTTGATCAGGCATCGTATCGAACGCCTGCTTGAGGATCACCTCCTGGGCTGTCGCGACCAGATTTGTCTGCTCCTCGACGTCCGTGCAGACCGCCGCGATCTGTCCGTCGTATTCGCGCTTGGCAACAGTCGTTGCATTCAAAACATAATAAGGCAGCCCGCCAGTCAGGCGCGACAGGCGCTCGCAATCCGCATAGTCGGCCGCACATTCCGCTGCGGCGACCGCTGCCGCAATAGTGTCCTCGTCCCATCCGCCCAGCGTTTCATGGTCGACGCCTAGGAGTGCAGCGATCTCTTGCGCCACTGCGCCCGGCTGGCACAGCAAAAGAAAACGAATGTTTTGCGCTTGTTCGACAATCGGTTTCAGGTCCGCTGGCGTCAGGCGATGGGCATTGTCGATGACGACATCAATACTCAGCTCGTCCTTACCAAGCTTTACATTCAGCGCGCCGAGCGTCTCCATGCCTGCCGCACCTGGCAGGAGAATTTCTCCCAGGCCACCGTGACTACGGCCGAAGAGTTTTGCGACCACTTCCCGCGCGACGGCCGACGCAAGTGCCGGCCCGGGCATCTCGCCGACATCGAGGTAGACGGCAGGTGTTGCTATATGTGTCGCAGCCTCCGCCACCCAAGCAGTCTTTCCCGCGCCCGACAGCCCTGAAAGTACTCTGACCCGCTCTCCGCTAGACAGCGGTGGTTCGCTGATTTGCGCCCTGTAGATAGTCGGCGGTGCAGGAAAGTCCTGCATCTGGATGACTAACTGCTCAAAGAGCGTCGGCAGCTCATCGCGGTGGAACGCATGATCGCGTCGCGGAGGCGTGCCCGACGCCGCGAGCATCGCGGCACCCGCGAGCTTCCAGGTCAGCGTATCAGGCCGCAACATCGCAAAAGGCAGCTTCGCCGCTAATGTGTTGCATGCCGCTGCGGCGGCGTTCACATCATTGGGCGGATGGGGGACCGCCGGTTCAGTGACCGCAAGGCCACCTGGCCAATGAACCTCAACATCCTTCGGCCAATCCGCCGACGCGAGCATCCCAGCGAGCTTCGACGCCGGAGCTGCATTCGACGCGATGACGAAACGCGCCGCTCCTGTTCGTCCCCCGGCGGCATGCTCTGTTCGAATAGCGGCGAAGCGCTCGAGTGCGTCCGCAACATCGGCCACTCGCAGGGATGCCTGTCGCGTTTTCACCTGCACATAGATGCAGCCGGCTGCCCGGTGCAGTTCTACGTCCTCATCACCTTCAACGACAATTTTGGTGACATCCGCTGCCCCCGCACGCAGGAGGCAGTTCGCGAGATAGAGGTGCTGATATAGGAAGCCACGATGAACCGCTTCGATACGAACCAGTTGGCGCGGATCTAGCACGCTTGGTGTCTTCTCTTCCTGGTTCTGAAACATCGTATCAACCCATTCTCGTATATCTCGTCATAGTATCCTTGACTCTGCGAGAAAAAATCACGCTGGCAGACAAGGGAAAAGCTACTTTTGGGTGATGCCACCGTGTCGAAGACGATGCCGTTGCAGAGTCTGCCTCGCATCTTCGATTACCTGCAACTCAGCTGTTGACAGTCGAAGGTTTCTCATCAGCCCAATGTTAGAAAACTCGATTGCTTTCGAGCCGCCATCTGAAAGAGTGAAGCGGCTCTCGAACTCAGCGAATTCTGGTTCCGAAAAATCACTCATTGAAAGGGGAAGCCTCCTGAACTCGTTTGGCGTAAGCTCCAACACACCGCCTCCATAAAACCGCCCCTCGATCTCCGCAAAGAGCAGTGTCAACGAGTTGTAGAACGATCCGCAAAGGTCCTGGATTTTGGTGCTTGAGTTCATTCTGAGGTGATAGGCCGAGTCCGTGGCAAGCACACCGCAACTGTTTACACAAAGCCTAGGAACTATGTGTGAACGCTTGAAAAAGAGGCCCTCGTTGTCCTGAACAATTGGGACTTTAAACCAATCTTGTCGATGTCTGCACTTGTAACGCTGGTTGACGCCAAGCTCTTCGCCCAATTCGACGTACTTCTGAACTGCCTTCGGTAGCCGGTCAGAGCGCAATTTTGAAAAATCCAATACCCGACAAGCTTTTCCGGACGCCTCGATCGCATCAAAATCTCGCGCTGTGAAGTTGACTGTGTCTCCCAGGAAGGCTGACTTCTTGATGATTGGCCGCCCCCATCGAGTGAGTTTGCGGGACTTCAACTCGGCTTTGGACAGTATGAAATAATCGTTGGCCGCGGTGACGGTACCAGCAGCATTTTCGCAGTAGTCCGATATGCGTTTGCACCTCTGGTCGATCTTATGGATGAGGTTGAGAACGTCACCGTCCAGCAAGAAACCCTTCATCTCCAGCGGTCGCGACTTAGCGATACCCGGTGACAACTTACAACTTGATTGGATACTATTTGTATCTAATGACGCCACGCGATGGAGTACGGTTTCGCATGAACCTTCGCCTTTAGAAGCAACGATTGTAACCGCGTCTTGGTCAATAGATTTAAAGGCTTTTTCATTTGGTATGAAGATATCAATCGATGAAAAATAGCGTTCCATCCACTCACGGAGGTATTTTCCGTATGACACATTCAAGAATTCATACGGGATGACAAAGGCGAGAACGCCTTTTGGTGAAAGCATCATCGTAGCTTTGACTACAAAACCCGCCCAAGTGTTTCGAAGCTCTTTGTTGTCAAAATCAAATTGGCTTCCGATTCGATCAAGGAGTGACCTCGTATTCGAGCTGCATCGATGCCAGCTCACGTATGGGGGATTCCCAACAATCAAATCGAAATGGTTCGGCCAATCTCCTGGCAGGTCTTCGAAGAAATCGCCACAGTGAAACTGAACGCCATCAAACGCGGAGCGGCACTGGTGTATTGCCGCCTCATTTTTGTCTAAAGCATAGATATTCAACGATGTTTTCGAGGCCAATGTTCCTACGAATGAGCCATCGCCACAGCTTGGCTCTAGGACATTACTCGCGTTGGCATAGTCAAGCTTTGCCAACGCCTGGGATACAACCACCTCGGTGACTGCAACTGGCGTGTAGACAACTCCATTTCCTCTTTGGTCGTAGGAAGATCTACTATGCAATGGCACTGAGTTTGAATCTTTCATATTCCTCTGTCAGCTCATCGATCTGCTCAAGTAGTGCAATCTTTCGCTCACTGGTAAGTCTTGGATCATCCTTCAATGTACGAAGCCGTGCCCGCAATTTCTTGATTGCCTGAGATTGCCAGATCTGCTGATGGCGCATGAGGCCAAGTTTCAGTTCACGGATCATATACGCACCGACAGGGCTCAGCGCCACGAAGCAGCCGTCTCCTGCGCGATCAAGATGCGTTTCATACTCGGGCGAGCAAGGGTCCTCAAATCCATTAGTTCCATCATTTGGAACGTCAGGATCTTCACCGATCCAAGTATCCCATTTAGCGCGGTTACAGAACGCGCAACAGTAGATTAGATTGGAATAGCGCGTGCTTCGATCTGGAAACTTTTTCTTCGGAGCAAAATGTTCGATCTGGAAGACGCGAATCCCCCCTAAGACATAGTCTGGCGCGTTGCAGTAACCACAGCATTCACCGAAATCGACTCTAAGGTCAGCCTTGTAATCTCTGTAGTTACTTTTGGCCGGTGGCTTCGAACGAACAGGGCGACATTCTCGGAGCATTACTCACCCTCCCGAGGTTGCGTGAGTTCGGCTTCGATTTCAGCGGCCAGATCAGAAGCTCGTCTAAGAAGATCATTGAACGGACCGAGGGCCTCCTCCTTCAGCAGACGCGGCATCGCGGCGGCGCGTCCGCCGATGGCACGCTCCAGTCGATCATCAAGGTCGAGCAAGGTCTGCAGGTCTTCGGCGGACAAGGTTTCGTTCAGCGACCGTTCGTACAACGTTTGAAATTCTCCCTCCAAACGACGCCGCGTCTCACGATACTCGTCGATTTTCGTCCGAACACGCAGGAAAAAAGGGAGCTTGCTCTTATCTTTGTCGCCCGAGGCTGTCTCTTCTGCAAGGTAATCATCTTTCGGAAAAATCAGATTGACGTCGTGAAGCTGGCCCAAGGCATGCGGAACATAGTTGGTAGTGAGAAAACATGGGAAACCTTCAAAGTGCCTCTGGACTTCCTGAATCAGGTCGAGACCGGAGTACTGAACGTCAGCCTTGTACTCACTTAACCGAAAATCGGTAACCAATACCTCGCAACGCGAGTCGATCACCTTCTCGATCATCGCTTCAAGGCTTGGCTCGGGTATCGTGGTTTGAACTTCGTTTTCTTCAAAGTGACCAGATAGGAAAGCCGCAAGCAGGACTCTCCGTCCCTGGTCAGCTTCCTCGTCCACGTAAAGCAACATCGTCAGACCTCACTTTTCTTAGCGATTGGCAAGGAAAATTCCAACCTAAAGCCAAAATCCTCGGTCTTTCGATATGCCCGCACTGTCCCATCGTAGGAACGCACTACCGACTCTAGTATCCACATTCCCAGGCCAGTGCCCGTACCTTTGCCGTCACGATCTTTTTTCGTTGTGACATTGAATTCGAAGATCTCACTCGGATCCTTGATGGAGTTGTGAATTCCCGGGCCATTATCTTCATAGACGATCCCGACCTCTTTTTTGCTCTTGGTATAAATGAAGATCCGTATCTGCCGTTCCCCTCCACCCATGCCGTCGACAAAGGCTTCGAATGAATTCAGAATCAGATTATTAAAGATGCTGTCGATGTCTATTTCAAACGCTAAGATTTCGGCGGCAAACCCATCTTCAAAGTTGAGGTCTAATTCGATCTCTCTTGGCCGCAGGAAACCATCCCAGACGACCTTCAGTTCCTCCAGGTGACTGCGCATGTCGACGTTGGATCTACGACGTCGTCCGGAGCGCACTGCCGACAGCGCGAAGTTAAACCACTGTGCTGCTTTTCGGTCGGAAGCCTCCATGTCACGAAGAATGGCGAATGGGTTCAGTGCTTCGTTTATTTTGGCAAAATCCTTCTCGTCAAGATGTCTTGCCAGCAATGCCGCGAGCTGCTGATTTCGCCCCGCCAGTGTGTTTAGCTGACCCATTTCGTGCGCAAAGGAGACCATCACGGTTCCGAGCGTGGCCAGTGACCTCAGGATGACTTGGTCTTCTGCTTGCTCTTTGAGCAGGTTCTCTTGGACCGTCACAGTTTGAGCGAGTTTGCGAACATCGTCTGAGGAGCTTTCAGGCTTTGCCTCGATCTCCCGAGCCAGTTTCAGCCCTTCTGAAAGCACCTGTTTGTCTGCGTTCTCGACCTTGAAAGTCTCTAGGAGGTTGTAGAGAACACGACTCCGATCCCTTTCAAGTTCATTAATGAACCGAAGAATGAGAGACTGGAATACGCGGAATTCTTCCGTTTCGATTATGCCTTCGCGGTTGGACTGATCGACAAGCACACTGTTTTCGATGCGCGAAATGTTCACAGTACCCGCAATGTTTTGCGGTGGGACTGGCCAGTTCAGACGTGTGGGCGCAGCTGGGTTCGCCGCCCTACGCTGACCAAGCGACAGCCAGTCATAGGCGCCGCTGTTTGGCTCCCCGTAGGGCCTGACACCAAAGTTGTCTCGATAAATACGGATGCCGCCAAAGATATCGAGCCATTCCCTTCGCCGCTGTGGTTGAAAGCTCCGATATGGATACTGCCTGTCTTCGGCCTTTGATGGCATCTGAAGCTTAAAGAACCGCAAAACAACGTCGAACGGTCCGATGGACCGGGCACGACTGAAAAAGAGTTCAGATTCTCCAGGAAAGAGCTCTTCTAGAGACTTCACATAGCTTACCGTGCGATCGCTGAAAGACTCCCTAGTGAACGGCTCTTTCTTCATGTCTTTCCTCATGAAGAGAGCTTTCGGAAGCTCATCGTGGTTTAGCTCGTTACGGACAAGCGTAAACTCTACCGTATCATTGCCCCTAACTTGCGCGGTTAGCTTATAATCAAAGTCTTCAAGTACGTCGGACGCTACGCCACTCGACTGGTTAGGATCGCGGTCGTCGTGCAAGTAAATGTTGAACGACCGTTGTTCATCCGGAGGCGCAAGTACACCTAAAGTACGTCGGAGCTTCTTGATCGTGTCACTCGACCAATCATCACGTACTTCCGAGATTGTAATGGACGTACCAGTGCCCTCTTTCGCGGCCTTTCTCGCATGTGGCTCAAGGCCCTGAACCGACGCGGCGGAAGTGAGGTCGTCCTTGAACCCACTAGTTCCCAATTCAATTGTAGCGGTCACCTCATCTAGGACTGCACCGTCTTTCTCGAATTTGTTCCAATCAACCATCCAGGTGAGTGTCTGGCTCTCACCGGCCTCGTTGACGATGCTTGAGTGTAGCTGACACTGTGCTCCGAGCCGATCGAGCGCAAACCTTCCGATCCCCTTCGCCCCGGTCCTGGTGCGTCCAAGTTTCGAGGAAGACTCAAGCTCCTTGTTGGCCGTTCCAATAACCATCCACGCATCGCGGATGGCGTCATCCCCCATCCCGGCGCCGTCGTCTATTACTGAGATGGTAACCAGATGCTGGACCAGTTTTGCCTCAGGACTGTGTTCATCAGCAAGGCAAGGACGTAGTTTGGCGGTCTCCCCTACAAGGTCGAAATGATTTTCTGGACTTAAGCCCCAACTCTTCAGCCGACCAAACTCGTCCTTGGATATCTCTTCCGGCACTCCGCTGTAGGTCGGAGTAATTCTTACGATGCAGAACGAAGCGTCGGCATCGTACGAGTTTTTGACCAGTTCGGTGATCGCGCCGTAAGCGCTGTCACCGCGGCACGCCTGTTCAGCTTGACGGGTTCAAGTTCCATGGCAGGAGCTCGTCGATCCTGCTGGCGGGGTGACCGGCGGCGATGGCTTCGAGGGTCGCCTTGATGTAGGCGAAGGGCTCGACGCCGTTGATCTTCGCGGTGGCGGTCAGGGAGGCGATGCGGGCCCAGGTGCGGCCACCCTCGTCGTGGCCGGCGAAGAGAGCATTCTTCCGCGTGAGCGCAATCGGGCGGATCAGGTTCTCGACGGCATTGGAGTCGATCTCGACGCGGCCGTCGTGAAGGAAGGTCTGCAGGCCGCGCCACTGGCGATGGATGTAGGTCAGCTTTTCGCCCAGGCGCGACTTGGCCGAGATACGCAGGCGCTGTGCCTGCAGCCAATCACCGAACTCGGCCACGAGGGGCACGCTGCGGGTCTGGCGGGCCGACAGGCGTTGGCCTGAGCCCATGCCGCGGATCTCGGCCTCGATGCGGTAGAGCTCGGCAATGCGGCGCAGCCCCTCGGCAGCGATCTCGGATCCATCCCGGTCGAAGACTTCCTTCAGCTTGCGGCGAGCGTGTGCCCAGCAGTGGGCAACCGTGATCGGCGCGCCGCCCTTGCGGGACGTGCGTGTGAGGCGGTCGTAACCGGTGTAGCCGTCGAGCTGGAGGGTGCCGTCGAAGCCCTGGAGGATCTGCTCTGCATGCGCCCCGGCGCGGCTGGGATGGTAGGTGAACACGACACCGGGCGGGTCTTCTCCGCCCCATCCGCGGTCATCTCGGGCAAGCGCCCAGAAGTATCCCGTCTTGGTTCGCCCTCGGCCTGGATCCAGCACCGGGGCCGTGGTCTCGTCCATGAACAGTTTGCCCGAGGACTTGAGATGCTCGGTTAGCCGATCGACCACGGGGCCAAGATGGAAGGCTGCAGTGCCGGCCCAGTCCGCCAGTGTGCTGCGGTCGACCTGGATGCCGGAGCGCGCCAGGATCTGGCTCTGCCTGTAAAATGGCAGGTGGTCCGCGAACTTCGAGACCAACACATGTGCAATGGCACCCTCAGTTGGAAGACCGCCTTCAATCAGCCAGGGCGCGGCAGGTGCCTGAGTGACGCCATCCGAACAGATGCGGCAGGCATACTTCGGCCGGATGTCGACCAGCACGCGGAGCTGCGCAGGCACGATGTCCAGGCGCTCGGTGCGGTCCTCGCCGATCCGGTGCATCCGGCCGCAACCGCAGGGGCAATCGAAGCTGGCCGGCTCGAGGACCCGTTCGATACGCGGCAAGCCCGCGGGCAAATGGCCAAGGTTGCGCTGACGCGTCCGGCGCGGCGTCGTGGTAGACGGCGCGGCCTGCTCCTTGCGGGTCTCGACCTCGGCGACGGCTGTTTCCAGGTCTTCGAAGGCCAGTTGCCGGTCGTCCTCGCTCAGCTTCTCAGAGCGTTTGCCATGCACGACATGGTTCAGTTCAGCGACGAGATGCTCCAGCCGCCGGTTGGCGTCCTTCAGCGCGCCGTTCTCCTGCAACAGCGCCAGCACGGCGGTGCGCTGGCTCTCGGGGATCGCGGACAGGTCGATGGGCGGTGCGCTGGACATGGGCGGATGATACTGCGCCCGGGGTGCCGATGTCCGGCTATTCAGCGCGGTGAGTCACTCTGCCACAGCCGGACGGCGGACCTCCAGTGACCGCACCCGGCGCCAGTCCAGGCCGGCGAACATGGCCTCGAACTGTGCGCGGTTCAGGGTCATGGCCCCGTCACGGATCGAAGGCCAGGTGAATGTGCTTTCCTCAAGCCGCTTGTAGGCCATGACCAAACCACTGCCGTCCCAGAACAGGATCTTCAACCGGTCGGCGCGCTTCGAGCGGAACACGAAGACCGTGCCAGTGAACGGGTCCTCGGCCAGCATCGACTGCACCAGCGCCGCGAGGCCATCATGGCCTTTGCGGAAGTCGACCGGCTTCGTCGCCACCAGGATCCGCACACCCTGCGAGGGCATCAACATGGATGCGCCTCCAAGGCGTGGACGATCTCGGCGATCCGGGCGGCGGGCGCATCCTTCGCGAGTTCGATGATGACCGTACCCCGCACAATCCTGATCGGCGTCCCGGCGCTTGGCGGTTCAGCCTCAGAGGCCGCCGTGATCTCGTCGCAGACCACCAGAGGTGCGAAGACAGCTTCGTTGACCTCCACCGCGGGCAAGACGAGCTTGCCCTCCTTGGCCAGCCGCCGCCACGCCGTCAGCTGACTCGGCATGATCTCGTAACGCGCCGCGACACCCGACACCGTCGCCCCGGGCTCCAGCGTCTCGGCCACCGCCTGCGCCTTAACGTGATCCGGCCAACGCCTCTGGCCAGAAGCGAAGACTTCAACACCAAGCGCCGTGAGAAACGAACTCTTTGCGAACATTGCGAAACGCACTCCTTCTCTTTGGATGCGTATCAACTCGCAATGGCTGATCCCGTCGGCAATGTGGGGCGGCGACAGCGTTTACGATATGGATGAAACTTCTCCGACATCAGGTTTCCTGCCCCGGCGAACAGGTCGACAGGTTCGCCGGATCGAAGATCGGCCAGTAGCGCCCGAAGATCGGGTGTTTCATCCCCGGCCTCTACCATCAGAAACCCGTCATGCTGCTCGACTGAAAATCCCTCACTTCTGAATGCGAGCGCCAGGGTTGACGTCTTAACCGTCCCAGCCCGCGTTGCGATGATCGATGTGCGCTCGCCGATAGCCTGGATATTCGTGGTTCGAAACCCAAGTTGGTCATAATGTGCACGCGCATCGGCCAGCATCTTTAGAGAAGCCGCGTCCATGTATGCCGGTTGGGTGCCTCCTTCGAGCATTGCGAACATTCGATCAATCACCTTGTCATGAATGTCACCTGGATCACCGCCAAAGACGGGAGGCACGCCCGCTTTCGCGGGCTTGACCATGATCACCTTCTCGCGGTCATGGATTTCCTGAACCACCCACCGCCGCCCAGAGAAAATCAGAAGCATCCCTGGGGCAAGAACATTGTCGATCGGCAGGGTCCCAAGATCCCTCCCTTCTGCTACCAAGCGGAATTCCTCAGGCGTCTGAAACACTGCATAGAAGCTGTAGTGTTCGACCAGCTTTTCGCCTGCAGGTCCCAAGAGTAGCAGTCCGCTTCCGGACTGTTCGATCAAGCCGGTTTCTGGGTGGCCGATTGCACGCAACACATCTGCGAAGACTTCGGTTGTGACCTTCCGAAAGGGGCCTTCGCGGCAGAGCACGTTGTAGACCACGCTTGCAGACGCACCGCCGCGCTGCGCTATGACTGACAGTATCTGATGAACGAGCGTCGAGAGATGTAGCGCCTGCGGTTTTGGAGGTTCGCACCAGCCTTCCAGCAGCAGGTCTATCATCGCGATAGACCGGATCAAACCAAGGCGAAGACGATCAACGAAGCTGCTTTCTGGCGTCAACTGAGTCTCGACGGCATACTGCCGCAAGACGGCTGGCTGTCCCTCGCGTCGGCCGGAGCGGCCGAGACGTTGTCGCAACGCGGCGACGCTGAATGGCGCGCCGATTTGGGCCACGCACGTCACATCACCGATGTCGATTCCAAGCTCGAGCGTCGACGTGCAGACGGCAGTTGTCGGCTTTGCGGCGTCCTTTAAGCGGCGTTCCACGAAGTCACGGTGTTCTCGGGAGAGGCTCGCGTGGTGGGGATAGAATTCCTGCGGCAGGTGTTCCCGCTCGCAGAGTTCCCGCAGCCGATCTGCATAGATCTCGACTCGTTGCCTCGCCCCAGCGAAGACGAGGTTGTCGCTGCCTCGAAGGTGCTTGAACAGATGGGCTGCGATGGCATCCGTTGCGGATGGGCTGTTTTCATCCTCATCGCCTGATACGTAGCCGCGAAGCTGGAGCCTCAATTCAGCCTCGCCGCCATCTGCTTCTATGAGCTGGACAGCGTTTGCAGCGTCAGGGCGAAGATAGGCCTTGGCGAGGTCCATGTCGCCCAGCGTAGCTGACAGACCTATCCGACGGATTGGGCGCTTTATCGTGAGCTCGAGCCTTGTGAGCAGTGAACGAAGCTGGACACCGCGTTCGCTGTCCAGAACTGTGTGCAGCTCGTCGATCACGACCGCCCGTATCGCCCCAAACAGGCGGGCAATTTCCAAACCGCGACGAATGAAAAGCGCCTCAAGGGACTCTGGGGTTATCAGAAGGATCCCTTTTGGAGATTTCAGCGCGCGCGTCTTGATCGATTGCGAGACATCCCCGTGCCAGGGAACAACCGGAAGCTCTGCTTCCTGGCAAATGCCCTCCAACCGCATGGCCTGGTCTGTGATCAAGGCTTTCAGCGGACCGATGTAGAGCAGGTCGAAACCGGTGCCACCCGACGGCTCGTCAAGCACCTGTGAAATCAACGGCAGGAACGCCGCCTCGGTCTTTCCGCCCGCCGTGGACGCCGCAACGATCAAATCGGCATCGGTCTCGCAGATCGTCCGGATGGATCGCGCCTGGATGTCACGAAGCTCGCGCCATCCTTGCTGGCGTATCCATTTCTGCACAGGCCTCGCCAGCTTGTCGAAAGCACTGCTCATCGGCGTCAGAGCTTGAAGCTGATCAGGTCATCGTCACCGGGGTCTTGGGCGCCAGTCGACTCGTCGACCTCGGTCATGTCTTCGCCGAGGTCTTCGGAGACTTCGATCTTTTCGATCAGATCGCTCCACTCGACACCGGGGTTTTGCTCGAGCACGGAAAGCAGGTTCACGAAGGCCGTCACCGTATTGCGCGGGGTGCGGAAGTAAGCTTCACCGATCCGGTCCGAGCAATGCGCCATGAAGGCCTCGAGTGCGGCGTCCGGCAGAGCACCGGCATCGTCCTGCATGATCCGCCGGACATTGGCCAGAAGTACGAAGAGATCTTCAGGAGTCAGGCTGGCCAGCCGGACAACCGGTCCTGAAAGGTCGACCAATCCGTCTCGCGCGAAGGTGTTCTCAGCCAGACGCGACTGTAGGGCTTCGTAACTGTATAACCCTCGACGGGTGTTCATCAGAAACTCCGGGGTCCCGCCCATAAGGAAACCGAGGTTCTCGGCACTGCCTTGCAGCACATCGTTCAGAATCCGGAGGATCTGTTCGTAGTTTGCATTGCGTGCTTGGGAAGAGGTGAGTTTGTAGAGGTTCACCATCTCATCGAGGCCGACCAGCAATCCTTTATATCCGGCCTCGCACACGAATGCCGACATCAGCTTCAGATGGTCATAGACACTGGCGTCGTCGATGATCGTTCGTACGCCAAGCGCCTTGCGCGCGTCGGTGCGTGTCGCGAATTCACCGCGCAGCCACCTCAGGGCCGCAGATTTCAGCTCGTCGTCGCCTGTCTCATGACCTTCCCAATATCGACGGATGACTTCAGCGAACTCAAACCCCCCGGTAAGTTCTTCGAAGTGGCCAAGGCGTTCACGGATGACAGACCCTGTTGGCAAATCCCGTTCTTCAGCGTCTCTGTGAGCCTGGCTGACGAAACGCTCCACCACGCTGGCCAATGCCCCACCATCGGGCTTTGTCCGGGTCGAGAGGTTTCGGGCCATCTCGGCATACAGCCCCCGAGCTTGTCCGCCGGTCGCGTGAATGCGCCGATCTGGCGCCAAATCGGCGAACATCACGACCAGACCTTTCTCCAGAGCCACGAGGCGGATCAGGTTCATGAAGAACGTCTTGCCCGATCCGTATTCCCCGATGATGAACCGGATCGCCGATCCGCCATCGGATATCCGGTCCATGTCCTTGACGAGCTCTTCAATCTCTCGGACGCGGCCAACCTGAATATGGCGCAAACCGAGCTTGGGCACGACCCCTGCCCGAAGCGCCTGCACGATTGCATCGCGTTCACGTGGTTTCAACTTCGACATCCCTGCCCTCCGCACTCATCTTTTCTTTTACCGCCTCCGCAATCTCAGGAGACACGTCATATCCATCATACTCGTCGAGCAGCGCTTCATCGTAGGTCTCAAAAGCCCATTCATTCACGACTTCCAAAGCCCCGGATACCATCAAACCATGGGAGGCGCAGATCTTCTCGAACTCGGTCTCAGACCAATGCTCGCGAGTAAGTACTTCGAGGACAAGGGCGCCGTGTTTCGGGTCAAGCCCTGCCACCTGGCATTCGTAGTCAGGCGTGGAGGCACCGCTTTCTTCCTCTTCGACATCGAAAATCTGACCGAGGACGGACGACACGCGCTCGGTGTCCGAACGGATTGCTGCGATCCGCGAAGCGTCGAGCTTGGGTCCGCTGGCTTTCACAAGATCGGGTATCGCTTCGCCCGGACGACCCGGTTTCGAGGCACGAACAGTGCGAGGACCATCCGCAACTTCGCCAGCATGCAGGTCTGAGTAGGCAAGCGCAGGATCTAGACCCAAAGCCTTGTAGATTTTCTCGATGCTTGCGACTTCGTCGGAGTGAATAATTCCATCGGCATGTGCTGCACCAACCAGTGCCGCCCGCATAGCGGCCTGGCTGTCTTGGCCCACATCCTTCAATTTGCGCCGCAGAAGCGTCATGTCCGGCGGCACGGCCAGGAACCATTCAAGGTTTGCACGCAGCCTGCGGCGTTCCTGATCGCTGAGGGTCGCAGCAGAAACTTGATCTACCAGCGCCCTACGTTCAGGCTCCGCGATACGACCATCCGCATGGGCGACGAACGACCCAAGTGCCAATTCGATCAAGGCGCTTCGATAGCTGTCGGAAACTTCCTCCAGTCTTTCGATGGGTTCGCCCAGGCTAAACAGCACAACAGGCTCCTCCGCCTTGGGCGACCGGAGCGCAAACCGAGGGTCGGGCGCCAGACCGAAACCGAGGCGCGCGAGCGCGTCGGCCGCTCCTGTCATTTGCCGTTTCCCGATCTTCTCGTTCGTTTCTCCCTCCAGCCGTCCGATCACCTCCTCAAGCGGCACCAATCCCCCCCGATCGACGATATCGATTGCCCATGATTTCAAGCGGTCCATTTCCTCTGATGGGAAAGCATCCCAAAGTTCGGAGGGCAGCAAGGCATGCGCTTCCACACTTCCGCGACCGTCAGGGTTTCGGCCCAGGAAGCGACTGAGCTTGTCGAGGTCGTTCATCGCCTCGTCAGCCAACTCTTGGGCAATCTCGACCGGTTTGCGCAGGCCGGAAATATCGGGGACCGGCTTGCCGTCGACGGTTGGGTTGGCGGACCCCTGAAACTCGCTCGAGGCGGCCCGATAGGATGCCGTGAGTGATTTCCGGGGTTTGGTCACTTTGACTCCATCAGGAAAACGCCGATCAAACCGCATACGGAAAAGAGCGACGAACTCGTCACGGCACCGCGTCGCGGGAGTTCTCAGATTTGTTTCCGGATGGCAGATGAACCAACTCAGCAACCAGTCAGCCGTCAGGTTCTCGCCTTTGTCGATCCGGGCTCCGATTGCGTATTTGAGTGAGAACGGAAGTTCCCAGCCCTGCTTCTCGAAAATCGGCTCGATAGCGTCGAGATCGGTTTCGGCAAGCATCGCAATGTCGAGGAACTCACCCAGATAGCGCCTGACGGAGTGGTTGTCAGGGTAAAGTGACTGCAGCCGCCGGACTTCTTGGACGATATCCTTGGCATCTTCATTGGACTGATCGACGAAGAAGCGACGCTCCAGTCCATAAAAGTACAGGAACATGTACCCGGGGTTATATGAGGCATCGTTTCGCCCGCTGGCCAACCAATCGAGGTAGGTCGCCCGGCACTGAGGTGATATATCCGAGTACCCCGGCCAGTAGGGCATACCTTCTCCAGATTTGTCGGCTCCAGAGCGCGCGACCGACAGGGACGGATCGATATAGGCTCGGCACTTGTCACGATACCCGTAGGTGTTCAGCAAGGGAGGCGTGCCAACATAGACCATCCCGCCGATGTTGCGGCCGGCCACGCTAGCTGTTTCATTAGACGGGACCCACCCGCTTTTCGATGATCGGGCCGATGCGCTCGATGCCACTCGCGAGGGCTGGTTTCGTTCAGCGGCCGCTGCAAGTGCCGACGCCGCAGACTTTCCAGCCCGAACGATTTCAGCGTAGTCCTGCTTTGGTGGGGAATAGGCTTTAACGGCAGCCGGCGCTTTGGCCGCAATTGCTTCGCGAGTTCGTTCGCGCTCACGCTCGATACGCTTGTCAGAGGCACTTGGGCGCGGCACCCGCTCAGGTCGCGATGTTCGAGTTTCGGAACTTCCCCCGGCTAGCGCTTTTGCAGCGACTTTCCGCGATCTCCGCTTTTCTTGCCACCAGACCAAAATGATAGGAGCACCGAATGCGAACAACATTTGGCCACCCACCGGCCACCCCTGGAGGACTGTGACCACCACGATCATGCAAAAGATGAAGTAGACAAAAAGAAAGAATGTAATTCGGAAAAACTTGAGTAATGAAGACACTATCGCCCCTCCCTTTCAGTCACACTATTTTACACGAACACCATTTCAATCATTAAAGCAGAGCCTGAACAGTTTTCCGGCGAGCGTCCACTGCCCAATGAGGTGACAGCGGTCATGCCCCAAGCACTTGGGGCACTTCAGCGCCCCCCTGATCTGAGCTCGCCACCACGGAGATGATCACTGAGGGAGTGGGTGGTATTGGGGATAACGCATTCATCTCGCGCGTTGACTGGCACCAGCACCACCGAAGCTGCACATCAACCCCAGACTGCCCTCCCGCCGCATGATGGTAGCCCCGGTCGCCCTGCATTGCCCTCGGATGCGGCGATCCAGTTCGTTTGACCACCAAGGTCCTGCTCAAGCTGCCGCTTCTGCAAGCGACTGAGATAGTGGCCAGCCCGTTGAAGATGGCGGACCTGGACTGGACGGAGGCTTATCGAGGCAAAGATGTGTTGCCTGAACTCCTTCGAAAAACGCTTTGCCGCTAGAAACCCCGACCGCTAATCCGCCGAGATCAAGATGCGCGTTGCACTGATGAACCGCTTCTCGGCCCTCGGCACCGCCGGGATCGTCTGCATCGCCTGACAAAGACCGGTAAAGGGGCCGTCACTCCTCAAGCCATTGTTCCGCGACAACGCCGCGGTGGCCTTGAAGGTGCAGCAGGCCAAACTTGGACTAGCCCTAACATGTCGTCGCCGCGATCTTCACAAAAGGCATCCGCGAAAAATTTGGTACTTGGTACACAAGATCACCGCTTAGTGTATTGATTATATGAATATATTATGGATCAAACCGTCCAGTCCATCATCGGCGCGACGGACAGCCGCGCAGACCTCGACAGCGGCGAGTCTTCCCGCCCCCCGGCGCTCTGCGCGTCCGGCACTGACCGACTGATATCCGACATTTCCACCATATTCCTGCACATCCTGCGGCCCGGTTCGGGACGTCTCCCGAGCTTCGGATCGACAACTGACGCCGCCGGGACCATGAACAAGGGTGGAGCCTATGGCACAGATCGCGGCGCGTGAAAAGTCCAGCGGGATCACGAGCCGCTGCCCCACGGTCTGGCGCGTCTGCTCGCACAGCCTACGCGGTTCGGCCACGCGCCCTCCGCGGCGAAGTCGCCCCGGGGAACCCGACGCTCAGACCGGCTCGACGCGGAGCGTCACGCCGGGGTCGGGCCGTACCGTCATGTGCATGACCGGCTCCGGTCGTTCGCCGGTGGAGTGGAAGCGGAAGCGCGCGAGCAGTGTCGACAGGATGATCTGCGCCTGCATCATCGCGAAGTTCGCGCCCACGCAGACGCGCGGCCCCGCCCCGAACGGCAGGTAGCTGTAGCTGTAGCGGTCGCGCCCGGCCTTGGCCTCGGGCGAGAAATGATCCGGGTCGAAGGCGTCGGGGGCATTCCAGAGCATCCGGTGCCGATGCAGCGCGTAGACGTTGAGAAAGACCGTCTCGCCGCGCCGGATCTCGCGGTCGTAGAGCTGATCGGTCGCCAGCACGTTTCGCGCGAGGAATCCCACCGGCGGATAGAGGCGCATGGACTCATCGAGCACCTGCTCGATGTAGGGCATCCGGGCAAGGTCGGCGTGCTCGGCAGGCCGGTCACCGAGCACGGCGCGCGCCTCGGCATGGGCGCGCTCCTGCGCCTTGGGATCGTTGGCCAGCAGGTAGAGCGCCCACGTGATCGCCAGCGCCGTGGTCTCGTGGCCCGCGACGATGAAGAACTGCATGTTGTGCAGAAGCTCCTGCGGCGACATCGTGCGCCCGGTCTCGGGGTCTTTTGCCTTGAGCATGTGATCGAGCAGATCGTCCATCGGCCCGGCCCCGCGCACCCGGCGCGCGTCGATGGCCCGCGACACCATGCTGTGCATCGTCTTCACCGCCGACCGCCCGAAAAGCTCGGCCGGGCGTGGCACCCACGGCGGCACCTCGAGGAAATCGAGGAGCGACGCGCGCCCCACGGTCAGGAAGTAACGGGTGATTGCCTCGCCATAGACCTCGGCATCGAAGTGCTCGCGGCCCGATAGAGCGACGTCGCAGATCACGTCGAAGGTGGCCGACAGCATCTCGCGCACCAGTTCCGCCTGCCCGCCCGAGGCGGCGAGCCGGCCTGCGGCGCGCTCGGCGGTCTGCGTCATCATCGGCGCCAGCGCCTCGACGTGGCGCGCGGCGAAGACCGGCGCGATGGCGCGCCGCTGCCAGCGCCAGTGGGCGCCTTCCGAGGTGAACAGGCTGTTGCCCACGGCCGGGCGCAGCATCCGCAGCATGACCTCGGATTTCGGGTAGTTGTCGACGTTGTCGAGGTAGATTCGCCGCAGTGCCTCGGGGCCCTGCACCATGTGCCAGCGCGCCGAGCCGGTGGTGCCGGTGACGATGGGCTGGGTGTAGGAAATGGCCGGAATGATGTTGAGGACGTTGCGGCGCACCGCGCGCAAGCTCGCCATGATTCCCAAGGGCTTGCCGGGCGGCGTGACGGTGGGCGGAACGAAGTCTGACATGGTCTGGCCGGCTCTTTGCTGCAGGGCGCCCACGCATGGCGTGGAGACGCAAAAGACTAGCGTTACCGGTCTCGAAGACCAGCCGGAGCGACATGCAAGTTGCGCGAATTTTCAGGGAAAAGTGGCAGCCCGTAGGGGAATCGAACCCCTCTTTCCAGGTTGAAAACCTGGCGTCCTAACCGATAGACGAACGGGCCACTCTGTTGGTGAGGGGCCTTCTACGCAAACCTCGCGCGGCGCGCAAGACGAATTCTCACGAGTTTTCGAGAATTTGCATGAGTTTTTGGACACCGCCTGGCCACACGCCGAAACGCCCCGATAAGCACAGATACTACTCGCCACGGGCNCGGTGAGCGGCCTTCTACGCAAAGCCGCCCTCGCTTGCAAGACTTAAAATGCAGGCTTTTCGAGGTCTTTCCGATTTTCTTTCGGCCAACGGAAGAGGGCCCTGAAACGTCATACGCGACAGGCACTTACCTCCTCATCCACCGCCGGGCGCGGCATCCTCGAGGCGCAGCTGCACGGAGCGGCGGCCGTTCCACTCGTTGATCTCGAGCCGCCCGGCCAGATGGAATCGCGCGCCCTTTCCCTCGGACAGCGCGGGGCCGAGCGGGCCGTCGAAGGCCCCGAAGCAGATCGCGTCCATGCGCGCGCCGAGTCCGTCGCCGAAACTGACCTTTAGGTGCCCCGACCCCACCTGTTTGGCGAAGAGAATCTGTGCGTCGGGAATGGCGAATCGCGGCGCCGGGGCTCCCGCGCCGAAGGGGCCTGCCTGTTCCAGCCGCTCGCAAAGCTCGAGCGAGGCGGCGCCCGGCATCAGCATTCCGTCGAGCTTCAGGTCGGCGGCCCCGCCCTGCCCTGCGCCCTGCTTGGCGAGCAGTTCGGACAGGCGTTCCATCGCCGCCTCGAGCTTGTCTGTGGCCACGGTCAGGCCAGCAGCCATCTTGTGGCCGCCGCCCTTGAGCAGCAGCCCCTCGGCGGCAAGTCGCTGGATGCTTGCGCCGAGGTCGACGCCCGAAACCGAGCGGCCGGAGCCCTTGCCCTCGCCGCCATCGAGTCCGATGACGATGGCCGGCCGGTTGGTCATCTCCTTCAGCCGCGAGGCGACGATGCCGACCACGCCCGGGTGCCAGCCTTCGCCCGCCGCCCAGACGAGAGGCGCATCGAGCCCGCGCGCCTCGGCCTGCGCCAGCGCGGCAGCGCGCACCGCCTCTTCGACCTCGCGGCGCTCGGTGTTGAGCCCGTCGAGCCTCTCGGCAAGCGCCTCGGCCTCGTGCCGGTCGCGCGAGGCCAGCAGCCGTGCGCCTAGATCGGCCTGCCCGATACGTCCGCCCGCGTTCACCCGCGGCCCCAGCACGAACCCCAGGTGATGCGACGAGGGCGCGCTGTCGAGCCGCGACACGTCCGCCAGCGCCACCAGCCCCGGACGCTCGCGGCGGGCCATGACCTGCAGTCCGCTGCGCACAAGCGCGCGGTTCACCCCCCTGAGCGGCGCGACGTCGGCCACCGTGGCCAGCGCCACGAGGTCGAGCAGCGACATCAGGTCGGGACCGCGCGTCCCTGCCTCGCGCATCTGCCGCCCGCATTCGACGAGCATCAGGAAGACCACGCCGGCGGCGCAGAGATGCGCCAGCGCGCCGTCCTCGTCCTGCCGGTTGGGGTTCACCACGGCGACGCACTCGGGCAGCGTCTCGCCGGCGAGGTGGTGGTCGAGCACCATGACCTCGGCGCCCTTCGCCGCCGCAATGGGCTCGTGCGAGAGCGTGCCGCAGTCGACACAGACGATCAGGTCGTGGCGCGCGGCGAGCTTCTCCATCGCCGGCACGTTGGGCCCGTAGCCCTCGTCGATGCGGTCGGGGATGTAGAGCGTCGCCTCGCGGCCCAGCTGGTTCAGCCAGTCGATCAGCAGCGCCGCCGAGGCGCCACCGTCGACATCGTAGTCCGCAAAGATCGCAATGCGCTCGCGCCGCTTCACCGCCTCGAGCATCCGCGCCGCGGCGGTTTCCATGTCGCGCAGGCTGCGCGGGTCGGGCAGCAGGTCGCGCAGCTTCGGGTCGAGGTAGCCCGCCACTTCCGGCGCCGGCACCTGCAGGCGCGCAAGCACCTGGCAGAGACCGCGCGGCAGATCCGTCTGCTGCGCCATCGCTTCCGCCTGCCGGTCCTCTTCCACGCCCGGTCCGATCCAGCGCCGCCCGGTCAGAGAGGCTTCGACCCCGAGATAGCTCATGCCCGTTGTTCCCTGCTCCGTTTCGCCCCTGCCATAATGCGAAAAAGCGGGGAACGGAACGCCGCTCCCCGCTTTCACGATGTCAAATCCTCGCAACCCGGCACGGGCCGGGCCGCGCGCGCCCTTATTCGAAGGGGTTGCGGTAGCTGACGCGACGGACCGAGCCGGTCTTCGACCGCATCAGGATGGTCTCGGTGGTGATCCAGCCGGGCTCGCGCTTGATGCCCGGCAGGATCGAGCCGTTGGTCACGCCCGTCGCGGCAAAGATCACGTGGTCGGTGACCATCTCGTCGCGGCTGTAGATCTTGTCGAGATCGGTGATGCCGGCCTTGGCGGCGCGGCCCTTCTCGTCGTCGTTGCGGAACAGCAGACGGCCGAACATCTGGCCGCCCATGCACTTGAGCGCCGCCGCGGCGAGAACGCCCTCGGGCGCCCCGCCCGAGCCCATGTACATGTCGATGCCGGTCAGGTGCGGCTCGGCGCAGTGCATGACGCCCGCCACGTCGCCGTCGGTGATGAGGCGGATGGCCGCGCCGGTCGCGCGGACCTCGGCGATCATCTCCTCGTGGCGCGGGCGCTCGAGGATGCAGACGGTGATCTCGTCGATGTCGACGCCCTTGGCCTTTGCCAGCGCCTCGACCCGCTCCTTCGGGCTCATGTCCAGCGTAACCACGCCCTCCGGCAGGCCGGGGCCGACTGCGAGCTTGTCCATGTAGACGTCGGGGGCATGCAGCATCGAGCCGCGCGGGCCCATGGCGATCACGGTCAGCGCGTTCGGCATGTCCTTGGCGGTCAGCGTGGTGCCCTCGAGCGGGTCGAGCGCGATGTCCACGCCCGGGCCCTCGCCGGTGCCGACCTCTTCGCCGATGTAGAGCATCGGCGCCTCGTCACGCTCGCCCTCGCCGATCACCACGACGCCCTTGATGTCGAGCTTGTTGAGCTGCTCGCGCATGGCGTTGACCGCGGCCTGGTCGGCGGCTTTCTCGTCGCCGTGGCCGATCAGCTTCGCCGAGGCGATGGCGGCCTGTTCGGCCACCCGAGCGAGGCCCAGCGACAACATGCGGTCGTTGAAATCCTTGGGGATCGACATGGAGAGTTCCTTTGAAATGACTGTCGCTTGGGGTGTAGCGCGGCGGTCGAACGAAGGGCAAGGCCGGTGGCGCTAACGTCTCGCACGCGGGCACGGGGTCACGGCGCATGCTTGCTTATTCCGCGCCCCGCGAAAGCGGCTCGGGGCTTTCGGCGCCGCCGGGACGGCGCCGATCGGTGCGAAGGTTCAGACTTCCTCGATACGCAGCGCGACCGGGTCGCCCTGCACCACGCCGGTGGCCGGGATCGCGGCGAGCGCCGCGTCGAGCGCGGCGCGCGTGGTCTTGTGGGTCACGATGAGCACCGGGGCGGTGTTGTCGACGTGGTTGTACTGGCGCATCCGGTGGATCGACACGCCCGCCTCGCCCAGCGCCGAGGCGACCTTGGCCAGCGCGCCCGGCTTGTCCGCGAGCGCCATCCGCAGGTAATAGGGCGCCGGCGTTGCGGCCTGCGCGGGCGTCGCCGCGACGAGCTTGCTTGCCGGGGCGCCGAAGGTGGTCAGCCGGGTGCCGCGCGCGATGTCCATGACGTCGCCCATCACCGCGCTGGCGGTCGGGCCCTCGCCCGCACCGGCGCCGCGCATGACGATCTGGCCGACCTGGTCGCCCTCGATCACCACCATGTTGGTGCCGCCGTCGAGCTGACCGAGCGGCGAGCTCGCCGGCACGAGACAGGGCGACATGGACTGCTCGAGCCCCCGCCCCGACATGCGGCAGACGCCCAGCAGCTTGATCTTGTAGCCCATGTCCGCCGCCTGGCGGATGTCGTCGATGGTGACCCGTCCGATGCCCTCGAGCTCGACCGCGTTGAACGCCACCTGCGTGCCGTAGGCGATGGACGCCAGTAGCGCCAGCTTGTGACCGGCGTCGATTCCGCCGACGTCGAGCTCGGGATCGGCCTCGAGGAAGCCCAGCGCGTCGGCCTCGGCAAAGGCCTCGTCGTAGGTCAGCCCGCCGCTCTCCATCCGGGTGAGGATGTAGTTGCAGGTGCCGTTCATCACGCCCATCACGCGCAGGATGTCGTTCCCCGCGAGCCCCTCGGTCAGCGCCTTGATGACGGGAATGCCGCCGGCGACCGCCGCCTCGAAGCGCAGCACGCAGCCGTTTTCCTCGGCGAGCTGGGCCAGCGCCTGCCCGTGGTGCGCGAGCAGCGCCTTGTTCGCGGTGACGACGTCCTTGCCGGCCTTCAGCGCGGCCTCGACGGCGGCCTTTGCCGGCCCGTCCGAGCCGCCCACGAGTTCGACGAAGACATCGACGTCGTCGCGCGTGGCGAGCGTCACTGGATCGTCTTCCCAGTCGTAGGCCGCGAGCGACACGCCGCGATCCTTCTCGCGGTTACGCGCCGAGACAGCCGAGATGGTGATCGGCCGGCCGCTGCGCGCTTCGAGCAGCGGCGCCTTCTGGCGCACGATCTTGACGACACCGGCACCGACGGTGCCCAGGCCTGCAATCCCGAGGCGGATTGGGTCGGACATGGCGCGCGCTCCTTCTTGCTGTTTTCGCGTAGCGGTCTGGTTTCGGCTCGCATTAGCCCCAAGGACCGGCGGGTGCAACGGAAGAGGCCCGGATGATGCCGGGATTTTCGGCAAACGTGCCGGTCTCTGCCCGTGCGGACGGCAACAGAGGCAGCCAGGCAGGTGGCCGCTTCAGTAGGGCCAGGCCACGCCCTGATCCATGCGCCGGCGCGTCGCGGCAGGCACGACCGGACCCTGCAGCCGCGCCGCGCGGGCCCGCAGGCCGGCGACACGGCCCTCGATGCCGGCGCGCATCTCGGGGGTCGCGCGCGGCATCTCGCCCCCGGTCAGGCTGTCGAGCGGCAGCAGCGCCGGAAACGGAGCGTTTTCCACGCCCGGCGTGCGTGCGGCGTCGAGCACCGGGAACTCGGCGCATCCGACGAGCGCGAGCGAGAACAGGAAAGGCGAGAGGCGCATGGGCGGGTCCGTCTTGTCTGTCACCCTCATGCCGCAGTCGGGGCCGCCGGGCAAGCACCTGCCTTGATATGAACGTTCGTTCAGTTAAACTCGGGTGCAATCGAGGAACGGATATGGCCCGCACCCAAGGATCGCATTCCGGCATCACCGGCCCGCGCGTGCGCGAGGTGGCGCTGAAGCTTTTCGCGCAACACGGCTACGCCGCCGTGTCGATGCGCCAGATCGCCCGCGAGGTGGGCGTTCAGGTCGGCGCGATCTACAACTACACGCCCGACAAGCAGGCGCTGCTGTTCTCCCTGCTCGAGGGCCACATGGAAGAGCTGCTCGCGGCCTGGGAGGCGGAACCGCGCCCCGAAGCGCCGCAGGACCGGCTCGAGGTCTTCGTGCGCTTCCACATCCGCTTCAACCTCGCGCGGCCGCAGGCCATCTTCATCTCCTACATGGAGCTGCGCAACCTCGAGCCCGCGCATTTCGCGGTGATCGAAACCCTCCGCAAGCGCTATGAGGCCGCGCTCGAGGAAATCCTGCGCGACGGCCAGGCAACGGGCGCGTTCTCGGTGCCAGACACGCGGCTCGCCTCCTATGCGCTGATCGCGATGCTGACCGGCGTGAACACCTGGTATCGCGAGGGCGGCCGGCTCTCGATCGCCGAGGTGGCGGACATCTACTGGGACATGGTGCGCAAGGCCGTGGCGGCGGGATAGCGCGTGGCCACGTAGCGTGCGTCGAGCGCGTGCCCGGCGTGGTGGGTTGCAAACCCACCACTTCGGCGGCCGCCCGAGCTCTACCTGGTCTGCTGGATCGACTCGAGATACTCGAGCAGCGCCACGAGCTTGCGCGGAGTCGGCGTCATCTTGCCGTCGCCGGTGTCCAGCGGCACGAGATCACCCTGCAGCAGTTCGCCAAACTCCGGCATCCCCGGCCCGTCCAGGTCCGATCGCGCGTAGCCGTCGATGGTCGAGAGCACCTTGGCGCGCGGGAAGCTGTCGCCGTGGCGCAGCGAGATCAGCGTGAGGTCCTTCGGGGCCGTCGTCATCGCGCGCGCCATCGGGCCGTCACCCTTGGCGTTCTCGCCGTGGCAGGCCGAACAATACTCCATGTAGAGCGCACGGCCGTCGCTCGCCTCGGGCATCTCGTTGGGCACGCAGGCCACCAGCGCCAGTCCGGCCATGGCCCAGATCCCGATCAGCAGTCGCGTCATGCTCCCTCTCCCCTGATTTGCCTGTTTCCTCCTCTGTCGCCCGCGCGCCGGCCCAGATCAAGCCATTTCCGGAGTGGACACCCCGGGGCCGCGGCGGCATGGTCCCGCCAACCCCTTAGGAACTTGCCATGCCCCTTCATGCGCTTACCATGCTTCTGGCCGGTTTCGGCATCCCTGTGCTCGCGGCCCTCAACGCCCGGCTTGGCGGACATATCGGATCGCCGGCGGCCGCGGCGGTCATTCTGTTCTGCGTGGCGCTGACGGCCGCGTCGGTGGTGCTGTTCGTGATCGATCCCCGCCCCATCGCCCGTGCCGTGGACGCGCCCAGGCACCTGTTCTTCGCCGGGCTGTTCGTGGCCTTCTATATCCTCAGCATCACCTTCGTCGCGCCGACCTTCGGCGTCGGGCGGGCGATCTTCTTCGCGCTGCTGGGCCAGCTTCTCAGCGCCGCCGTCGTCGATCACTTCGGGTTGCTCGGGGCACGGGTGGAGCCGCTCAGCCTGAGCCGCGCCGGCGGGATCGGGCTGATGTGCGTGGGGCTGTGGCTGGCACAGCGCGGCTGATCAGAGCGGCACCAGCCGCCCGTCCTCGAGCCGAACCTGCCGGTCCATCCGCGCCGCGAGCTCGAGGTTGTGCGTCGCGATCAGCGCCGACAGCCCCGTCTCCTGCACCAGCCGCATGAGCGCATCGAACACCGTGTCCGAGGTCGCGGGATCCAGGTTGCCCGTCGGCTCGTCGGCAAGCAGCAGCTTCGGGCTGTTGGCCATCGCGCGGCAGAAGGCCACGCGCTGCTGTTCGCCCCCCGACAGCGCTGCCGGCCGGTGCGCACCGCGCGGGCCCACGCCGACACTGTCGAGCAGCATCTCGGCGCGCGCCTCGGCGTCCTTCCGGGGCACGCCGTTCGCGAGTTGCGGCAGCACCACGTTCTCGAGCGCGGTGAATTCGGGCAGCAGGTGGTGGAACTGGTAGACGAAGCCGACCTCCTGCCGCCGCAGGATGGTGCGGCGGCGGTCCGAGATACCACCAAGATTTTCGCCCGCGATGGCGACCTCTCCGGTGTCGGCGGTGTCGAGCAGCCCGGCAATGTGCAGCAGCGTCGACTTGCCCGCCCCCGAGGGCGCGACCATCGCCACGGTCTCGCCGCGCGCGACCGTCAGCTCGGCGCCGCGCAGCACCACGACCTCGTTCGGCTGGCCACGGTTGTAGCCCTTCTCGATGCCCGACAGGCGCAGGACCGGATCACTCATAGCGCAGGGCCTCCACCGGGTTCATCCGCGCCGCACGGCGGGCGGGAAAGATCGTGACGATGAAACTCAGGCCCAGCGAAAGTGCCATGGCGCTGAAAACGTCGCCCCATTGCAGCTTCGCGGGCAGCGAGTAGATGCCGCGCACCGAGGGGTCCCAGACCCCGCCGCCGGCGACGTAGTTCACGAAGGAAAAGATCGGGTCGATGTAGATCGCGAAGAGACAGCCGAGGATCACCCCCATCACCGTGCCGATCACGCCGGTGAAGGCGCCGCAGATGAAGAAGACCCGCAGCACCGAGCCCTCGGTCAGGCCCATGGTCCGCAGGATGCCGATGTCGCGGCCCTTGTTCTTCACCAGCATGATGAGCCCCGAGACGATGTTCATCGTGGCGATCAGCACCAGCACGCTGAGGATCACGAACATCACGTTGTCCTCGACCTCGAGCGCGCGGAGGAAGGCGCCGCTGGCGTCCTGCCATGTCCAGATCAGCGACCCCTGCCCTGCCGCCTGCTGGATTGACAGAGCGATGCGTTCGACCGCCTCGGGTTCGTCGACCATGACCTCGAGCTCGTCGGCCACGCCGTCGCGGTTGAAGTAGAGCTGCGCCTCGGCGAAGGGCATGTAGACCCGCGTGCGGTCAATGTCGTAGCGCCCGGCGGTGAAGATGTAGGCGATCTCGTAGCTCTTGACCCGGGGGCTGACGCCGAAGGCGGTCTTGACCCCGTCAGGCGAGATCAGCTTGACCTCGTCACCGACGCCGACCCCCAGCTCGCGCGCCACGCCGGAGCCGATGGCGATGCCCACCGGCGCAGGGCTCGGGATCGGGGCGAACTCGTCTTCGCCGGTCATCTCGTCACCGGTCGTTCCTTCGTCGGCCATCTCGTCGCCCGCTGGCTCGACGCCCGGATCGGCCGTTGTATCAGCCCCCGGGGTGGCGTCGCCGCCACTTTCCGGAGCGGCACCGGGCGCCGTCTGCGCTTCGGCGTCGGGTGCCGGCTCGGCCCCGAAGGCGTCTAGCGACCCGCGTCCGGTCTCCGGGTCGGCGATGCGCGGGATCGCGGCAAGGTCGTCGGCGGCGATACCGAACACCTCGACCCCCGCGTTGCGACCGTTGGCGGTGCCCATCACCTGCCCCTTCACCAGCGGCGCCACCCGCGAGACTCCCTCGACCTCGGCCACCCGTTCGGCGCGCGCCTCGTAATCGGGGAAGGTGCGCACCGTCTGGCCGGCCGCGTTCTCATGCTGGCTCGCGTAGACCGTCACATGCGCGTTGGCGCCAAGGATGGTGTCGACGAATTCGGCCCGGAAGCCCGAGCGCACCGCCAGCGTCGCGATCAGCGCGAAGACCGCGAGCGTGATGCCGACGAGGCTGATCCACGTCATCACGCTGACCCCGCCCTCGGCCCGGCGCGCGCGCAGGTAGCGCCATGCGATCATCCATTCGAAACGGGCGAAGGGGGGCGGTGTGCCTGCCATGATCCAGTCATTGCCTTTGTGTATGCGGCACGTATCCTCCGGTCATCGGAGGCCACCGGCCAACTCGCCGCGAAACTGGCCTTTTGCCGGAACGGGGTCAAGCTGATGGGCGTTGCCCTGCCAGCACATACGGAGGACTGCGCATGAAACTCCTCGTGATCGGGGCAAGCCGGGGCATCGGCGCCCGCGTCGTGGAAGCCGCGCTGGAGCGTGGCCATCAGGTTCGTGCACTGGCCCGCAGCGCCGCGCAGATGGAACTGCGCGACGGACTGGAGCCGGTGCCCGGCGATGCCACCGACCCCGCCGTCCTGGCCGAGGCGCTTGCCGGCGTCGACGCGGTGGTGCTGGCGCTCGGCGTGCCCAAGGATGCCTCGATCCTGTGGAAGCAGGTTACGCTTTTTTCGCGCGCGACCGAGGCGCTGCTGCCGGCGATGAAGCAGGCGGGCGTGCACCGGCTGGTCGCGGTGACCGGCATCGGCGCGGGCGACTCGGCCTCGGCGCTGTCGACCGTCGAGCGGCTGACACAGAAGGCGCTTCTGGGTCGCCCCTACGCCGACAAGGACCGTCAGGAAGAGATGATCCGCGCCTCGGGGCTGGACTGGACGCTGGTGCGGCCGGAGCTGCTCAACGACAACGCGCTGGGGAAGTACCGCGTTCTGGTCGAGCCCGGAGAGTGGCGCATGGGACTCATCAGCCGACGGGCCGTCGCGGACTACGTCCTGCGCGCGCTCGAGGACGACACGACCATCGGCACAGCGCCGGTTCTCGTGCGCTGACAGCGGGCCGCACAGGGCGTACGCTCGTGCCATGGCAAACTGGCACCGACTCACCGAGGCACGGATTCGCAAGGCCGAGGCCGAGGGCACCCTGTCGGGTCTCGCGGGCGAAGGTCGCCTGCTGCCCGAGCGCCCGGGCGACGCGCTGATCGATCCCAGCGACGCCGTGGGCTACCGGATCATGGCCGAAGCCGGCGCCCTGCCCGAAGAGATCACGCTGAAGGCCCGGCTAGACGCGGCCCGGGCCGACTGGCAGGCCGCGACGATCGAGGCCGACAAGCGCCGCCACATGGCCCGCATCGCCGACCTGCAGATGCGCTACGAGATCGCCCGCGACGCGCGGCGGAAATTTCTTCGCCAGGCCCCTGCGCCCGCTGCGCTGCGGCTTGACCCGGGACCATCCGAGGCCGTATTAGCGCCCGCCATGACCGGACCACGTTACCCCGACCTGATCGCCCGCCTGCCCGCCACCGTGCCCTTCACCGGGCCCGAGGAAATCGAGCGCGTGCAGGGCCATCCGTTCCGCGCCCGGCTCGGCGCGAACGAGAACGTCTACGGCCCCTCGCCCAAGGCGCTGACGGCCATGCAGGCGGCGGACGCGGAGATCTGGAAATACGCGGACCCGAGCCATCTCGATCTCAAGACCGAGATCTCGACGCGCATGGGCTGCCGGCCCGCGAACATCGTCTTCGGCGAGGGCATCGACGGCTGCCTCGGCAACCTCGTGCGCCTGCTGGTGGCACCGGGCGACCCGGTGGTGACCTCGGAGGGCGCCTATCCGACCTTCGCCTACCACGTGAACGGCTACGGCGGCACGCTGCACAAGGTGCCCTACCGCGACGACCACGAGGACATCGCCGCGCTCTTCGCCAAGGCGGCAGAGGTCGACGCCAAGATCGTCTACCTGTCGAACCCCGACAACCCGATGGGCACTTGGCACGATGGCGCGACCATCGAGGCGGCGCTCGAGGACCTGCCCGACGGCACCGTGCTGGCGCTCGACGAGGCCTATATCGAGTTCGCTCCGGAGGGCACCGCGCCCCGGATCGACCCGGAGGATCCGCGGGTGATCCGCTTCCGCACCTTCTCGAAGGCCTACGGCATGGCCGGCGCGCGCGTGGGCTACGCGGTGGCGGCGGCGCCGCTGATCTCGGCTTTCGACAAGGTCCGCAACCATTTCTCGATGAACCGCTCGGCCCAGCACGGCGCGCTCGCCGCGCTGCAGGACGAGGTCTGGCTGGGCGAGCTGCGCGAGAAGATCACCGTCGCCAACGAGCGCATCGCCACGATCGCGGCGGCGAACGGGCTGGCCACGGTGCCGACGTCAACCAACTTCGTGGCGGTCGACTGTGGGCACGACGGCGCCTTCGCGAAGCGCGTGCTCGAGGGGCTGGCGCGGCGCGGAGTCTTCGTGCGGATGCCGGGGGTCGCGCCGCTCGATCGCTGCATCCGGGTGAGCGCCGGCACCGGGCCCGATCTCGACATCCTCGCCGAGGAACTGCCCAAGGCCCTCGCCGAGGCCTCCGCGCCCGTGGCCTGAGCCGCATCGCGCACGGAACCATTACCTTTCCGAAAGGGTTCGTCCTCCAATGTCACGGAGCGCCGGTCACACCCGGCCCTCCCGACGTTCCGACATCTACGAGGACGCCCCGCATGGACGATCGCACACACCAGCCCGCGCCGGACTACACGACCTCCGCGCTGTTTTTCATCTTCATCAACATGCTGTGGATCTTCGGCGTGATCTGGATTTCCTGGGGCCTCGGCGCGGTGGCGATCATCGGGGTCATCCTGAATCACCTGATCTCGATGCTCGACGCACGGCTCAACCCCGAGGGCTGATCCCGCGTCCCCAGCTCAGGCGGCGCCGATGACCTCCGCCGCCGCCGAGACGCCCCCGCGCCCGTAGGGCACGCCGACCCCCTGCAGTCCTGCCTCGATCACGCCGAGTGCGCCCAGAACCATGTGGGCGTTGACGTGGCCCATGTGGCCGATGCGGAAGAAGCCGGTGCCGTTCGGGTCGTCGGGCTCGGACATGCCGAGGCCCAGCCCCAGCGTCAGCCCTGCCTTGGTGTCCGTCCACTTGCGCAGCTCGGCCCCGTAAGGTGCCCCCACCCGCAGGGCGGTCACCGCGTGGCTGCGGTTCGCCGGGTCCGCGATGTTCATCGACAGTGGCCCGTCCGAGCCCCAGACATCCGCCGCCGCCCAGATCGCCCGCGCGAGCGTCTCGTGGCGGGCCCAGATCTGCTCGAGCCCCTCTTCGCGGATCAGGTCCAGCGCAGCGCGCAGCCCGTAGAGATGCTGGGCCGGGGCGGTGCCGCCGAAATACTGGTAGAAGAACTCCGGATCGGCGCGCGGCACCCAATCCCAGTAGCGGCTGACCCGCCTCATCGCGGCACGCTGCGCGGCAGCGCGGTCGTTGAAGAAGACGAAGCTCAGCCCCGGCGGCACCATCAGCCCCTTCTGCGAGCCCGCGACCATCACGTCGGCGCCCCATTCGTCCATGCGGAACACGTCGCAGGCCAGCGACGCGATGCAATCGACCATGAGCAGTGCCGGATGGCCGGTCTCGTCGAGCACGCGGCGCACCGCTGCCACGTCGTTGCGCACCGAGCTCGCGGTATCGACATGCGACATCAGCACCGCCTTGAGCCGGTGCTCCTTGTCCGCCGCCAGTGCCTCGGCCACGCGCGCCGGATCGACCGGCGTCTGGCGCCCGAAGTCGATCACCTCGGTCTCGATCCCGAGGCCTTGCGCCATGTCGGCCCAGCCGTGGCCGAAACGCCCGGTGGCGGCGACGAGCACCTGCTCGCCCTCGGCGACCACGTTCGACAGCGATGCCTCCCAGGCGCCGTGACCGTTGGCGATGTAGATCGCGGCGTTCCCCTCGGTCTGCGCGACATGCTTGAGGTCCGGGATGATCCCGGCCACCATGTCGACGAGCGCGCCTTCGTAGATGTTCGGCGAGGCGCGGTGCATCGCGCGCAGCACCGCATCGGGCATGACGGACGGGCCGGGAATGGCCAGGTAGGGGCGGCCGTGGGCAAGCGACATCGGGGGTCTCCGTGAAAGTATCCCTTGAAATGGCGGGATCGCGCCCAACCTATCCGAGGCCGCGGCGGCGTCAATGCGCCCCGCCGCTTGCCACATCGGGCCAAGGCCACTATGCCCGCCCGCGAGACCATCGGGACGACATCATGCTGACGCAGCTCTGGGAAAAGATCGAACATGCCGAGCGGCGGCTGCGCCGGTCCTTCGGAAAGGACATCTCGACTCCGAGCGCGCGGGCGCTCGCGCAGCTGCATTACAACCTGTTCGATCACGCCTGGCTGCGCACGGTCTGGACCAACTTCTGGCAGATCGCACCGGGCGTGTGGCGCTCGAACCACCCGACGCACCGGCGTTTCGAGAAATACAAGCGCATGGGCATCCGCACGGTGATCACCCTGCGCGGCGAAGAGAAGTATTCGCACTATCTCTTCGAAAAGGAGAGTTGCGAGAAGCTCGGCCTCACGCTCGAGCACGCGAAGCTCTGGGCACGGATGGCGCCGAAGCGGGCCCGCATCCTGCACCTGATCGACACCATGCGCCACGCCGAGAGGCCGATGATGTTCCACTGCAAGTCCGGCGCCGACCGCGCGGGCTTTGCCTCGGCCGTCTACCTGATGGTGTTCGAGGGCGTCCCGGTTGAGCAAGCCCGCAAGCAGCTCGGGCTGAAATACGTGCACCTCGAGTTCACCAAGACGGGCATCCAGGGCTACATCCTCGACACCTACGCGGCGCGCAACCGGCGTGCGGCCATTCCCTTCGAGGACTGGATCGCCACCGAATACGATGCCAAGAAACTGCAGGCGGGCTTCGAGGCGAAACGCCCGCCGGAAGATCTGGCGTGACCCAGCCTTCGGAAAACCCGCGCGGGCTGTTTGCCTGGCTCTGGTGGAACTACCTCTGGCGCTACCGCTGGCTGCTGGCCGTGGCGCTTGTCTTCATGGCCATCGAAGGCTCGATGTTCGGCCTGCTCAGCTACATGATGAAGCCGATGTTCGACAGCGTCTTCGTCGGCGGCAACTCGGACGCGCTGTGGTGGGTCGGGCTGGTGATCTTCGGCAGCTTCCTGATCCGGGCAACCGCGAGCATCGCCCAGAAGGTGCTGCTGACCAAGGTGTCGCAGCTCACCACGGGCAACATCCGCAACGACCTGCTCGGCCACCTGATGACGCTCGACGGCAGTTTTCACCAGAACTACGGCCCGGGCTACCTGATGCAACGGGTCGAGGGCGACGTCGACGGGATCAGCAAGGTCTGGCGCATCATCATCACCGGCGCCGGGCGCGACGTGATCGCGCTTGTCTCGCTGTTCGCGGTGGCGCTCAACATCGACTGGCGCTGGACGCTGGTGGCGCTCATCGGGGCCCCGCTGCTGGTGCTGCCGTCGATCCTGCTGCAGCGCTTCGTCCGCGGCAACGCCCGCAACGCTCGCGACATCGCCGCGCGGCTGTCGACCCGGCTGAACGAGGTCTTCCACGGCATCGTGCCGGTGAAGCTCAACCGGCTCGAAAGCTACCAGGCGGCGCGCTACCGCAAGCTCACCGACAAGCGGATCGACGCCGAGGTCCGCTCGGCTCTGGGGCAGGCCTCGATCCCCGGCCTCATCGACATCATGTCCGGCATCGGCTTTCTGGGCGTGCTGTTCTACGGCGGCAACGAGATCCTCGCCGGCGAGAAGACCGTGGGCGATTTCATGGCCTTCTTCACCGCCATCGCGCTCGCCTTCGAGCCGCTGCGCCGGCTGGGCGCGGTGAGCGGCAACTGGCAGATCGCCGCCGCCTCGATCGAGCGACTGAAGGAACTGCTCGAAATGGTGCCCGACCTGCGCGACCCCGCGAACCCGCAGCCCGCTCCCAGGGGCGTGCCGGGCGTGGTGCTCGATGACGTGCGGCTTGCCTACGGCGACGCCCCTGTGCTGCGCGGCGCAAGCTTCACGGCCGAGGCCGGCAAGACGACGGCGCTGGTGGGCGCCTCCGGGGCCGGCAAGTCGACCGTCTTCAACGTGCTCACCCGCCTCGTGGACCCTGCTGAGGGACGCGTCGAGATCGGCGGCGTTCCGGTGTCCGAGATGCGGCTCGAGGATCTGCGCGCGATGTTCTCGGTCGTCAGCCAGGAGGCGCTGCTGTTCGACGAATCGCTGCGCGAGAACATCCTGCTCGGCCGCGAGGACGTGTCGGAAGACCGCCTTCAGGAGGTTCTGGAAGCGGCCCATGTCGCCGATTTCGTGCCCCGGCTCGCGGGTGGGCTCGACGCGCCCGTCGGTCCGCGCGGCTCTGCCCTGTCGGGCGGTCAACGCCAGCGCGTCGCCATTGCCCGCGCCCTGCTGCGCGACACGCCCATCCTGCTACTCGACGAGGCCACCTCGGCGCTCGACGTGCAGTCCGAGGCCGTGGTGCAGGCGGCGCTCGACCGACTCGCCGAAGGCCGCACGACGCTCGTCATCGCGCACCGCCTCTCGACCGTGCGCCACGCCGACAAGATCGTCGTCATGGAGAACGGCCGCGTGGTCGAGGAAGGCACACATGATGACCTTCTTGCCAAGGAAGGCGTCTATGCGCGGCTTCACGCCATGCAGTTCGCGGAAAGCTGATCGCCGCCCCCTCGCAAGATGCCGGCATCGCCGTTACATAGCCGCTTAACAGACGGGAGACAGCGATGAGCAAGGAACGCAGGATTCTGCGGGTCAGCGGCCCCGACGCAGAGCATTTCCTCCAGGGGCTCGTCACCAACGACGTGACGAAACTCAAGGACGGGCTGGTTTACACGGCGCTGCTGACGCCGCAGGGCAAGTATCGCGCCGATTTCTTTCTGGTGCCCTCGGGCGAGGATATCCTGATCGATGTCGCGGCCGATCTTGCCGACGATCTCGTGCGCGCGCTGACACTCTACAAGCTGCGCTCGAAGGTCAGCATCGACGAGACCGGCATCGCCGTGAGCCGCGGCACCGGCAGCCCGCCCGAAGGTGCCTTTGCCGATCCGCGCGACCCGCGCATGGGCTGGCGCGGCTACGCCGGGCAGCCGGGCGAAGAGGCCGACTGGGATGCGCTGCGGGTGGCGGCCTGCGTGCCCGAAAGCGGCATCGAGCTGACGCCCGACACCTTCATCCTCGAAGCCGGGTTCGGCCGGCTGAACGGCGTGGACTTCCGCAAGGGATGCTACGTCGGCCAGGAGGTGACGGCGCGCATGAAGCACAAGACCGAACTCCGGAAGGGCCTTGCGACCGTCGAGGTCGAGGGAAACGCCCCCGTGGGCACCGGCATCCTGTCGGGCGAGAAACAGGCCGGGACGCTCTACACCCAGGCGGACGGCCACGGCATCGCCTACCTGCGCTTCGACCGCGCCGGCGACGAGATGCGCGCGGCCGATGCGACCGTGCGGTACACGCCATGAACGTCGCACCCCTGTCCCAGGTCTTCGAGGCCGAGATCGCCTCGACCCAGCCGCTGCAGGGCGGCGACATCTCCGAGGTGATGAAGGTCGCGCTTGCCGATGGCCGCAAGATGGCTGTCAAACGCGGCGCGCAGGTCGACACCGAGGCACGGATGCTCGCGGCGATGGCCGCGACCGGCGCGCCCGTGCCGCAGGTGCTGCACCAGTCGGGCGACCTGCTCTGCCTCGAATGGCTCGAGGAAACCCGCCCCTCGCCCGCCGGCTGGCAGGCGCTCGGCGCGGGGCTGCGGCAGCTGCACAACAGCACCGGCCGCACCTACGGCTGGCCCGAGGACTACGGCTTCGGCGCACTGCCGATCCGCAACGCGGTGTCCGAGAACTGGCCGGAGTTCTGGGCCCGGCAGCGTCTGCTGCCGTTCCTGCCCGCCCTGCCGATGCCGATGGCCCGCAGGCTCGAGGCGCTCGCCCGCGCGCTGCCCGAGCGGCTGCCGGCCCGTCCGCCCTCCGCGCTGCTGCACGGCGACCTCTGGACCGGCAACGCGCTCTTCGGAGAGGGGCGCGCGTGGATGATCGACCCGGCCTGCTATCATGGCGACCCCGAGGTCGACCTGGCCATGCTCGAGCTCTTCGGCTCGCCGCCCGCCGAGTTCTGGGCCGGCTACGGGCCTGAAAGCCCGGGCCGCGCAGAGCGCCGCGCGATCTACCAGCTGTTCCCGGCGCTGGTGCATCTCAAGCTCTTCGGCACCGCCTACCAGGGCATGGTCGCCCGGCTGATCAGCGCGGTCGGCATCTGACCCCGCAAGCGGCCCACTCGAACCGCTTCACCAAGGCCCCTTCGGCCTCTTCCGCCCCGGCCCGGCGCATCAGCGCCCGCATGGCCGGGGTCGGCGCGCCCGCAGGGGTGCACCAGCCGCCACAGCCCGCCGCCGCGATGTCCCGCTCGAAGGCCGCCAGCAGCCTGCGACCGATGCCGCGCCGGCGCCACGAAGCGGCGACGGAGACATCTCGCAGGACTGCAAGTCGCCGAGCGCTGCTCTGAGACCGGCGCTCGATGACCCAGAGAAGGCAGCCGCGCGGCACCCCCTCGGCCCGGTAGACAAGCCCATACGCGCCGGCGTCCGGTGCATGGCCGCCCGGCCGCAGCAGTGCCGCCACATGCGGCAGGTCGGTTTCCGACAGGTGGTCGATCATGAAAAAGGCCTCCTTGGCTTTGCGCCGGAGGCCTGTCTCGTTTCTCGCATTGCGCCCCCGGATCGCACGGGGACGGAGCAGTCGGCGCGCGGCTTATGCGCGCTCGGCATACTCCATGGTTTCGGTGTTCACGACGATGTCCTCGTCCTGCCCCACGAAGGGCGGCACGGACACGCGAACGCCGTTGTCGAGCACGGCGGGCTTGAAGCTGTTCGCGGCGGTCTGGCCCTTCACGACCGGCTCGGTCTCGACGACCTTGCAGACCACTTTCTGCGGCAGCGTGGCGTTCAGCGCTTCGGACTCGTAGAATTCAACCACGATGGTCATTCCGTCCTGCAGGAAAGGACGGCGTTCGCCGAGGATCTCTGCCGGAAGTTCGACCTGGTCGAAGGTCTCGGTGTCCATGAAGGTCAGCATGCCGTCGCTCTCGAAGAGGAACTGCATGTCCTTCTGCTCGAGGCGCACGCGCTCGACCTTGTCCGCCGAGCGGAAACGCTCGTTCAGCTTCGAGCCGTTGCGCAGGTTGCGCATCTCGACCTGTGCAAAGGCGCCGCCCTTGCCGGGTTTGACATGGTCGACCTTCACCGCGGCCCAGAGGCCACCGTTGTGCTCGAGCACGTTACCGGGGCGGATTTCGTTTCCGTTGATCTTGGGCATGGCGAAACCTGGGCGTAATCTTGATGAATTTCTGCCCTGCCCTATATCTGGCCAGTCTGCCCGGTGCAAGACAGCGAATATCGTGTGCGCACGGCACGAGCAATGCAGTCAGCGTATAGCAGCCATGCAGTTGTGGTGTATTCGAATCAAACGGAATGGTCCATAACGCCACACACGCCGGAAAAGACAAGAGCAATAATCAAAGGTCGAAATATGAAAGATTTCGTGGATAGCACAGCCTTCAACGCCGAACAGGGCAACCGCGCGCGCAAGCTCTTTGCCGCCGTGGTTCTGGCTGCGCTCGACGACGCGATCGCCGACGACAAGAAGTACGGAAACGGCCCGGAGCAGATTGCTCGCTGGGCGCGGTCGCGTGACGGCCGCGAGGTTCTGAGCTGTGCCGGTATCGACCCCAACGAACGGGTCGTGTCGGGCCTTATGGAGTTCGTCGGCAAGGGTGTCCGCACGTCGGTGGCCCTGTCGCGTGAAGAGAGCGAGCGTCGCAACGCCGCTGCGGCGGATCAGGCCGAGGCTGCCTGACCCAATCCTGAAAATTCGGGAACCAACGAAAGGCGCGCCCAAAACGGGCGCGCCTTTCGGTTTTCCGGGTGACGGGCGATCAGACACCCTGCCCCTGCGATCTAGTCGAGATCCCGCGTCAGCAGCATCCGATGGATTTCACGCCGGACAAGCTTGCGCACGTTCCGGGTGATCCGCTCCCCCAGCGCGCCCTGCAGTTCCTGCCGGATCATGTCGGACACCATCTGCTGCAGCTGAACCTCGTCGACGAGCGCCGTCTGCGACTCGGTTGCCGGCAGTCTTTCCTGTTCCTGCGAGGCCGCCCCGACCGGGGAAGCGTCCGCCTCATCGACGGCGGGCCCATGCTCGGGATCGTGGTCTTCCCACTCGAGCGGCGGCTGCGGGCGATGGACGAAAGCCGCGTTCGGGCCCTCGTCTTCCGTGTCCATCGCGCTGGCGCCCGCGCGCCGCGCAAGCAATGCCTCAAGCGCAGCGATCTTGCCGGAGAGGTTGCCCGGAGCTTCCGCCTGACGTGTCGCTGGGGACTGCCCCGCGCTCACCTCCTGCGGCGGCTCTTCGGAGCGCACCGACATGTCGTCGGCGTCCGGGTTGCGCGCGGCGGGCACGAGCAGGAACGGTGCCTCTGCAACGGCGGCACGATCTGCCTCGCCATCAGCGGAAGCGACATTCGGCGCGTCCTCGGGTCCGGAGCGGTCATTCTCTTCGGGGCCGGAGGCTTGCGCCTCGTCGTCGCGGAATTCGGCCGCCAGAGTCCGCACCACCTCTTCCTCGACGAACCGGTCGAGCGCGTCCTGATCGTCCGTGTCGTCGATATCGATGAAGGGCGCGGCGTCGGGCTCGGCGCGGCTTTCCAAAGCATCTGCCGTCGCGTGCTCGTCATCCGAAACAGCGCCGTCAGATGCAGCCGAGGACGCCGGGACGTGCTCGGGGTCCGTCAGGAGAACGGGTCCATCCATGGCCTCGCGCCCCTCGGGGGCCGGCTGTGCGACGTGCGCATCCTCGGGGACCCTCTGCGCAGGAGTCAGCACGAGACGATCAGGCTTGCCGGCACCGGCGGGCTGCGCCGGGGTCTTCGGTCGGGTGTCTTCCGACACCAGTCGCCGGATGGAGGACAGCACGTCCTCGATTTCCACATTCGTGACGGGATCTGACATTCAAGTTCCACTCTTGCCTCGGGAAAACTCTACCCCGAGGCGCAGGTCCAGACAACAGACGTGGAAAATCCTAGTTCTTTCCGAGGGCACGCAGGACACGATCCAGATCGGCCCCCTGCTCGGACGTCGACGGCGCGGTCTTGACGAGGTTGTAGTACTCGGCCGGATCGTAACGCGGCACCGCGAGGTTCAGCGCCTCGGCCGTGAGTTGCCCCACGGAAGCGAGAACCGCGTAGGCCGCTATGGTCTGGTCCACCTGCGCCGAGATCAGCGCCGCGCGGGCGTCAAGCAGGTCCTGCTCGGCGTCGAGCACATCCAGCGTTGTCCGTGCCCCGAGCGTCGCCTCTTCGCGGATGCCGTCGAAGGCCACGCGGGCCGCCCGCACCTGCTCGCGGTAGGAACGCAGGGATGCCTGGGCGATGCGAAGCTGCGCATAGGAGCTGCCGACGGATTGCTCGACGCGCTTGCTCGCGGTGTAAAGCTGGGCGCGGGCGGCATCGCGGTCGGCCATGGCCTGACGCACCTGCGACGCAAGCGCCCCGCCCTGGTAGATCGGACCGGACAGGTTGATCCCGACGCTCCCCCCGCGCGAGGCGGCCCGGCTGTCGAAGGTCTCGCTGACACCATAGGTGCCGCGCAGCTGCACGGTCGGCTTCATCTGCGCCTCGGCGATCTCGACACCGATGTCATTGGCGGCAACGGCGTGGCGCAGCTGGATGATGTCGGGATGGACCTGCAGCGCCCGGGTCTTCGCGGCAGACACGGAATCGGGAAGCCCCGGAAGCCCGGCAGGCGTGACGATTCCGTCGGGGAAATTGCCGATGGCAGCCTTGTAGATCTCGCGGTTGATCTCGAGCTGGCCCTGCGCGGCGGCAAGGTTGCTTCGCGCTTCGGCCAGTGCGGCCTCGGCCGCGGCGACATCCGTGCGGGTAACCTCGCCCACCTCGAAACGATCGCGGGCGGCGCGGACCTCCTCGCCGATGACGCGGACGTTGTTCTGGCGCAGCTGGACGATCTCCATCGCCCGGCTGACCTCCATGAAGGCCGACACCGCATCGTAGAGCACCTGCTGCTCGACCGAGACCAGCGAGGCCCGCGTGGCGAGAACGGCCTCGCGCGCTGCATAGAACTGCTTCACCCGCGAGCCGCCCTGGTAGATCGTCCAGGAGGCGATCAGGCTGGCGGTGACATCGTTCGAGGTGCTGGCGGTCCAGTTCCAGTCGCCGGCAAGCCCCTGGTTGCGGGAGGAGCCGTATTGGCGCGTCACCTCGCCGGACCAGCTGAGCACGGGTCGGAGCGAGGCGATGGCCTGCGCGACATCCTCGTCGGCGGCCCGCAACACGGCCCGGTTCTGATCGAGGAGACCGCTGTTGATGTAGGCGTTCGAAAGCGCCCCCGCCAGCGTGTCAGCCGCGGCGGGCATCGCGCCTGCGACGGCAAGGACCGCCCCGGCAAACATTCCGAACATCGTCCGTCGCGCCATGGTCGGCCCTCCCTTTGCGTTGCGCCCCTGTCGTTTCAGAGTGCGAACGCTGTCTTCTTTTCGAAACCCGGCATCACGGGCGCCGTCGCGTTGAAGGCGAAGCGCCAGGTGATCGCGCCGTCGATCTTCCAGCCGACGCGCACCGTGCCCAATGCGCCTTCCATGAAGAGGCAGACGATGCGGCCGCCTTCCTTGATCTGGTCGGTGATCGTCTCGGGAAGTTCCTCGACGCCGCCCTCGATCACGATGGCATCGTAGGGCCCGTGCTCGGGCGCGCCCTCGGCAAGCGGGCCGGTATGCAGCATGACGTTGTCGCCGTATTCCGAGAGCAATCCCTGCGCCTCGGCGGCCAGCGACTCGTCGTCCTCGACTGCGACGACGGCCTCGGCGATCCGTGCGATCACGGCCGAGGAATACCCCATGCCGGTACCGATATCGAGCACCAGATCATCGTCGTCGATGTTGATCGCGTCGAGCATCTTCGACAGCGTCCGCGGCTCGAGCACGACCCGCCCGTCGCCGAGACGAACGTTGCGGCCTGCATAGGCCGCCTCCTGCTTGCCATCGGGAACGAAGATCTCGCGCGGGATCCTCAGCATCGCATCGATGATCGGGAACTTGGTGACATCCGAGGGCCGGACCTGCGTATCCACCATCATGCGGCGGCGCGTGACGAAGTCGGTCATCCGCTAAACTCTTCCGTTCAATATCGACTGTCTGAAAGTAGTGACACAGTTGCCCGACAGCCGCAACGCCGGAACCGCTCACAATACGGCGCATCCGGCGAGGTGCATACGAAAAGACCCGGCCGACCGAATGCGGTCAGCCGGGCCCCTTGGTCTCTGCGCGTGGTGCCTCAGTAGCGGCGCGGACGCACGGCGCCACCTGCGGCGCGACCCGCGAGGAACGCCTCGATCAGCGATCCAGCCGTGACCGGCGGCGGCGCATAGGCGCGGCGGAACCTCGTGCTGAGCAGAAGAATGATGCCCAGCAGGAAATAGCCACCGCCGATGGCAAGCGCGGCTGTCAGCGCATCATAGGCGTCGACGAGGGCGATCCAGCCTGCGATGGTCAGGAAGACGGCACCGACGGCAAGGCAGATGCCGCCGGCGACGCTGCGCATCGCGCGACTGATGGCCAGCCGCAGGCGCAACTCCAGTCCGTAGAACATGCGCGGGCTTACCTCCGCGAGCCGAGGTAACCGATCAGAAAGCCCGCGGCGGCGGCGATGCCGACGGCCTGGAAGGGATTCGCGCGGATCTGGTCCATGGCGTTGGTCTCGAGCTCGCCCAGACGCTCGCCTGCATCGCGCAGCGCATCCTCGCCGCGACCGCGGAATTCGGTCGCCTTGGCCTCGGCCTTGAGCTTGGCTTCCTTGCCGCGGCGCGAGCCGATGTCGCCCACGAGCTCGGTCAGCGAGCCGAGATCACGGCGCAGCGTCGCGATTTCCTTGCTCAGCGCGTCAAGGTCACGCTCGGAACCGGATTTCGGGGTGGTTGCGCTGGCGGTAGCGGCGCTGGTGGGGGTGGTCTGGTTCATGGGGAATCCCTCCGTCCTGCAAATGCGTCATGAATTATACGCGCAACGCGGTAGAACGGTTCCGCGAAAATCCTGCGGGAGCCAGCAAGAAAACCACGTTCGGACCGGACAGTTAGGTGACCGCCGCGCAAGTCGCTCTCTCCCGGCTCGTGACCAGGCTGCGACCGCCGGACATCTCCGGGCAATTCGCAGTGCCGAAACCCTTGGCTGTGTTGCTTTGGCCGTTCGTTTCATCGGCGACTGATCGCTTGCCCCGCCTGGTGCCGAACGGCCCCGGAGCGGACGCTGATCGCGGTGCGCCTGATGCTCGGCGAACATGGCAAGTCCGGAGGCCACCGCCCCATTTCCTTGCATGAGCCGCCCGCCCGCGGCCTGAGGGGCTATCGACCAGTTTACCCGACACGCTCCCGGCGATAGCGTTCATTTGTCCTTTCCGGCCTGGAGACCCGCCCCGTGAGCCTCGAATACCTGCTGACCGCTTTCATCATTTGCCTGTCGCCTGGCATTGGCGTCGTCTACACGCTCTCATCGACCCTCGGCGGCGGCATTCGGGCAGGCTTCTGGGCCGCGACCGGCTGCACGATCGCAACGGTGCTTCACCTCGTCATCGCGATGGCCGGGCTGGCGGCGGTTCTGCACACCAGCGCCGTGCTCTTCCAGGCAATCAAGTTTGCCGGTGTCGCATACCTCATGTGGATGGCTTGGGCCGTCCTGCGCGACCGGGGCGGATTGTCGGTATCCCCGTCCGAGGCCGTACCACCCGGGAAGCTGGTCTCGCGCGGTATCCTGCTGAACATCCTGAACCCGAAGATCCCGCTGTTCTTCGTCGCATTCATTCCGCAGTTCGTGCCTGCCGGCAGTTCGGCTGGCCTGCTGATCGAACTGGGCCTCGGCTTCAGCGCGATGACGTTTTTCGTGTTCATGGGCTATGTCGCCATCGCGGCCACAGGCCGTCAGCGGCTGATGCAAAGCGAGCGCGCGATGAACTGGCTTCGTCGCGTCTTCGCCGCATCTTTCGCGGCGCTCGGGCTGAAGCTGGCCAGCGAAAAGGCATGATACCCTTGGCACGCTGGCGACGGGGTGGCTGGGCTCGGCGCCCCCGCCCCTCACATCCGTAAACTTGAACCTTTCACACCTCCCGCTAGATGGCGTTGCATGAAGAGAGCCCTCATCATCGGCGCATCCGGCGGGATCGGCTCGGCCACGCTGGAAGCCCTGCGTTCGCGCGGTGTTGACGCAACCGGCCTGTCCCGTTCCGCAGATGGTCTCGACGTGACCGACGAGGACAGCGTTTCCGAGGCCCTTGGCGAGCTCGAGGGCACCTTCGACCTGATCTTCGTTGCCACAGGGGCGCTGCGCATAGACGGCTCGGAACCGGAGAAGTCCCTCGATGCAGTCTCGGTCAAGGGGCTGGCCGACCAGTACCTGGTCAACGCCATCGGCCCGCTTCTCGTCCTGAAGCATTCCCGCCGCCTGCTCCCGCGAAACCAGCCCGCAGTATTCGCGGCGCTGTCCGCACGCGTCGGCTCCATCGGCGACAACCGGATGGGCGGATGGTACAGCTACCGTGCGTCCAAGGCCGGCGTGAACCAGCTGATCCACGGGGCCTCGATAGAGCTGGGCCGGAAATACCGGCAGCTCTGCTGCGTCTGCCTGCATCCGGGCACCGTCGAGACGCGCTTCACCGAAGGCTACCAGGACCGACACGCGACCGTGCCCGCTGATGTCGCCGCGGGACGTTTGCTTGACGTCATCGAGGGCCTCGGCCCGGAGGACACCGGGCGGTTCCTCGACTATTCGGGCGCCGAGATACCTTGGTGAGAACCCGATGACGCAACGCAGGCCATCCGTTCCGGCATTTGACCAGGGTCGTTCTGCGGTGTCACGCAAGCGGAAAACGGAACCATCGTGCACGTGATCCGTTTGCATCCACATCGTGATGCCTCCGCGTCCGGGCAGCGTTGCAGCCCATCAACCGACACGGAGTAAGGCTCATGCCGAACACTGTTCCGAAGATCCTGATCGTCGAGGACGAACCCTTCATTCGCATGGATCTCGCCTGCTCACTCGCCGACATGGGGGTCGACGTGCTCGAGGCCCCCGAGGCTGCGACAGCTCTGCAAATGCTCGATGGCGCACCGGACCTGCACGGGCTCGTGACGGACATCGACATGCCCGGAGAGATGAACGGCCTCGCCCTTGCGCGTGAAGTGCGCGGTCGACTGGAAACCTGCCGGATCGTCATCATGTCCGGTCGTTCCATTCCTGACGCCGCGGAAATGCCGGAGGGCAGCGTCTTCCTGGAGAAACCGTTCCGCGCGACGGACCTGGCCAGCGCTCTCGAATAGATGCGCGTTTCGCTCAGGCCCGTTTTGCAGGCATTCGCAGCGTAAAGGTCGTGCCACCACTCTTGGTGGACGCGACCTCGATCTGCCCCGCGTGTGCGCGTGCGATTTCCGAAGCGATATACAGCCCAAGCCCGAGGCCCTGCAGGCTTTTCTGGCCTCCTTGTCGAGAAAAGGGCTGGAACAGAGAAGCGATCACCTCGTCCGGGATCGGATCGCCCTGATTGTTGACGGAGACCCGCAGTTCTCCGGCCTGCTCCGAGATCTCGACAACAATGGGATGCGCGGAATCCCCGTGTGTAAGGGCATTTCCCAGGAGGTTCGAAAGAAGCTGCCCCAGCCTTTGCGGGTCCGCGATGATCTTGTCGGGCAGATCGATTTCATAATCCAGAGGTTGGACGGCCACCTGGCTGATCTCGTTGATGACGTCCCTGAAGACCGGCTCGAGGTCTACCGGAGACGTGGCATCCACCTCGATCCCGGCCCCGAGGCGCCCCCGGGCGAAGTCCATGAGGTTCGTGATGATCTGGCTGGCACGTGTCAGGGCTCGCTGCATCTCGGGGATCAGCTGAGCCGTATGTTCGGGCGAAAGGTCCCGCTCGGACATCATCCGAAGCCCTGAGGACACCGCCGCGATGGGGTTGCGCAGGTCATGTCCGACGATCGCGATGAATTCCTCGCGCAATCGCGCCGTGTCGCGCTCTGACTGCAGGCTGGCGCGCCCCTTCTCCAGCTCTTCCTGCCGATCCAGTTCGCGCGCGATCAGTCGCGCGAAGAGCTGGAACAGCTTCTCGACCTCGGGCGTCAGATTTTGCGGATATGGATCAATGGCACAGAGCGTCCCCCAGAAGCTGTCGTCGCTCCGGATAATCGGCACAGAGATGTAGCTCTTGAAGCCATATTGTCGCGGCGTGTGATGGTCGCGATAGGTCTCGCTGGCATCGACGTCCGGGATCAGGACCGGTTTGCGGGAACCTCGGACTTCCTGGCAAAGGGTCGACCCCACCTCCAGCTCATCCCCGGGCAGCAGACCGAAGCTCACGCGGTCCAGCGAAGCGCAGGTGATCCAGCGATCCTCGGTCACCCGGGCGATGGCGGTAAACCCCATTCCGGTCGCAGCACTGCAGGCGTCGAGGAGAAGGGAAATGTCTGTGACCAGTCCGACTTTGCGAACGTCGTGGCGAAAAGGATCGTTCTCGGAAAGCATCATTTGGCCCATAACTCAACGTCGAGTGACATAGTCCATTGAGCGTGAATTCAAGGGCCGGGGCAGAAAGCCTTCAGGCAGAGACCCGCAGGTCTCGGGTCTCGGGGGGCGGCGCCGTTCACCGGCGCATGCGGCACGTCAGTGCGCGTCGGTCGGCTCAAAGCCCGCCGTAAGGGCTGCAACGAGAAAGGCGCGTCTCGCCTCTTCTACGGGGCTCATGCAGTCCATCGCGGACTCGACCTTGGCCAGGGCGGTGTCCTGCGCAGCGTCGGACACGGGCCATCTGCGGCGAAGCCAGTAGCGCACTTTCTCGATCGTGCTGAAACGTTCGATTTCGCCGTCATGCGGCAGAACAAAGGCCACGGGCTGGCCCCATTGGATTTCCATCATGTCTGGTATCTTTCAGTTGTGTGAGATCCCGGTCGGGTCGCCATGTTCTGGCACCTGGCCGAGCCCCGCGTAGGGGCCAGCGCCGGGATTGTCTTTCAAGCCACGACCGGCTCTTCCCGAAGGAGAGGCACGCGGTCGGGCGGTCGGCCCCGGAGTCCGGAACCGAAACTGGTCGTCTCGGCCAATGCGAATGGCTTCGAAAATCAGCTGGTGTCGGAATATGTCAGTCGCTCTTTTCTTCCGGTGCGGCTGGCTGGTCCTTGGATGCGAGCGGCTTGCTCATGCCCCACTTCCTGCTGGCGGGTCGTTTCTTCGCCGGAGTGCTCAGGAATTCCTTGAGATCAAGCTGCTTCTTCGGGGTTGAATATCCCATCGTACTCTCCTCGTGTCGTTGGTGTGGGTGCCGAGGCCCTGTCGGTCGGTGTTCGCCTCGCCGATGGGCTTCGTCGTGATCGGCAGGACGCGACAATGCTGCGCAACGCCAACAGGCGAGCGCCGCCTCTCTCGGGCACCGTCTATTCGAACCGTGATGTCCGCTGGACCAGCGGGTCTGCGGCGGCGGACCTCAGTCGTTACCGCCGGCGTCGCGCTTTTCGCGCGCGGCCCGGAGTTGCGCAGTCTTGTCTGCGCGGGCCTGGGACTCTTCTTCCAGAACGCGCTTGGCGTTCTCGGTCGTCTTGTCGAGCTGGGTGACCGGCTCAGTGGTCTTGGATTTTGAAGCGGAAACGCTGGGAGCCTGAAGCTTCCCACCGTTCCCATCCTGAGCCGGAACACCCGCGAGCAGGTCTTCCAGCGTCGGCTTCATGCGAGGGCCAGGTTGCTGGCGGACTCGCGGCCATCACGGCCGGTCTCGACGTCGAACGTCACCTTCTGGCCGTCTTCGATGCGGCTGATGCCAGCCCGCTCGACGGCGGAGATGTGCAGGAAGACGTCCTTGCTGCCCTGTTCCGGCTCGATGAAGCCGAAGCCTTTGGTGGTGTTGAACCATTTCACGGTGCCATTGGCCATATCCGTGGTCTCCTTTAGAAATGCTGCCCGCAGGATCGCGACAGCCCGGCAAAGTCGATCCAAGTCGATCAACCGATACCGTGTCAGCGGCGGCAGCATTTCGAAGAGAAGAAACGTTAGCTCAACTCAAATGGGGCCTGCCGAGGCAGAATGCAAGGTTTCTTTCGTGCAAGCTGAAAAACGTGATAAGCCATGCCTCCGCCTCTCGGACGTTAAGGCTGTTTCACATCCATGCCTCAGGCCTGCTCGCAGCCCGGCCTGACCGCGCCAGCGCCCCTTCGAGCGGCTCGGAGCTCGCCTTTGGCCCTTGGTCTTTGGGGCGCGCAACTGCGGCTACCGTCTGCGCAAGTCGGACGCGGAACCAACGATGGACACGCCGGAGGGGCCCGGCCCCCTGCCGGAAGCCGGGCAAGACGCGCAATTGGCCTAGGTCAGCGCCCCATCAAGCGGCGCATCGGAGCCATCCTTTACGACCTCGAAGACGACCTGCGCGCCCTTGTCGAGGAACCGCTCTCGCTGCGCGACCCCGAAATCGCCGTAGGGATAGGTGCTCCGGGGGATCGGGCGGCCGAGCCGCTCCAGGCGATCCGTCGCCGCCTCGTCGAGGGTCAGATCCACAGCCCCGAGGTTGGCCTCGAGTTGCTCGACGTCCCGTGCGCCGACGATGGGGGCCGCAACACCGGGCCGGTCCGCCAGCCATTTCAGGGCGACCTGTGCCGGGGTTGCATCGTGGTCGCTGGCAATCTCGCAGACGGTTTCCACGATGTCCCACGCGCGTGGACCATGGAGGAATTCCGCCGTCGACCATTCGTAGAGCGGGCTGCCATCGCCTGCACGTGTGCCCTCTGGCGCGGTGCCGCCGCGCTTGTACTTGCCGGTCAGCACACCGCCTGCCAGTGGCGACCACGGAACCAGGTCGAGGCCGTTATGGCGCGCGGCCGGAAGGATCTCGTATTCGATCTCTCGCGAGAGCAGGTTGTATTGCGGCTGGAGCGACACCGGCTTCGGCAGACCAAGCCGCTCCGCGGTCGACACGAAGAGCTGCAATTGCCAACCGGTCACATTCGAAAGGCCGTAATTGTGGATCTTGCCGGCGCGGATCGCATCGGCGAGAAAGTGCACTGTCTCCTCGATCGAGGTCAGCATGTCCGCTGCGTGCAGCTGGTAGAGGTCGATTGTCTCGACCTGCAGACGCTCGAGCGACTCGTTCAGCGCGTTATGCAACGCACGGCGTGCTGCGTCACGTCGCGAGGGCGTGACGCGAACCAGCGACCGATGATCGCCTCGGTTTCCCCGCCTGCGTAGACGTTGGACGTATCGATCAGATTTCCGCCCGCCGCGATGAAGGCATCGAGCACGGCGAAGGATTGCTCTTCGGTAGATTCCGCACCGAAGGTCATGGTGCCGAGCGCCAGCTTGGAGACGCTCAGGCCGGATTTACCGAGGATGGTATACTGCATTTTCGGGCTTTCTTCTGTCTTGAAGGGCAGCCTCTGTTCGGCTGCCGGCATGGCTCGTTCAGCTAGCCAGAGCGAAGACGTGAAAAAGACCGTCTGGCGACTGCCCGTCATGAGCCCTTTTCATGGAACCCACGGACACACCGCGCACCGGGATCGTCGAGGGCTTCTACCGACATGCTCAGGACGTGCAGCAAGGGACAGGGCCCGCAAACGCATTTGAGAGGCATGGTCGCCCACCCTCTCCAGCCAGCGGAGGCGAGCTCAGGGCGGTCAAAGGGCCATGGTAAGCCCGCCGACAAGACCGGCCGCGATCACCAGAACAAGGATGACAGCCCAGAACCAAAATCGATTGTAGACCGGCGTCCTTGCATAACAGACGCCGCAACGGGAACTGCCAAAGCGAAGAGCGTGATCGCATTTCCAACAGGAAAAGAAACGTTTTGCACTCACATCGAGACCTATAGAGCATTGATTTGAAAAGAGCTACGCACCTCCTCTCACACGGATGGTGCAAGCAACAAGGTCTGGCTTCCCTTGGGTCACTTAAAATCATGACTTTGTAAACTTCCCGCTTCAGTTGTTACGGTGAAGCGGCCCGCACGCAGTCGGTTTTGCATAAAAATTCGTCCCGACGTCGGAAAACCTTCCGATCCGCACGCCCTTTCCGCAAGCATCCTGTGCTGCAAAAACATGCAACTCCGGCCGAGCTCGGACGGCGCAGGGAAAAAGCGCCTGTCCGGTTCTCCGCACGCTGCAGCAAAGTGCGAAGAGGTCGAGGTTAATCATTTCCACGACTTTTGAGATTGCCTCATGACACCCACCCTCTTTCACCCCGGGTATTCCAAGGCCGGCAGCACCTTTCTTCAGCGGTTCCTTTTCGGCCAGGCTCAGAGCGGTCTCACTGCCATCTACCAAAGCAGCACCTCGGACACCGTGGAGCGTCCGCGCAACCTGTCGCGACAGCTTGATCCAGGAGACGATGGCCACATCCCATCACTGTGGGACCGCATCCCCGGGCGGACCGGGATGGACTGCGATGCAGGCGGGTATCCGCTCTGATGAAGGCCCTTCTCAAGTACAGGAAACACATGGCCAACGCAGGCTGGGTGGTCGGCCTGAACCTCGTGCGGCAGCTTATCCAGCTGGCCTTCTTCGCGGTGCTCGTCCGCGAGCTGAGCAAGACCACGGTGGGGGAATACCAGCTCATCACCTCGGCCATCGGCCTGTGCGGGTTCTTCATCCTTCCGGGCGTCTCGAGCATGATCATGCAGTCCGTCGCGCGCGGCCACCTCGGCACGTTCCGCAAGGCGTTCCAGTTCCAGCTGGCGGGCGGCGTGCTCGGCGGCATCGCGATCTGCATCTACGCGCTGCTGATGGAGGCCCAGGCCGAAGAACTGCGCGTCGGCATGATGATCGCCGGCATCACCTTCCCCCTTGCCTACGGCCTGTCCGGCTGGACCGATTTCCAGGCAGGCCAGGGACGCTTCCGCCAGAACGCCTAATGGCAGTCCACGGTGGCGATCGCCTCTTATGGCACGATGATCGTGCTGCTGCTGGTGACGGACATCTCGCTCGGCTGGCTGATCGCCGTGCCCAACACGGTGCGCGCGGCGATCAACCTTCTGGCGCTGCGGATGGTCCTCAGGCAGATCCCGAAGGATGCCGAGCCCGAGGCCGGGGGCCTGAGCTACGGGCTGGAAACCTCGCTCTACAACGTCGCCAACTCGGTCGGGAACTACATCGACAAGTTCCTGCTGTTCTATCTGCTCTCGCCCGAGGCACTGGCGGTCTTCGTGGTCTCGGAACGGATCCCCGAGATCAGCAAGAAGTACTTCCAGCAGATGCGCAACGTGCTGGTGCCCAGCTTCTCGAAAAAGGCGAAGTACACGCCGGAGCTGAACCGCAAGATCAACATCGCGAGCGCTGTTGTGACGGTGGCGATCCTCTTCGTTATCTTCGCGGTGATCCCCTGGTTCATGCCGCTCATGTTCACCGATGCCTACGGCGAATCCGTGCTTTACTGCCAGCTTCTCATGGGAACGCTGATCATCGGTCAGGTCGCGCAGGCCCGGAATGTCTTCATCGTCTCGCGACTGGACGCAAAGGCGATGCGGAATGTAACCCTTGGCAGCAACGCGATCCGGATCCTGGCCTCCGCCGCTCTCGTGCCGTTCTTCGGCATCTACGGCGCCATTGCCTCGACGGCGATCTACAGGGTTTCGACGGCGGTCATCGTCTCGCTGCTCATGCGACGCTACAAGTAAATCGGCTATCCCGAGGCGCGCTTCAAAGGCAAACCTCGGGATATGACCGGGAACGCGAGCCATGGCGCGATGCGAAGGCGACAGCCTTTCGACAGGCTCAACCCTTATGGGACCCGTGGACGGACGCTCTTCCAGCTTTACTTGGCCACCGCATCGGCGATGTCCTGTGGATGCAGTGGGGCCAAGTCATGGGCGAGTCGCTTCTGGTAACTCAGGGCAGCACGGGACCACGCTCGAGAACCCGATGATCCCCACCTCGCCGCAGCGTTGAATGCGACCGAGGACGAGAGCCTGTTTATCCTGAGCGAGAACCTGTCGAAAAGCGGGCACCCTGCGCAGAAAGGATACCGCAGCGCCGCCGACGCCATGCGCGCGGCACGCGAAGCTATGGAGCGCTGGAACATGACCTCCAGAACCTGGGCGACACCGCTGCGGTAGACGTGCTTCTTGCCGGATGCCGCGACGAACTGACCGCTGCCGTCGCGGGTCAGAGCCCCGCGAAGGTTCGCCACTAGACGCGGCACCTGCGCCAGCGCGTCAGGGGACGCGAGGCGCAAGGGAAAAGAACGTGAACAGAACAGGAATGTGTGGCAACCTGTGTGGCAGAGGGGCTTGCGCGGGTCGGCGGGATGGTCTAAACGCCCGCTACCACTGGACAACGGCGAGTTGGCGGAGTGGTGACGCAGCGGATTGCAAATCCGTGTACACCGGTTCGATTCCGGTACTCGCCTCCACTTCTCCCCGAATACTCGAAGCATCCCCATGAAGCGTTCAGGCATCGCTGCCTGATGGCATGCCTCAGTTCAAGGCAGGGACCTGCGTGGCGGACAGCGGGGACTTCTGCCTCAAGCGATTGTCCCTCGCCTTTGTTCGCACACCGGATCCGCCCCACCGCTCGGGTCCGGTGCGCGGCAGGCATGCCCGCCTACCGCGCGCAGCCCCTTGCGTCAGGCGCGCGGGCCAATCGGGGTGCGGATCTCGCCCAGACCTTCGATCGAGACCGTGCAGAGGTCTCCCGGCACCATCGCTCCGACACCCGCCGGGGTGCCGGTCATCACCAGATCTCCCGGGCACAGCGTCACGCTCCGCGACAGGAAGGCGATCACCTCGGGCACCGACCAGATCATCTCGGAGAGGTCACCGTCCTGTTGCACCGTGCCGTTGACCGCGAGCCGGATCGCGCCCGTATCCGGGTGGCCGACGGCGCCGACCGGATGCACCGGCCCCACCACGGCGGACTGATCGAAGCCCTTCGACAGGTCCCACGGCCGACGCAGCTCCTTGGCCGCGTTCTGCAGATCGCGGCGCGTGAGGTCGTTGCCGATGGCGTAGCCCCAGACGTGATCGAGCGCCTCGGCCTCGGCGATGTCCGCGCCGCCCCGGCCCAGCGCGACGACGAGTTCGGCCTCGTAGTGCAGGTTCCCGGTCTCGGGCGGATAGGCGACGGTGATGCCGTCATCGACCACCGCGTCGGCGGGCTTCGTGAAGAAGAACGGCGGCTCGCGGTCCGGATCCCGGCCCATTTCGCGGGCGTGGGCGGCGTAATTGCGCCCGACGCAGAAGATGCGGCGCACCGGCAGCCGGTCGTCGCTGCCCGCGACGGCGACCGAGGGCTGCGGGATCGGGGGAAAGACAAAGGCCATGACGGCTCCTTTCTCCGGCACCGGAGGCCGGGTTGATCGAGGTCCTTGGCCCAAGGCTTAATTCGCGGCGCCGCCGATTGACAGCCCGTCCGAATGCAGCATTGATCGCGCCGGGAGGACAGGCGACGGCGGAACGCGCCGCGGGAAGGACAAGGCATGGCAAAGACGGTGGCGGTAATCGGGGCGGGAATCGTGGGTGTTTCCACGGCGATCTGGCTGCAGCGCGACGGACACGAGGTGATCCTGATCGACAAGGCGGGCCCCGGCGAGGGCACCAGCCACGGCAACGGGGGCGTATTGGCCTCCTGCTCGGTGATGCCGGTGCCGGCGCCCGGGCTCTGGACCAAGGCGCCGAAGATGCTGCTCGACCCGAACCAGCCGCTGTTCATGCGCTGGTCCTACCTGCCGAAGATCGCGCCGTGGCTGATGCAATTCATGTCGCATGCCAATGCCCCGGCAGTGCGCAAGCGGGCGGCGGCGGCCACCGCGATCATCGGCGACAGCCTTGCCGACCACCAGGCATTGGCGACCGGCACCGGCGCCGACAAGTGGATCGTGCCCGCGGATTACGTCTGGCTCTACAACAGCCGCGCCGACTACGACGCCGACACCCTCGGGCAGGAGGTCCGGCGCGAGAACGGCTTCGACTGGGAGTTTCTCGACGAGCCGGCCTTTCGCGCCTACGACCCGGCCTTCGGGCCCGAGATCACCTGCGCGGCGCGCTTTCCCGGTCATGGTCGCATCGCCGACCCGGGCCGCTACGTGAAGGACCTTGCCGCCCATGCACAGGCGCAGGGCGCCCGGCTGGTCATCGGCGAGGTGAGCGACATCGCCCGCGAGGCAGGCCGGGTCACCGGCGTACGGATCGGCGGCGAAACCATCCCCTGCGACGCCGCGGTGCTCACCGCGGGCGCGTGGTCTGCGAAACTCGCCGCGAAGCTCGGGGTGAAGGCGCCGCTGGAGTCCGAACGCGGCTACCACCTCGAACTCTACGAGCCCTCGGTCATGCCCCGCTCGCCGGTGATGGTGACGAGCGGCAAGTTCGTGGCGACGCCGATGGACGGGCGGCTGCGGCTTGCCGGCATCGTCGAACTGGGCGGGCTCGACGCACCGCCGTCGCGCGCCCCCTTCGCACTGCTCGAGCGACAGATCCGCAAGGCGATCCCGGGGCTGAGCTGGAAGAAGACGGTGGAGTGGATGGGGCACCGCCCCTCGATGGCCGATTCCCTGCCGATCATCGGCGAGGCGCCTTCGGTGAAGGGCGCGTTCATGGGCTTCGGGCACGATCATGTCGGTTTGACGGGCGGGCCGAAGACCGGTCGACTGCTTTCCCAGCTCATCGGCGGCAAGACTCCGAACATCAACCTTGCGCCCTATGCCCCGGATCGGTTTCACTGATACCGCAAAACGTTAGAATACAAACAACAGGGATACCGACCATGACGCTTGCAAGGACGCTTCTCGCCGCGACGGCGCTGACCGGGATGGCCGCCGCTGCCCACGCCGAGAAATGGGACATGCCGATGGCCTACGCGGCCACCAACTTCCACTCCGAGGTCGGCGCCGCGTTCGCCTCCTGCGTGACCGAGGGCACCGGCGGCGAGCTTGAAATCGTCACCCACCCGTCGGGCTCGCTCTTCGGCGGCGCCGAGATCAAGCGCGCGGTGATGACCGGCCAGGCCATGATCGGCGAACGGCTGATGTCGGCGCACCAGAACGAGAACCCGCTCTACGGGGTCGACTCGATCCCGTTCCTCGTATCCTCCTTCGACGAGCATGAAGAGCTCTGGAGCATTGCCGAGCCCTACGTCTCGGACGCGCTGGCCGAGGACAACCTGCACTACCTCTACTCGGTGCCGTGGCCGCCGCAGGGGCTTTATACCAACAAGCCGATCGAGGACATCTCGGACCTCAAGGGCCTGAAGTTCCGCTCCTATTCGACCGCGACCGCCAAGATGGCGGAGCTGACCGGAATGCTTCCGGTGCAGGTCGAGGCCGCGGAACTGAGCCAGGCGCTCGCCACGGGCGTCGCCGAAAGCTTCATCTCGTCGGGCGCGACCGGGTATGACCGCAAGGTGTGGGAGCAGCTGTCGAACTTCTACGAGGTCGACGCATGGCTGCCGCGGAACGCGGTTTTCGTGAACGCCGACGCGTGGAGCGACCTTTCGGACGAGTCCAAGTCGGTAATGAACGACTGCGCCAGCACGGCGGCGGCGGACGGCCTGCAGCGCTCGAAGGACTACACCGACTTCACGCTCGAGGAGCTCGAGAAGAACGGCATGACCGTCGAGCGGGCCAACGACACGCTCATGGGCCAGCTCAAGGAGATGGGCGAGGTCATGACCAACGAATGGCTCGAAGAGGCTGGCGAGGACGGCAAGGCCATCGTCGACGCCTACAAGGGCGAGTGACCGGATCGGGGCGGGCCTTTCGGCCTGCCCCTTCGGATCTGTTTCCAGATGGAATACGACGCCTTTCGCGAAAGCGAGCGGAGCGGATGGAACGAGCGCGCGGCGCTCTATGACGGTGCCACGGCGGTCGCCACCGTGCAGGCCGTTCCGATGCTTCTGCACATGACCCACCTGTCCCTCGGGGCGCGGCTGCTCGATGTCGGCTGCGGACCGGGCTATCTTGCCGGCGCCGCACAGGCGCTCGGCGCCCGCGCCACGGGCGTCGATTTCGCGCCCGCGATGGTGTCGCTCGCCCGTGCCCGTTTCCCCACGCTCGAGGTGATCGAGGGCGAGGCCGAGGCCCTGCCCTTCGACGACGCGAGCTTCGACGTCGTGGCCAGCAACATCGTGCTCTTCCATGTCGCCCACCCCGCCCGGGCGATCGCCGAAGGCGTACGGGTGCTGAAACCCGGCGGCCGGTTCGCCTTCAGCCAGTGGCTCGGCCCCGACCGCTCGGACCTCTACCGCGAATTGCGGGCGGTGCTGAACGCCCATGCCGACATGAGCCGCACCGAGCCCGCCCCCGACGCCTACAGCCTGTCGGACCCGGAAGCCGCCCGCGCCATGATGCGCGACGCCGGGCTCGAGGACATCGAGACCCGCGTGGTGCAGGTGCTGCTGCGCGCGCCCGAAGGCGATTTCTTCGACTTTTTCATGTCCTTCGGCGTGCGCGTGCCGCTCGTCGTGCAGGCCCAGGACGACGCCACCCGCCAGACCATCCGCGAGGCGATGAACGCCCGGATGGAGCGATTTCGCACAAGTCAGGGCTACGAGGTGCCGATGCCCGCCATTCTCTACGCAGGACGCAAACCATGAAGCTCTTACGCCGGACGCTCGACACGGCCTATCTCATCGGGGGCGTCATCGCCTCGTTCTTCCTCATCGCGATCCTGGTCATCATCGTGCTGCAGATGCTGGCGCGCTGGACCGGACAGGTCTTTCCGGGCGCCACCGATTACGCCGGCTATTGCATGGCCGCCGCATCCTTCTTCGCCTTCGCCTACGCGCTGAACCACGGCGCGCATATCCGCGTGTCGATCCTGCTCACCGCGCTGGGGCGCCACCGCAAGTGGGGCGAGATCTGGTGCTTCGGCATCGGCACCGCCATCTCGACCTGGTTCGCGTGGTACGCCATCCGGGGCAACCAGATCTCGCTGCGGTTCAACGAGTTGAGCCAGGGGCTCGACGCAACGCCGATCTGGATCCCGCAGCTGTCGATGTCGATCGGCACCGTGCTGCTGGCCGTGGCCTTCTGGGATCACCTGATCCGCCTGATCGTCACCGGCAGCCACGGCATCACCACCGATCTCGTCGACCAGAGCCAGGGAGAGTGACATGGAACAGCTGATCCCCATCGGTATCTTCCTCTTCGTGCTCTTCCTGCTCCTGGGCTCCGGCGTCTGGGTGGGCCTCGCGCTCATGGGCGTGGCCTATGTCGGCATGGAGCTCTTCACCTCGCGCCCGGCGGGCGACGCGATGATCACCAAGATCTGGTCGTCCTCGTCGAGCTGGACGCTGACCGCCCTGCCCCTCTTCATATGGATGGGCGAGATCCTCTACCGGACCCGATTGTCCGAGGACATGTTCCGTGGCCTGTCGCCATGGATGGCGCGCCTGCCCGGCGGGCTGGTGCACACCAACATCGTCGGCTGCACGGTCTTCGCCGCCGTCTCGGGCTCGTCGGCGGCGACGCTGACCACCGTCGGCAAGATGTCGATTCCCGAGCTGCGCAAGCGCAACTACCCCGAGACCATGGTGATCGGTACGCTCGCGGGCGCGGCGACGCTGGGGCTGATGATCCCGCCCTCGCTGACGCTGATCGTCTACGGCGTGACCATCAACGAGAGCATCACCAAGCTCTTCATGGCGGGCGTGTTCCCGGGTCTCGTGCTGGCGGCGCTCTTCATGGGCTACGTAGCGGTGACTTCCTTCGTCTCCAAGGATTTCGACCCGGACCCCGAGCCGCCGATGAGCTTCACCGAGAAACTCCGGAACTCGCGTTTCCTGATCCCGGTGATCTGCCTGATCCTCGTGGTCATCGGCTCGATGTACATGGGCTGGGCGACCGCCACCGAGGCCGCGGCCTTCGGCGTCATCGGCTCGATGCTGCTGGCCGCGACGCAGGGTTCGCTGACCTGGGGCACCTTCTCGGAAAGCCTCATGGGCGCGGTACGCACGTCGGCGATGATCGCGCTGATCCTCGCAGGCGCATCCTTCCTGTCGCTGTCGATGGGCTTCACCGGCATCCCACGCGGGCTTGCCGACCTGATCGCCAGCTGGGAGCTGTCGCGCTTCCAGCTGCTGATGGCGCTGCTGGTGTTCTACGTGGTGCTGGGCTGCTTCCTCGACGGCATTTCCTCGGTGGTGCTGACCATGGCGGTGGTCGAGCCGATGATCCGCGCGGCGGGCATCGACCTCATCTGGTTCGGCATCTTCATCGTGGTCGTCGTCGAGATGGCGCAGATCACGCCCCCCATCGGCTTCAACCTCTTCGTGCTGCAGGGGATGACCGGCCACGAGATGAACTTCATCGCCCGCGCGGCGATTCCGATGTTCCTGATCATGGTGGTGATGGTCTTCGTGCTCATCGCCTTCCCCGACCTCGCCACATGGCTGCCGGACAACATCCGCAAGGGTCCGGCGAGCTGACAGTTTGACGGAAGCGCTTGCACATTTCGCGGCGGCCCCATGGGTCGCCGCGCTCGCTCTGGCGGTGGTCTTCGCAGGGGCGGTGGTCCAGTTCTCGCTCGGCATGGGCTTCGGGCTGACCGTGGCACCGATCCTCGCGCTGCTCGATCCGGCGCTGGTGCCGGTCCCGGCGTTGCTGATGAGCTTCGTCGTGGCGGCCGGCGGCGCGCTGCGCGAGGTCCGGGCGATCCGCTGGGCGGACGCGGCGATGGCCGCCGGAGGCCGGGGCATCGGGGCGCTCGTCGCGGCGGCGCTGCTGGGAAGCATCGCGTCCGGAGACGGCTTCTCGCTTGTCTTTGGCGCGCTGGTGCTGGGCGCGGTCGGGCTGTCGGTGGCGGGACTGCGGCCGGCCTACCGGCCGCGCAACCTTCTGGCGATGGGCACAGTTTCGGGCATCATGGCCACCATCACCTCGGTCGGGGCACCGCCACTGGCCATGGTCTTCCAGTCCGAACCGATCTCGCGCGCGAGACCCACCCTCGCCGCGATCTTCACCTGCGGCACGGTGTTCTCGCTCACCGGCCTCTGGGCGAGCGGCTGGGCGACCCTGACGGACCTCTGGCTTGCGCTGCTGCTGTCGCCCGCGGCACTGGCCGGGTTCTTCGCGTCGCGCACCCTGGGCCGCAGGATCGACGCGCGCTACCGGCTGGCACTGCTTGGCATCAGCGCGGCGGCCGGGGCCGCGCTGGTCGTGAAGGGGCTCGCATGAGCCCGCTTCTCGCCTGCGCCCGGCACGCCCGCTGGCTCCTCGTGGCCGGGCTCGTGGCCGGGGTGGCGCTGCCCGGGGCCGCGAGCGTCGTGCGGCCCTGGCTTCCGGAACTGGTGGCGCTCATGCTGTTCCTCGCGGCGCTGCGGATCGGCCCCCGGCGGGCGCTCGGCGCGCTGCACGAGCTGCGCGAGACGGCGGCGGTCACGCTGGTCTGGCAGTTGGTCCTGCCGCTGACCGCGCTCACGATCGTCGCCACGCTGGGTGGCCTCGGCACGCCCGCCGCGCTGGCGGCGATCCTGATGCTCGCCGCCCCGCCGCTTGCAGGCAGCCCGAACCTCACCATGCTGGTCGGCGCCGATCCGGCGCCGGCGTTGCGGCTGCTGGTCCTCGGCACGGCGGCCCTGCCGCTCACGGTAGTGCCGGTGCTCTGGGGGTTGCCGGCGCTCGGCGATGCCCCCGCCGTCACCGCCGCGGTGCTGCGCCTGCTGACCACCATCGTCCTCGCGGCGGGCCTTGCGTTCGCGCTGAGGCTCACGGTGCTGAAACAGCCATCGGAGCGGGCACTGAGCCAGATCGACGGGCTTTCGGCGCTGACCATGACGGTGATGGTGCTCGGACTGATGGCCGCCGTCGGACCGGCGATGACCGAGCGGCCCGTGGCGCTGCTGGGATGGCTGGCGCTCGCCTGTCTTGCGAACCTCGGCCCGCAGATGGTGGTCGCGAGGCTCCTGCGCGGCAGGATGCCGAACGCCCGCGTGCCGGCGCTCGCGATCACCGCCGGAAACCGCAACATCGCGCTGTTTCTCGTGGCCCTTCCGCCCCAGACCACCGAGGCGCTGCTGCTGTTCATCGGCTGCTACCAGGTGCCGATGTATCTCACGCCGCTGCTGATGACCCGCTTCTACCGGGCCCGGGCCTGAGCCAAAGAATTTTCGTCCGAAAATTCTTGCCCCCTCCGCACCTGGTCCAAGATTTTTCGGACGAAAAATCTTTTCCGCCTCACGCCGGCGGCCAGGCGGGCAGGAAGCTGTCCTTCTCGGCGGCGATGAACTCCCACACGGTGCGCGCCGCACCGCTCAACGGGGCCTCGGCGCGGTGCAGCAGAAACCAGTGGCGGGTGATCGGCAGCCCCGGCAGGTCGAGCGCCACCAGCCGCCCGCTGCGCAGCTCCTCGACCACCGTGTGATAGGAGATCAGCGCCAGCCCCAGCCCCGCGATGACCGCCTGCTTGATGGTCTCGTTGGTGCCCATCTCGACGCGCTCGTAGGTCTTGCCCTCGCCGATCCGGTCGAGGAACCGCGTCGCGAGGATGCGCGTGCCCGAGCCCTGCTCGCGCATGAGGATCGTCTCGGCCAGCACGTCGTCGGGGGTGATCCGCTCCGCCCCCGCAAGCGGATGGTCCGGCGGTGCGATCAGCACATGCGGGTGATCGCCGAGCGAGATCACCTCGAGCGGCGGGGCGCGCGGCGGCCGTCCCATGATCGCGAGATCCAGCGCCCCGTCCTGCAGCGCCGTGATGATCGTGTCGCGGTTGCCGACCTGCAGGAGGATCTCGATGTCGGGGCAGCTCCGGCGCAGGCGTGCGACGATGCCCGGCGCGAAATACTTGCCGGTCGAGACCACGCCGAGCACCACGGTGCCGGCCATGCCCTTCTGCAGCGCATCGATTCGGTGCAGCGCCATGCGGAAACCGGCGTCGGCCTTCTCGTGAGCCTGTAGAAGCGCCGCGCCCTCGGGGGTGGCGTGGAACGGACCGGCGCCGTCCCGCGACAGCATGGCACACCCAAAGGTCTGATCCAGCGCCTTCAACTGGCTGTGGACGGCGGGCGCCGAAAGCCCCAGTTCCTCGGCCGCGCGCGAAATAGATCCCGTGCGATCAACGGCTTCCAGTGCACGGAGCTGCTTGAAGGTCAGCGAGGCCAGTCTTCGCATTTCACATTTTCCTAATGCGTGGTCAGATTTTTTAAATTTTCTAACAAGCGGCAATCGTCAAGATCAAGGTCAAGTCACCCGTCGAGGAGGAGGAGGCCTTGATGACCGACCGCAACCCATATTCCCCCGACGCGCCGATCCCGGCCCGTCTGCGCCCCGCGATGGAAGCCCTCGGCCGTGTCGGCCGCGATCTGTCCCGCCGCATCGCCCGTGGCCCGCTCGGCGGCCAGCTCGCCGCCACCGTGGGCGACAATGCCGACGGCGACCGGCAGAAGGCGCTCGACGTGCTCGCCGACGAGGCCTTTGCCCGCGATCTCGCCGGAACCGGCGTGCGCTGGTATGCCTCGGAAGAGCAGGAGGGCGTCGTCGAGCTCGACCCGCGCGGCACGCTGGCGCTGGCCATCGACCCGCTCGACGGCTCGTCCAACATCGAGACCAACGTCTCCATCGGCACCATCTTCTCGATCCGCGAGGCCGGCCCCGAGGGCGAGGCGAGCTTCCTGCGCCCGGGCCACGAGCAGATCGCCGCTGGCTACATCATCTACGGCCCCCAGTGCATGATGCTGGTGACCTTCGGCGACGGCGTGCAGGACTACATCCTCGACCCCGAGACCGGGCGCTTCACGCTGGTCAACAGCCAGCTCACGATCCCCGGGGAAAGCGCCGAGTTCGCGATCAACGCGTCGAACTACCGGCACTGGTCGAAGCCGGTGCGCGCCTACATCGACGACTGCCTCGCCGGCAGCGAGGGACCCCGCGCCAAGAACTTCAACATGCGCTGGATCGCCTCGCTCGTCGCCGAGACCCACCGCATCCTCGTGCGCGGCGGGCTGTTCCTCTACCCGCGCGACGACCGCCCCGGCTACGACATGGGCCGGCTGCGCATGGTCTACGAATGCGCCCCCATCGCCATGCTCGTCGAGCAGGCGCAGGGCCGCGCCACCGACACCACGACCCGCATTCTCGACAAGGTCCCGGCGGAGCTTCACGCCCGCACCCCCTTCGTCTTCGGCTCGATCACCAAGGTCGACCGGGTCACCGCCTACCATGACCTGCCCGAGCAGGAAGTCTCCGCCCTCTTCGGCAATCGCGGCCTGTTCCGCGTCTGACCCCAGATCCGAAAGACCAGACAAGACCATGAGCAAGAAGCACCCCATCATCTCCGTCACCGGCTCGTCGGGCGCAGGCACCACGACGGTCAAGGCGACCTTCGACCAGATCTTCCGCCGCGAGGGGATCAAGGCCGTGTCGATCGAGGGCGACGCCTTCCACCGCTACAACCGCGCCGACATGAAGGCCGAACTGGCCAGCAGGCTCGAGGCCGGCGACGAGACGTTCTCGCATTTCTCCTACGACGCCAACGAGCTGGGCGCGCTCGAGGACATCTTCCGCACCTACGGCGAGACCGGCACCGGCAAGACCCGCCACTACATCCATGACGACCGGGAGGCCCAGGCGCATGGCACGCCACCGGGGCATTTCACCGACTGGAAACCCTTCGACGACGACAGCGACCTGCTGTTCTACGAGGGTCTGCACGGCGCGGTGAAGAACGACGAGGTGAACCTCTCGGCGCTGGCGGACCTCAAGATCGGCGTGGTGCCGGTCATCAACCTCGAGTGGATCCAGAAAATCCACCGCGACAAGGCCAGCCGCGGCTACACCACCGAGGCGGTGACCGACGTCATCCTGCGCCGGATGCATGCCTACGTGCACTGCATCTGCCCGCAGTTCACCGAGACCGACGTGAACTTCCAGCGGGTGCCGGTGGTGGACACCTCGAACCCGTTCATCGCCCGCTGGATCCCCACCGCCGACGAGAGCCTCGTGGTGATCCGCTTCAAGAACCCGCGGGGGATCGATTTCCCCTACCTGACCTCGATGATCCAGAATTCGTGGATGAGCCGGGCGAACTCGATCGTCATCCCGGGCGGCAAGATGGACCTCGCGATGCAGCTCATCTTCACGCCGATGGTCCAGCGGCTCGTTCACGAATCCAAGCGCGCCTGAAGGAGAGAGCGATGACCCTGCAGCAGACAATCTCGACCAGCACCGAGGATCTGATGGCCAACGCCATCCGCGCGCTCGCGATGGACGCGGTCCAGGCCGCGAACTCGGGCCATCCCGGCGCTCCGATGGGCATGGCCGACGTGGCGACCGTGCTGTTCAACCGCTTCATGTCGGTCGATCCGCGCGACGACACATGGCCCGACCGCGACCGCTTCGTGATGAGCGCCGGGCACGGCTCGATGCTGGTCTACGCGATCAACCACCTGCTCGGCTACGACGACATGCCGATCGACCAGCTCAGGCGCTTCCGCCAGCTTGGCAGCCGCACCGCCGGCCACCCGGAATACGGCCACGCCAAGGGCATCGAGACCACCACGGGGCCGCTCGGCCAGGGGATTTCCACCGCCGTCGGCATGGCCCTGGCCGAGCGCATGATGAACGCGCGTTTCGGCTCCGACCTCGTGGACCATTACACCTATGTCATCGCCGGCGACGGCTGCCTCATGGAGGGCATCAGCCACGAGGCCATCGACCTTGCCGGCCACCTGAACCTCTCCCGCCTGATCGTCTTCTGGGACGACAACGGGATCACCATCGACGGGGGCACCGACCTCTCCACCTCCACCGATCAGCTGGCGCGCTTCGCGGCCGCGGGTTGGCACGTGGCCTCCGTCGATGGTCATGACAAGACGGCCATCGCCGCCGCGATCGAGACCGCGCGCGCCGACGGCCGCCCCTCGATGATCGCCTGCAAGACGGTGATCGGCTACGGCGCGCCCAGCAAGCAAGGCACCCACGGTGTGCACGGCGCGCCACTCGGCGACGACGAGATCGCGGCCACCCGCGAGGCGCTCGGCTGGAGCTGGCCGCCCTTCGAGGTGCCGCCGGAAGTGCGTGACGCCTGGCGCGCGGTCGCCGCGCGCGGCGCCGAGGCGCGCTCGGCATGGGCCCGGCGGCTGTTCGAGAGCCCCCGCGCCGACGCCTTCCGCGCCGCCCATGCGCCCACCGATGCCACTGCGCTCGACGCGGCGATCACCGCCTACAAGCACCGGCTGTCGGCCGATGCGCCCAAGGTCGCCACCCGCAAGGCCAGCGAGATGGCGCTCGAGGTGGTCAATGGCACGCTGCCCAACACAGTCGGCGGCTCGGCCGACCTCACCGGCTCGAACAACACGAAGACCAGCGGCCAGACGCCGGTCACGCCGGGCGACTACGCCGGCAGCTACATCCACTACGGCATCCGCGAGCACGGCATGGCCGCCGCGATGAACGGCATCGCGCTGCACGGCGGGCTGAAGCCCTACGGCGGCACGTTCCTCGCCTTCGCCGACTACTGCCGGCCCGCCATGCGGCTCAGCAGCCTGATGGGCGTGCCGGTGGTCTACGTGATGACCCATGACAGCATCGGTCTCGGCGAGGATGGCCCGACCCATCAGCCGGTCGAGACCCTCGCCAGCCTGCGCGCCATGCCCAACCATCTCGTGTTCCGGCCCGCCGACGCGGTCGAGACCGCCGAGGCCTGGCAGATCGCCATGACGCAGACCGCCACCCCCAGCACGCTGGCGCTGTCGCGGCAGGGGCTGCCGACGGTGCGGACGACCCACACCGATGCGAACCTCACCGCCCGGGGCGCCTATGTCCTGCGCGACGTGGCAAAGCGCGACGTGACGCTGATCGCCACCGGCTCCGAGGTCGAGATCGCGCTGGCCGCCTACGAGGCACTGGCCGCCGAAGGCATCGCCGCCGCGGTTGTCTCGGCCCCCTGCTTCGAGCTCTTTGCCGAGCAGACGCCGGAGTATCGCGCCGAGGTGCTGGGCAACGCGCCCCGCGTCGGCATCGAGGCCGCGATCCGGCAGGGATGGGATCTCATGCTGCGGCCCGAGGACGGCTTCATCGGCATGACCGGCTTCGGCGCATCGGCGCCCGCCCCCGAGCTCTACCGCCATTTCGGCATCACGGCAGAGGCCGCGACCGGCCTCGCCAAGGACCTGATCTAAAAGACAAAGGGACATCCATGACTGTCAAGGTTGCGATAAACGGCTTCGGCCGTATCGGGCGAAATGTGCTCCGCGCCATCGCGGAATCGGGTCGCACCGACATCGAGGTGGTTGCCATCAACGACCTCGGCCCGGTCGAGACCAACGGCCATCTGCTGCGCTACGACAGCGTCCACGGGCGCTTCCCCGGCGAGGTCACGGTCAGCGGCAACACAATCGACGCCGGCACCGGACCGATCATGGTCACCGCCGAGCGCGATCCTGCCGCCCTGCCCTGGGGTGACGTGGACATCGCGCTGGAATGCACCGGCCTCTTCACCGCCCGGGACAAGGCCGCGCTGCACCTCGAGAACGGCGCGAAGCGCGTGCTGGTCTCGGCCCCGGCGTCGGGCGCGGACAAGACCATCGTCTACGGCGTGAACCACGACAGCCTGACCGCCGACGATGTCGTCGTCTCGAACGCCTCCTGCACCACGAATTGTCTCTCGCCGGTGGCAAAGGCCCTCAACGATGCCATCGGCATCGAAAAGGGCTTCATGACCACGATCCACAGCTACACCGGTGACCAGCCGACGCTGGACACCATGCACGCGGATCTCTACCGGGGCCGCGCCGCGGCGCTGTCGATGATCCCGACCTCGACCGGTGCCGCCAAGGCCGTGGGCCTCGTGCTGCCTGAACTGAACGGCAGGCTCGATGGCGTCGCCATCCGCGTGCCCACCCCGAACGTGTCGGTCGTCGATCTCGTGTTCGAGGCCGCCCGCGACACGACCGTCGACGAGGTCAACACCGCAATCCGTGCCGCCGCCGACGGCCCGCTCAAGGGGGTGCTGGGCTACACGACCGCCGCCAACGTCTCGATCGACTTCAACCACGATCCGCATTCGTCGGTCTTCCACATGGACCAGACCAAGGTGATGGACGGCCGCATGGTCCGCATCCTGTCGTGGTACGACAACGAGTGGGGCTTCTCGAACCGCATGGCCGACACTGCCGTCGCGATGGGGAGGCTGATCTGATGCGCATCCGTCCGATCAGCGGCGAAAGCGTCACCGGCAAACGCCTGCTCGTGCGTGCCGACCTGAACGTGCCGGTCGAAAACGGCCGGGTCACGGACGCCACCCGCGTCACCCGCTTCGCCGAGGGCATGAAGCCGCTACTGGCACGCGGTGCCCGGCTGGTGATCCTCACCCACTTCGGGCGGCCGAAGCCCGGCGAGCTCGACCCGTCGTTCTCGGTCGACAAGCTGCGCCCGGCACTGTCGGAGGCGCTCGGCGTGCCAGTGCGCTTCTCCGACACCTGCGCCACCGAGGGCGCCGTGATCCTGTCGAAGCAGCTGGCGGACGGCGAGGTGCTGCTCTGCGAGAACCTGCGCTACAACCCCGGCGAGACCGCGAACGACGCGGGCTTCGCGGCGGAACTGGCCCGTCTCGGCGACCTCTACGTCAACGATGCCTTTTCCTGTGCGCACCGGGCCCACGCCTCGACCGCCGCCGTCGCGGGTCTGCTTCCGGCCTACGCCGGCCCGCTGCTGGTCGAGGAGATGGAGGCGCTCACCTCCGCGCTCGAGGCCCCCGAACGGCCCTCGGTTGCGCTGGTGGGCGGCGCCAAGGTGTCGACCAAGATCGCGGTGCTGAAGAACCTCGTCGGCAGGCTCGACGCGGTGATCGTCGGCGGCGGCATGGCCAACACCTTCCTCTTCGCACGCGGCTGCCCGATGGGCCGCTCGCTGCACGAGGCCGACCAGGTCGCCACGGTGCGCGAGATCGAGGCGCTGGCCGAACGGTCGCGCTGCGAAATCCTGCTGCCCGAGGACGTGGTCGTCGCCCGCGAGTTCAAAGCCGGCGCCCCCTGCGAGACGGTGGCCGCCGACCAATGCGCCGAGGACGCGATGATCCTCGACGCCGGGCCACGGTCGGCCACGACCTTCATGGCGCGGCTGAACCACGCCCACACGATCCTGTGGAACGGCCCGCTCGGCGCCTTCGAGATTCCGCCCTTCGACGCGGCGACGGTCGCGGTGGCGCGGAAGGCCGCCGACCTCTGCCACGAGGGCCGCGCGGTGGCCATCGCCGGCGGCGGCGACACCGTCGCGGCGCTGAACGCCGCCGGGGTCACGGGCGACTTCACCTATGTCTCCACCGCCGGTGGGGCATTCCTGGAATGGCTGGAAGGCAAGACGCTGCCCGGCATCGCGGCGCTTTGCGCGCCCAAGCAAGCGGCCTGAGGGAGGACCGAACACCATGGCACTGATAACGCTGAGACAACTTCTGGATCACGCCGCCGAGAACGCCTACGGCGTGCCCGCCTTCAACATCAACAACATGGAGCAGGGCCTGGCCATCATGAAGGCGGCAGAGGCCTGCGACGCCCCGGTCATCCTGCAGGCCAGCCGCGGCGCGCGCTCCTATGCCGGCGACATCATGCTGCGCCACATGGTCGAGGCGCTGTGCGAGATGTATCCCGACATCCACGTCGTGCTGCACCAGGATCACGGCAACAACGACGCCACCTGCCTCTCGGCGATCCGTCACGGCTTCACCAGCGTGATGATGGACGGCTCGCTCGAAGAGGACATGAAGACGCCCGCGAGCTTCGAGTACAACGTCGAGATCACCCGCCGTGTCACCACCGCCGCCCATGCGGTCGGCGCCTCGGTCGAGGGCGAGCTGGGCGTGCTGGGCTCGCTGGAAAGCGGCGAGGCCGCGGCCGAGGACGGCTCGGGCGCCGAGGGCAAGCTGTCGCACGACCAGCTGCTGACCGACCCCGACCAGGCGATGGAGTTCGTCATGGCGACCAGGTGCGACGCGCTCGCCATCGCCTGCGGCACCTCGCACGGGGCCTACAAGTTCACCCGCCAGCCCGACGGCGAGATCCTGTCGATGGAGACCATTCGCCGGATCAACGAGAAGCTGCCGAACACGCACCTCGTGATGCACGGCTCGTCGAGCGTGCCGCAGTACCTGCAGGATCTCATCAACGAGAATGGCGGGCACATGCCGCAGACCTGGGGCGTACCGGTCGAGGAGATCGAGCGCGGCATCGCCATGGGCGTGCGCAAGGTCAACATCGACACCGACTGCCGCATGGCGATGACCGGCCAGTTCCGCCGCGTGGCCACCGAGAAGCCCGAGGAGTTCGACCCGCGCAAGTTCACCATCCCCGCGATGGAAGAGCTCACGGCGCTCTGCCGCGACCGGTTCGAACGCTTCGGCACCGCCGGCCAGAGCGCGAAGATCAAGCCCGTCTCGCTCGACGAGATGGCGCGCCGCTACGCAAGCGGTGCGCTCGACCCCCAGATTGCCGCGGCCCGGGCCGCCTGACGACATCCAGAGGAGGAGAAAACCATGCTGGACAACGCAAAGACCGTTACCGACGCCAAGAAGCGCTACAGCGCGGGCGTGATGAAATATGCCCAGATGGGCTACTGGGAGCCGGACTACACCCCCAAGGACACCGACATCATCGCGCTCTTCCGCATCACCCCGCAGGATGGCGTGGACGAGGTGGAAGCGGCGGCGGCCGTCGCGGGCGAGTCCTCCACGGCGACCTGGACGGTGGTATGGACCGACCGTCTGACCGCCTGCGACAAGTACCGCGCCAAGGCCTACCGCGTGGACCCGGTGCCCAACAGCCCCGGCGAGTTCTTCGCCTACATCGCCTATGATCTCGACCTGTTCGAGCCGGGCTCGATCGCCAACCTGACGGCCTCGATCATCGGCAACGTCTTCGGCTTCAAGCCGCTGAAGGCCCTGCGGCTCGAGGACATGCGCCTGCCCGTGGCCTACGTGAAGACCTTCCAGGGGCCGGCGACGGGCATCGTGGTGGAACGCGAGCGGCTCAACGCCTATGGTCGCCCGCTGCTGGGCGCCACGGTGAAGCCGAAGCTGGGGCTTTCGGGCCGCAACTACGGCCGCGTGGTCTACGAGGCGCTGAAGGGCGGGCTCGACTTCACCAAGGACGACGAGAACATCAACTCGCAGCCCTTCATGCACTGGCGCGACCGGTTCCTCTACTGCATGGAAGCGGTGAACCGCGCCTCGGCTGCGACCGGCGAGGTGAAGGGGACCTATCTCAACGTCACAGCCGGCACGATGGAGGAGATGTATGCCCGCGCCGAGTTCGCCAAGTCGCTCGGCTCGGTCATCATCATGATCGACCTCGTCATCGGCTACACGGCGATCCAGTCGATGGCGAAATGGGCGCGGGACAACGACATGATCCTGCACCTGCACCGCGCGGGGCATTCGACCTACACCCGCCAGCGCAGCCATGGTGTCAGCTTCCGCGTCATCGCCAAGTGGATGCGCCTCGCCGGCGTCGACCACCTGCACGCGGGCACGGTCGTGGGCAAGCTCGAGGGCGACCCGGCCACCACCAAGGGCTACTACGACATCTTCCGCGAGGAATATAACCCGATGGCGCTGGAGAACGGCGTGTTCTTCGACCAGGACTGGGCCTCGCTGAACAAGATGATGCCGGTGGCCTCGGGCGGCATCCATGCCGGCCAGATGCACCAGCTGCTCACCTACCTCGGCGAAGACGTGGTGCTGCAGTTCGGCGGCGGCACCATCGGCCACCCGCACGGCATCGCGGCGGGGGCGACGGCGAACCGCGTGGCGCTCGAGGCGATGGTCTTTGCCCGCAACGCCGGCCGCGACATCTGGAACGAGGGCGAGGACATCCTGCGCGATGCCGCCCGCACCTGCACGCCGCTGAAGCAGGCGCTGGACACGTGGAAGGACGTGACCTTCGACTACGCCTCGACCGACGCGCCCGACTTCGCGCCGACGCCCGAAGTGTCCGCCTGACCCAGCCCCGGGTGGGCAGCATTGCCCACCCTACCCCGTGACCCTCATACCGAAAGGACCAACCCCATGCGACTGAGACAGGGCCAGTTCAGCTTTCTTCCCGACCTCACCGACGACGACATCCGCACCCAGGCGCAATACGCCATCGACCAGGGCTGGGCGGTGTCGGTCGAATACACCGACGATCCGCACCCCCGGAACAGCTACTGGGAGATGTGGGGCCACCCGATGTTCGACAACCGCGACGCCGCCGCCGTGGTCTTCGAGGTGAACGAGTGCCGCAAGGAGCACGGCTCGAAATACATCCGGGTGCTTGCCTTCGACGCCACCGCCGGATGGGAATCGATCCGCATGAGCTTCATCGTCAACCGCCCCGCCGAGGAGCCGGGCTTCCGCGTGGTACGGCAGGAGGCCGAGGGACGCTCGATCCGCTACACCATCGAGAGCTACGCCATGCGCGAGCCAGAGGGCGCACGCTACGCCTGAGCCGTCGCGCCTGCCGCGACCTCCGGACCGGGGGCTTTGCGCCCCCGGACCCCCGCAGGATATTTTCAGCCAGAAGAAGACAGGGAGCCCGCCTCATGAATGCCGAGACACAGATTCCGACGACGGTGGATCTTGCCGCCTCCTACGAGGAGTCCGGCGTGCGGGACGTGCTGCGCGAGCTCGACGAGACGCTGATCGGCCTTGCCCCGGTGAAGAAGCGCATCAAGGAAACCGCGGCGCTGCTGCTGGTCGACCGGGCGCGGCGCGAGATGGGACTCGCCACCGAGACGCCGACCCTGCACATGAGCTTCACCGGCAACCCCGGCACCGGCAAGACCACGGTGGCGCTGAAGATCGCCGACCTGCTGCACCGGCTGGGCTACGTCCGCAAGGGCCACCTGGTGACGGTGACGCGCGACGATCTCGTGGGGCAATACATCGGTCACACCGCGCCGAAGACCAAGGAGGTGCTGAAGAAGGCGATGGGCGGCGTGCTGTTCATCGACGAGGCCTATTACCTCTACCGCCCCGAGAACGAACGCGATTACGGCCAGGAAGCCATCGAGATCCTGCTTCAGGTGATGGAGAACAACCGCGACGATCTTGTCGTGGTGCTGGCGGGCTACGCCGACCGCATGGACCGGTTCTTCGAGTCGAACCCGGGCTTCCGGTCGCGGGTCGCCCATCACATCGAGTTTCCCGACTACAGCGACGACGAGCTCGCGCAGATCTCGGAGACGATGCTCGGCGAGCAGAATTACGTCTTTGACGCGGGTGGCAAGCGTGCGATGGAGGAGTATATCGGCAAGCGGCGCGCGCAGCCGCATTTCGCCAATGCGCGCTCCATCCGCAATGCGCTCGACCGGGCGCGGCTGCGGCAGGCCAACCGGCTGTTCGAAACCGCGGACGGCCCGCTCGACGCGACGGCGCTGAGCACGATCACCGAGGCGGACATCCGCCCGAGCCGCGTCTTTGCCGGAGGGCTGGGCGCGGACCGCGCGCAAGAGGAGACCAGCGCATGAGCTTCGACCGTTCGATCAAGATCGCCCCGTCGATCCTTTCGGCCGATTTCGCCAATTTCGGTGCCGAGATCCGCGCCATCGAGGCGCAGGGCGCCGACTGGGTGCATGTCGACGTGATGGACGGGCATTTCGTGCCCAACCTGACCTTCGGCCCGCCGGCGGTTAAGGCCTTCCGGCCGCACGTGAAGACCTTCATGGACGTGCACCTGATGATCGCGCCCGTCGATCCCTACATCGAGGCCTATGCCGAGGCGGGCGCCGACATGATTACCGCCCATGTCGAGGCCGGGCCGCACATCCACCGCACCCTGCAGGCGATCAAGGCGCAGGGCGTGAAGGCCGGCGTGGTGCTGAACCCGGGCACCCCCGCCGAGGCCGTGGCCGACGTGCTCGACCTCTGCGACATGGTGCTCATCATGACGGTGAACCCCGGCTTCGGCGGGCAGAAGTTCATCCATTCCGGCGTCGAGAAGACCCGCAAGATGCGGCAGATGATCGGCGACCGCCCGATCCACATCCAGATCGACGGCGGCATCACCCCCGAGACCGCGCCGCTGGTGGCCGAGGCCGGGGCCGACGTGCTCGTCGCGGGGTCGGCGGTGTTCAAGGGCGGCTCGGTCGACACACCCGAGGTCTACGGCGCGAACATGCGGGCGATCCGCGACGCCGCCGAGGGCGCGCGGGCAGAGGCGGCCTGATCCCATGCCGGTGATGCCTCCCGTCTGCAACTTCGGCTGGCCGGCGCCGGGCTTCTCGCTGCCCGGCACCGACGACCGGACTTACACCTACGCGGATATCGCCGGGCCGAAGGGCACGCTGGTGATGTTCATCTGCAACCACTGCCCCTACGTGCTTGCGGTGATCGACCGCATCATCCGCGACGCCCGTGACCTGCAGCGGCTGGGCATCGGTGTCGCGGCGATCAGCGCGAACGATGCCGAGAGCTACCCGCAGGACAGCTTCGAGAACATGCGGAAGATGGCCGCCGAGAAGGCGTTCCCGTTCCCCTACCTCTACGACGAGGGACAGGGCGTGGCGCGTGCCTACGATGCCGCCTGCACGCCGGATTTCTTCGGCTTCGACGCCTCGGGCGGGCTGCAGTACCGCGGTCGGCTCGACGCCTCGCGCCGTGAGGCCGGCCCCGCCGACCTGCGCCGCGATCTTTACGAGGCGATGCGCCAGGTGGCCGAGACCGGGCACGGCCCGCGGGAACAGATCCCCTCGATGGGCTGCTCGATCAAGTGGAAGGCGGCCTAGACGCCGCCCGGAAAGGAGCCTTCATGAAAGTCGTGATCTTCGATCTCGACGGCACGCTGATCGACAGCGCGCCGGACCTGCACCGGGCGGCCAACCTCGTGCTGCAGAGCGAGGGCCTGCCGGCCATCAGTTTCGAACAGGCCCGCAGCTTCATCGGCCACGGCGCCGCGGACCTGATGCGCAAGGTGATGCGCGCGTCGGGGCTCGGGGACGATGCCGGGGAACACGCGCGACTGCTGGCGAAGTTCATGGGGCATTACGAGGGCGAGCCGGGGCTTACCACGCTCTACCCCGGGGTGGTGGATGCGCTCGCGCGGCTCGAGGCGATGGGCTGCACCATGGGGCTGTGCACCAACAAGCCCGAGCAGCCGACCCGTATCGCGCTGCGCCACTTCGGGCTCGACCGCTACATGCAGGCCGTGGCCAGCGGCGACACGCTGCCGCAGCGCAAGCCCGATCCGGCGCCGCTGCATCACGTCGCACGCGCGCTCGCCGACGGCACCGCGCTTTACGTCGGCGACAGCGAGGTCGACGCCGAGACCGCCGAGCGCGCCGGGATACCCTTCGCGATCTACACCGAGGGCTATCGCAAGACCCCGCTCGAGGCGCTGCCGCACGCCCATGCCTTCGACCACTGGGACCGCCTGCCCGATATCGTCGCGGCGCATTTCGCCGACGCCGTGGCATGACGCTGCGGGCGCTACTCTTCGATGTCGACGGCACGCTCGCCGAGACCGAGGAAGCGCACCGGCAGGCCTTCGACGAGACCTTTGCGGCGGAGGGCCTGGACTGGCGCTGGAGCCGCGACGACTACCGCCGCCTGCTGCGGACCACCGGCGGCAAGGAGCGCATCCGCGCGTATCTCGCCGAGACGGGCGCGCCGGGCGATGCGGTCGACGTGGCCGCCCTGCACGCCGAGAAGACGGCGCGCTACGTCAGCCTGCTCGAACGCGGCGGGCTGGAGTTGCGCGAGGGCGTTGCCGAGTTGATGGACGCAGGCCGCACGGCCGGCCTGCGGCTTGCCATCGCCACGACCACCAGCCGGCCGAACGTGGAGGCGCTCTGCCGCTGCTGCTGGGGCCGGCCCGCCGAAGAGATGTTCGAGGTGATCGCCGCCGGTGACGAGGTCGCCGCGAAGAAGCCCGCGCCCGATGTCTACACGCTTGCGCTGGCGCGGCTCGGGATCGCCGCCGAGGCGGCGCTCGCGCTCGAGGACAGCCGCAACGGCGTTCTGGCGGCTCGGGCAGCGGGGCTGCGCGTCATCGTCCGGCCTTCGATCTACACCATCGGCGAGGATTTCGCCGGGGCCGAGACGGTGGCCTCGCTCGCCCCCGCCGACCTGCCCCGCGACTTGCACGAAATGCTGTCGGTCCGCACCTGAGCCGTGACCGGGCCGATGCTCAGGGGGCGGGCTTCACGGCGACGAGGTCGATCAGCGCCGAGCGGCCCACGTGGCCCGTGCCTTCGCTGAGTTCGGCCTCGTAGCTTTCGAGCTCGCGGATCTCCATGTCGCCGAAGGCCTCCTGCAGGAGCTCGGGGGTGTAGAGGTTCTCGAGCACCTTCGGCCCGCCGGTGCCGTGGTCGAGCTGCTTCGGCGTGTAGCCGTGCAGCAGCAGCACACCTCCGGGCTTCAGTGCCCGTTTCATCCGTTCGAAGAGGCGCGGACGCAGGTCGGGGCCGGCGAACTGGATGAAGATACCGACCACGAGATCATAGGCCGCTTCGGGCCAGCCCCACGTCTCGATGTCGCCGACCTCGTAGCGCACGTTCACTCCCGCCTCGGCCGCGAGCGCCCGGGCCTTTTCGACGGCGCTGGGCGCGTAGTCGAACCCCGTCACCTCAAGCCCCTTCTGCGCGAGGAAGACCGAGTTGCGGCCCTCGCCGTCAGCCACCGACAGCGCCTTTGCGCCCGGCGTCAGGCACGCCTCGTGCGTCTTCAGGAACCGGGCCGGGGCGCGGCCGAACAGGTAATCGTCGGTGTCGTAGCGCTCTTCCCACATGTGCAAACCTCGCGATGTTTCCACATGAGCTAGGCGGCCGTACCGACCCCGACAAGGCAGGGCTTGCAACTTGACGCACCGGAATGTCATTTGACCGGACGCCCGCGGATCGTCCTGATGCCGGGCAATCCGCCGGCCCGTCCGGCTCCGCTGGGAGAGAGACATGAAAGCCACGCTCATCGCCGCCGCGACCTCGCTCACGCTCGCGCTGCCCGCGGCCGCAGCCGACCCCGATCCCGCCGACTGGGACGCGGTCGTCGAGGCGGCACAGGGCCAGACCGTCTACTGGAACGCATGGGGCGGCTCGGACGTGGTCAACGACTACATCGCCTGGGTGGGCGAGCAGGCCGCCGAGCAGCGCGTGACGCTCGAGCACGTGAAGCTCACCGACACCGCCGAGGCGGTGAGCCGGGTGCTCGCCGAGAAGACCGCCGGGCGCGACGACGACGGCGGCATCGACCTCATCTGGATCAACGGCGAGAATTTCGCTGCGATGAAGGAGCAGGAGCTGCTCTTCGGTCCCTGGGCCGAGGACCTGCCGAACCGCGACCTGACCGATCCCGCCAACGACGCGCTGAGCGCCGATTTCACAGTCCTCACCGAGGGACTCGAAAGCCCGTGGGGCGCGGCGCAGCTGGTCTTCTACCACGACAGCGCGCGCCTGCCCGAACCGCCGCGCTCGATGGAGGCGCTGCTCGACTGGCTGCGCGACAACCCCGGACGTTTCGCCTTTCCGCAGCCGCCGGATTTCCTTGGCTCGACATTTCTCAAGCAGGCGCTGATCGAGCTCACGCCGACGCCCGACGCGCTGGCCCACCCGGTGACCAAGGCCGACTACGAGACCGCCACCGGCCCGCTCTGGGACTTCATGGACGACCTCACGCCGCTGCTCTGGCGGCAGGGCCGCGCCTATCCGCAGAACGCCGCGCGGCTCATCCAGCTGATGGCCGACAACGAGATCGACATCGGCTTCGAGTTCAACCCAAACGCCGCGTCGAACGCCATCGCCAACGGACAGCTGCCCGACACCGTGCGCAGCCACCTGCACGAGGACGGCACGCTCGGCAACGCGAGCTTCGTCGCCATCCCCTACAACGCCTCCGCCAAGGCCGGCGCGATGGTGGTGGCCAACATCCTGCTGTCACCCGAGGCGCAGGCCCGCATGGCCGACCCCGATGTCTGGGGGCTCGGCACGGTGCTCGACCTCGAGCGGCTCGCGCCGGAAGACCGGGCGCGCTTCGACGAGATCGATTTTGGCCCCGCCACCCTCACGCCGGACGAGCTGGGCACGCCCCTGCCCGAGCCGCATCCCTCGTGGATGGAACGGCTCGAGGAGGACTGGACGTCGCGCTACGGTGTCTCCCAGTGACCTGCCCGGTGAACGCCCAGCGATCTGCCCAGTGACGTGACACCGCTCCGGTTCGCCCCGGCCCTGACGCTTGTCGTGATGCTCGGCCCCGTGCTTGCGGGGCTGGCGGGCACGCTGTTGCCTGCCTTCGGCATCATGCCGGCGCTGGGGCGGGCCGAGCCGACGCTGGCCGCCTTCGAGGCGCTGGCGGGCTGGCCGGGGCTGCCGCGCGCGGTCGGCCAGAGCCTTGGCTCCGGCCTGATCGCCACCGCGCTCGCGCTGGTCGTCACCATGCTGATCTGCGCCGGCTGGCAGGGCACCCGCGCCTTCGGCTGGCTCGAACGGGCGCTGTCGCCGCTGCTGTCGGTGCCGCATGCCGCCGCCGCCTTCGGGCTGGCCTTTCTCATCGCGCCCTCGGGCTGGATCGCCCGTGCGCTCGCGCCACTTGCCGGCTGGGAGCGGCCTCCCGACCTGCTGATCGTGCAGGACCCGCTCTGCCTGTCGCTGATCGCCGGGCTGGTGGTGAAGGAGGTGCCATTCCTGCTGCTGATGACCCTCGCCGCGCTGCCCGCGCTGCGCCCCGGGCAGAGCCTGAACACCGCGCGGGCGCTCGGCTACGGGCGCAGCACGGGCTGGCTCAAGACGATCTTCCCGAGGCTCTACCCGCAGATCCGGCTGCCGCTCTACGCGGTGCTCGCCTATTCCATGAGCGTGGTCGACGTGGCGATGATCCTCGGTCCGAACACGCCGCCGACGCTGTCGGTGCAGGTGTTGCGCTGGATGAACGACCCGGACCTCGACATGCGCCTGCAGGCCGCCGCCGGCGCGGTGCTGCAACTGGTGCTGACCGTCGCGGCGCTGGGGCTGTGGCGGCTTGGCGAGATGGTCATCGCCCGTCTGGGCCACGGCTGGCTCGAAAGCGGTGCGCCCGGTCCGCATGACGGCGCGCTGCGCGGTGCGGCGCTCGTTCTGGGCACGCTCTGCGCGGCGGCGGTGTTCCTCGGCCTCGCGGCGCTGGCGGTCTGGTCGGTCGCCGGCTTCTGGGGCTTTCCCGCGTTCCTGCCAGATGCGTTCACCCTGAAAAGCTGGATGCGCCAAGGCCCGGCGCTGCTGTCCCCGGCGCTGCAGACCGCCACCATCGCGCTCGCCGCCGTGGCCGTGGCGCTGGTGCTGGTGACCGCCTGCCTCGAGGCCGAGGACCGCTTCGGCCTGCGCCCCTCCACCCGCGCGCTCTGGCTGCTCTACCTGCCGCTCATCGTGCCGCAGATCGCCTTCCTGCCGGGGTTGCAGATCCTCGCGCTGGTGAGCGGGGTCGATGGCACGCGGGCGGCGGTGATCGCGGTGCACGTGGTCTTCGTGCTGCCCTATGTTTTCCTGTCGCTGTCGGACCCGTGGCGGGCGTGGGACCGGCGCCACGCAACCGTTGCACGAGCCCTTGGCGCGGGGCCGTCGGGCGTGTTCTGGCGCGTGCGGCTGCCGATGATGCTGCGCCCGCTGCTCACCGCCGCCGCCATCGGCTGCGCGGTCTCGGTGGGGCAGTTCCTGCCCACCCTGTTGCTCGGCGCTGGCCGTGTGCCCACGCTCACCACCGAGGCCGTGGCGCTGGCCTCGGGCGGGGCGCGGCGGGTGATCGGGGTGACGGCGCTGGCCCAGACCGCCGCCGCCTTCCTGCCCTTCGCGCTGGCGCTGCTGGTGCCGGCGCTGGTGTGGCGCAACCGGAGAGGACTGCGACATGGCTGAGGGGCTGATCCTCGATGACCTCCGCATCGCGCAAGGCGCGCGCATGCTCGTCGCGCTGAACGAGGCCGTCGGCCCCGGCGAGGTGCTGACGGTGATGGGCCCCTCGGGCTCGGGCAAGTCGACGCTGCTCGCGGCGATCACCGGCACGCTCGCGCCGGCCTTCGCGCTGAGCGGCCGGGTGCTGCTTGACGGGCGGGACATCACCGCCCTGCCCCCCGAGTCCCGGCGCACCGGCATCCTGTTCCAGGACGAGCTGCTGTTTCCGCATCTTTCGGTGGGTGGAAACCTCGCCTTCGGCCTGCCACGCGCGGTGCGCGGACGGGCGGCGCGGCGGGCGCGGGTCGAGGAGGCTCTCGCCGAGGTCGGGCTGGCCGGTTTCGCGGGGCGCGATCCGGCGACGCTGTCAGGGGGCCAGAAGGCCCGCGTGGCGCTGATGCGCACCCTGCTGGCCGCGCCCCGCGCGCTGCTGCTCGACGAGCCGTTCTCGCGGCTCGACGCGCATCTGCGCGACCAGGTCCGCCGGCTGGTCTTCGACCGCGCCCGCGCGGACCGGCTGCCGGTGCTGCTGGTGACCCATGACGCCGAAGATGCCGCCGCGGCGGGCGGGCGGGTGATCCGCCTGGACCCTGAGGCGCCCTAGCCGGTCCGGCCCGATTAGCCCGTCTGGCCTGCCGGGTCGCTGCGCTTCAGCCGGTCCTCGAGATCCTTGGCGTATTCCGCCATCTTCACGCGGAACTTCTTCTCGATACTGCCGCGCGCAAGCTTCATCGACTGCACGACAAGCCGCGCCGAGAGCGTCTTGGGCTTGAGCTCGATCGCCAGCCCGACCCGCGTGCGGGTGCGCGAGAGCGCCATGAAATCAACGACCGTGATCGCCTCGAGCCCGCCGATCACGGTGCGATAGGTCATCGCGTTGGGCGGATCGTAGTCGATGAGCGTGATGTCGGCCTCGCGCGCGCGGCCCCGGAAGCGGAAGTCGGCGTGCCAGGACATGCCCTCGGCCGGCGCGGCCGGATCGCCCGAGACCTGCCGCACGTCGACGCCACGGCGCATGATGAGACGCTCCATCTGCTCGAAATCCGTCGCCTCGGCAAAGACCCGGTCGAGCGGCGCCTCGATATCCTCGCGTGTGGAAAGCTCCATCTGCCCCGTCCCCGTCGTTCAGGTTGTTGTTTGAGGCTACCTTCGCGTCAATCCAGCCGGTCCGCAAGCCAGTTGCGCAGCAGGAAATGCGCGATCGAGCCTCTGCGCGCGGGGTGAAGCCCCGGGTGCTCGCCGGCGAAGGCGGTCACCAGTTCCTCGCGGCTGACCCACCGCGCGGTCTCGATCTCGACCGGGTCGATCTCGATCTCGTCGCTTTCGGCAAGGCCGTGACAGCCGATCATCAGCGAGGCCGGGAACGGCCACGGCTGGCTGGCGAGATAGCGCACGGGCCCGACGCGCACGCCGGATTCCTCGTGCACCTCGCGGCGCACGGCGGCCTCGAGGGTCTCGCCCGGCTCGACGAAGCCCGCGAGACAGGAATACATGCCCTCGGGCCAGCCGTGCGAGCGCCCGAGCAGGCAGGAATTTCCCCGGGTGATCAGCATGATGACCACCGGGTCGGTGCGCGGGAAATGAGAGGCGCCACAGCTGCGGCAGACGCGCTGCCAGCCGGCCTGCGTCACGTCGCTTTCAGCACCGCAGCGGGCGCAGAACCCGTGCGTCGCATGCCACGAGAACAGCCCCCGCGCGGTCGCCGCCAGCTCCGCGTCTCGCGGAGCCAACCGCGTCAGCAACGCCCGCAGTTCGACGAAAACCTCGTCCTCGGCACAGGCCGGGTGATGCTGCTCGCTGGTGTCGGTGAAACCGCCCGGCTCGGCCTGACCGTCCCCGGGCTCCCAGCCCGACAGGTCATGCGCGAAGATCGCCGCCCCGCTTTCCTCGCGGCCGAGAAACAGCGGCGTGCCGCGGGCCTCGGCCAGCACCGGGTGATCGAGCGGCAGCCGGCAGGCCGCATCGTCCGAGATCAGCAGCTTGCCGCGCCACAGCGCCAGCGTGCGGGTCTCCGGCGCCTGCATCAGCGCGGCCATGGCGGGGATGTCGCCGCGCAGCTCTGCCGCGCGATCCAGCCCCGATCCCCCGAAGGTCACCTCTTCCGCGTGTCGCATCCATCGTTCTCCTTTGCGGCGGCACAAGCCATGGCACGGCCACCGGGGCGTGGCAAATCGGTTTCAACCTGCGGGCAAATCGCGCGTATCGTTCTTGCGAAGGTTGCGCGACGCGACGTCACCCTCCCCTTGTCGCAGGTCTGTTGGAAAACTCCCGCAAAGACGACGCGCACGAGACAAGGAGAGCCCGCATGGCCCGCACCCGACATCCAGACCTGACCCGCCGCTCGTTCCTGGCGGGCACCGCCGCGGGCTCTGCCTTGATCGCGCTTCACCCCTATTCCGCCAATGCCGCGGGCAACCAGGCGCATCTGCGGATCATGGAGACCACCGACCTTCACGTGCACGTCCGCCCCTACGACTACTACGCCGACAAGCCGGTCGACACGGTCGGCCTGTCGCGCACGGCAAGCATCATCAACGATATCCGCGCCGAGGCGACGAACACCATGCTCGTCGACAACGGCGACTACCTTCAGGGCAACCCGATGGGCGATTACGTCGCCTACGAGCGTGGCATGAAAGAGGGCGACACCCACCCGGTGATCGACGCGATGAACGTACTCGGCTTCGACGCCGCGACCATCGGCAACCACGAGTTCAACTACGGGCTCGACTTCCTGAAGAAGGCCACGGCGGGCGCCAACTTTCCCGTCGTGCTGGCCAACATCGCCACCGAGACCGGCAGCGGCCCGCGCGGCGACAGGACGCTTTTCAAGCCCTACGTGATCCTCGACCGCGAGGTCACCGACGGCGCCGGCAACACCCACCCGATCCGCGTCGGCGTCATCGGTTTCACCCCGCCGCAGGTGATGAACTGGGATCGCAAGCACCTCGAGGGCAACGTGCAGGCCCGCGACATCGTCGAGACAGCCGAGGCATGGGTGCCGCAGATCCTCGAGGAAGGCGCCGACATCGTCGTGGCGCTCAGCCATTCGGGCATCGGCTCGGCCGACCACACCGAGGGCATGGAGAACGCCAGCGTGCCGCTCGCCGGCGTCGAGGGCATCGACGCGGTGATGACCGGCCACAGCCACCTTGTCTTCCCCTCGCCCACCTACGCGGGCTTTGCCGCCGTCGACGCGGAGAAAGGCACGCTGCACGGCAAGCCCGCCGTGATGGGCGGCTTCTGGGGCTCGCACATGGGGCTCATCGACCTGCTGCTCGAGCGCGACGGCAACGGCTGGCGCGTGGTCTCGGCCGAGACCGAGGCGCGGCCCATCGCGAAGCGCAACGAGGACCGGTCGGTCACCGCGCTGGTCGAGGACGATCCCGAGATCATCGCTGCCTCGCAGGAGGCCCACGAGGCGACGCTCGCCTATGTCCGGCGCGCCGTTGGCAAGACCTCGGCGCCGCTGCACTCCTATTTCGCGCTGGTGGCCGATGACCCCTCGGTGCAGATCGTGTCGAATGCGCAGAAATGGTACATCGAGCAGATGCTGGCCGAGACCGAGTACGCGGACCTGCCGGTCCTCTCGGCGGCGGCACCGTTCAAGGCCGGCGGTCGCGGCGGGCCGGAGTATTACACCGACGTCCCCGCGGGCGACATCGCGATCAAGAACGTGGCCGATCTCTACCTCTACCCCAACACCGTGCGTGCGGTGAAGGTGACCGGCAAGCAGGTGCGCGACTGGCTCGAGCGCTCGGCGGGCATGTTCAACCGGATCGAACCGGGCGCCGAGGATGCGCCGCTGCTGAACCCCGATTTCCCCAGCTACAATTTCGACGTGATCGACGGGGTGAACTACCGGATCGACCTGTCGGAGCCCTCGAAATTCACCTCGGACGGCGAGATCGCGCACCCGGAGGCCAACCGGATCAAGGACCTGACCATCGACGGCGCGCCCCTGGCGGACGACATGGAGGTGGTGATCGCGACCAACAACTACCGGGCGTCGGGCGGCGGCAGCTTCCCCGGCACCGGCGACACGGTCATCTTCGAGGCGCCGGACACCAACCGCGACGTCATCGTCCGCTACATCGTCGAGCAGGGCACCATCGACCCTGCCGCCGACGGCAACTGGTCGTTCGTGCCGATGGAGGACACCACCGTGCTCTTCGAGACCGGCCCGACGGCAGAGCAATACATCGACGCGCTGGACACGCTCGACATCAGCGCGGCCGGGCAGTCCGAGGACGGCTTCGCGCTCTACCGCATCACGCTCTAGGTCGTTCGCGCGCGGCACCGGCTGCGCGCACGGGGTTGCGAATCCATCGCAGGTTCCCTAGATGAGGGCTCGAGAGGTTGGCGCGGGCAAGCGCCTCGCCAACCCGGTCAGGTCCGGAAGGAAGCAGCCGTAACGAGCCCCGCTTGGGTCGTTGTCCAGCCTCTCACTTCAGCGCCGTGCGCCTCTCGCATGGCCATGCGCTGATGAACGGGCGGCGCAGCCGTCTTCCCCGACAAGATGTTGCTGCCGGTTCCGGCGTGGGGCGAGATGTTTCGCAAGAAAGATCTCGCTGCCAGGAGAACGGCGCGGCAGACCGAGATTTTTCATTCGAAAAATCTTCGCTGAAGAAAATTCGTCCGAATTTTCTTGCGCGGTCACTCGGCATGGCGCTGGAAAACCGCCGCCTGGCGTCGGGCCGCCATGGCCCAGCCCATCTGCGCCTCTGTCTCGATCGCGCAGGGCCGCACCGCGCGAAGCCGCGCCAGCGCCTCGTCCGGCGCGTCGCCCGCCTCGATCATCAACCTCAGCGCCACCATCCCCGAGCGGCCGCAGCCCCCCCGGCAATGCAGCAGGACCCGACCGCCGCCGAGCAGCGCATGGCGGACGAATCCGCTCACGGCGGGCCAGCGTCCGATGACATCCTCGCCCGGCACACCGTAGTCCGGGATCGGAAGATGCTCCCACCGTGCGCCGTGATCCTGCACATGCTGGCCGATCTGCAGGGCGTCCACCTCGATAAGCTCCTCGGCGGTTACCAGCGAGATCACCAGCGCCGGCCGCCATTCGTCGATGTGTAGCAGGTCGCCCTCCACGTCGCCGCCCGCTCCGGGCATCGGCGAGATGGCGAGGATACCGCCCGATACGGGAAGTGCATGGATGATCATGCGCGGGCCGCCTCCATCCTTCGCTGCGCGGGCACATCGCGATGTGAGGCGGACACTGGCACCGACAGGTCAGCGGCTGAAAGACGACAAGCGAGGTAGACCGCCACCCGACCGGTTTCGCTGCAGGTCGCTTGCAACCTGCAGCTCCCCCCGCCGATGTCACGGCGAATGCGCGCACGCCCTGACCGCATGACCTGCTCTCCCCTCGAAACCTCGGTCGATGATACCGTTCCGCCTCCGCACCGTTAAGGCAAAATGACGTCGCACCGGTGCAGACCTTCGTCGCGCCGCGCGCCGCGCGTTCCGTCTGTTTTCGCCCGGGGCCGGTTTACCTCGACCCGCCGGGCGCATACCTTGGCAGCGACCCCTTCTCGTCACAGGCCCCCGAATGACCGACAGCCCCAAGTACCAGGTTCTCGCCCGCAAGTACCGACCCGAGACCTTCGCCGATCTCGTCGGGCAGGATGCCATGGTGCGCACCCTCAAGAACGCCTTCAAGGCCGGGCGCATCGCGCAGGCCTTCATCATGACGGGCATCCGGGGCACCGGGAAGACCACCACCGCGCGGATCATCGCCAAGGGCATGAACTGCATCGGGCCCGACGGCGAGGGCGGGCCCACGACGGAACCCTGCGGCGAATGCGAGCACTGCCGCGCGATCATGGACGGGCGCCACGTCGACGTGATGGAAATGGACGCCGCGTCGAACACCGGCGTCGGCGACATCCGCGAGATCATCGACAGCGTGCACTACCGGGCGGCCAGCGCGCGCTACAAGATCTACATCATCGACGAGGTGCACATGCTGTCCACCTCGGCCTTCAACGCGCTGCTCAAGACGCTCGAGGAGCCGCCTGCGCACGTCAAGTTCATCTTCGCCACCACCGAGATCCGCAAGGTGCCGGTAACGGTGCTGTCGCGCTGCCAGCGCTTCGACCTGCGCCGGATCGAACCCGAGGTGATGATCGGCCTGCTCAAGCGCATCGCCGGCACCGAGAACGCGCAGATCACCGACGACGCTCTGGCGCTCATCACTCGCGCCGCCGAGGGATCTGCCCGCGACGCGACCTCGCTGCTCGACCAGGCGATCAGCCACGGCGCCGGCGAGACCACCGCCGAGCAGGTGCGCGCCATGCTCGGGCTCGCCGACCGGCAGCGGGTCATGGACCTCTTCGAGACGATCATGCGCGGCGATGCGCCCGGCGCGCTGACCGAGCTGTCGGCGCAATATGCCGACGGGGCCGACCCGCTGGCGGTGCTGTGCGACCTTGCCGAGCTCACCCATTGGGTCTCGGTGGTCAAGATCACCCCCGAGGCCGCCGAGGATCCGACGATCTCGCCCGACGAACGTGCCCGCGGCCAGACCCTTGCCGAGACCCTCGGGATGCGGGCGCTGACGCGGATGTGGCAGATGCTGCTCAAGGCGCTCGACGAGGTGGCGCAGGCGCCGAACGCGATGATGGCCGCCGAGATGGCGGTGATCCGGCTCACCCATGTCTCCGAGCTGCCCTCGCCCGAGGAGCTGATCCGAAAGCTGCAGGACACGCCGCCGCCGCCCGCTCCGGGCCCGAACGGCGGTGGCGGCGGCTATGCGCAAGCCCCCGGCGGCGGCAACGCGCAGGCGACCGGCCAGCCGCAGCCCACGCATCCCGGCCCGTCCGGCCCCGTTGCCACGCAGGGCAACGCGGTGCGGGCGGTAGCTGCCGAGAACGCGCTGGCGCGTTTCCCCACCTTCGAGCACGCGGTCGAGCTGATCCGCGCCAACCGCGACATGACTCTCCTGGTCGAGGTCGAGCGCGGCGTGCGCCTCGCGGCCTACCAGCCGGGCCGGATCGAGTTCACGCCTGCCGAGGGCGCCCGGGCCGACCTGGCCCAGCGCCTCGGCAGCGCCCTGCAACGCTGGACCGGCAACCGCTGGGGCGTCTCGGTGGTGAACGGCTGCGACGCGCCGACGATCTACGAGAAGAACAACGCCGCCGAGCTTGCCCTGAAGGCCGAGGCCTCCGAGCATCCGCTTGTCAGGGCCGCGCTCGAGGCCTTTCCGAAGGCGAAGATTCTCGAGATCCGCACCGCCGAGGAGGTTGCGCAGGAAGCCAGCGCCGAAGCCCTGCCCGAGGTCGAGGACGAGTGGGATCCCTTCGAGGAAGACTGACGGCTGCGCCGGGACCGGCGCGGTCGTCCACGTCAAAACGGATGCGTTTCGCCGCCGCGCGAGGCCATTGACGGTGCCTTCGGCCGCGACCGCATCCGATAGGGAAAGACCTGCGAGATCACAGGTGGCCGAAAGGCCGTTCCGGGACCGGGGCGGCCATCATCGCCGAAGGGATCGGCGCCCGGACGGCCGGCCACATGCTGGGTTGCAAACCCACCTACGACGGATCCCCCGGACCCGCGTGCGGTGAAGGCCTCCCGCAGTCCAATCCCCGGCTCCGCACACAGCGCAACGCCTGTAGGGTGAGTTATCAATCCAACCGTTGGACGCTCGCCTCACCCAACCCGGCTCATGGCCTCGATGGTCAGGCGCAAGCCGTCCTCGATGCCGATGCGGGGTTGCCAGCCGAGCAGCCGATGCGCCTTGCGGATGTCGAGCACGCTCGATTTCAGCTCGCTGTCGAGCGGTGCCCGGCGCAGAGCCAGAGTCCGACCGGTCGTTTCCTGCACCAGCGTCACCAGCCGCGCGAGGGAGGTGCCCTGCCCGGTGCCGAGGTTGAGCGTGGTGATGCGGTCGGGCAGCTTCAGCGTGCACACCTGCTCCACCGCCGTGCGGAAATCCGCGACGTGGATGTAGTCGCGCAGGCTCTCGCCGGTCCCGAAGAGCTTGAACTCACGCCCCGTCCGCAGCGCATCGAGCAGGATCGACACGACGCCGTAGCCCGGCCCGGCCAGCGGCGAGCCGTAGGCATTGGCCAGCCGCAGGATCGTCAGGCGAAAGCCGTGACGGTTGGCGAGTTGCAGCAGCGCCTGCTCGGTCACCATCTTCTGCAGCGCGTAATACGACTTGGGGTTGAGCGGCGCGTTTTCCGCGATCGGAAGGTCATCGGTGTCGCCGTAGACCCCGGCCGACGAGACATAGACCATGTGCCCCGACCAGCCACGCGCCACCAGCGCCTCGGCAAAGCCCACCTGCGGCTCGATCTCGCGGCGGCTGAGGTCAGCGTAGGACTCGAAGGGCACGCGCGGACTGGCGAGGCCCGCGCAATGCACGATCGTGGCGCCCCGCGCGTCGCGCGGCAGCCAGACCGGCCAAAGCACGTCGGGCGTGACGATCTGCGCGAGCCGGCCCGCGCCGCGCGGCAGCCTCCGCCGCGCAACGCCGCTCACGTCGGGGCCGAGCGTCGCGGTGAGATGGGCGAGCAGTTCGAAGCCGAGAACGCCGGACGAGCCGGTGACATAGACGCGGCTCACGCGTCGGCCCCGGCGAAGCGGGCGGGCGACAGCGCCGCGCAGGTCTCGGGGCCGAGCGCAGGCGGGCGTCCGGCGCAGAGCGCCGCCGTCAGTTCGGCCAGCGCCGGCGCGGTCTGGATGCCGTGCCCACCCTGCCCAGCGAGCCAGAAGAAGCCCTCGGCCCCGGCGTCGAAGCCACAGACCGGAGTCTTGTCGGGCGCGAAGCTGCGCAGCCCGGCCCAGTTCGACAGCATCCGCGTCACCGGCTCGGTCACCGCACATTCGTAGCGGTGCAGCCCCTCGGCCAGCACCATGTCGTCGGCCCAGGCGTCCTGCGGCGGCACCGGATCGGCATCCGCCGGGCTGACCATCAGCCGGCCGCCCATGGGCTTGGCGTACCAGTCCTCGGCGATGGAGGCGAAGAGCGGCCAGCCGTCCACGTCATGCCCTCCCGGCGCCGGCAACACGGCGGCAGAGCGCCGGTGCGGCTGGATCGGGATCGGCTGCGCGCCGGCCATGCGGGCGATCTCGCCGGCCCAGGCCCCGGCGGCGTTCACAACCACCGGCGCGGCGTGGGTCTCGCCGCCGGCGACGATCTGCCAGGCCCCGCCTTCGCGTCTTAGCGACGAGACCGGCGCCTTGACGCGGACCTCGCCGCCGCGCGCGCGGAGCTGGCGGAGGTAGCCCTGCATCATCGTCTCCACGTCGATGTCGCGGGCGTCGCGTTCGATGACCGCCGCGGCGACATGGCCCGGCTTCAGGATCGGCACCAGCGCCTCGGCCTCGGGGCCGGTGAGCCGCTCGAGCCCGGCGCTGCCGGCCATGTAATCGTCGAGCAGGTCGAGCTGGTCCTCGGTGGCGAGCATCATCTCGCCGCGCGGGGTCAGCAGCGGCGCGTCGACCTCGATGTCGGGCGTCTCGAAGAACACCGCCGAGCGGTCGTTCAGCGCCCGCAGCGCCGCGTTTCCGTAGTTGCGGATGAAGATCGCCGCCGAGCGGGCGGTGGAATGCCGCCCGGTGCCGGGTTCGGCCTCGAGCAGCAGCACATCCGCTGTCTCCGACAGGGCGGCGGCGGCGCTGACCCCGGCCATTCCGCCGCCGATCACGATGATGTCAGGCATGGCTTCCCCCTTGCGTTCCAGCCGGCGGCGCCACGGCGGCACCGGTTCCTTCCGGGATAGTCAGGGGACGGCCACGGCGCAAGCCGCGCCTCCCGCCGGGGGTGTCTGCAGCCCCCCGATCACAGGCCCGAAACAGCCGCGTCCATTCGGCCTTAACCTCTGGTCATGCTGCCATGGCTGCCATAGTCTGTACGCACGCAGGACGCGGCGCCAAACACCCCTGCCGCGCAGGAAAGGACCAGCTCAGTGACCATTTGGCGCGTTCCCGCCACTGTCGGCATATCGCTCATCCTCGCCGCCCAGCCGGCGGCCGCCTTCGACAATCTCAATTTCTCGACCCCCGGCATGGACGAGGACCTGAGATCGCAGATCGAGAACAACTCCGCGCTCAGTGCCGCGCAGGACGAGGACCGCACCGGCACGCAGGACGTGCTGGCCGCCGCGCTATCGGACTACGGCGTCCTGCTCGAGACGCTCTACGCGAACGGTTACTACGGCGGCACCATCAGCATCACGCTCGACGGGCGAGAAGCCTCGGAAATTCCGCTGCTTTCGTCCCCGGACACGATCGACACGGTCATGGTTACCGTGGTGAAGGGGCCGTCGTTCAAGTTCGGCACGACACGGGTGGCGCCGCTCGCGCCGGACACGACCCTGCCCGAGGACTTCACCTCCGGGTCGACGGCCCGTGCCGGGCTGGTGGGCGAGGCCGCGGACGCAGCCATCGACGGCTGGCGACAGGTGGGCCACGCCAAGGCGGACCTCGCTTACCAGGACGTGACCGCGAATCATCGCGCCCAGCAGCTCGACGTCGATATCGGCATCGCCCCCGGCCCCGAGCTGCGGTTCGGGCGGCTCATCACCGTGAACGACAGCGCCGTGCGCACCGCCGCGCAGCGCCGCATCGCGGGGCTGCCCACCGGAGAGCGCTTCGACCCGGACGTGGTCGACGACGTGACCCGCCGCCTGACGAGCACCGGCGCCTTCTCGAGCGTCACCGTGCGCGAGGCCGACCGGCCCAACCCCGACGGCACGCTCGACATGGAGCTGCGGGTGGTCGATGCCAAGCCGCGACGCTTCGGCTTCGGCGCCGAGCTGTCGTCGCTCGAGGGGCTGACGCTCAGCAGCTTCTGGCTGCACCGCAACTTCATGGGCGGCGCCGAGCGCTTCCGTGTCGACGGCGAAGTATCGGACATCTCCGGCAACACCGGCGAGATCGACGCGAGCATCACCGCCCGTCTCGAGGTGCCCGCCGCCATCGCGCGGCTCGGGCCCGACACCGACGCCTTCTTCCAGGCGGCACTGGCGAGCGAGAACGAGCCGACCTACACTTCGAACAGCATCGACCTCACCGCCGGCCTCACCCGGCGCTTCACCGAGGACCTGACCGGCGAGCTCGGGCTCGGGCTCAACTACTCGGAAACCGAGGACGACCTCGGCTACCGCGAGTTCCTGCTGCTCACGATGCCGCTGTCGCTCACGTGGGACAAGCGTGACAACGACCTGAACCCCAAGTCGGGCTGGTACATCGGCGCCGAGGCGACGCCCTTCCTGAACGTCAACGACACCGGCAGCGGCGCGCGGCTCTACGGCGACCTGCGCGGCTATTACGGCATCGGCGAAAGCAAGGGCACGGTTCTCGCGGGCAGGCTGCAGGTCGGCTCCGTGGTCGGCCCGGAACTCGACGAGACGCAGCCGGAATTCCTGTTCTACTCGGGCGGCGCCGGCACCGTGCGCGGCCAGCCCTACCAGTCGCTGACCGTCGATCTCGGCAACGGCGACGAAACCGGCGGCCGCAGCTTCCTCGGGTTGTCCGGAGAGCTGCGTCAGGACATCGGCGAAAGCTGGGGCGTCGTCGCCTTTGCCGACGCCGGCTACATCAGCGCCGAGGCCACGCCCGGCAGCGGTGGCGAATGGCAGTCCGGCGCCGGTCTCGGCGTGCGCTACCAGACCGGCATCGGACCGATCCGGCTCGACGTCGCAACGCCCACCGGTGGCGACACCGGCAGCGGCGTTCAGATCTACATCGGCATAGGTCAGGCATTTTGAAACGGCTTCTCGCACTACTCCCCCTTCTGTTCTGCCTCTCCCTTCCGGCGCACGCGCAGGATGACGACGAAGGCACCCGTCTCGAACGGCTGATCGAGGGCGCGCTGTCGTCGGACGGCACCACCGTCCGGGTGCGCGGCTTCCGGGGCGCGCTGAGTTCCGAGGCGACGCTCGACCGCATGACCATCGCCGACGAACAGGGCATCTGGCTCACGCTCGAGGATGCCGAGCTCAACTGGAGCCGCGCCGCCCTGCTGACCGGCCGCGTCGAGGTCTCGCAGATCACCGCGCAGCGGCTCGAGGTCGCGCGCCTGCCCGCAGGCGGCAGCGACGCCCCCGCCCCCGAGGCCAGCGGCGGCAGCTTCTCGCTGCCCGACCTGCCCGTGTCGGTGAACATCGGCGAGATGTCGATCGAGCGCGTCGAGCTGGGCGAACCGATCCTCGGCGAGGCCGTAGCTCTTGGGGTTGCCGGGTCGGCCCAGCTTGCCGACGGCGAAGGCGAGGCCCAGCTTTCGGTGCAACGGCTCGACGGGCCACGTGACGCCATCACCTTCGACGGCAGTTACGTCAACGAAAGCCGGCAGCTCGCCATCGACCTCGCGGTCGACGGCGCGCAGGACGGGCTGGTGACGAAGCTCGCCAACCTGCCCGGCGCCCCGGCGCTCAAGCTGACGGTGAACGGCGAGGGCCCGGTCGACGATTTCACCGCCGACGTGGCCCTCGCCACCGACGGCGAAGACCGCTTCTCGGGCACGGTGACGCTCGAGGGCGTGGCCGACGAAGGCCAGCGTTTCGCCGCCGATCTGTCCGGTGACCTGCGCCCGCTCCTGCCCGAGGACCAGCGTGCCTTTCTCGGCGCGAGCCAGAGCATCGAGACCCGCGGGATGATCGAAAACGGCGGCGCCATCCAGCTTGACGCGCTGGACCTGGAGACCGCCACGGTCTCGCTCGACGGCTCGGCGCGCATCGGCGCGGACGGCTGGCCCGAGCGCCTCCTGCTCGACGGCCGCATCGCCTCGGAGGATGGCGAGCCGGTGCAGATCGCCTTCACGCAGGACGTCACGCGCCTCGACCAGGCGACGCTGAGGCTGTTCTACGACCGGGCCCAGGGCGACGAATTCACCCTGCGGGCGCTGGTCGAGGGGCTCGACCGCCCCGAGATGGCACTGGAGCGGGCGACGCTCTCGGGCCAGGGAACCATCGCGCGCAACGCCGGCAGCTCGGTGCCCGGGCAGGTCTCGGGACAGCTGAGCCTCGCGCTCGAAGGGCTGGACCTTGCCGATGCGTCGCTCGCCGACGCCACCGGCCGCGACCTCAGAGGCGGGCTGCAATTCGACTGGCAGGAGGGTGCGCCCTTCGAGATCACCGGCATCGACCTGAACGGCGCCGGGATCGAGGTCGCCGGCGACGTCACCCTCTTCGGCCTGAGCGAGGGCAACGACCCAACGGTCGAGCCCTATATCAGCGTGCGCACCGACGACCTGTCGCGCTTCTCGGGCGTGGCGGGCCGTGACCTCGGCGGGGCTGCCAACTTCGTGCTCGAGGGCACGATGGAGCCCGTCGCCGGACGCTTCGACCTGTCCCTGAGCGGCACCGCCGACGACCTTTCGGCGGACATCGAGCAGCTCGACGGGCTGCTGGCGGGCCGGCTGACGCTTGCCGCGAGCGCCGAGCGCAACGAGGGCGGCACCTTCCTGCGCCAGCTCGATCTGGATGGCCGGTCGATCACCCTGTCGGCCAACGGCCAGCTCAAGACCGGCGAGAGCTCGGGCACCTTCGACCTGACGCTGCCGGACCTGTCGCTGGTCGATCCGAACGCCTCGGGACAGCTGACGGCGTCCGGCACGCTCGACGAGGGCGAGGCCGCCTATGCGCTCGACCTCGAGGCCAGCGGTCCCGGCGACACCCGCATCGACGGCGTTGTCACCGCCCGCAAGGGCGAGGATGGCGGCATCGTCGGGGTCGGCTTCGACGGCACGGCGGATTCGCAACGGCTCGCCGCCTTCGCGCCTCTTATCGACCGGCCGCTCGCCGGTGGGCTGACCTTCGACGGCTCCGGCAGCTACACCCTGGAGACCGGCTATTTCGACACCTCCGGCACGCTCGTGACGCAGGATCTCGAGATCGGCATTCCGCAGGTCGACGGGCTTCTGCAGGGCACCACCCGCGCCGAGGTCGACGCGGTGCGCGACGACGGCGGCATCACCATCCGCGACGCGCGCGTCAACGGCCCCGGCATCCGAATGACCGCCAACGGCACGCTGCTGTCGGATGCCAGCACCGCGACCTTCGACATCACCCTGCCGGAACTGTCGCGCGCGGCCGCCGGGATGACCGGCTCGGCCAGCCTGCAGGGCGAGCTGACCGAAAGCGCCGACGCCTACCTGCTCGATTTCTCCGCCAGCGGACCGGGACAGACCGGCGCCTCGGGCGAGCTCACCGCCACCAAGAGCGATGACGGCAGCGGCCCGATGGGCGTGGCCTCCGTAAGCTTCGACGGCACCGCCGAGGCAGGTGCGCTGTCGGCCTTCGCCCCGCTCGTCGGGCGCACCCTGCGCGGCTCGCTCGATTTCGACGGCGGCGGTTCCTACACGCTAGAAAGCAGCGCCTTCTCGGCCGAAGGCCGGCTGACCACGCAGGACATCGCGCTTGGCATTCCAACGGTCGACCAGCTCATCGGCGGCACCGGGCGGGCGGTGGTCTCGGCCCGGCGCGATGCCGACGGCACGATCACCGTCGACACGCTCGACGTGACCACCTCGCAGATCAGCGCCACCATGAGCGGCAGCCTCGGCCAGTCCGGCAACAGCGCGCTCAGCTACGACGTGGTGCTCAACAACCTCGGCGTGATCGTCGAGCAGCTTCCGGGCCGCGCCACCGCCACCGGCACGCTGAGCGGCAGCGGCTCCGGGCCGTGGCAGGTCAACACCGACCTCACCGCGCCGGGCGGCACGCAGGCGCGCGTGACCGGCAGCATTGCGCAGAGCTTCGACAATGCGAACCTCGGCATCACTGGCAGCGCTCCGCTGTCGCTGGCCAATACGTTCATCGAGCCGAACCTGCTGTCGGGTCTCGCCAGGCTCGACCTGCGGCTCGACGGGCCGCTCGCACCCGCGTCGCTTTCGGGCACGATCCGCGTCGACGGCGCCGAGGCGGTGCTGCCCGGACCGGCGCTCAGCCTGACCGGGCTCGACATCGAGACCCGGCTGGGCGGTGGGCAGGCGCAGGTGTCGGTCACCGGCGGCCTCTCGACCGGCGGCACGCTCGAGACCACGGGCACCATCGGCATGACCGCGCCCTACCGGGCCGATCTTGCCGTGCGGCTGCGCGATCTCCTGCTCGAGGATCGCCGGCTCTACCAGGCGCGTGCAGATGGGCGGATCACCGTCGAGGGCCCGCTCCTGACCGGCCCCGCCATCGGCGGATGGGTCGAGATCAACGAGGCCGAGCTGCGCATTCCCGAAACCGGCATGGGCCCGGGCAGCCGCAGCTTCACGCTCAACCACGTCGCCGAACCCTCGGACGTGCGCGCCACCCGCGCCCGCGCCGGGCTGCTCGAACAGTCTGGCGATGGCGGCGGTGGCTCGGCCTACAGCCTGCCGCTCGACCTCGAGATCCGCGCGCCGGCCCGCATCTTCGTGCGGGGCCGTGGCCTCGATGCCGAGCTGGGCGGCACGCTGCGCCTGCGCGGCACCTCGCAGGATATCGTGCCCGAGGGGCGCTTCGACCTGATCCGCGGCCGGCTGGACATCCTCGGCCAGCGCCTCACGCTCGAACGGGCGGTGCTGCGGCTGACCGGAGACTTCATTCCCACCATCGAGGTCGAGGCCGTGACCGAGCGTGACGGCAACACCATCACCGTCGCCATCGAGGGCGAGGCGACCTCCCCCGAGGTAAGCTTCTCCTCGACACCGTCGCGGCCAGAGGAAGAAGTGCTCGCGCTGCTGCTCTTCGGGCGCAACGTGGGCGAGCTGTCGGCCTTCCAGGCGCTGCGCATCGCGGCGGCGGTCAACACGCTCGCCGGGCGCGGCGGCGAGGGCATCATCGGCAACCTGCGGCAGGGCTTCGGACTGGATGATTTCGACGTCACCACGGATGCGGAGGGCAACGCCGGCCTGCGGGCGGGCAAGTATCTGTCCGAGAACATCTACACGGACGTCGAGGTCGACAGCAGCGGCGAGACCTCGATCGACCTGAACCTCCAGGTGAACAAGAACGTCAAGGCGCGGGGCCGCGCAACCAGCGCGGGCGACACCAGCCTCGGGATCTTCTACGAAAAGGATTACTGAGGCCCCGCCCGCGACGTCGCAAGCCAGACCAGATCCGCCCCGGCTGTCCCCTCCATGACAGCCGGGGCGCTTTCGTTTCCCGGCCCGGGGACTCTTAACGGAAAATTGATTTCTACTTGTCAGAGGTGAAGTTCTGGCACCCCGTCCTCCCCGTCGTCGGGGTGTCATGAACAAGGGATAAGGGTATTCTTGGCACCGATTACGGCTCTCGACCCGGATGGCATGACGCGCCACTCCTTTCCTGAAGAGCTTGAGCGTCTGGTATCAGACGCGCTCGACGCGATGCGCTCGCAAGATCTGCATGCGGCACTGTTTCTGCCGCTTCCCGAGCCCGGCAAACCCCGCGTCATGATCGGCGATACCGACACCAGGTTGCGGCGGCAGACCCTTCAGCTTGTCGACTTCACCGCCGACCCGACCTGCGGCGATCCGCTTCTGATAATGCACACTCCGCAAGAGACCCTCGTGGCTCGCCGGATCGAGGACAGTGCCGGCAATCTTCGCGGCGCCCTTGGATTGCGACTTGCCCCCACCCCGGACCCCGCGGCTTCCGTCCGGGCGGAACGTGCGGCACGTCTGCTCGGCAACACGCTCATGCAGTGGGACGACCTTCTCACGCTCGAGGAAGAGCTCTCCGGTGAAGTCCGGCAATCGCATGCGCTGTCGCGACAGGCCGACCGCGACGCGCTCACGGCCCTGCTCAACAACCGCGCCTTTCAACGTCGGTGCCGGCACCGTCTCGGCACGGACATCCGCCACCACGCCCTGCTGCTGTTGGACCTCGACAACTTCAAGACCGTGAACGACGTGTACGGGCACCCCTTCGGCGATCAATACCTGCAGACAGTGGCGCGCGCTCTGATCCGCGCCCTCCCCTCGAAGTCGCTGCTCGGGAGACTGGGCGGCGATGAATTCGCCGCGCTCATCGCGCTCCCGGACGGTGACAGCGCCACGGTCGACCGCCTCATGCGGGACTGCTTCACCGGCATCGAGGACGGCGCCGCGGATCTGGGCAAACCGGATCTCGGGCGGGTCAGCATCGGCTGCGCCATCACGACCGAAAAACTGCGCGACGTGTCACGCCTGCTTCACCGCGCCGATGCCGCGCTCTACGCGAGCAAGCGGGCCGATCACCGCAAGGGCGCCGTCTACACTCCTGAAACGCATCAAAACTTCAGTGCACGCCTCATGCGGCCGCGTTTCCTGCAGGCCCTCGAAGAGCGAAGGATCCAGCCCTTCTTCCAACCCATCCGCTCGCTGCTTTCCGGACGGATCGCCGGATACGAGGTGCTGGTGCGCTGGATCGACCCCGAGAAGGGCGTTCTGGAGCCGGAGGCCTTTTCACTCGCGCTCTCGACCCCCGAGCTTGCGGAGAAGCTCAGCCGGCGCATCATCGGCGAAGCGCTGTCGCATTTCGCCGGCCTGCCGCAGAGAGACCCGCTCTGGCTGACCCTCAACGTCGGCGCAGGCGATCTCCTCCGCTCCGAGCTCGTCGAAGATCTTGACCGTGCACTCGAGCGGCACGGACTCGACTGGGAACATATCGTCATCGAGGTGACCGAAACCACCATGCTGGGTGAGGTTCAGGGACCGATCTTCCGCACCCTTGCAAACCTGCGGCACCGCGGAGCACGCGTGGCGCTCGATGACTTCGGAACCGGCTATGCCGGGCTCGCCCATTTGCGCAGCTGGCCCGTCGACATGCTCAAGCTTGACCGCTGCTTCATCCAGGATATCGCGAGCAGCCCCCGGGACTCGGCCTTCGTCAGTGCGCTTCTTCAGCTCACGACGGCCTTCGGCATCGATCTCATTGTTGAAGGCGTGGAAGATGAAGAAACCGCATCGCTGTTGCGCAAACTCGGATGCGATCTCGTCCAGGGCTACCACTACGGGTCGCCCGGCCCACTCGGCGCGGACTGAGGCAGCGGGCCACGGGTCCTCGTCATGGCTCACTACGAAAGGCAACCTGGTCACAGCTGCTGAGCCCAAGACCCCTGCCCGACACGATCGGACGCGGCTTGGCCTACGAATTTTCTGCAATACGGGGGAAAGTCACTGACGGATCATCAGGCCGATACGAAAACCTTACGGAACGCGCCGGCATGTCCGGGAGAGTAAATGGTGCGGTCGAGAAGACTCGAACTTCCACGGGAGTTACCCCACAGCGACCTCAACGCTGCGCGTCTACCAATTCCGCCACGACCGCACTGTCATTGACTTGGTGACGCGCTCTTTACAGTTGCCCGCCGGGGATGAAAAGAGGGAAATCGCATCTTTGCGCATTTTTTCTTTCCGACCATCGGACAGGGCGAAAATCGCCCGTCCGGATGGCCGCGGCGGTCCCGTAAAGCATACCTCCCGCACCTGCCATCTTGACGCCCCCCGCGTCTGGGCCTAGCCCGCTTGTCCATGACCGAATGGATCACCAGCGACGGCCTGACCGGCTATGAAGACGCCGTGCGTTTCATGGAGGAGCGCGCCGCTGCCATTGCGCGCGGCGAAGCGCCCGAAGCGATCTGGCTGGTCGAGCATCCGCCGCTCTACACCGCCGGCACCTCGGCCCGCGCCGAGGACCTGCGCGCGCCGGACCGGTTCCCGGTCTTCGACACCAAGCGCGGCGGGCAGTACACCTACCACGGACCCGGACAGCGCGTGGTCTACGTGATGCTCGACCTCAACCGGCGCGGCCGCGACATCCGCGCCTTTGTCCAGCAACTCGAGGCCTGGGTGATCGCGGCGCTCGCCGAGTTCAACGTTACCGGCCACATCCGCGAGGGACGTGTCGGCGTCTGGGTCGAGCGCCCCGACCGGCCGCGCCTGCCCGACGGCCGGATGAGCGAGGACAAGATCGCCGCCATCGGCATCCGGCTGCGCAAATGGGTGAGCTTCCACGGCATCTCGATCAACGTGGAGCCGGAACTCGAGCATTTCTCGGGCATCGTGCCCTGCGGAATCAGCGACTTCGGTGTGACCAGTCTTGTGGACCTCGGTCTGCCGGTGAGCATGGCCGATGTCGACGTGGCCCTCCGGCGCAGCTTCGACGAGGTCTTCGGGGAGTGATCGCCGCCGGTCAGGCGAGCGTCTTCTCCATGTAGACCCGATGCAGTCCGTTCACTTCGGTGCGCCCGGTCTCGCGATACCCGCGCCCGGCGTAGATCGCGATGTTCTCGGTCATCTTCACATGGGTGTAGAGGCGGATGCGCTCGTACCTCTGCGCCCTTGCCACCTGTTCGGCGGCATCGAGCAGCCGGCGCCCGTATCCCCTGCCCTGCGCCCATGGCGCGACAGCCACGTTGTCGAGCAGCAGCGCGTCGTCCTGCGGCTCCAGCGCGAGAATCCCCGCGATCCGCCCGTCCGCGCGCAGCACGCGAAGCCGCCCGGCCCGTACATGCGCCGCGTAGTCGTCGCGCATCGGGCCCGGCTTCATTCCGATCCGCGCGACGTAGGGCGCGTAGGCGTCCTGCACGAGCGCCTCGATCTCGGAAAGATCGCCGGAGCCCGCGACCGCAAGCTCGGTGTCGGCATGGGTCATGATGCGTGTCCCAGAACAGAAAAAAGACCGGAGCGACCTCACTTGGGGGAGAACGGCCGCTCCGGCCAGCCTAGCCCGATCCGGTGGGGAACAACACCGTCCGGGCGCGACCGCCGCCGGGTCGGAACACCCCGTGGCGATCGTCGGCAATGACGGCCCGCTCAGCGGACCCCGAAAACATGCCCGAGGATCTGGTCACGCCGCAGCCCAAGCCGCGCGAGCTCGTCATCGGAAAGCGCCCGCAGGTCCGCCACACGGGCGGCAAGCTGGCGCTGGCGGCGGGCGAAGGGGGTCTCGAGCAACCGTGCAAGGCGAAGCAGAAGCGGATCGGCGGGACGCAGGTCGAAGCAGGCCATGGTGCGGCATTCCCTGAAACTGGACATTGAAAATCTCTGGTAGCAAACTGTCGTCAGCCTAGGCCCTGCCGCGCCGAAACGCAGGTCAGGAAAACCTGACGCAGCGGCAGTTTCGGGGTCTGGAATACCTGACCCGGGCACGACCTTGCGGCCCTGTGAATGCAGGGCGCGTCGCGCAAGAGGGTGCGACAATAAAGTTTGATCCAGATCAAACGGCTATATTGCCGCAACTGCAGTGACCTTCTAAAAGGAAGAATGGAATAGAGGGGTGGTCTGCGCATGTTTGCAGGCGCCTGGGACGAGACCAACAGGAGGCAGACAATGGCAGACGCCGCCATTCATGGCCACGAGCACGAGGACAACCGGGGGTTCTTCACCCGCTGGTTCATGTCCACGAATCACAAGGATATCGGGATTCTCTACCTGATTACCGCCGCGATCGTGGGCCTCGTGTCGGTGACCTTCACCGTATACATGCGACTGGAGCTCATGGAGCCCGGCGTTCAATACATGTGCATGGAAGGGGCGCGGCTGATTCCCACCGCGACCGAGAACTGCACGCCCAACGGCCACCTGTGGAACGTGCTGATCACCGGCCACGGCATCCTGATGATGTTCTTCGTGGTGATTCCGGCCCTGTTCGGCGGTTTCGGCAACTACTTCATGCCGCTGCAGATCGGCGCGCCGGACATGGCGTTCCCGCGGCTGAACAACCTCAGCTACTGGCTGTATTTCGCAGGCTCCGCGCTGGCGGTCTGCTCGGTCTTCGCGCCCGGAGGCAACGGCCAGCTCGGCTCGGGCATCGGCTGGGTGCTCTACCCGCCGCTTTCCACCAGCGAAGCCGGCATGTCGACCGATCTCGCGATCTTCGCGGTGCACGTCTCGGGCGCCTCGTCGATCCTCGGTGCGATCAACATCATCACCACCTTCCTGAACATGCGCGCCCCCGGCATGTCGCTGTTCAAGGTGCCGCTCTTCGCCTGGTCCGTCTTCATCACCGCGTGGCTCATCCTGCTGTCGCTGCCCGTTCTTGCCGGCGCGATCACCATGCTGCTGACCGACCGGAACTTCGGCACCACCTTCTTCGACCCCGCCGGCGGCGGTGACCCGGTGCTCTACCAGCACATCCTGTGGTTCTTCGGCCACCCCGAGGTCTACATCGTGATCCTGCCGGGCTTCGGCATCGCGAGCCACGTCATCGCGACCTTCTCGCGCAAGCCGGTCTTCGGCTACCTGCCGATGGTCTGGGCGATCATCGCGATCGGCGCGCTCGGCTTCGTCGTGTGGGCGCACCACATGTACACCGTGGGCATGTCGCTGACCCAGCAGAGCTACTTCATGCTGGCGACCATGGTCATCGCGGTGCCGACCGGCGTTAAGATCTTCTCGTGGATCGCGACGATGTGGGGCGGCTCGATCGAGTTCAAGACGCCGATGCTCTTCGCCATCGGCTTCCTGATCCTGTTCACCGTGGGCGGCGTCACCGGCATCGTCCTGAGCCAGGCCGCCGTGGACCGCGCATATCACGACACCTACTACGTCGTGGCGCACTTCCACTACACCATGTCGATGGGGGCGGCCTTCACGATCTTCGCGGGCTGTTACTTCTACATGCCAAAGATGACCGGCAAGATGTATCCCGAGGCGCTCGGCAAGCTGCACTTCTGGATGTTCTTCATCGGTGTGAACCTGACGTTCTTCCCGCAGCACTTCCTGGGCCGCCAGGGCATGCCGCGCCGCTACATCGACTACCCGGAGGCATTCGCCACCTGGAACACCGTGTCGAGCTGGGGTGCGCTGCTGTCCTTCGCCTCGTTCCTGCTGTTCTTCGGCATCGTGATCTACACGCTGCGCGCGGGCAAACCCGCCACCGAGAAGAACCCGTGGAACGAGTACGCGGACACGCTCGAGTGGACCCTGCCCTCGCCGCCGCCGGAGCACACTTTCGAGCAGCTCCCGAAGCGCGAGGACTGGGACAAGCAGCACGCGCACTAAGCTGCCCCGCAGATCATCGAAAGGCCCCGGAGCGATCCGGGGCCTTTTCCGTTTCGCCCCTTCAACCGAACCCGCCGGGAAGCTGCATCGCCACCGCATCTTTCTGATGGACCCGACACGCCCCGGTGCTAGAACTCTCTCCGACATGCCGTATCGCTGGGAACATACCACCTCACCCGCGGAGCAGGCCGAGCTTCACCTCTGGCCGCACCAATCCCTCTCGGCCCACGGCTTCTCGATCTTCATCCTAAGCTTCTTCCTGCTCGCGCTGATGCCATTCTTCGGCCTGCTGGGCACCGTGCTGCTCTGGGGCCTGCTGCCCTTCATGCTTGCCGCCGTCGCCGGGCTGTGGTTCGCGATCAAGCGCAACAGCCGCGACCGGCAGGTGCTCGAGATCCTGACGCTCGGCCCCGAACTCACGCGGCTCGAGCGGCACAACCCGCGCGGCCCGGACCAGGACTGGCAGAGCAACACCTACTGGGTGCGCGTCAGCATGCATGAAAAGGGCGGCCCGGTACCCTACTACGTCACCCTCAAGGGTAGCGGACGCGAGGTTGAGATCGGCGCCTTTCTGAGCGAAGACGAACGCAAGGCGCTATTTGCCGAGCTCACCGACCGGGTGCGGCTGCTGACGCAGCCCTGACCCGGCACCCCGACACACGAGGACTCCCGGATGGCGCAGGCCCCAGCGACGCCGAAACTGAAACGCGCCGCCCTGCTGGCGGCAGCGGCCCTGAGCCCGGCATTGGCGCGCAGGCTCTCGCCCGCGCCCTCGGAGCAGGCCGCGCTCGACCTGCGTGACACGGCGCAGGCATCGCCGCGCGCCACCGCCACGCGGGTGATCTTCCTCGTGCCGCTCGTCGGGCCGCATGACGTCGGCGACTGGCAGGCCGTCACGGAACGGCTTTCGCAGACGCTCGAGAGCTTCCTGCGCCAGAGCGGCGACTGGCAGGCGGTGATCTGCTGCCAGGAGCGCCCGCCCCTGCCAGAGGACGACCGGCTGCACTGGTTGCCCTTCGACGATCCGACGCCCGGAAACGACAAGTGGCGCAAGCTCGCGGCACTTTGCGATTATCTTCCCGAGATGGGTCCGGAACCGGCCTACGTCATGAGCTTCGATGCTGACGACCTGATGCGCGACGGAACCGTCGCCGAGATGCTCGACCGGCAGGCCCCCGGCTACCTCGTCGAGACCGGATACGTCATGGACCACGCCACCCGCGGCGTCGCGCTCGCCGGCCCGCGCCGCCTGACACAGCCGCTGCGCAAGCCGTTCTGGAAACTCTGCGGCTCCTGCGCGGCGGTGCATCACGACCCCGCGCAGCCGGAAGGGCGACGCTTCCTGCGCGCCATGACCGCGCACGAACACCGGATGTTTCCCTATCTCGCACGCCTCGCGGGCCGCAGGCTCTCGGCGCTGCGGCGGCCTTCGGTGCTTTACGTGCTGAACCACGGCGAGAACTTCGGTGCGCGGCGCGGGCGCGTCGGGTTCAAGACCCGCTTCGTGGCGCGCTATGCACTCGACCCGCAAGAGTGGAAGGCGGCGGCCAAGGACTTTCCGTCGCCCTGAGCCGCCGCGACCGGGTCAGCTCGCGTTGGCAAGCCGCTCCTTGACCATGGGTCCGACGGCGCCGAAATCCATCTGCCCCTGGTAGCGCGCCTTGAGCACGCCCATTACGCGCCCCATGTCGCGGATCGAGCTTGCGCCCACCTCTTCGACGGCCCCATCCACCGCTTTTGAAATCTCTTTCTTGCTCAACGGCTTGGGCAGATACTCCTCGATGATCTCCACCTCGGCCAGCTCCCGCTCGGCCAAGTCGAGCCGTCCGCCTTCCTCGTAGGTGCGCGCGCTCTCCCGGCGCTGCTTCACCATCTTGCCGAGAATGGCCATGATGACGGTATCGTCGACCCCGCCGTCGATCCCCTCGGCACGGGCGGCAATGTCACGATCCTTGATCGCGGCGTTGATCAGCCGCAGCGTCGACAGGCGGTCTGTCGCCTTGTCCTTCATCGCCTGCTTGGTCGCAGCCGATATGCGTTCACGCAAATTCATGTCGAACGGTATCCCCAAATCCATCCCGAAGGCCCCAACCTACCCAAAGCACCCGCCCCGCGCAACTCTGCCCCGCGCCATCATAACACACTGTATTTACTAGGTTTATCATTTCCGGGAGGATCTTGACCCCGCGCGGCCCACACCTTACCTATGGCGCAATTTGCCGCCCGCCCGCTGCCACAGGAGTCGCGCCATGCCCCAGACACAAAAGCCCACCGCCTGCCTCGCCCTTGCCGATGGCACCGTCTTCTACGGACAGGGCTTCGGCGCCGTCGGTCAGACCGAGGCGGAGCTCTGCTTCAACACCGCCATGTCGGGCTACCAGGAGATCATGACCGATCCGTCCTACGCGGGCCAGATCGTCACCTTCACCTTCCCGCACATCGGCAACGTGGGCGTGAACCCCGACGACGACGAGACCGGCGACCCGGTGGCGGCCGGCATGGTGGTCAAGTGGATGCCCACGACGGCCTCGAACTGGCGCGCGGTGCAGGAGCTTTCCGAGTGGCTCGCGGCACGAGGCCGGGTGGCGATCGGTGGCATCGACACCCGCCGGCTGACCCGTGCGATCCGCCAGTCGGGCGCCCCCCACGTGGCGCTGGCGCACGATCCCGAGGGCAACTTCGACGTCGAGAAGCTGGTCGCGGCGGCACGCGCCTTCCCCGGCCTCACCGGTGTCGACCTTGCCCGCGACGTGACCTGCGCGCAAAGCTACCGCTGGGACGAGATGCGGTGGGCCTGGCCCGAGGGCTACGCCCGCCAAACCGCACCGAAGAAGAAGGTCGTCGCAATCGACTACGGCGCCAAGCGCAACATCCTGCGCTGCCTCGCCTCGGCCGGCTGCGACGTGACCGTGCTGCCCGCGACCGCCACCAAGGAAGATATCCTCGGCTTCGCTCCGGACGGTGTGTTCCTGTCGAACGGCCCCGGTGACCCGGCGGCCACCGGCGAATACGCGGTGCCGATGATCCGCAGCATCCTCGACGATACCGAGCTGCCGATCTTCGGCATCTGCCTCGGGCACCAGATCCTCGCGCGGGCGCTCGGTGGCAAGACCGTCAAGATGAACCACGGCCACCACGGCGCGAACCACCCGGTGAAGGAAATCGAGACCGGCAAGGTCGAGATCACCTCGATGAACCACGGCTTCGCGGTCGACGGCCAGTCGCTGCCCTCCGGCGTGATCGAGACGCATGTCTCGCTGTTCGACGGTTCGAACTGCGGCATCCGCATGACCGACCGCCCGGTGTTCTCGGTCCAGCACCACCCCGAGGCGAGCCCGGGCCCGCAAGACAGCTTCTACCTGTTCGAGCGGTTCGTCGCGGCGATGTAAGCCGCGCATAATTTCCCGGCACAGGGGGTGAATTAACCCCCTGTTTACCTCAATGACGTGTCCTTCCCCTGTGCAGGTGCAGGACCACGTCATGAGTGAAACCGATTTGTCGCTGGCGACCGCCCCAAGGCACCGCCCGGTGCCCCGCCGCCGTCGCCCCATTGTGTCGATCCTGATGCAGGATCACGGGCTTGCCCCGGCAGACGCGATGACGGCCCTCTCCGAGGCCCATCGCAGCGGTGCGGACGTGTCGCAAGCGCTTCTCGCGGAAGAGCTTTCACGGCCGGAAACGATCCTTGCAGCGCAATCCACACGTCACGGCGCCCTCGTTCTGGACCCCGCGAAGGATCCGCCCGACCCGGCGCTCGCCGGCCTTCTGCCCCCGGAGGTCTGCCTTCGCCATGCTGTGCTGCCGTGGCGTCGCAGCGGCGGCAGGCTGACCGTCGCCACCGCCCGGCCCGAACGGTTCGAGGATCTCGCGGCCCTCCTGCCGGACGAGACAGACCCTATCGAGATGGCGCTGCTTCCGGAGGGGCTGCTCCACGAGATCATCACGGATCGACACGGCGACGAGATGGCGCGGCGGGCCGAAACGCAGGTTCCGACCCATGAAAGCTGCCGAGACATGGGCCCGGGCGCGGCTCAGCGGCTCGGGCTGGGCCTGCTCTGTGCCCTTGCGTGTCTCGTCGGGCTGCTACTCGCTCCGACCCTTTTCTTCACCATGGCGACCCTGCTGGCGATCGGGACATTGCTCTTCGCGCAACTGATGAAGGTGGCGGCGCTCGTTGCGAGTCAGCTGAGCCGCCAGACGGAAAGCGCGGCTCATGGCACCCGCGCGACCGTCTCGCTGCTGATCCCGCTTTTCCGGGAAGAAGATATCGCCGGTGACCTGCTGCGCCGCCTGAAGCGGCTCGACTACCCGCGCGCCGGGCTCGACATCCTGTTCATCCTCGAGGCACGGGACGAGACCACCCGAAGGGCGCTAGAGGGGCTGTGTCTACCGCCGTTCGTGCGGGTGATCGAGGTGCCAGACGGACCGATCACGACCAAGCCGCGCGCGATGAACTACGCGCTGCGCTTCGCCCGGGGCGAGATCGTCGGGATCTACGATGCCGAGGACGCGCCCGCCCCCGACCATTTGCAGCGTGTCGTAGGGCACTTCGCCCGCAGCCCGCCCGAGATGGCCTGCCTGCAGGGCATCCTCGATTTCTACAACCCGCAAGCCAACTGGCTGTCGCGCTGCTTCACCATCGAATACGCCACTTGGTTCCGGGTGGTGCTGCCGGGGCTCGCACGGCTCGGCTTCGCGATCCCGCTCGGAGGCACGACGGTGTTCTTCCGCCGCGAGGCGCTCGAAGCGGTCGGCGGCTGGGACGCGCACAACGTGACCGAGGATGCCGACCTCGGCGTGCGGCTCGCGCGGCACGGCTACCGCACGGAACTGCTGCCGATCGTCACCCGCGAGGAAGCGAACAACCGGCTCTGGCCATGGATCCGGCAGCGGTCCCGCTGGCTCAAGGGCTACATGATCACCTGGCGCGTCCACATGCGCGCGCCATGGCGTCTTCGGCGCGAGCTTGGCAGCTGGAAGACATTCGGGGTCCAGCTGGTCTTCCTGACCGCCTTCCTGCAATTCCTGCTGGCGCCGGCGCTCTGGTCCTTCTGGCTGGTGCTGGCCGGTTGGTCGCATCCCTTCGGCGCGTTGTTCGGCACCGACGCGTTGCGCGCCCTGCTCTGGACCTTCCTCGCGACCGAGGGTGTCTCGCTGCTGGTCAGCATCGCCGCGATCTCGCGCAGTCCGCACACCGGGCTCCTGCCCTGGGCACCGACGCTTTTCCTGTATTTCCCGCTCGGGGCGATTGCCGCCTACAAGGCCGCTTTCGAGCTGGTCTCGAAGCCGTTCTACTGGGACAAGACCGCGCACGGGCGCTCGGCGCCGGACCACGCCGGTGCCGACCTGCCCGAGGATGGGCCTGCGAAACGAAGCTGAGTGCCTTCAGTCGACCTTGTGACTGTCGAGCTTCAGCCGCGTCACGAAGGCCACAGAGATGTGGTCGCGCAGAGCCTTGTAGGCCGCGTCTTCATCCCGCCGAGCAATGGCATCGACGATGGCCTTGTGCTCGGCCAGCGCAATCTCGCCCCGGCCCTGCGCCGCGAGCGAGGTCGTGGCCATCAGCGCCATCGAGCGATGCACGAGGTCGAGCTGCTGCACCAGGAAGCGGTTGTGCGAGGCAAGGTGGATCATCTTGTGAAACCGACGGTTCGCGCGTGCCAGCGCCGAAGGGTCGTCGAGCAGCGCCCGGTCCTCGCCCACCATCTCGCGCAGCACCTGGATCTCTTCCTCTGTGGCGTGCCGTGCCGCCAGCCGGGCCGCCAGACCCTCGAGCTCGGTGCGCACCACGTAGAGCTCGGCCATCTGGTTGTGGTCGAGCGATGCCACGATCAGCGAGCGCCCGTCGCGGGTCAGCAGCGACTGCGTTTCAAGCCGCTGCAATGCCTCGCGGATCGGGGTGCGCGAGACGCCGAACCGTTCGGCCAGCTCGCTTTCCACCAGCCGGTCGCCGGGGCGGTACACGCCGGAATCGATCGCCTCCAGGATCAGCGTGTAGGCGTCCTTGTTGGGCGTCCGGATCTGGTTCATTCGTCTCTCCTCGCTCGATCGGTCCAAGATAGCGCCACCACGCCGGCAGGATCAATGCGCCCATTGCCGCTCCCGCGGCGCAGGGGTAAGATCAGACCCATGGTAAAACAGCATTTTGCCCACGTCCGGCACTGGGTCTTCGACCTCGACAACACGCTCTACCCACCGGCGGCCCGGCTCTTCGATCAGATCGAGCGTCGGATGACCAGCTTCGTCATGCGCATCACCGGCGCCGACCACGACGAGGCCGACCGCCTGCGCAAGCATTACTGGCAGGCGCACGGCACGACGCTCGCGGGGCTCATGGCGGAACATCGCGTCGATCCCGACGCCTACCTCGAAGAGGTTCACGACATCTCCTTCGACGCGCTCGCGCCCGATCCGCATCTTGCCGAGCTGATCGGCCAGCTGCCGGGGCGCAGGATCGTCTACACCAACGGCAGCGCCCCCTACGCGGCGCAGGTCCTGCGCGCGCGCGGGCTCGATGCGGCCTTTGACGCGATCTACGGCGTGGAACACGCCGGCTACCTTCCGAAGCCGCAGGAGATGGCGTTTCGCGCGGTGTTCGATCGTGACGGCACCGACCCGATGCAGGCCGCCATGTTCGAGGACGATCCGCGCAACCTCACGGCCCCGCACGCCATGGGAATGCGGACCGTGCATGTCGCTCCCGAACGCGGCGAGGGCGGACATATCGAGCATCACGCACCGGACCTGCCCGCGTTTCTCGGTCGCCTCGGCTGAGGTGGACCCGATCCCCAGCCCCGTCGCAAAGATGGGCCGGGGATGCGACAATTCGAGCATGTAAACCGGCCCGCCGGGCCCCTATCTAGGCGTCGATCCGTGCCACAGGAGACGCACATGTCCGACACATCGACTCGACTTCCGCTCACCCACCGCCTGCCCTTCGTCCGCGATCTCGTTCGCGACTTCGAGGGCAACATCTACTACTTCCTGCTCATCGTCCTCACGCTCGTGGTGCTTGCGGTGAAGACCTGGGGGCTGGTCGCACTGGGGCTGCTCGGCGTGAGCCTGACGCCGGTGATGTTCGTGATCATCCTGCTCATCACGCTGGGCAAGTGACGCCGAGCCCCCGGGCTCGCACGTCGCATTGGCAACCCGCCGCAGCCTGCCCTAGATAGGGGGCAAAGGAGTGCGGTCATGGATTACGACATTCTCATTTCGGGCGGCGGCATCGCGGGTCTGACCGCGGCCGCCGCCTTCGGCTCCGCCGGGTTCTCGGTGCTCTGCGTCGACCCCGCCCCGCCGGTCACCGCCCGCGAGGCCGCCGGCGCCGACATGCGGACCACCGCCTTCCTGCAACCGGCACAGGCCTTCCTCGAGGAAACCGGCCTCTGGGCCCGGCTCGAGAGCCACGCCATGCCGCTGCAGGTGATGCGCATCGTCGACGCCGGCGGCGAGCGGCCCGAGCCGCGTATCGTCAAGGATTTCGACGCCACCGACATCTCCGACAAGCCGTTTGGCTGGAACCTGCCGAACTGGCTGCTGCGTCGCGAGATGGCCGCGCATCTCGACGAAATGCCCAACGTCGACTTCCGCCCGGGCACCGGCACCTCGACGCTCTTCACCCGCGAGGCCCATGCGCGCGTCGGCCTCTCCGACGGCAGCAGCGCACAGGTGCGGCTGGTGGTCGCCGCCGACGGGCGCAACTCGCCGATGCGGCAGGCGGCCGAGATCGGCGTGAAGACCACCCGCTTCGGGCAGAAGGCGCTGGCCTTCGCCGTGACCCATCCCATCCCGCACGGCAACGTCTCGACCGAGATCCACCGCACCGGCGGCCCCTTCACGCTGGTGCCGCTGCCCGACCACGAGGGCCAGCCCTGCTCGGCCGTGGTCTGGATGGAGGAAGGCCCCAAGGCCGAGGCACTCTTCGAACTCGACACGCCCGCGCTCGAGGCCGCCATGTCCGAGCGGTCGTGCCACATTCTCGGTCAGCTGACGCTTGCCTCGCAGCGCACCATCTGGCCGATCATCGCCCAGCACGCGGAGTGGCTTTACGGCGAACGGCTGGCGCTGGTGGCCGAGGCGGCGCATGTGGTGCCGCCGATCGGGGCGCAGGGCCTGAACATGTCGCTGAACGACCTGCGGGTGTTGCGCGATCTCGCCACCGCCGCGCCGGAGCGGCTTGGCGACCGGCAGATGCTCGAGAGCTACCACCGCAAGCGCATCGTCGACATCCGCGCGCGGGTGGCCGGGATCACAATGCTGAACCGCACCTCGATGCTGTCGGCCGCGCCCCTGCGCGATGCCCGCGCCCATGCGCTCGATGCGCTCTACAGCGTGACGCCGGTGCGCAAGACCCTGATGCAGCTCGGGCTGGGCGCGCGAGGCTAGGAAAAGCCGCGTGAGCGCCGGTCGATGGGCTGGCGCTCTGCCTGCAAAGCCTCGCGGTTCATCTCGATCACGTCCGAATGACCTAGACAGGCGGCGCTGGCCTCACCAGGGCGGCGGCGCTCCGCGCCTTGTTCCGCGCAGGGCGCCGCTCTTAGGGTGGGCTCGTAGCCCACCCCGGCACACATACCGCTCAGAGCGCGGCGTCGAGCACCTTTTCCAGCCGTGCCACCGTCGCATCGACGTCGCGCAGCTTGTCGAGGCCGAAGAGCCCGAGGCGGAACGTGGAGAAGCCCGCCGGCTCGTCGCACTGCAGCGGCACCCCGGCGGCGATCTGCGCGCCTTCCTTCACGAAGGCCTTGCCGGTCTTCACCTCGGGGTCATCGGTGTAGCAGACCACCACGCCCGGCGCGGCAAAGCCCTCGGCCGCGACCGAGGCCACGCCGCGTGCCGCGAGCGCTGCCCGGACCTTCTGGCCGAGATCCCACTGTGCCGCCTTGGCGGCCTCGAAGCCCATGTCGCGGGTCTCGACCATCGCGTCGCGGAACATCCGCAGCCCGTCCGTCGGCATGGTGGCGTGGTAGGCGTGGCCGCCCTCCTCGTAGGCCGCCATGATCTGGCGCCACTTCTTGAGGTCCATCGCGAAGGAGTTGGACTCGGTCTCCTCGAGCCGTGCCAGCGCCCGGTCGGACATCATCACGAGACCGGCGCAGGGCGTGGCCGACCAGCCCTTCTGCGGCGCCGAGAGCAACACGTCGACGCCGGTCGCGGCCATGTCGACCCAGACGCAGCCGCTGGCGATGCAGTCGAGCACCATCAGCGCGCCCACCTCATGCGCGGCCTCGGCCAGCGCCTTGATGTAGTCGTCGGGCAGGATCACCCCGGCCGAGGTCTCGACATGCGGCGCAAAGACGATCTCGGGGCTCTCGCGGTGAATCGCGGCGACCACCTCGTCGATCGGCGCGGGCGCGAAGGGCGCGGTGGGTTCGTTGGCGGTCTGCCGGGCCTTCATAACCGTCACCTCGCCGCCGAAGCCGCCGGCCTCGAAGATCTGCGACCAGCGGAACGAGAACCAGCCGTTGCGCACGACCAGCGCCCTGGCGCCCTGCCCGAACTGGCGGGCGACGGCCTCCATGCCGAAGGTGCCGCCACCGGGCACCAGCGCCACGCCGTCGGCGCGGTAGACCTCGCGCAGCATCGAGGAGATGTCGCGCATCACCCCTTGGAAAGCGGCGGACATGTGGTTCAGGGAGCGGTCGGTGAAGACCACGGAAAATTCTTCGAGCCCCTCGGGGTCGACGTCATCGCGAAGCGGCATGGCTGTCTCCTTTTCCCTCTGGGTGTAGTCCTATCGCCGCTGCACGCAATGCACAAAGGCTCCATAAGTCGCGGGCGCCCGCATTCCTGCCGTTGCGAAGCGACGGGACGGCGGGCGGGGCGATTGGCCGAAGGCCGAGCGCCGTCCCGACGGCCCCGCTACAGCGGACCCGGCCGACGCTCCTCGCTCAGCATGACGTTCGCCTCGACGTTGCCCACACCGGGCAGCGTCATGATCCGCCGCCGCAGCACGCGCTCGAAATCCGGCAGGTCACGCGCGACGACCCGCAGCCGGTAGTCGAAGGCGCCAAGCACGTGGTCGACCACCTGGACCTCGGGAATCGCCCGCACCGCGCGCTCGAAATCCTCGAGACTCACCCGCCCCTTGGTGGCGAGCTTGATCCCGAGGAAGACCGTCACCCCGAACCCCAGCCGCTCGAGATCCAGATCGAGCCGCGCGCCACGAAACACCCCTGCCGCCCGCAGCCGCTGGATGCGGCGCCAGCAGGCCGGCTGCGAGAGCCCCAGCCGCCGTCCCAGCGCCCCGGCGCTCGCGTGCGCGTCCTCGGCCAGCGCGCGCACCAGCGCCCGGTCGATCTCGTCAAGCTCCAGCGGCCCCGCGCTCACAGCGGCACCGTTTCGTCGGACTGCACGAGGGCCACGTGCATCAGCGCCTCGATGTCGGCGATGTGCGGCAGGGTCAGCAGCTTCTCGCGGTAGAGCGCCTGGTAGTGCGCGAGGTCACGCGCGATCACCGCCAGCCGCACGTCGATGGAGCCAAGGAAGGTCTGGATCTCGGTCACCTCGGGCACCTCGCGCGCGCCCGCGATGAACTCGTCGAAGGCGCGCGGCGCGGTCTTGTCGAGCGTGACCCGCAGCATCACCTCGATGTCGTAGCCGAGCGCCGGCCAGTGGATCACCCCGCGCACGCCCCGCAGCACGCCGGCCTCGCGCATCGCGGCGATCCGCCGGGCCAGCGTCGAGGGCGTGACGCCTGCACGCTCCGCCAGTTCGACCGAGGGCGCACCCGGGTCGGCCTGGTACTGGCGCAGGATGCGCCGATCCGTGTCATCGAGCATGAATTCACCGTGATTGCCGGAATGCAAGAATGATTTTTCACCAATCGGCGAAATTCGCAAGCAAAACGCAACCACTCTCGCCGGGCGATCTCTAGGGTGCAGCCCATAACAAAAGCAAGGAAGGAGCGAGAGATGCGCGTCTATTACGATCGTGATTGCGACATCAACCTCATCAAGGACAAGAAGGTCGCGATCCTGGGCTACGGCTCGCAGGGTCACGCCCACGCGCTGAACCTGCGCGATTCCGGTGCCAAGAACGTGGTCATCGCCCTGCGCGAGGGCTCCCCGTCGGCGAAGAAGGCCGAGGGCGAGGGCCTGCAGGTCATGGGCATCGCCGAAGCGGCGGCCTGGTGCGACCTGATCATGTTCACCATGCCCGACGAGCTGCAGGCAGAGACCTACAAGAAGCACGTGCGCGACAACCTCAAGCCCGGCTCGGCCATCGCCTTTGCCCACGGCCTGAACGTGCACTTCGGCCTGATCGAGGCGCCCGAGGGTGTCGACGTGATCATGATGGCGCCGAAGGGCCCGGGCCACACCGTGCGCGGCGAATACGTCAAGGGCGGCGGCGTTCCCTGCCTCGTGGCCGTCGATGCCGACGCCACCGGCAAGGCGCTTGAAATCGGCCTGTCCTACTGCTCCGCCATCGGTGGCGGCCGCTCGGGCATCATCGAGACCAACTTCCGCGAAGAGTGCGAAACCGACCTCTTCGGCGAGCAGGTCGTGCTTTGCGGCGGTCTCGTCGAGCTGATCCGCATGGGCTTCGAGACCCTCGTGGAAGCCGGCTACGCCCCCGAGATGGCCTATTTCGAGTGCCTGCACGAGGTGAAGCTGATCGTGGACCTGATCTACGAAGGCGGCATCGCGAACATGAACTACTCGATCTCCAACACCGCCGAGTACGGCGAGTACGTGTCCGGCCCGCGCATTCTCCCCTACGAGGAGACCAAGAAGCGCATGAAGGACGTGCTCACCGACATCCAGCAGGGCAAGTTCGTGCGTGACTTCATGCAGGAAAACGCCGTCGGTCAGCCGTTCTTCAAGGCGACCCGCCGGATCAACGACGAGCACCAGATCGAGCAGGTCGGCGAGAAGCTGCGCGAGATGATGCCGTGGATCTCGGCCGGCAAGATGGTCGACAAGGCAAAGAACTGATCGCCACCGATCCGGTTCGCATCACGAGGCCCGCGCCACCCCGGCGTGGGCCTTTCTCGTTCCGGGCACGGGCTTGGGGCTTACAGCGCCGGGCCGCGCTTCTGCCGGATCGCCGCGTCCACCTGCGGCGCGACGGTGCACCATTCGTCATCGCGGGCGAGCCAGACGGCGTCGCGCGTCTCGGCCGCGACGGTGATGCGCTCGTCCGCGTGCTCGACGATCGAGGGCGGCAGGATCGAAAGGAAGAGAAACAGGGCTTCGGCGGTCAGGCACATGGAGAGTATCCTCTGCAACAAGGTCCTCCCCCCACTTCAACTTGAGGCGCTGCCGTCGTTCGGCCAGGGGAAATCGCGCCGCAGCGCAGCATTTCCGCTGACTCGCCCCGCCGGATGATGAAATATCATGCAGTCCGGCGGGGTGCGGGGTCAGCGCGTCAGAGGCCCAGCGAGCCGAGCACGATCACCGTGACCGTCGCCAGCACGGGGATCGCGACGGCGACCATGAAGATGTCGGAGTAGCTCTTCTCGTGGGTCATGCCGGTGATCGCCAGCAGCGTGATCACCGCGCCGTTGTGCGGCAGCGCGTCGAAGCCACCCGAGCTCAGCGCCGTCACCCGGTGCATCAGCCCCATGGCCACGCCCTGCTCCTGCCCCATCTGCGCGAACTGGTCGCCCAGCGCGTCGAGCGCGATGGACATGCCGCCCGAGGCCGAGCCGGTGATGCCCGCGAGCGCGTTGACCGCCACCGCGAGCGAGGCGACCGGGTTGTCGGGAAACAGGCCCAGCACCGCGTCACGGATGATCGTGAAGGCCGGCAGCGAGGCGATGACCGCACCGTAGCCGACCTCGGAGGCGGTGTTGAACACCGGCAGCAGCGAGCCCATGGTGCCGGTGTTCACCGTGTCGAGCACATCCGCGAAGCGCCGCCAGTTGAGCGCCAGCGCCAGCAGGATCGACAGCGTCAGCGACACGATGATGGCCCAGATGCCCGCGACCGAGGACAGGTCGGTCTCGCCGTATTCCGGCAGCGACAGGTAGTCGGCGGACATTGCCGGGAAGATCACGTAGGTGAAGAGCGCGTTGAGCCCGATCACCGCGATGACCGGCGCGATGGCGATGGCGAAGTTCGGCAGCTTCGCATCCGCCGGCAGGGTGCTGTCGGCGCCGGTTTCCTCGTGCTGGCCGTAGCCCTCGCCCCGCCCCTGTGCAGCCGCGCGGCGCCGGTTCAGCCACAGGGTGCCTCCGCCCAGCATGATGACGCCCGCGAGCGTCCCGAGCAGCGGCGCGGCGAAGACGTTGGTGCCGAAGAACGGGATCGGAATGGCGTTCTGGATCGCCGGCGTGCCGGGGAAAGCCGTCATCGTGAAGGTGAAAGAGCCCAGCGCGATGGCCGCGGGAAGCAGCCGCTTGGGCACGTCGGCGCGGCGGAACAGCGCGTTGGCGATCGGGTAGATCGCGAAGGCCACCACGAAAAGCGAAACCCCGCCGTAGGTCAGCACGCCGCAGGCCAGCACCACCGCAAGGATTGCCTGCCCGGGGCCGACCCATGCCACGATGCGCTCGGCGATGGTGCGCGCGGCGCCGCCGTCGGCCATCACCTTGCCGAAGATCGCGCCCAGCAGAAACAGCGGGAAGTAGGTGATGATGTAGCCGCCGAGGCTGTCCATGAACACCTGCGTGTAGGTGGCCAGCACCGGCAGCCCGCCGGACATGATGACCGCCAGCGCCGACAGCAGCGGCGCGAGGATCAGCACGTTGATCCCCCGGTATGCCAGGAACATCAGCAGTCCCAGCGACAGAACGATTCCGAAAAGCCCCATGCGCGCCATCCTCCAGGTTGCACCATGGCGCGACCTAATCCCGCGATGGGTGCCGGACAGGCCAACGCCGCCGTCCGCCTTTCACGTTCGCGTCAGCCGTTCAATTCCTGCCACGACGTCAGAACAGCAGCCCCCAGATCAGCGGCAGCAGGATCGCCGTCGCCAGCGCGTTGAGCCCCATGGCGAGCCCGGCGAGGGCACCCGCCGTCTCGTTCACCTGCAGGGCCCGCGCGGTGCCGATGCCGTGGCTCGCGGTACCGATGGCAAGGCCGCGCGCACTCCATGCCCGAACGCGCACGGCGGTCAGCACCCACGGTCCGATCATCGCCCCGAGGATGCCGGTCACGATCACCAGCACCGCCGTCAGCGACGGCACGCCACCGATCTCGCGGGCGATGGCCATGGCCACCGGCGCGGTGACCGATTTCGGCGCGATCGAGGCCAACACCTCGGCGCTGCCGCCCATGAGCCACGTCACCCCCACTGCCGACAGGATCGCGGTGAGCGAGCCGCAGAGAAGGCTGACCGCGATGGCCGGCCCCGAGCGCCGCACCATGTGCCATTGCCGGTAGAGCGGCACCGCAAGCGAGACCGTCGCAGGCCCCAGCAGGAAGTGCACGAACTGCGCGCCCTCGAAATAGGTGGCGTAGTCGGTGCCCGTCGCCAGCAGCACGAGCACCACGAGGATCACCGCCCCCAGAACCGGGTTCAGCAGCGGGTTGCGCCCACCCTTCTCGAACAGCCAGGACGCCGCCTGGAACGCCACGAGCGTCAGCGTCAGGTGGAAGAGCGGCGAGGCGCTGAGGTAGACCCAGGTGTCCTGGAGGCTCTGGAGGTTATCCATCCGCTTGCTCCGCGCCACGACCGAGCCACGCCATCAGCAGGCCGGTGACCGCGATGGTGACGACGGTGCTCACCAGCAGGCCGAGCCCCAGCGGCAGCGCCGCGTCGGCGAGCAGGTGGAAATGCAGCATAACCCCGGCGCCCGCGGGCACGAACAGCAGCGACATCGCCTTTTGCAGGCCTCCGGCGGCCTGCCCCAGCCCCTCGGGCACATGGCCACGGAGCATCAGGATGGCGAACAGCAGCACCATGCCGAGCACCGGCCCCGGCACGGGCAGCACCAGCGCGCCGACGACCAGCTCTCCGACAAGCTGGCAGAGAAAGATGAGCGTGAGATGGCCGAGCATGGGCGTCTCCCTTGAAGCGGTTTCCAGGGAATTAAGACGCGCCGTCGCTCCGGGGATCAAGTGGGGTGCGCCCGATGCAGCGCATCAGGGGCGCGTCGCGGGCGCCCGTGGCCGGACAAGGACGCGGACGCTTTCTGGGCAGGCGCACGCAATCAGGCTGGACGGCTGTTCCGGCACGGGGGCGGCGGGCAAGGCGCACGCCCTGCCCGCCTTGCCGGATCACGACCGGGATCACTCCCAGCAGCTGACCTTGACGGTCATGTCGGCGGCCAGCGAAGTCAGATCCTCCGGATCCATCGCCCGCTCGCCCCGCGTCTCGCTCGCCGAGACGCCGCTGTCGCGCAGGAACGCCTGCAGCGCACTGGCATCAGCCGCGAAGGCGACGTCGTCGGGCAGAGCCTGGTTGCCCTGCCTCTGCGGCAACAGCATCCCGAGGACGGCACCGCCATTGTCGAGCACCGGACCGCCGGCGTCGCCCGGCCGCGCCGACAGCGCAAGGCGCTCGAGCTCGGCCTCGCCTTCGAGCCCCTGCAGGTCCTCGAGCGAGCCGAAGGTCAGCGTGGGCGCGCTCAGCACGCCGCCGAAGGGGTAGCCGGCCACCGCCACCTCGGACTTCAGGCGGGGCGTGTCGGCGCGGAAGGCACCAACGGCCCGGGGCGCCAGCGCCTCGGATGGGCGCAGCAGCGCCGCGCCGAGGTCCGCGTCGGAGGCGGCCGCCACCGACGCCTCGTAGGTGTCGTCGAGGGTGACGCGCCCGCAGGACTGCACCGCATTCGCCGCAGTGACCACGGCGCCGCGCCCGTCGACGAAGAAGCCGGAGACGGTCGCCGTCGGCTTGCGGATCTCGAGCCCGGAGACGAGGTCGACTGCCTGGCCCTCGTCGGTGATCTGCGTCGGGTCGAGCACCGCGTCGGTGGTCGAGAACGACGCCCGCATGGCGTTCATCACGCGCTCGCGCCGCTCTTCGTCTCCGGCGGGCCAGATCAGCGTCCAGCCCTTGATATGGCCATCGCGCAGCGTGACCTCGGTGTGGCTCACGATGCTGCTGTTGCGCCCGGTGAGCGAAAAGCCGTTGCCGCGCCGTTCGCGCGGGCCGTCGAGCGGCACGATCTCGAGCGTCTGCATGATCTCGTAGAGCCCGTTGAGCGCGGCGCGGTCACCCGGCTGGCTGATGAGCAGCACGCGCGCATCGAGATCGCCGGTCGGCTCGTAGAGGGCAAAGGGCGCCTCGTAGCGGTCGAAGGCCACGGCACCGAGCGGCATCTCGATGCGGATGCCCGCGCGGTCGTCGGTGACCAGCGTCATGTCCATGCCCTCGAGCACGGCATTGTACTGGTCGAGCAGGTCCTGCCGCTGCATCGTGGTCAGCACGCCGGTGCGCTCGTAGCCGTTCTGGCCCTGCCATTCCGCCATGGCGCTGCGCGTGCCACGCCCGAAGGCGGCGTCGATGCCCGCGTCGTAGACCCCGGCCCAGCGCAGGGCGATCTGCAGTTGCTCGCGCTCGGAGCGGGTAAGCTGCGCCTCGCTCGCGCGCGCCTGACGCGGGGTCTCGTCGACCACGGGTTCGGGCTGCGGCTCGGGCTCGGCTTCCGGCGCGGGCGCGTCCTGCGGGCCCGAGGTGTCCGGCGCATTGTCGAGCGCCTGCGCGAGTTCCTCGGTGCTGATCCCCTCTTCCGGCTCTTCCGCCTCGGGCCCGGGGGCAGCCTGCGGATCGTTCAGCGCGGCACCCACCGGCCAGAACTGGTCGTTGTACTCGGTCGAGGCGGCAAGATAGCTATCCCGCGGGATCAGCCCGTTGCCACGCAGGCTGCGCAGCAGCGCCTGCGCCGAGTCCGGCTGATAGGGACCGAGCGCGATGCCGTACCAGCCACCGCCCAGCGAGAAGCCGTTGACGTTGTCGAGCTGGCGCGCGTATCCGCGAAGCGACTGCTCGGCCTGGTTCAGGCTCGGCTGGGCCTCGATCTGGATATAGACAAGTTCCTGTGTATTCGACTGGGCGAATGCGTGGCCCGTGATCACGAGAGCGGTCGCGCTCGCCATCAGAAATGATTTCAACATACTCGTGGCTGCCCCTCAGGCCTTGGCTTCTTTTGACTGTCGAACTGTGTACCAGACCCCGTCTGGCCGTCACCTCAAAATATGGTCAGCCCCGAGATTGACCGTCGGGGCTGTGACGCATAATCAAGGCCCGGCATCCCGACAGGATACGAACAGGACAGAGCTAGGGCATTTTCCGATGATCGACACCAGTAACAAACCGCGCAGCTTCCAGGAGATCATCCTGCGACTGCAAAGCTACTGGGCGTCCAAGGGCTGCGCCATCCTGCAGCCCTACGACATGGAGGTCGGCGCCGGCACCTTCCACCCGGCCACGACGCTGCGCGCGCTCGGCTCGAAGCCCTGGGCGGCGGCCTACGTGCAGCCCTCGCGCCGCCCGACCGACGGGCGCTACGGCGAGAACCCGAACCGGCTGCAGCACTACTACCAGTTCCAGGTGCTCATCAAACCCTCGCCGCCGGATCTCCAGAAGCTCTACCTGGGCTCACTGGAGGCCATCGGCATCGACATGAGCATGCACGACGTCCGCTTCGTCGAGGACGACTGGGAAAGCCCGACGCTGGGCGCCTGGGGTCTTGGCTGGGAGGTCTGGTGCGACGGCATGGAAGTGTCGCAGTTCACCTATTTCCAGCAGGTCGGCGGCCACGACTGCACGCCCGTGTCGGGCGAGCTGACCTACGGGCTGGAACGGCTCGCGATGTACGTGCTGGGCATTGACCACGTCATGGAGATGCCGTTCAACGACCCGTCCTCGCCGCAGCCGCTGCTCTACGGTGACGTGTTCCGCCAGACCGAGGAGGAATACTCGCGCTGGAACTTCGACGTGGCCGACACCGACATGCTGCTGAAGCATTTCGAGGAAGCCGAGGAAGAATGCGAGCGGATCCTGTCCTCGGACCACGTCGATCCGAAGACCGGCAAGCGCATCGTCATGGCGCACCCGGCCTACGACCAGTGCATCAAGGCCAGCCACCTGTTCAACCTGCTCGACGCGCGGGGCGTGATCTCGGTGACCGAACGGCAGGCCTACATCGGCCGCGTGCGGGCGCTCGCGAAGCGCTGCGCCGACGCCTTCGTGATGACCGAGGCGGGCGGCTACGCCGCCTGAGCCGAGGCCCGAGCCACCACCGGAGGACCAGCGCATGAGCGGCAAGATCCTTGCCATCGCCATCGTCGTCGCAGCCCTGCTGTTCGGCGCCGGCGTCTACTATTTCCAGGTCTTCCACTACTACGAGCGGGTCGCCGACGACGCGGGAGAGGTCTTTCTCACCCCGGTCGGCGGCGGCACGCCCGAGCACATTCCCTACGGCGATTTCGAGGGAATCGACGCGTCGAGCTCGCCGATCCGCTTCCGTGCATGCTTTACCACACCCGAAACGCCGGAGACACTCGACCCGCGCTTCGAGCGCTACGAGGGCGCCGAGCCGCGCAACGCGCCCTTCTGGTTCGGCTGCTTCGATGCGGAAGAGATCGGGCTGATGATCGAGACCGGCGAGGCGCATGTCTACACCGCGGAGCGCAACGTCGAATACGGCATCGACCGGGTCGTCGCGGTGACGGAGAACGGACGCGGCTACATCTGGGAAGAGATCAACGACTGCGGCGACAAGGCCTATGACGGCACACCGCTCGGCGAGGACTGTCCGCCCCGCGACTGACCCTTGCGCGGGCGGAAACGGCCCGCCGGAGGGGGCGCTGCCCCCGTCGCCTGCGGCGACTCCCCCGGGATATTTCTGGCCAGAAGAAGCGGCGGCGGTCGCGCCCTGCCCCTGTGGTCGTCCGGAATTATTCCTGAATGCGCCGCCAATTGGCCTCTTGCGGCGCGAGGTGATGGAACCGGAAGGGCCTCTCGCGCGCTGTCTCTCCAACCGAGGAGAAATGCCAATGTCCGACAATCGAGCCCCCGCCTGGGTCGTTCCCGTCATGCGCGCCGGATACGCCGCACGGGGTGCCGTCTATACCGTCGTGGGCGGCCTCGCGCTGTTCGCCGCCTGGCGCGGAGGCAGCGCCGAGGGCACGACCGACGCCCTTGCCCAGCTGACCAGCGTGCCTTGGGGCGTGGCGCTGCTCTGGGCGATCGCCATCGGCCTCATCGCCTACATGGTCTGGCGGCTGATTGACGCGTGGATGGATCTCGAGTGCTACGGCAGCGAGGCCAAGGGAATCGTGGCCCGCGCGGGCCAGGTCATCACCGGCCTCATTCACGGCGCCATCGGCGTGTCGGTCGCGACCACAGCGATGAACGGCGGCGGTGGCGGCGAGAGCGGCACACAGAGCATGACCCAGAAGCTCATGTCGATGCCCTGGGGGCCGTACCTCGTGATGGCCGTTGGCATCGCGACCGTGGGTGCCGGCATCTACTACGCCAAGAAGGGCATCTCGGAAGACTACAAGAAGGACATCCGGGTGACACCGCTCGCGCGCAAGCTCGACCCGGTGATGAAGTTCGGCCTAGTCGCCGAGGGTGTGGTGATCGGCATCATCGGCGCGACGATCATCTATGCCGGCTTCACCCATAACCCTGGCGAGGCCGGTGGCGTGGGCACCGCGCTCGACAAGATCCGCTCGGTTGCCTACGGGCGTGTGCTGCTCGGGGTCGTGGCGCTCGGCCTGATCGGCTTCGCCGTCGAGAACTTCATCGAGGCCGCCTACCGCATCGTGCCCCGCCGTGCCGGTGACGACGTGATGACGCTGGCGCGCCGCGCCAAGCTGAAGGCCGAGGGCAAGCTCGAACAGGCGACCGCCTGAGCCCGTCCCGGCCCGTTGCGGGCAAACGGCTGGACCTCGCTTCCTTGTAGGTCTATCCACCCCCAAACAACCGCCCGGGCGTGTCGCCCGGGCTGATGCTTTGGTGAGACGATGCCCGACCTTCTGATCGAACTCCTGTCCGAGGAAATTCCTGCCCGCATGCAGACGCGCGCGGCCGAGGATCTGAAAAAGCTCGTGACCGACGGGCTGGTGGAAAGCGGTCTGACCTACAGCGGCGCCGCCGCCTTCTCGACCCCGCGCCGGCTGACGCTGACCGTGCAGGGCCTGCTGGCCGCCTCGCCCGCCACCCGCGAGGAACGTCGCGGGCCAAAGGTCGACGCCCCCGAGAAGGCCATCGCCGGCTTCCTGCGCGGCGCGGGTGTCACCCGTGAGCAATGCGAGGAGCGCGAGGACAAGAAGGGCACGGTGCTCTACGCGATCATCGAGAAGCCGGGCCGCCCGGCTGCCGAGATCGTGGCCGAGGTGCTCGAGAAGACGATCCGCAACTTCCCCTGGCCGAAGTCGATGCGCTGGGGCGCGGGCACGCTGCGCTGGGTCCGGCCGCTGCATCGGATCCTGTGCCTGCTGTCGGACGAGGCCGGCGCAGAGGTCGTGCCGCTGGACATCGACGGCATCACCGCCGGCAACGTCACCGAGGGCCACCGCTTCATGGGCGGCGCGCCGTTCGAGGTGAGCTCGTTCGAGGACTACGAGACCAAGCTCAAGCGCGCCAAGGTCGTCCTGTCGGCCGAGGAGCGCGCCGAGACCATCTGGCATGACGCGACCAACCGCGCCTTCGCAAACGGGCTCGAGGTGGTCGAGGACCGCGGCCTGCTGGCCGAGGTTGCCGGGCTCGTCGAGTGGCCGGTGGTGCTGATGGGCCGCATCGGCGAGGATTTCCTCGGCCTGCCGCCCGAGGTGCTGCAGACCTCGATGAAGGAACATCAGAAGTTCTTCTCGGTCCGGAACCCGGCTTCGGGGCGGATCGAGAGCTTCGTGACCGTGGCGAACATCGAGACCACCGACGACGGTGCCACCATCCTTGCCGGCAACGACAAGGTGCTGTCGGCGCGGCTGTCGGACGCCAAGTTCTTCTGGGAGAACGACCTGCGCGTCGCGAAGCAGGAGGGGCTCGAGGCCTGGACCGAGCGGCTCGGCAACGTGACCTTCCACAACCGGCTGGGCAGCCAGCGCGACCGGATCGAGCGCATCGCCGCGCTGGCGCGCGAGATCGCCTCCGCCGTGGGCGCCGACCCGGTGCAGGCCGAACAGGCCGCGCGGGTCGCCAAGGCCGACCTGAGCTCGGAAATGGTCTACGAGTTCCCCGAACTGCAGGGCCTCATGGGGCGCTACTACGCCGAGGCCGCCGGCCTGCCCGACGCGGTCGCCGCCGCCTGCGAGGAGCATTACTCGCCGCTCGGCCCGTCGGACCAGGTGCCCGAAGCGCCGGTCTCGGTCGCCGTGGCGCTGGCCGACAAGCTCGACACGCTGACCGGCTTCTGGGCGATCGACGAGAAGCCCACCGGCTCGAAGGACCCCTTCGCGCTGCGGCGCGCGGCGCTCGGCGTGATCCGGCTGGTGCTGGCGAACAAGCTGCGGCTGCCGCTCGACCGCTACATCGACGCGCAGCTGCTGCGCCACAAGCGCCACGTGAACCATGACGCGAGCGAGGCCGATCTCGAGGCCATCGACGCGCTGGTCGACGAGATCGCCGATCACGGCGTCTTCGGCGCCGCGCTGCACGCGCTGCTCGACAGGCTCGCCGACAAGGACGCGGCGCAGGAGGGTTCGGTCTTCCGTACGGTGGCGGGGCTGGTGCCGGACCTTTCAACCGATCTGCTGGCGTTCTTCCACGACCGGCTCAAGGTGCACCTGCGCGAAGAGGGCATCCGCCACGACGTGATCGACGCCTGTCTCGCGATGCCCGGCTCTGACGACATCCGGCTGCTGGTGGCCCGCGCCGAGGCGCTCGGCGACGTGGTTAGCACCGACGACGGCGTGAACCTCGTGCAGGGCTTCAAGCGCGCGAACAACATCCTCGCGCAGGCCGAGGAGAAGGACGGGGTCGAATACAGCTTCGGCGCCGACCCGAAGTTCGCCGAGACCGACGAGGAAAAGGCGCTTTTCGCGGCGCTCGACGCGGCCGAAGCGAAGATCACGCCGGCGATGGCAGACGAGGATTTCGCCACCGCGATGGCGGCGATGGCCGGGCTGCGCGCACCGATCGACGCCTTCTTCGAGGCGGTTCAGGTCAACGCAGACAACGACGTGGTGCGCCGCAACCGGCTGAACCTTCTGTCGCGGATCCGGAAAATCTGCCTTCAGGTCGCGGACCTGACCCGGCTCGAGGGCTGAGCCACCCGGGCGGCGACCGCGTCAGCGGCCGCCCGGGGGCCGCCCATGCACGGCGGCATGACAAATGCCCGATATGGCCTTAACCTCGCGGTCGCCGAAAAAGGTGATAGTGCGATAGCCGTTCGACAGGCTATGCTGCATTGCAGAAACGACAGGAATCGCCGTGCCTGACACGCACCGACAGGATCAGGACCCCGAGGTCACGCTCATCACCCCCACTGCGCCGATCGCGACACCGACGCACGGGGGCCGGGCGAAGTGCCTGCAACGGCTGGTGCGGCTCGACCTTCCGGTTCCGCGTACCGTCGCCCTGAGCTTCGATACGGTGCACCGCATCGCGAAGGGCGCGATGCCCGACATCCGGGCGATTCTCGACGAGTATCCCGCGGGCGCGCTGCTCTGCGTGCGGCCGTCGTCGGAAGACCCGGATTGGGGCGGCCCCGGCTCGGTGCTCAACATCGGCATGAACGACGCGCTCTTCGTAGAGTTTTCCGACAGCATCGGCCCAACCGCGGCCTCGGCGCTCTACAAGCGGTTCGTGACGGCCTACGCGATCCACGTGGCGCGGCTCGATCCCGACGTCTTCGAAGAGATCGACGCCCCGGGCCAGGAGGGCCTCAGCGAGGTGCTGCGCTGCTACGAGGAAGAGGCCGAAGAGCCCTTCCCGCAGGATCCTGCCGTGCAGCTGGCCGAGGTGCTGCGCTCGATGGCCCGCGCGTGGGAAGGCACGACCGCCCGCCTGCTGCGGCAGGCCAAGGGGGCGCCGATGGACGCCGGGCTGGGTCTCATCGTGCAGGAGATGGCGCTTGGCGTGGGCGACGGCGAATGCGGCTCGGGCGTGCTGCAGCTGGTGAACTCCGAAACCGGGCTGCCGCAGATCACCGGGCGCTACCTCAGCCAGAGCCAGGGCCGCGAAGCGCTGAAATGCGAGCGGTCGTCGCTGTTTCTCGAACGCGATCCGCGCGGACCTTCGCTTGAAGAGCAGGCACCCGATGCATTCCGGAAGCTCAAGGAATACGCGGCCCTGATGCGCGAGAAGCTGCGCGCCGAGATGCAGATCGAATTCACCATCGAGAACGGGCAGGTCCACATCCTCGATGGCGTCCGCGTCAAGCGCAGCCCGCGCGCGGCGCTGCGCATCGCCCTGCGTCTCGCCGAAGACGGGATCATCTCGCGGCAGGAGGCCCTGATGCGGGTCGAGCCGCGCGGTCTGACCGAGCTGCTGCACCGGCAACTCGACCCCGAGGCCGAGCGCGACCGCATCGGCGGGGGAGTGGCCGCCTCGCCCGGTGCCGCGACCGGACGCATCGTGTTCTCCTCGTCCGAGGCGCAGGCCAGCGCCGCGCGCGGCGAGAACTGCATCCTCGTTCGCCGCGAGACTTCGCCCGAGGACGTGCGGGGCATGCATGCCGCTGTGGCCGTGCTCACCGAGCGCGGCGGCATGACCAGCCACGCCGCGGTCATCGGCCGCGGGCTCGGCCTGCCCTGCGTGGTGGGCGCCGCGCGGATGGGCTTCCGGCACAACAGCAAGCGCCTCGTTGCCGAAGATGGCCGCGAATTCGGCGAGGGGGACATCATCACCGTCGACGGCACCTCGGGTCAGGTGCTCGCCGGTGCGCCCAAGATGATCGAGGCGGCGCTCGACGACGCCTTCCAGACCTTCATGTCCTGGGCCGACGAGGAACGCGACATCGGCGTGCGCGCCAACGCCGACACTCCCGCCGATGCCGCCACCGCGCGCAACTTCGCGGCGCAGGGGATCGGGCTCTGCCGGACCGAGCACATGTTCTTCGAGGCCGACCGCATCACGCCCATGCGCGAGATGATCTTCGCCGACAGCCCCGAGGATCGGAAGGCCGCGCTGGCCCGCCTGCTGCCGATGCAGCGCGCCGATTTCACCGAGCTTTTCCGGATCATGGAGGGGATGCCGGTGTGCATCCGCCTGTTCGATCCGCCGCTGCACGAGTTCCTGCCGTCGGATCGTGCCGGGCTACGCGACCTGGCCGAGGCGCTCGACCTGCCGGTTTCCGACGTGACCCGCCGGGTCGAGAGCATGGGCGAATACAACCCGATGCTGGGCATGCGCGGCGTCCGGCTCGGCATCGCCGTGCCCGAGATCTACGACATGCAGGCCCGCGCCATCTTCGAGGCAACGCTCGAGGCCTCGCGCGATGGCGCCCCTGTTGTGCCCGAGATCATGCTGCCACTGGTCTCGGCCTGCCGCGAGGTCGAGCTGGTGCGCACCCGCATCGACGCGGTCGCGGCGGCGGTCCGCAACGAGCGCGGGCGCGAGTTCGACTATTCGCTTGGCGTGATGGTCGAGACCCCCCGGGCCTGCCTGCGCGCCGACGAGATCGCCCAGCACGCGCATTTCCTGTCCTTCGGCACCAACGACCTCACGCAGATGACCTATGGCCTGTCGCGCGACGACGCAGGCCGTTTCATGTCGGACTACGTGCAGCAGGGTGTCTTTGCCGAGGACCCGTTCCACCGGCTCGATTCCGATGGCGTCGGAGAGCTGATCCGCATCGGCGTGGCCCGCGGGCGAGAGGGAAACGGTGGCGTGATGCTGTCCATTTGCGGCGAACACGGCGGCGACCCTGATTCGATTGCCTTCTGCCGTGACGCGGGTATCGACTACGTCAGCTGCTCCCCCTTCCGGGTTCCGGTCGCGCGACTTGCCGCAGCGCAGCTCGCGATCAGGGACAAGATCGGGTAGAAGACACCAAAAATCAGCCAATATATGCCAAGTTAACAAGGCCTTTGGGCTGGAATCCGCCGGGTGCGATCCCTCCGCGCTGGACGGATTGGAACAATTTTACTAACTCCGCCTCGATTTTGAGCGGTTTTGGGGAACCGCCATCTGGGACGTAAAGGTAAAGAGGGAATCATGATCAAAGCTGCCATGCTCGCGCTGGCTGCGCTCGTCGCGGCCGGACCCGTCACTGCTGAAATCTCGCAGGACAGCATTCGTCACCTCGTAAAACTCGAACAGCGCGGACTTCGTTCCGCCCAGCAGGCCCATCTCGACGGTCTCATCATGCCGGTCTCGACCGGCGGCACCGTCAGCTACGACAAGGCCTGGGTCTCGGAACAGCCGAAAGCCAGCGGCGGCGCACAATGGCAGTGCCTCACCGAGGCGCTCTACTTCGAGGCCCGCGGCGAGAGCCTGAAAGGCCAGTTCGCGGTGGCCGAGGTGATCCTCAACCGCGTCGACAGCCCGCGCTTTCCGGATTCGGTCTGCGGCGTGGTGAACCAGGGCACCGGCCGGAAATACGCCTGCCAGTTCACCTACACCTGCGACGGCCTGCCCGAGCACATCAACGAGCCCGGCGCCTACGCCGAGGTCGCCAAGGTCGCCAAGGCGATGCTCTCCGGCGCCCCGCGCGAGCTGACCAACGGCGCGACCTACTACCACACGACCGCCGTGTCGCCATCGTGGGCGAGCGCGTTCACCCGGACCGCCAACATCGGTGTTCACCGGTTCTACCGCGCCGGCTACCGCGTCAGCAGCAACTGACACCGCGATGCCGCGGCGGCGGTGCAAACCGCCGCTTCCGGCCCTCGCGCCGCTCCGCACCCTGCGCTATAGGGTGACGCCAGGGCCGGCACCGGCCCGGCTTGCGGAGGGCAACAGGCCCCGGCGTCCTCGACGTCTCGCAAGGCGGGACGGCTCCGGCAAAGCGCCAGAACCAGCCGCGAGGGGCCGCCATGGCCGATGAGATCCGACTAGCATTCGCCCATCCGTCCGAACGGGCCATCTCCACCGAGGGCGACGCGCCGCGCGACCGCATCTCGCTGCGCGAACACATCCGCGAGGTCGAGATTGGCGCCTTTCAGGCCGAGCGCGGCCACACCCAGCGCGTGCGCTTCGACGTTGTGGTCGAGGTCACGCCGGCCGGGGGGCCGCTCGACGACGACGTCGACCGCATCCTCAGCTACGACCGGGTGACCGAGGCGATCACCACCGAGCTTGCCGCCGAACGCGTCAACCTGCTGGAAACGCTCGCCGAGCGCATTGCCGAGCGCATCCTGCTCGAGCCGCAGGCGATGCGCGCCTTCGTCCGCATCGAGAAGCTCGACCGCGGCCCCGGCGCGCTCGGGGTCGAGATCGTGCGCACCCGGCGCGACTTCGGCCAGCACCTGCACGAGGTCGCGCAGACCCGGCCGCATCCGCGCATGGTCTACCTGTCGAACGATGCCATCGCCTCGGACGCGCTGACCGGCTGGATCGACCGCTTCTCGGCCGAGAGCGCGCCGCTGATCCTCTGCGTCGGCCTGCCCGACCTCGCCCGCCCGCAGGCCGAACATCCCATGGCGCAGCGCCGGGTCGACCTGCTTGCGATCGAGCAGAACGGCTGGCTTCTCGCCGCCCGCGATCCGCGCTGCAAGGTGGTGTCGACCCGGACCGAGCTCGACTGGGCGATGAAGAACGGCCAGATCTGTGTCTGGGCACCGTCGAAGATCGTGCTCGATGCGATCCAGGGCCCCGAGCGCCAGCCGCGCGACTCCGTCGCGCTCGCCGCATGGTTCGCCGGGCTGATGGAGGCCTGCGAACTGGTGGTGATCGGCGAAACCACGCCCGAGGGATCACCTGTGCCCGCCCGCGCTGTAACACTCCGCAACAGCTGAGCGTGCGGCCGCTTGCCAATTCCGGCCACCGTGGGCAAAACGGCTCCCATGCGTGACTATTTCCGACCGCTGGTGCGGTCCGACCTCCCCCGCCCCGATGACGCCCTGCCACTGGCCGGCGGCCCGCGCTGGTTCACCCATGTCGCGCGGCACCGCCGCGACGGCAGCGTGGCCCGCCTGCCCGCCTCGGACCTGCCCGAGGACGTGGCCGCCCGGCTTTCGGCGCGCCGCGCGCCACTGCTCGGCATGCCGCTCGACGAGCCGCGGATCATGGCCATCCTCAACGTGACGCCCGACAGCTTCTCGGATGGCGGGATGGACCACTCGAGCGCCGAAGCCGCGCTGCGCGGACGCCGGCTGATGGCCCAGGGCGCGGACCTTCTCGACATCGGTGGCGAAAGCACGCGCCCCGGGTCCGAGACGATCTCGCCCGGCGAGGAAATCGCGCGCACCGAGCCGGTCGTGCGGGCGCTGGCCGGCGTACCGATCTCGATCGACACCCGCAAGATGCAGGTGGCCCGCGCCGCCTGTCGCGCCGGGGCTGCGGTGGTCAACGACGTCTCTGGGCTGACCCACGATCCCGTGCTTGCCGACTTCTGCGCCGAGAACGGGCTGCCGGTCTGCATCATGCACAGCCAGGGCGATCCGCAGACCATGCAGGACGACCCGCATTACGAGAACGTCCTGCTCGACGTCTACGACTTCCTCGAGACCCAGGCCGCGATGCTCGAGGAACGCGGGCTGCCGCGCGACAAGATCATCGTCGATCCCGGCATCGGTTTCGGCAAGACGCAGGCCCACAACCTCGCGCTGCTGCACGGGCTGTCGCTGTTCCACGGACTGGGGTGCCCGATCCTGCTCGGGGTTTCGCGCAAGGGGTTCATCGGCCGCATCGGCGAGGCGCCCGAGCCGCGCGACCGCGCCCCCGGCTCGATTGCCGTGGCGCTCGCAGGCATCGCGCAGGGCGCACAGATCATCCGGGTGCACGACGTCGCCGCCACGCGGCAGGCGCTGGCACTCTGGAACGCCGTCGAACAGGGAGACAACCATGACGCGTGAGCTATTCGGCACCGACGGGGTGCGCGGAACCGCCAACGCCCACCCGATGACCGCCGAGATGGCGCTGAGCATCGGCGCCGCCGCCGGGCGCTATTTCCGCCGTGAACACGGCGGTGTGCACCGCGTGGTGATCGGCAAGGACACCCGGCTGTCCGGCTACATGTTCGAGAACGCGCTGACCGCGGGGCTGACCTCGACGGGAATGAACGTGCTGCTCCTGGGTCCGGTGCCGACACCGGCGGTGGGTCTGCTGACGCCCTCGATGCGGGCCGATCTCGGCATCATGATCTCGGCCAGCCACAACCCCGCCGACGACAACGGCATCAAGTTCTTCGGCCCCGACGGCTTCAAGCTCTCGGACGAGGTCGAGAGCGAGATCGAGGCGCTGGTCGCCTCAGGTGTGACCCCTGCCCCCGCAGGCGAGATCGGCCGGGCCAAGCGCATCGACGACGGCCGCTTCCGCTACCAGGAGCGGGTGAAATCCACCCTGCCCCACGGAATGCGGCTCGACGGGATGAAGGTGGTCATCGACTGCGCCAACGGTGCCGCCTACCGCACCGCGCCCGAGGTCCTCTGGGAGCTCGGCGCCGACGTGATCCCCGTGGGCACCGCGCCCAACGGCCTGAACATCAACGAGAACTGCGGCTCGACCAAGCCGATGGCCGCAGCCGAGGCGGTGGTCGCGCATGGTGCCGACGTGGGCATCTGCCTCGACGGCGACGCCGACCGCATCATCCTCATCGACGAGACCGGCACGGTGGCCGACGGCGACCAGCTGATGGCGCTGATGGCCGCCCGCTGGGCCGCCGAGGACCGGCTGCGCGATGGCACGCTGGTCGCGACGGTGATGTCGAACCTCGGTCTCGAGCGGTTCCTCGAGGGGCGCGGCCTCAATCTGCAACGCACCAAGGTCGGCGACCGCTACGTCGTCGAGGCGATGCGCGCGCACGGCTGGAACCTTGGCGGCGAGCAGTCGGGCCACATCGTGATGACCGACCATGCCACCACGGGCGACGGGCTGATGGCGGGGCTGCAGTTCCTCGCCGAGATGGTGCGCACCGGCGAGCCCGCCTCGCGGCTGACGCGCAGCTTCGAGCCGGTGCCGCAGCTGCTAAAGAACGTACGCTTCACCGCCGGCAAGGCGCCGCTCGAGGCCGACAGCGTCAAGGGCGCCATCGCCGAGGCCGAGGCACAGCTGAACGGTCAGGGGCGCCTGCTGATCCGCAAGTCGGGCACCGAGCCGCTGATCCGCGTCATGGCCGAATGCGAGGATGAGGCGTTGCTTGCGCAGGTCGTCGACGGCATCGTCGACGAGGTGAAGGCGGCGGTCTGACGCGGTGGTGGGTCTCAGACCCACCCTACGCCGGTTCGCGTAGCCGCCTCGCGAGGGTTCGGTTGTAACGACGGGTTGAAAACCCACCCTACGGCGGTCCGGTTCGGGACTTCATCCGTTCGCGCGCCGCGGGGCGCCTGGCTCGATCCTACCGGCCCGCGCCATTATCGGAGCGCGGTGCCTGCGGCGGCGCAGCGGCCAGCGGAGCACCGAGACCAGCGCTGCCAGTAGCAGCCAGCCCGCGCCGAATCCCGCGCCGGCAAAGACCGCACCTTCGAAGGTCATCGGCAGGCCGGGCCGGAAATTCTCCCAGGCCCGCGCGGCGATGTCGGGATCGGCGAGATGCGCCGCGAGACGCGCGCGCATGAAGGGACCCGCGTCCTCGATGGCCGCGAGGTCCGAGGAGAGCCTCGCCTGCCGCGCCACGGTCGCACGCAGGCTCTCGGCGCGGGCCGCCCCGAAGTCTCCGCCGGTCGCGAGCTGGCGCAGCGCCTCGTCCCGACCGAGGCCCACCGTCTCGGCATCACGGTCGAACTCCGCGACGACGCGGGTCAGCTCGTCCACTGCGCCACCGAGACGCTGCGTATACTGCTGCGAGAACTCCGGGAACTGGGACAGGGTGGCCGCACCTGTGAGGCCCGCGGCAAGGGCCATCGTCCTGAGGATCATGGTCGCCCTCTTCTTTTCTGCTCGAGCGCAAGCGTAGCGCCCCGCACGGGCTGCGATCAAGCGTCGAGGCCCCTTGCCCGCAAGCACGAGAAGGCCCGCCGCGATTGTCCTCGCGACGGGCCGATCGTTCATGCCGAATGCCGGGCGGTGTCAGCCCTGCGCGACGCCGTAGATCTTCGCGACCTTGGCAACCGCCTCCTCGGGCGGCAGCTCCTCGCTCTCGCCGGTGCGGCGCGAAGTCAGCTCGACAACGCCGTTCTTGAGCCCGCGCGGACCGACGGTGATCCGCCACGGCAGGCCGATCAGGTCCATGGTGGCGAATTTCGCCCCGGCCCGGTCGTTGGTGTCGTCGTAGAGCGGGTCGAGGCCCAGCGCCCTGAGCGCCGCGTAGATCTTGTCGCAGGCCGCATCCGCCGCCTCGTCGCCGCTCTTGAGGTTGACGATGCCGCAATGGAACGGGGTCACGCCCTCGGGCCAGATGATGCCCTTGTCGTCGTGACTGGCCTCGATGATCGCGCCGAGCAGCCGCGACACGCCGATGCCGTGCGAGCCCATGTGCACCGGCACCTGGTTGCCCTCGCCATCCGATACGGTGGCGCCCATCGGCTCGGAGTACTTGGTGCCGAAGTAGAAGATCTGCCCCACCTCGATGCCGCGCGCGGTGCGGCGGCGCTCTTCCGGGACCTGGTTGAACAGGGCCTCGTCGTGGGTCTCGTCGGTGCGGGCATAACGCGAGGTGAACTCCTCGAGCACGGCGCGGCACTGCTCGTGGCTGTCGTAGTCGATCTCGCGGTCGCCGAACTTCAGGTCGGTGATCTCGGAGTCGTAGAACACCTCGGACTCGCCGGTCTCGGCCAGCACGAGGAATTCATGGGTGTCGTCGCCGCCGATCGGGCCGGAATCCGCGCGCATCGGGATCGCCTGAAGGCCCATGCGCTCGTAGGTGCGCAGGTAGGACACGAGGTGGCGGTTGTAGGCGTGCAGCGCGTCTTCCTTGGTGAGGTCGAAGTTGTAGCCGTCCTTCATGTAGAACTCGCGGCCCCGCATCACGCCGAAGCGCGGGCGGATCTCGTCGCGGAACTTCCACTGGATCTGGTAGAGCGTCAGCGGCAGGTCCTTGTAGGACGAGACGTTGGCGCGGAAGATGTCGGTGATCAGCTCCTCGGCGGTGGGCGTGTAGAGCATGTCGCGGTCGTGGCGGTCGGTGATGCGCAGCATCTCCTCGCCGTAGGCCTCGTAACGGCCCGACTCGCGCCAGAGATCCGCCGACTGCAGCGTCGGCATGAGCAGCGGGATATGGCCAGCGCGCTGCTGTTCGTCGTGGATGATGTCCTCGATCTTGCGCAGCACCCTGTAGCCCAGCGGCAGCCAGGAATAGATGCCCGCGCTCGCCTGCTTGATCATGCCGGCACGCAGCATGTAGCGGTGCGAGACGATCTGCGCCTCGGCGGGCGTCTCCTTGAGGACGGGCAGGAAATAGCGGCTCAGACGCATGTGGCGGGGCCTCCCGGAAGAAGAATTCGGTCCGGGACGGGGTAAGCGAAGGGCGGCGCGAGAGCAAGAGAGGAAGCACGCGGCCCCTGACGGTTCGAAGGACGCAGGCGCGAGCGGCAGCACCGCAAGGGCGGGCGGGCCCGGTCAGAGCAGGCCGGAAAGACCCGCGCGACACGATCCCGGGCGCTGCGGGCAGCCCTGTCCCGCATCCCTGAAAGCCCCCGGGGTTGGAGGATACCCGCAGGCTGCCCGCGCGCCATGTCCAAAGACATGTCGGAGACTTCCTGCCGGCCTTGCGGCTGCCATTGGCGGACGAACCCGGCATGACCCGTGTAAACGCCGCGCCAGAACGCCGGATTTCCGCGACCCGGCGCGCCCTGCGGCTTGCAACCGGGGCGGCGAGACGCGATGTAGGGACGGGTTCTCTTCGAAAGGCGGTCATGGCTCTGCCGGTGCGCACACAGGTCAGCTACTGGGGCATCGCCGCGGCGGTGTTCATCGTGCTGCTGTGGTTCCTGGGCGACGTGCTGCTGCCCTTCGTCCTTGGCGGCGCGGTGGCCTATTTCCTCGATCCCGTCGCCGACCGGCTGGAACGCGCCGGCATGAGCCGCGCCATGGCCACCGGCACGATCACCGTGGCCGCGGTGCTGATCTTCGTCATCCTCGCGCTCGCTGTGGTGCCGGCGCTCGTGCGGCAGACCAACCAGCTGGTGGATGTCGCGCCGCAGCTCTTCCGCAACCTGCAGGCCTTCCTGGTCGAGAAGTTTCCCTCGGTCATGGTCGAGGGCAACCCGATGCGCGAGACCTTGGCTGCCGTGGGCGACACCATCAAGGAACGCGGCGCGGCGCTGCTCAACACCGCGCTGACCTCGGCCGCGTCGCTCATCAACATCCTGATGCTCTTCGTCATCGTGCCTGTCGTCGCGGTCTACATGCTGCTCGACTGGGACCGGATGGTCGCCCGCGTCGACAAGCTCCTGCCGCGCGACCATGCGCCGGTGATCCGCCGCCTGTTCCGCGACATCGACGCGACGCTCGCGGGCTTCATCCGGGGCATGGGGTCGGTCTGCCTGATCCTCGGGGTCTACTACGCGGTAGCGCTCTGGGCGGTAGGGCTGAACTTCGGCCTCGTGGTGGGCGTCATCGCCGGGATGCTGACCTTCATCCCCTACGTCGGCGCGATCGTCGGCGGCGCGCTGGCCATCGGGCTGGCGCTGTTCCAGTTCTGGGGCGACTGGATCTGGATCGCCGCCGTGGCGGGCATCTTCTTCTTCGGCCAGTTTCTCGAGGGCAACTTCCTCACGCCCAAGCTGGTCGGCAACTCGGTCGGGCTGCACCCGGTGTGGCTGATCTTCGCGCTGTCGGTCTTCGGATCGCTCTTCGGCTTCATCGGGATGCTGGTCGCCGTGCCGCTCGCCGCCGCCCTCGGGGTCGTCGCGCGCTTCCTCATCGACCAGTATACCGACAGCCGCCTCTACCGGGGGACGACGGAAGAGGGCGAACGATGATCCGGCCGAAGCAGCTTCCCCTGCCCCTGCCGGTCCGCGCCGCGCTGGGGCGTGAGGATTACTTCGTCAGCCGCTCGAACGGGCTGGCCGTGGCGCTGCTCGACGACTGGCAGTCGTGGCCGAACGGGAAGATGATCCTCGTGGGGCCCGCCGGCGCCGGCAAGACGCATCTGGCGCACGTCTGGGCCGCCGAGACCGGTGCCGCCATCGTGCCCGCGGCCGACCTGCCCGGGGCCGACATCCCAGCGCTCGCTCGCGGGCCGATCTGCGTCGAGGACGCCGACCGATCCGCCGGAGACCGCGAGACGGAAGAGGCGCTGTTCCACCTCCACAACCTCGCGCTGGCCGAGCGGCAGCCGCTGCTGGTCACCGCCCGCAGCGCGCCCCGCCACTGGCCGCTGGTCGTCGCCGACCTGAAAAGCCGGATGGAGGGCACGCAGACCGCCACCCTGCCCGATCCCGACGACACGCTGCTGGCCGCCGTGCTCGCCAAGCTTCTGGCCGACCGGCAGGTGGTGCCGACGCCCGACGTGATCCCCTACCTCGTGCGGCACATGTCGCGCAGTTTCGCCATGGCGCGGGACCTGGTCGACGCGCTCGATGCCAACGCCATGGGACGACCGCGCGGGATCACCCGTGCGCTCGCGCGCGATGTGCTCGCAAGGCTTGAAGCGGCGCCGAAAAAGAGGGCAGAGTGACGGGATCCCTGTCACGAAGATGTTGCAAGCCGCGTTGCATAAGCCCCCCATGACGATTGCCGATTTCCTCAAAGCTCCGCTGCCGGCCCCGGCCGACCTGCCCGATCTCGATCCCGCCGGTCCGGACCGCTTCTTCAACCGCGAGCTGAGCTGGCTCGGCTTCAACTGGCGCGTACTGGAAGAGGCCGAGAACCCCAACGTGCCGCTGCTGGAGCGGCTGCGCTTCCTGTCGATCTCGGCCACCAACCTCGACGAGTTCTACACCGTGCGCGTTGCCGGCCTGCGCGAGCTTGCCCACGCGGGCAACACCAACCCGGCCGCCGACGGGCTGACCCCGGCCGAGCAGCTCGTGAAGATCAACGAGGACGCACGCGCGCTCATGGCGCACCAGCAGAAGGTGCTGCACCAGCTCGAGGAGCAGCTCGCCGCCGCCGGCATCGACATCGTGCTGCGCGACGAGCTGACCGAGGCCGACCGCGCGCATCTTGAAACCGCGTTCCTCACGCAGATCTTCCCGGTGCTGTCGCCGCTGGCCATCGACCCGGCGCACCCGTTCCCCTTCATCGCCAACATGGGCTACTGCCTTGCGATGTCGCTCGAGCGCAAGCGCGACCGGCGCACCCGCAACGCGCTGCTGCCGATCCCGCATCAGATCGACCGCTTCATCGCCCTGCCCTCGGCCGAGGGCCAGAACCGGTTCATCTACCTCGAGGACGTGCTGCTGCTGCACATCGAGAGCATGTTCCCCGGCTACCGGGTCAAGGATCACTTCGGCTTCCGCGTGCTGCGCGACAGCGACCTCGAGGTCGAGGAAGAGGCCGAGGATCTCGTGCGCGAGTTCGAGGTGGCGCTGAAGCGGCGCCGCCGCGGCGAGGTGGTGCGGCTTACCATCAGTTCCGGCGCACCCGGCGACCTGCGCCGCATCCTGCAGGACGAGTTGCACGTGCAGGACGACGAGGTCATCGAGCTCGACGGCATGATCGGCATCGCCGACCTCAAGGAGCTGGTGCTCGACAGCCGGCCCGACCTGCTCTGGCCGACCTTCACCCCGCGTGTGCCCGAGCGGGTGCAGGACCATGACGGCGACATGTTCGCGGCCATCGCCCAGAAGGACATGCTCCTGCACCACCCCTACGAGACATTCGACATGGTGGTGCGCTTCCTCAATCAGGCGGCGCTCGACCCGAACGTGGTGGCGATCAAGCAGACGCTCTACCGGACCTCGAAGAACTCGCCCATCGTGGCCGCGCTCTGCGAGGCGGCCGAGGACGGCAAGTCGGTAACCGCGCTGGTCGAGCTCAAGGCCCGCTTCGACGAGGCCGCCAACATCCGCCAGTCGCGCCGGCTGGAACGCTCGGGCGCGCATGTGGTCTACGGCTTCCTCGACTGGAAGACCCACGCCAAGATCAGTCAGGTGGTGCGCCGCGAGGGCGACAAGCTGGTGACCTACACCCACTGGGGGACCGGCAACTACCACCCGATCACCGCCAAGATCTACACCGACCTGTCGTTCTTCACCTGCAACCCCGCCCTCGGGCGCGATGCGGCGAAGATCTTCAACTACCTGTCGGGCTACGCCGAGCCGGTGGGGCTCGAGAACCTCGTGATCTCGCCGCATTCGCTCAAGCCGAAGATGATCGAGCTGATCGAGGCCGAGGCCGAGCACGCCCGTGCCGGGCGCCCCGGGCGCATCTGGCTCAAGATGAACTCGCTGATCGAACCCAACATGATCGACGCGCTCTATGCCGCCAGTCAGGCGGGCGTCGAGATCGACTGCGTGATCCGGGGCATCTGCGGGCTGAAGCCGGGCATCAAGGGCCTGTCCGAGACCATCCGGGTGAAATCCATCGTCGGACGCTTCCTCGAGCATTCGCGGATCGTTTGCTTCGGCAACGGCCACGGCCTGCCGCACGACAAGGCGCGGGTGTTCATCTCTTCGGCGGACTGGATGGGGCGCAACCTCAACCGCCGGGTCGAAACCGGGGTCGAGATCGAGAACGCCACCGTCAAGGCGCAGATCGTCAGCCAGATCATGGCGGCGAACCTCGCCGACACGACGCAGAGCTGGGTCATGGAGCCGTCGGGGAAGTTCACGCGCCACCCGGTGCCAGAGGGCGAAGCGCCCTTCAATTGCCATCGGTTCTTCATGGAGAACCCCTCGCTTTCGGGCCGTGGCTCGGCGGGCGCCGGCGATGTGCCGCGGCTGACGCACGGCGACTGAGCCTCAGCGCCGCGCGCCCTCCGCCCGGGGCCATGAAAAAGCCATGAAATTGCCGCTCCGGTGCCTTGCGATCAAAGGCGCCGGTTAAGATCTGCCCCGCATGGTGGGCGATGCGCTTGGGGGCAAGTGGCACGGAGCAATGCGCCAAAGCGGCTCCGTTTCCGGCTGAATGACCGGACCTCGCGTCCCCGATCCGGGGCCGCTCCGCGAGAATGGCGGATCGTTCCGACAGCCCCCGCAAAGGCCCGACCATGTCCAGCATCCTGACCAACGACAGCGCCCGCATCGCGCTGGCGACGCTCCAAGGCATCAACGGCAGTATCGCCGACACCCAGAGGGAGATCGCGACCGGCCGCCGTGTCGCTAGCGCCGGGGACAACGCCGCCGTCTGGGCCATCTCCAAGACGATGGAGGCCGACGTCGTCGGCTACCGCAGGATTTCCGACAGTCTCGCGCTCGGCGATGCCACGCTCTCCGTCGCGCGGCGCGGCGCCGAGACGATCACCGACCTGCTCACCGACATGAAGGGCCGGGTCGTCAGCGCGCAGGGTGAGAACGTCGATCGCGCCAAGATCCAGTCCGGCATTGCCGCGCTGCGCGACCAGATCGGCGCGGTGGTCGAGACCGCGCAGTTCAATGGCATGAACCTCCTGAAGAACACCGGGACCGATGCCGGCACCGGCAGCGCCGCCGTGCTCGGCTTCCTGCAGCGGGGGGAAAACGGTGTGACCGGGGTCGATATCGCGATCTCGAAACGCGACCTCGGCACCGGCACACATTCCATCTCCGCCAGCGGCGGCACCTACAGCGCCGACGCCGCCACCGCCACGCTGGATGCGACCCGCAGCGTGACGCTCGACGCCAGCAGTATCACCATCGAGGCAGGCATGGCCTTTTCCCTGTCGCTCTACGGTACTGATGCCGACAATTCGAGCTTCGATCAGGACACACTGCGCACCACCGCCGGCGCCTCGGAAACGCAGGCCGAGATGGCCGGGTCCGAGATCGCCTACGTGGCGCGCGACGGCGATACCGCGCACAGCGTGCTCACCGCCCTCGCCCGGCGCTACGACAGCTATGCCGCGCGCAACGGCATCGACGCCGGCACGCTGTCGATGACCGCCTCGGGAAGCGGCCTCGCCCTCACGTCATCGGTGACCGACGGCAGCGATTCCATAACGGTCAGCCTCAACACCCTCGGGGCGGACGCGGGCAACACCATCGGCGGCGGGCTCGCGCTGCTGGATGATCTCGACGTCAGCACCGGCACCGGCGCGGTCGACGCGCTAGGCCGGATCGAATCGCTGCTGACCATCGCGACCGACGCGGCGGCGGGATTCGGCTCGGATCAGAACCGGCTGCAGACTCAGGCGGCCTTCAACGACCGCCTCAGCGATTCGATGAGGGCGGGCATCGGCACGCTCGTCGATGCCGACCTCGAGGAAAGCTCGGCCCGGCTGCAGGCGCTTCAGGTGCAGCAGCAGCTCGCCACGCAGGCGCTGTCGATCGCCAACAGTGCACCGCAATCGCTTCTCGGCCTCTTCCGCTGACAGGGGCGCCCCGTTCGGAACACCACCGGGCTCCGGGCGTTGCTCTCCCGAAGCTCTTCCGTCCGGTCGCATTCGCGTGATAGGGGAGGAAGACAGAACAGCCGGGGAAGCAGATGGACGGACAGACCGACTCCGCCCAGGGCGACTGGGGGCCTTTCGGGCGCCCGATCTTCGAGGATCCGCAGGCGCGGCGCCTGTCACGCGTCGGTGTCGTGGACATCGGATCGAACTCGGTCCGACTTGTGGTCTTCGACGGCGCGGCCCGCAGCCCGGCGTATTTCTACAACGAGAAGATCATGTGCGGCCTCGGCGCCGGCATGCCCGAGACCGGCCGCCTGAACCCCGAGGGCAAAGAGCGCGCCCTGTCGGCGCTTGCCCGGTTCCAGACACTGGCGCGCGGCATGGATCTGCCGCCGCTCACTGTCGTCGCCACCGCCGCCATGCGCGAGGCCGAGGACGGCCCCGCCTTCCGTGCCGAGATCGAGCAGAAGACCGGCCTCAAGATCTGGGTCATCGACGGCGAGGAAGAGGCCCGCCTTTCCGCACAGGGCGTGCTGCTGGGCTGGCCCGGCGCCGACGGTCTGATTTGCGACATCGGCGGTTCGTCGATGGAACTGGCCGAGCTTTCCGGCGGTCAGATCGGCCGCCGCGTGACCTCACCGCTCGGCCCGCTCAGGTTCAAGGACCTCGAAGGCGGCAAGAAGGCGCGCGAGAAGCACATACGCAAGGCGATGAAGCGGCTCGGTGAAAAGATCGAGATGCGTGGCGCCCGGCTGTTCCTGGTCGGCGGCTCGTGGCGCGCCATCGCCCGCATCGACATGGAGCGGCGCAACTACCCGCTGCACGTCCTGCACGAATACCGCATGACCTGCGAAAGCGTGGCCGAGACACTGAAGTTCATCGAGAAATCGGACTTGGAAGCGCTGCGTTCCAAGTGTTCGATCTCGAATGCGCGGATGAGCCTCGTGCCCTTCGCCGGCGAGGTTCTCGCCGAGCTGATCGACAGCTTCGGCCCGGCCGAGATCGCGATCTCGTCCTACGGCATCCGCGAAGGCCTGCTCTATGAACAGATGCCGCAGAAGCTGCGCGACCGCGATCCGCTGGTGGAATCCTGCCGCTTCTCCGAAGCCAAGGACGCGCGCCTGCCCGGCTTCGGCAAGAAGCTCTACCGGTTCATCCTTCCGCTCTTCGCCGATGCCGACGCGGCCCGCCTGCGCATCGTCAAGGCGGCCTGCCTGCTGCACGACGTCAGCTGGCGCGCCCACCCCGATTACCGCGCGCAGACCTGTTTCGACAACGTCACCCGCGCCAATCTCGGCGGGCTCGACCACGCCGAGCGGGTGTTTCTCGGCCTCGCCCTGCTGCATCGCTACAAGAACAAGCGCGATGGCACCGGCTTCGAGGATTTCTACGCCCTCATCGACGAGAACGAACAGCGCAAGGCCGAGGTGCTCGGCAAGGCGATGCGCTTCGGCTCGATGCTGTGGATGTCGGACGCCAGCCAGGAAGGCGGCGCCAGTCTCGACTGGGACGCCGAAACACGGAAACTGGTGCTGCATCTCGCGCCCGAGGCGGCGTCTCTCTACGGCGAGGTCGCCGAGTCGCGGTTCAACTCGCTCGCGCGGGCGCTGTCCGCCGACACGGTCGAGGTCGATATCGCCGGGGAGTGAGGCTCGGCGCCGCGCTCAGAGCTCGATCTCGGGCCCCTCGCCGCGCGGAACATCCCGCAGCGGCGGATCGTCCTCGGGTTCGGGCGCAAGCGGGGCCTTGCGCCGCAGGATGATGTCGCCATTGGGCAGCATTTCGGGCGGGTCGTATTTCGACCAGTCCTCGACCTTCTCCATCAGCTGCACCAAGGCCGGACCCATCTCGTCGCGGAAGCTGCGCAGCGCCGGCTCCATGTCCCGTGCCATCCCCTCGAGCTCGCGGAGCGCGGGATCGAGCTCGTCCATCAGCCCCTGCATGAACATCTCGGCGCCACGCTTCATGAGTCCGCCATTGTCGTCGGACTCAGCCTCCTGCGCGGCAAGTGGCGCGGCGGTCAGGGACAGGGTCAGGAACAGGGCGGCAATGCGTCTCATGCTCATCAATATAGCACGATCCGCGCCCCGGATAAGGGGCCGAGACGTCAGAGAGGCTCGGTGCGGTAGAGCCGGATCTTGAGAGGCCCGTGCGCCACCGGCGGCCCCGGCGGCAGGAACGGCAACCCGGTGGCCCGCGCGAGCCCCGGCTCCGAGGTCACGATTCCCACGCGCCAGCCCCCGAAGCGCTGCATCAGCACCTCGCCAAGGCTCCGGTGCAAGGCATGCAGCGGCCCGGGCTTGCCGATCCGCGCCCCGTAGGGCGGGTTCACCATCACCAGCCCCGCCGGACCCTCAGGCCGCTCGAGCGCGCTCAGAGGCTGGCAGGCAAAATCGGTGACGTCGGCGACACCTGCCCGCTCGGCGTTGGCGCCGGCCATGCGGACGGCGCCGGCATCGCGGTCGAACCCGCGGAACCGCAGCCCGGTCGGTCGGTCGGGGGCCTCGGCCTTCATCGCCTGCCAGGCCGCAGTATCGAACCCCGCGAGCCGCTCGAAATCGAAAGGCCGGCTGCGCCCCGGAAGCCGCCCGGTCGCGATCTCGGCCGCCTCGAGGACGAAAGTGCCCGATCCGCACATCGGATCGATCACCGGCTCTTCGCCCCGGTATCCGCACTCCCGCAGGAACAGCGCTGCCAGCGTCTCGCGCATCGGCGCCTTGCCGACCGCCTCCTTGTGCCCGCGCCGATGCAACGGCTCGCCCGAGGTATCGACCGAGAAGGTCACCATGTTCTCCTCGATCCGCACGAGCAGCCGCACGCCCTCGTCGCCGATCGGCGCGCCCAAGGTCTCGGAAATCGCACGCTCCACCCGCTGCTTCGCGGCACCGCCGTGGTAGATCTTAGACCGACGGCTCACCGCCTCGACCTTGACCGGAACATCGGCACGCAGCACCTCGCCCCAGGGAAACTTCCGCGCCCGCTTGTCGAGCTGCGCAAGATGCACAGCCGGAAACCCGCCGATCCGCGCCAGCACCCGTGCCGCGCCGCGCAAGGTCAGGTTCGCCCGCCACACGTCTACCCAGTCCCCGTCGAAAGCAACGCCCCCCGCCTCCGGCCGCAAGGGGCCGAAACCCGCCGCCTTCGCCTCGCCGGCAAGCGCCGCCTCCAGCCCCGGCGCGCAGGCCAGGAAGATCTCGAATGTCGTGTCCATTCCGTTCGCATACAGCCTTTGCCGCCCCGCGACGAGCCCCTGCTCTTCTCCGGTTTCACAAATACCCTCGGGGGAGTCCCGGACCCCGTCCGGGACGGGGGCAGAGCCCCCGATCCCCCCTTCCCACCGCGTGCGATCCACGGCATAAGGCGCCCATGCTGAAGACCCGCATCATTCCCTGTCTCGATGTCGCCGACGGCCGCGTGGTCAAGGGCGTCAATTTCGTCGACCTGCGCGATGCGGGCGATCCCGTCGATGCCGCCCGTGCCTATGACGCCGCGGGCGCCGACGAGATCACCTTCCTCGACATCCACGCCACCCACGAGAACCGCGGCACCATGTTCGACGTGGTCACCCGCACCGCCGAGCAATGCTTCATCCCGCTCACCGTGGGCGGTGGCGTGCGCACCGTCGCCGATGTCCGTGCCCTGCTGCTCGCCGGCGCCGACAAGGTCAGCTTCAACTCCGCCGCCGTCGCCAACCCCGACGTGGTGGCCGAGGCCGCCGATCACTTCGGCTCGCAATGCATCGTCGTGGCGATCGACGCCAAGACCGTCGCCCCCGGCAAGTGGGAGATCTTCACCCACGGCGGCCGTCGACCCACCGGCATCGACGCGTTGGACTTCGCGCGCACCGTCACCGCGAAGGGCGCCGGGGAAATCCTACTGACCTCGATGGACCGGGACGGCACGAAACAGGGCTTCAACATCCCCCTGACCCGCGCGATCTCCGACGCGGTGGATGTGCCGGTCATCGCATCGGGCGGGGTCGGCACGCTCGATCACCTCGTCGAGGGCGTGACCGAGGGCCACGCCTCGGCGGTGCTCGCGGCGTCGATCTTCCACTTCGGCACATACACCATCGCGGAGGCCAAGCAGCACATGGCCGACGCGGGCATTCCCGTGAGGTTCTGATGACGCTCGAAGACCTCGAAGCCATCGTCGCCGCCCGCGCCGAAGCCTCGCCCGACGAAAGCTGGACGGCCAAGCTCCTGGCCAAGGGCCCCGAGAAATGCGCCGAGAAATTCGGCGAGGAAGCGATCGAGGCAATCATCGAGGCAGTGAAGGGCGACCGCGAGAAGCTCACCGGCGAAGCGGCGGACGTTCTATTCCACTTTCTGGTGATGCTGAAGGCGCGCGATCTTCCGTTGGCGGATGTGATGGAGGAGCTCGCCCGTCGGCAGGGGCGGTCCGGCCTGGCCGAGAAGGCATCGCGGGGCGGCTGACGTTGCCTGGGGGCTCGGCCCCCGCCGCGCTACGCGCGACTCCCCCGAGGGTATTTGAAAACCGGAGAAGACCCTTGCGTCGGCCTGCGGGACGGTGGGCGGGGCGATGTTGCCTCCGGCAACGAGCGTCGACCGGCGTCAGAGTTTCGACGAGATGACGCCGGTGTTGAAGCCACCCATGCGCAGTTCGCCGTGCAGGCGCTGGTACTCGATCTTCGGGCAGCGGTTCATCACCACCTCGATGCCACGCGCCTCGGCCGCCGCGGCGGCCTCCGCGTGCTCGACGCCGATCTGCATCCAGACGGTCCGCAGGTTCGGCAGGTGGTCAAGCGCCGCCGCGACGATGGGCGGCACGGCCTCGGGCCGACGGAAGATGTCGACCATGTCCACCTCGGCCGGCAGGTCCTCGATGGCGCCCCTCACCTCTTCACCGAAGAGCGTCGCGCCCACGTGACCGGGGTTCACGCCGATGACGCGATAGCCCTTGAGGCTCAGGTAGCGCGCCACGTAATAGCTCGGTCGGATCGGGTTGAGCGATACCCCCACCACCGCGACCACCTTGGTGCGCGCGAGAATCTCTTTCAGGAAAGCGTCGGAATAGCTCATGCGGGCACCCTAGCCTGCGCCTCGACAAAGAAAAAGCGCCCAAGGAAAGCCTTGGGCGCCAGTGCGGAACGAGGGACAGTGAAGGCGTCGCGGAGGTTCCGGCTCCGCGATCCTGCACTCGATATGGGCGCGAAAGCCACAAATGGAAGTCCGTTCAACGAAGCGTGACCAAAAAACTTGACGTTTCCAAAAAGTCTGCCCTGCATCCGGCGACCCTTACTCGGCAGCCATCGGCGCGCCCTGCATCAGGTTCCAGAGCCGCATCGGCGTGAACGGCATGTCGACCTGCTTCACGCCCAACGGCCAGAGCGCATCCTGCACCGCGTTCGAGACGGCGGCCAGCGCGCCCACCGTGCCCGCCTCGCCACAACCCTTCATCCCCATCGGGTTGCCCGTCGAAGGCACAGGCTCGACATCGAAACGGATGAACGGCACATCGTCGGCGCGCGGCATCGCGTAGTCCATGAAGGTCGCGGAGAGCAACTGCCCGTCCTCGTCGAAGACGACCCGCTCGCAGAGGGCCTGACCAAGTCCTTGAGCCACGCCGCCGTGCACCTGCCCCTCGGCCAGCATCGGGTTGATCAGGTTGCCGAAATCGTCGACCACGGTGTATTTCACCACCTCTGCGACGCCGGTCTCCCGGTCGATCTCGACCTCGGCGAAATGCGCGCCGTTGGGGTAGGAGCGCGCCTCGATCCGATCGCGGGCGGCCCAGGTCAGCAGGTCCTCGCGTCCCTTCGCGCGGGCCATGTCCGCCACCTCGAGCATGGTCGGTGTGAGGTTCGATCCCTCGGCCCGGAAGCGTTCGTCGTCGAAGGCCACCGCCCCCGCATCGACACCCATCTCCTCGGCGAGAAACGTCGAGAAGCCCTCGACCATCTGGTTCACGCAGGCCAGCGTCACGTTCGCCTGCGTGGTCACCGAGCGCGAGCCGCCGGTGCCGCCACCGCGCGCGATCAGGTCGCTGTCGCCCTGCACGAAACCGATCTTCTCGAAGGGGATGCCGGTCTGGTCGCTGAGGAACTTCGCGAACACGGTCTCGTGGCCCTGGCCGTTCGACTGGGTGCCGACGTAGATCGTCGCGCCGCCATCCTCGGTGAAGGCGACCTTCACGTCCTCGGCGGGGTCGCCGAGGATCGACTCGATGTAGAAGCAGAGCCCGAGCCCCCGCAGCTTTCCCTGTGCCTCGCTCTCGGCGCGGCGGGCGGCAAAGCCCGCGACATCCGCGTCGGCGATGGCATGGTCGAGCACGCGGGGAAAATCGCCCACGTCGTAAGTCTCGCCCGTGGGCGTCGTGTAGGGGAAGTCCTTGATGAAGTTGATCCTGCGCAGCTCGCTCGGGTCGAGCCCCAGCTCGCGCGCCGCCCGGTCCATCACCCGCTCGAGCACGTAGATCGCCTCGGGGCGGCCGGCGCCGCGGTAGGCGTCGACCTGCGTGGTGTTGGTGTAGATCCCCTCGACCCGCATGCAGGCGGCGGGGATGTCGTAGGTGCCGGTCAGCACCTTCGAGAAGAGCTGGGTCTGGATCGGCTGACCGAACCCCGAGTTGTAGGCCCCGAGGTTGCAGATCGTGTGGATGCGATACCCGGTGATCCGGTTGTCGGCGTCGAAGGCAAGCTCGGCCATGGTCACGAGATCGCGCCCCGCGTGGTCCGACAGCATGCCCTCGGTACGCTCCGACATCCAGCGCACCGGGCGGCCCAGCACGCGGGCCGCCTGCGCGACGCAGAAATATTCCGGATAGGAGGCCGCCTTCATCCCGAAGCCGCCGCCCACGTCGGGGTTGGTGATGCGCACCGCGCCCTCGTCCAGCCCCATGGCATGCGCCAGCTCGGACTTCATGTCCCACACGCCCTGCCCGTTGAAGGCCACGTGGATGCGGGCACCGTCCCACTCGGCGTAGCAGCCGCGCCCCTCCATGGCGTTGACGATGACCCTGTTGTCACCGACCTCAAGCCGCACGGTTCGCGCCGCCGCCTCGAACGCCGCGGCGGTGGCGGCCTCGTCGCCCATGCCCCAGTCGAAGGCCCGGTTGTCCGGCGCCTCGGGATGGATCGTCTCGCCCCCCGGCGCCAGCTCGACATGCGCCGGCAGTTCGTCGTAGTCGAGCTCGATCAGCTCGGCCGCGTCGCGGGCCTGGTCGATGGTCTCGGCCACCACCAGTGCCACGGGCTCGCCCACGTGGCGCAGCTTGCCCCGCGCGAGCATCGGCCGCTCGGGATCGGCCGCCTTCGAGCCGTCGCGGTTGGTCAGCACCGCGCCATCCATGCGCACGTCCATCCCCGCCGCCAGCAGGTCGTCCACCGTCAGCACGAGATGCACACCCGGCGCCTCGCGCGCCTCGGACACGTCAAGCGTGGTGATCGTCGCATGTGCCACGGGCGAGCGCAGCAGGATCGCGTGCAGGGCTCCATCCGGCGCGATGTCGTCGACGTAGCGCCCGTGGCCGGTGAGAAAGCGCACGTCCTCGCTGCGCTTGAATGACTGGCTCTTGCCGAACTTCTCCATCGGGGATCCCTCGCGCGTCGCTTGTCCGTTTCGCGCGACTGTAAGCAGGCCCCGGCCCATGTCCAGCGCCGCGAGGCGGAAATCTCAGCAGCCTGCCGTCATCCGCACGATCCTGCGCGCACCGTAGCCGTTGAAGCCTGTCACGAGCGCACGGGAATAGGCCCCCATTCCCTCGAAGACGATATAGTCATCCTCTCGGATCGCCTCCGGCAGCACCACCGGCTCGGGCAGCCGGTCGAGGCTGTCACAGGTCGGACCGAAGACGATGCGCGCACGCAGAGCCCCGCCGCGCGGCAGCCCGTCCGGCCGCACCACCCGCAACCGCCCCATCGGCCCGAGGTCACGCCATTCCGCCATGCCACCGTAGATGCCATCGTTGACGAAGACCGCCTCCTCCTCGACCGTCTTCACCCGAAGCGCCAGCATCAGCGCCTCGGCACAGAGCCCCCGCCCCGGCTCGCAGACCAGCTGCGGCGGGCTCTCAAAGGCCGCACGGGCCGCCCCGGAGATGGTGTCGAAGATGGTCTCGAGCTCCGGTCGCCCCTCGCCACGGTCCGAGGGAAAGCCGCCCCCGACATTCAGCCGACAGAGCGCGACGCCAGCCTCGCGGGCGATCTCCGCGGCCGTGTGGATATAACGCGCCCAAGGGGCCGCGGTCCGGCACTGCGTTCCCGGGTGAAAGGTCAGAGAGGGCGTGAACCCCATCTCCGCCACCCGCCGCAACAGGGCCACCGCGAGCCCGGGCTCGGCGCCGAACTTGGCGCCGAAATCATAGGCCGCGCCCGTCACCGGCAGCTTCAGCCGCACCGCGACCTCGGTGCCGCGCGGCAGCCGCGCCAGCTTGTCGAGCTCGCGCATCCGGTCGACCGACCACGAGACGCAGCCCTGCTCGATCCCAGCCTCGATCTCGGCTTCCGAGCGCACCGGGTTGTGATAATGCAGCACCGCATCCGGACAGTGTCGGCGGACAAGCGCCATCTCCGCCGGCGAGGCCACGTCGAAGGCGCGCACGCCCGCCGCGACCAGCCCGTCGAGCACCTCCGGCGCCGGGTTCGCCTTCACCGCGTAGGTCACCAGACCGGGAAACCCCTCGCGAAACCGCCGGGCGACCTGCTGCAGCCGGACCGGACAGAAGAAGAAGACCGGGTCGTCAGGACAGCTCCGCGCCAGCCATCGCTCGGGTGTGGGCAAGAGGGTCTGCTCGATCCCCATGACATGTCCTTCCTGTTCACGCTGTTTCTGTCCAGTGTGCATGCGGAAACGCTCGATTTCGTCCGGCGGATTTGGCAAACTGCACGCAAGAGAGGGCAATTTGACGAGACCATGACCAAAATCGACGAAACCGACCGGGCGCTCGTAGCGCTGCTCTCCGCCGATGCGCGCATGCCCGTCTCCGATCTCGCGCGCCGTCTCGGCCTCGCCCGCACCACCGTGCAGGCCCGGATCGAGCGGCTCGTCGCCCGGGGCGCCATCGCCGGCTTCACCATCCGCCGTGGCGCCGCGCTGAAGGAGGCGATCCGCGCCACGGTGCTCGTCTGCATCGAGCCGCGCGCGCAGGCCGAAGTGCTCTCTCGCCTCCGCCAGCTGCCCGCGGTCGAGACCGTGCACACCGCCTCGGGGCGGGTCGATCTCATGGTCATCGTCTGCGCCGCCTCGACCGAGGAACTCGACGCCACCCTCGACCGCATCGCCGAGGCCCGGGGCGTGCGCAGCTCGGAAAGCCTCATCCACCTGAGCACCAAGATCGACCGCCGCGGCTGACGCCGGTCCCTTCTTCTCTTTCCAAATACCCTCGGGAGTGAATGCGGCGCAGCCGCAGAGGGGGCAGCGCCCCCTGCCCCACGACCCAAACAAGCGAAACGGCGGGCGCTCACGCACCCGCCGTCCATCTCGTCGGATCGAAACCCGTGTCAGCCGGCCGCGCGGGCGTCGGGCTTGAAGCTGATCCGCTCCGAGGCGGTGAAGCGCCCACCGCGGGTCTTCTCGATCTTGCCCTCGCGCAGGAGCTGGCCGAACGAGCGCAGCCGGTCCTCGCGGCTGGATTCGCTGGCCTCCGCCTGCCGCACCTTGGTCATGAGCTGCGGCCGCGAGAACTGCTCGCGCCCCTCGACGAAGGACATGTAGGCCGCCGCCGCCTCGAGCAGCTCGGGCAGGTCACTGGCACCGACGCTCTGCGCGTATTCGGCGAAATCCCCGACCTCTTCGCCGGAACCGATCTCATCCTCGAAATCGCTCAGGCGGACCCGGCGCGGGCGGGCCGGCGCCATGGACGCATCGACACGCTGTTCGGCCACGAGCTTGAGCGGCGCCTGGCGGCCGGGCTCGACGGGGCGTTCGGTGTGGCTCTCGGGCGCCCGCGGGCGACGCGGGCGCACCGCGTTGGCAAGATCCTCGCGGTAGGGCTCGATGACCTCCTCGCTGTCGGCCTTGCGGCCCAGCAGCTTGTCGGCCCGGGTTGCGGCCACGGCGGCGCGCAGATGCGCGATGGCGCTGCGCCGCCGGTTGCCCTCGGGCTCCTCGAGCTGGGTGTTGGTTTCGTCGAGAATGCGCGACGCGTCGTTGTCGCGTACGCTCTTCTCCGTGAGCATGGCTCGCGCAGGGCTCGACATTTTAACGGCCTTGCGGGCGCTTTCGGCCGCAGCGCGCTGGATTTCTTCCGCAGCCTCCTCCGACAGCTGATCTCCCTCGCCTTCGGTCTCGTCGAGGAACCGCACGACCGGTTCCGAAGTATCCTCGTCCTCGTCGCCCCAGGCGTCGTCATCGAGCAGCGCACGCTCGTCATCGACCTCGTCCTCCGAGCGCTCGGGCGCGCCGAAGGCATCGTCCTCCTCGCCCCACTCGTCGCCGAAATCCCAGTCGCCCCCCTCGTCTTCGGCCACAACCGAAGAAACCGCTTCGTCGACATCATCGACACCGGCCGACGGGCGCACATCCTGCGTATCCTCATCGTTCCATGCGTTGCCAAAGTCCGCCTCGAGCTCGGCTTTCACGGCGGCAAGTTCGCGGACGAGATCGTCTTCGTCCTCGCGGCTGAGGCTGCTTACCGTATCCTGACGCGCGGGTTCTGCGGCCTCCTGCACTTCTTCGAGCGCCCCCTTGGCCACGGCAGTGTCGAATTGCGCCCGCTTCACTTTAACGACACGCGCACGGGCGCGACGAACGGGGGGCAGAGGCGCTTCTGCCGGCGACCGGCGCTGCGCGGCGGACGCTGCCGGCGCGGCGGAAGCGTCATCGGGCTCCTCATCGAACTCGGCTTCCGGCAGCTTGTCGACAGCGAGGTCCTCCTGCCGCGCGGTCGCGTCTCCGTTCTCGTCTTCCAGCGAGAGCCGGCGCGCTGCGGGCTTGCCGGCCGAGACGACCTCGCGGATACGGCGCAGCTTGGCCGCGACACTCTCGGGATCGGTCGAGGCCGCAGCGGGGCGCGGACGTGCCGGAGGCGTCTCGACTTCCTCGATATCCTCGAAATACTCGGCCTCCGCTTCGAGACTGTCGGCGCCCGGCGCGCCCTCAGACGGCACGACATCGCTCTCGGCAAGCGCCGCGGCGATGCTGTCTGCGAGCCCGCGGCTCTCTTCTTCCGGCTCGATCAGGTCGGCGTCGATCGACTCGGGGGCGGCATCTGCCGCGCCCCGGGGTTCCTCGGAAGGCTGCGGCGTCGGCGTCTCGACCGGGGCGGACGCTTCCGGTGCGCCGGCAATGGTCTCCTGATGCGGAGTCGCAGTCGGCTTTGCTTCGGGCTCGACACTCGCGGGCTCGTCGCCACGCTCTGCTGCGATCTCTGCCTCCTCGACCGGCGCCTGCTCGGCCTGCGGCGCCTTGCGCACCGTCACCGGGCCGGCTGAAAGCGCGGCGCTCAGCGCACCCGGCGACGCGCCGCCCCCGCGATAGGGGTTTTGCAGCGTCAGCGCACCCTCGCCTGGCTCGGACGCGAGTTGCGCCTGCAGGAGCTGGGCAGCGAGTTCGGGGTCGAACTGCGGCGGCTCGGCACCGAAGAAACGGTCCTCGTGAACGATGCCACGAAAGAAATGGGTGGTGTCCTTGACCACCCCGAGCGGATCCTCGAAGCCTTCCGCCGTGCAGGAGAAGGTGCCGTAGGAGACCGTCAGAATCTTGCTCGAACTCACCATTGCTGCTCACTTTCATTCGCTATGCAACAAAGCATTTACCATGACATCCGAGACGAAAGCCGAACGAATCTTGGGAATGGAGCGTATCATTTCGTGTCCACATTGTGTCCTGTTTCGCGAAAAGCCATTAATTCACCATGAATCGATCAATTGTCCAAAGCTCCGAGCCGATCCTTCTTGTCGGCGGCGGCACGAGCAACCCAGACGTGCTGAATGCGCTGCTGGCCGACTGCCGCCGGCATGTCGCGGCAGACAGCGGTGCGGACACGCTGCTGCGGCACGGCATAACGCCCGAGGCGGTCATCGGCGACCTCGACTCCCTGCCCGACGAGGCGCGGGCGCAGATCCCGCCGGAGCGGATTCACCACATTCCCGAACAGGACAGCACCGATTTCGACAAGTGCCTGAGGAACATCGCGGCACCGCTCATCTACGGCACGGGCTTTCTGGATCCGCGCATCGATCACCAGCTTGCGGGCCTCACGGTGCTTGCCCGCCGAGCCGAGAAGCGCTGCATCCTGATCGGCCAGTCCGACATCATCGCGCTGGCGCCGCCGCGGCTGGGGCTCGCACTGCCACCGCGCACGCGAGTCTCGCTGTTTCCGATGGGGGATGTGCGCGGAGACAGCACCGGCCTGCGCTGGCCGCTTTCGGGGCTCGATTTCGCCCCCGGGCTGCGCGTCGGCACTTCGAACGAGACCAACGCGGAATGCCTCGAGCTAAGCTTCGACGCGCCCCTGATGCTGGTCATTCTGCCGGTGGAACAACTTCCGGCACTGGCGCAGGGGCTTCTTTCTGCGCCCGAAGCGTGGCCCGCTCGCGCATGAATATGTAGAGTCCGGCTGCCATCGTGATGCTGATGCCGAGAGTGGCAAGCGGGTTCGGCAGGTCTCCGAAGATCAGGAACCCGAAGATCGTGGCGAAGGGGATCTCGAGATACTGCATCGGCGCGAGGGTTGCCCCCGGTGCGTAGCGCAGGGACCAGGTCATCAGCAGGTGACCCAGCGTGCCGAGCAGGCCGATGGCGAGCAGCAGCCCCCAGAGGTCCAGCCCGACCGAGCGCCAGGCGATGTCGGGCACGCGGCCCTCGGGGATCACAAGCAGGAGCAGGCCGATCACCACAACCGCCATGATGCCGGAAATCGCCTGAAGCGAGATCGCGTCGATCTCGCGCGAGATGATGCGGGTGGTGAGCATGAAGACCGAGAAATTCACCGCGACCCCGAGCGGCAGGAGCGCCGGCCAGCCCACATCACGGAAGGCGGGCTGCACGACCATCAGCGTGCCGACGAAGCCGACCGCACAGGCCGCGAGCCGGCGCCAGCCGACCTCTTCTCCCAGTGCGAAGTGGCCCAGGAGAAGCATCAGGAACGGCATGATGAAGGCGATCGCAACCGCGTCGGCGAGCGGCAGGTAGCGCAGCGCGGACACCATCATTCCGATACCGAGGATATGCAGCAGCGTGCGCAGGAAGGTGATCGCCATGACCTTGCGGCGGAACCGCCAGGCGCGCCCGGTCAGAACCATGAGCGGGATCAGAACCGCCGCCTGTATCGCGAACCGGACGAAGACAAGCTCCGCGAGGGGCACATGCGGCCCGAGGATCTTGGCAACCGCATCGGCGAGCGGCGCAACGATGCAGAAGCCGAGCATCAGCATGATGCCCAGAAGGGGTTTGTCCTGACTCATGCAAAAAGCCTATCTGCGGCATTTTCATCCGGCAAGCACTACCTGTGGTCATTTTGACCGAACGATCAAACAACCTCTGAATGATAGGCGCTAACGCTGCACGGCAGCGTCCCGACGTTATGCGGACAGCCGCGCACAGGGGTCATGTCGCGGGTTGCGCCCCTCGGCTGCTTCCCCTACATAGCGCGCCAAGACCGCAGGCTTCGGGACCTTCCATGCAGAACGTCATTCTCATCGTGCATCTTCTCCTCGCGCTCTCGCTGATCGGCGTGGTGCTGCTGCAGCGCTCCGAAGGGGGCGGGCTCGGCATGGGCGGCGGCGGCGGCGCAATGAGCCAGCGCGCGGCCGCGACGGCCCTCGGAAAGGTCACCTGGGCGCTTGCCATCGGGTTCATCGTCACCTCGCTGACGCTGACCGTCATCGCGGCGCAGGATGCCTCGGGCGTTTCGGTCATGGACCGGCTGACCGGCAACGCTCCGGCGGCCGAGACAGGCGGTTCCGCGACCGGCACCGACGGGATTGACACCGACGCACTGCTGCCCCCGCCCTCGGCGGAAGACGGCAACACGTCGCCCGACGCTCCTCTGGTTCCGCGCGCGGACTAAGCGCAGCAGACAAACCACCATAGATTGAGGGCCGCGCCCGGCACCGCAACAGCATCTTGCGGTCGTCTGGACAGTGATGCGCGAATCTCTATAAGATGGACTCCCGTGATGCTGCGGTCCTGAAGGACTGCGGGTGTCCTGAACTTGAGAAAAATCACGGGGTCGCGCCACCATGGCACGTTACATCTTCATCACCGGCGGTGTGGTATCTTCGCTTGGCAAGGGCCTTGCGTCGGCCGCGCTCGGCGCGCTTCTTCAGGCGCGCGGCTTTTCCGTCCGGCTGCGCAAGCTCGATCCCTACCTGAACGTCGATCCGGGCACGATGTCGCCGTTCGAGCACGGCGAGGTCTTCGTCACCGATGACGGCGCCGAGACCGACCTCGACCTCGGTCACTACGAGCGCTTCACCGGCGTGCCCGCCCGCAAGACCGACTCGGTCTCTTCGGGGCGCATCTACACCAACGTGCTCGAGAAGGAGCGCCGCGGCGACTACCTCGGCAAGACCATCCAGGTCATTCCGCACGTCACCAACGAGATCAAGGACTGGCTGTCGGTCGGCGAGGACGAGGTCGACTTCATGCTCTGCGAGATCGGCGGCACCGTCGGCGACATCGAGGGCCTGCCATTCTTCGAGGCGATCCGCCAGTTCGGTCAGGACAAGCCGCGCGGCCAGTGCATCTTCATGCACCTGACGCTGCTGCCGTGGATCAAGGCGTCGGGCGAGCTGAAGACCAAGCCGACGCAGCACTCGGTCAAGGAACTGCGCTCGATCGGCATCGCGCCGGACATCCTCGTCTGCCGCTCCGAGGGGCCGATCCCGCAGAAGGAGCGCGAGAAGCTGGCGCTGTTCTGCAACGTCCGCCCCGAGAGCGTCATCGCCGCGCAGGATCTGCCGTCGATCTACGACGCGCCGCTCGCCTACCATCGCGAAGGGCTCGACCAGGCGGTGCTCGACGCCTTCCAGATCACCCCTGCCCCGCAGCCGAATCTCTCGAAATGGGATGACGTCTCCGAGCGCATCCACAACCCCGAGGGCGAGGTAAACGTCGCCATCGTCGGCAAGTACACGCAGCTCGAGGATGCCTACAAATCCATCGCCGAGGCGTTGACCCATGGCGGCATCGCCAACCGGGTCAAGGTCAAGCTGAACTGGGTCGATGCCGAGCTCTTCGAACGCGAAGACCCCTCGCCCTACCTCGAGGGCTACGACGCGATCCTCGTTCCCGGCGGCTTCGGCGAGCGCGGCACCGAGGGCAAGATAAAGGCGGCCAAGTTCGCCCGCGAACACGAGATCCCCTATCTCGGGATCTGCCTCGGGATGCAGATGGCGGTGATCGAGGCGGCCCGCAACGTGGCCGGCGTGTCCAAGGCCGGCTCCGAGGAATTCGACCACGAGAAGGGCGAGAAGCGCTTCGAGCCGGTCGTCTACCACCTCAAGGAGTGGGTGCAGGGCAACGAGAAGGTCAACCGCTCGGTTGCCGACGACAAGGGCGGCACCATGCGTCTCGGCGCCTATGACGCCGTCCTCAAGGAAGGCTCGAAGGTCGCGCAGGTCTACGGCACCACCGCCATCGACGAGCGTCACCGCCACCGCTACGAGGTCGACATCAAGTATCGCGAGGCGCTCGAGAAGGGTGGCTTGTGCTTCTCGGGCATGTCGCCCGACGGTCGCCTGCCGGAAATCGTGGAATGGCCGGATCACCCGTGGTTCATCGGCGTGCAGTTCCACCCTGAGCTGAAGTCGAAGCCCTTCGATCCGCACCCGCTTTTCAAGGACTTCGTCCGCGCGGCCAAGGAAAGCTCGCGGCTGGTCTGAACCGGCCGCTCCGGACGCGGCGCCCGAGGACGGGCGCCGCCCCTCTTGGTCCAGCGGGGCGCCCGGCAGTCCGGACCGCTCCCTGCGACGGCCACCGCGCTCAGAGCGCGGTGCCCTCCCCGGCCCCCTCGTCAAAGACATCGTCCTGAACCGGTGGCTCGTAGGGCCCTTCTGGCTCAGAGGGTTCGTAGGGCTCTTCCTCGTATCCCATCCGGTCGTCATCGCCCGGGTTGAGATGCGGGTAGAGGTCCGGATGCTGCCGGATCATCCGCTTTTCCAGTCTCTCGAGATACCGGACGAGCTGAGACAGGCTCGGGTCGTTTGCCTCGATATAGGCCATCGCCTGCGCCATGGCCTGCTGCTTCGTGGCCACCGGCAGCGCGTCCAGCGTGTAGTAGACCTTCCAGCGGGGCCCGCCGAGCCACACCGCCGCGAACATCACCTTGGCGCGGCGCTCGGGCGTACCCGACACCACCAGCGCGTCGAAGAACATCCGGTGCACGTCTTCCCAGCGCGCCTGGTGGTAGAAGGCGCCGCCTTCGTTCCCGACCCCGCAATAGGCATCGTGCATGGCGGCGGCGTCGACGTATTCCGGCGCGGTAGGCCGACCGAGGATCGACACGAAGATCTTCGGAATCGAGGCGCCGTCGGTGAGCGTGCCCGCCGGCGCGTGCCAGACCCTGCGGTTGGCATCCACGAAGCGCAGCGGCTCGGCCAGCGGAAAGAAGGTATAGGCCCGCTTCGGCAGCGTCACCGGCCTGTCGACCACCCGGACCGGCGTGTTCTCGTAGCCGCAATTGCCGGGCCGCACCGCGCAATTGGCTTCATAGAGCACGCGGACGCCGTCCACGTCCTGCGTCGTCGGCGCGCAGGCGGCGAGGCCTGCGAGAAGCGCACCGGGCAGCCACACTCTGTGCATGGGGGAAATACCTCTGGTTCTGAAAACACCTTCCGCGAGGTTAGCGGCAGCTTCCCCGCCCGCACAAGGTGCCGGATTCCCGCCTCGACAGTTGATGCGAATCAAGGAAACCAACTGCTGTTTCGAATGACATGTCGCCTGAACGCGCCACATCCGGAGACCCGACATGCTCAGACTCGCAGGCATTCTCTATTCGCTGATCGGCACGACCCTGGCAGGCAGCCTCGTCGTCGTCGCGCTGGTGACCGGCTACGACACGCTCGTGCCCATCGTGACCGGCGCCTTCGTGGGCGCGGTCGTCGCGCTGCCGGTCACATGGCTCGTGGCGCGGTCGATCTATTCCGCCAACTGAGCCAGCAGCCCCTCGGCCGCGGCTTCGATCAGGTCCAGCGTGCCCTCGAAATCGCGCGTGTAATAGGGGTCTGGCACCTCGTGTGTGCCGGCCCCGGGCGCGTAATCCATGAACAGACCAAGCCCGGCGCGGCTATTCTCCGGACGGGCCCGCTCAAGATGGGCGAAGTTGGCCTCGTCCATCGCAAGGATCAGGTCGAACCGGTCGAAATCATCCGGGGTGAAGCGCCGCGCCCGCTGCCCCGAGAGATCGTACCCCCGCGTCCGCGCCACGCGCTGCATCGGCGGATAGGGCTGTTCGCCGACGTGGAAGGCGTCGGTTCCGGCGCTGTCGATCTCGAGCGCGAGCCCGCGCGCCTCGGCCATGGCACGCAGCACGCCCTCGGCCGAGGGCGACCGGCAGATGTTGCCGAGACAGACGAAGAGAATACTCTGGACCATGGGCGCTTCCTTTCGCGCCCGACCCTAAACGGTTCGACACAGGGGGAAAAGCGGCATGGCCGACAAGATCGTCATTCTGACCGGCGCCGGCATCTCGGCGGAAAGCGGGCTGGGCACGTTCCGCGACGAGGGCGGCCTCTGGGCGAAACACCGCATCCAGGACGTGGCCACGCCCGAGGGCTTCGCGCATGATCCGGCGCTGGTGCACGGCTTCTATAACGCCCGGCGCGCGCAGGCCGCCGAGGCGACGCCGAACCCTGCCCACGAGGCGCTTGCGCGGCTCCAGCGCGACTGGCCCGGCGAGGTGGTGATCGTCACGCAGAACGTCGACGGGCTGCACGAGAAGGCCGGCGCCGAGGTCATCCACATGCACGGCGCCCTCGACAGCGCGCTCTGCCATGCCTGCGGGCACCGCTGGCCGGCGCCGCCCGAGATGGTCGTGGGCGAGCCCTGCCCCGCCTGCGGCGCCGGGGCTGGCCGGCCCGATGTCGTGTGGTTCGGAGAGATGCCCTATCACATGGACCGCATCGAGGAGCACCTGCTGACCTGCGATCTCTTCGCTGCCGTCGGCACCTCGGGCAAGGTCTACCCCGCCGCCGGCTTCGTGGAGGAAGCCACCTTCGCCGGCGCACGCACGGTCGAGCTGAACCTCAGCGACAGCGATGTCAGCCGGATCTTCCAGGAGCACCGCGTCGGCCCGGCCAGCCGGATCGTGCCCGAGTGGGTGGCAGCGCTGCTGCGCGGCATACCGTCCTGCGCATAGATTGCTGACGCCCCGAAGGCATGAAACCGGCGCGCACCGGAGCCCAGTGCGCGCCGCTCATGCAATCTGGACTAGGCTCAGTTGCCGTGCTTCATGCCGTGCGTCGGCTGGCGCTCGAGATCGACGGGGATCTCGACCACCTTCTCGCCGGCGGCCTCGAACGTCAGCGTGACGGTCACGGTCTTGTCCTGCTCGAACGGCGCGGTCAGCCCCATGAACATGACGTGATCGCCACCGCGCTTCAGAGCGTGGCTGCCATTCGCGGGAATCACGAAGCCTTCCTCGACTTCGGTCATCCGCATCACGCCGTTGTCGTCGGCGATATGGGTGTGAAGCTCCACCTTGGCCGCCGCGTCCGAACTGACCGAGACCAGCCGGTCGTCCCCGGCGCCGGTGTTCTCGATCACCATGAAGGCGGCGCCGGTCTTGGCGGTGGCCATGGCGCTGCGGGCGTAGGCGTCCTTGACCACGATGTCGGCAAGGGCGGGAGCGGAGAAGGCAAGCGCCGCGGCACCTGCGAGAATCAGGGATTTCATGCTGTTCGTCCTCTGGGTCTGTCTGTTTCCTTGAAGATGGAGTTCAGACACCCGGCGGCGGGTCGCGGGCCTGCGGCCCCGGCGCGCGGCGCCCTTCGGCGCGCCAGATCGCGTCGCCCTGCGCGACGTCGTGCCAGACAGAGGCATGAACCGGCGGCTCCCAGCCACCTCCGACCGAGGTGAAAAGCGTGAGCAGCCCATCGGGACAGACATGCGCCCGGCTGACCGGTGCCCCGGTCTCGTCCACCAGAACGGTGACCAGGCCGAGCCCGGAGCAGATCACCACTTCGCCCGCCGGCGCCGGCTGCGCCCGCGCCACCGCCATCTGGTAACCGGTCAGCGCGACCGCCAGCGCAAGCAGATAAGCAGCGAAGGGATATCTTTTCCGTTGCATCGCGCAATCTGTAGGCAAGACTCGCCCAAATGTAACGCGACAAAAGGAAACAGGCCCGGCGCATCGCGCACCGGGCCTGTGGATAATCCTGTGGAGTCGGCGAATCAGGCCTGGGCGGCCTGGGCCTTCGCGATCTCTTTCTTCACCTTCAGCGCATTGGTGCTGAGGTCGGTGTCCTTTGCCTTGGCAAGGAACTTGTCAAGACCGCCGCGATGGTCCACCGAGCGCAGGGCCGAGGCCGAGATGCGCAGCTTGACGCCGCGTCCGAGGGTCTCGGACTGCAGGGTGACATCGTTCAGGTTCGGCAGGAAGCGCCGCTTGGTCTTGTTGTTGGCGTGGCTCACATTGTGACCCGTCATCGGGCCTTTGCCGGTCAGTTCGCATACGCGCGACATGGGTCCATCCTCATCGTCTCGGGGCGAAAATCCGGCTGTCAGGCAGTGTCTGCCGATCTTTCCGCCAATATGAAAGGGCGCCGCCAGGGGCGCCCGGAATCTGGTCGGGCTTCTCTAGCCTCAAGCCCCCTGCGCGTCAAGCCCTTCGCAAGCAGCCTTTCACCCCTTGTTCACGACCGGCTCCGCCGCCGCTCCGAGGGCCTCCAGCCGCGCCGCCAGCACGGGCCTCCCGCGCCGTTTCGCGACCCGGCTCATGTGCGCGAAATAGCTCGGCGAGCAGCGCCGCGCCAGCCGGTGCGTGCCGATCAGCGCCGCCGCGTCGACACCGCCGTGAAAGAGCTGCGCCTGCAGCGCTGGGAATGCCCCGCCCTGCCGCAGCACCCGCGTCGGAGGATGGCCCCCGCCCGCAAGCCGGCAGATCCGCAGGCGCGGAAACAACGCCTGCGCCTGCGCCAGAGCCGCGTGCCGCAGGTCCATGCCGAGGAAGGGATCGCAGAGCACCACGCCGCGCAGGTCGCGGTTGCCGTGCAGGCGCAGATCCCCCGCCACGGCATCGAAGCCGCCGGCCTCGACCCGGTAGCGCGGGTCCCAGGGCACCACCTCGGGCGCGATCGAGACCTGCGGCGCCACCGCGATCACCTGCGCGAGCCCCAGCACGCCGGAGAATCGCAGCGCACCGTAGCCGCCCATCGAGAACCCCAGCGCCACCGCCCGAAGGTAGCGCGGCGCAAGCGCCCGCAGCGCCGCCTCCAGCGCCGGGGTCTCGGCGTTGACGAACCAGTCGTTCCAGCGGCTCTGGATATGCAGATGCGCGTAGCCCTTCGCGGTATAGGCCCGCACCGGCCGCGCATCCTCGAAGGTGCCCGGCGCGCCGACCCGTTGCCGGAAGCTCACGAAAAGCCGTCGTCGGTCGCCCTTGAACAGATCGGCCCGCAGCAGCGCGCCGTCGAAGACGCGCTCGGCCCTCATGCGGGCTGGCTCTCCCCCAGGTAGGTCTCGAGCAGTTCCTCGGCGGCGACGGCGGCGCTGATCTCGCCCGCCTCGACCTGCCGCGCCAGCGCCTGCATCGCGCCCCTGACCGGCTCGCGCCTGAGCCGCGCCAGCAGCCCCTCGCGCACCTCCGCCTCGAACCAGTAGCGCGCCTGCTCGGCCCTCCGCCCGGCAAAATGGCCGGTCTCGCGCCGCCAGTCGGTCAGCGCCTGCATCTCCTCCCAGGCATGTTCCAGCCCGCTCTGCTCGACCGCCGAGACGGTCAGCGCCTTGGGGAAGCCCTCGGGGTCCTGCGGCCGCTTGCGCAGCAGCCGCAGCGCGCCGGCATAGTCGGCGCAGGTGCGCGTCGCCGTGGCCTTCAGCTCGCCGTCGGCCTTGTTGACGAGGATGATGTCGGCGGTCTCCATGATCCCGCGCTTCACCCCCTGCAACTCGTCGCCCCCGGCGGGCGCCAGCAGCAGCATGAACAGGTCCGACATCTCGGCCACCACCGTCTCGGACTGACCCACGCCCACCGTCTCGATGAGGATCACGTCGAATCCCGCCGCCTCGCAGAGGTCGATCGCCTCGCGCGTGCGCCGCGCCACGCCGCCGAGGTGCGACTGCGACGGCGACGGCCGGATGAAGGCGTCACGCTCGCGGCTCAGCTGCTCCATCCGCGTCTTGTCGCCGAGGATCGAGCCGCCCGACCGCGCCGAGGACGGGTCCACTGCCAGCACCGCGACCTTCAGCCCCTGCGCGATGAGCATCATGCCGAAGCTCTCGATGAAGGTCGACTTGCCGACCCCCGGCGTGCCCGAAAGCCCGATCCGCAGCGCCTCGCGCCCGTGCCCGCGCAGCCGCTCGATCAGCGCCCGCGCCTCCGCCCGGTGATCCGCCCGCCCGCTTTCCACCAGCGTGATCGCCCGCGCCAGCGCCCGGCGTTCCCCCTTCAGGATACGCTCCGCCAGATCGTCGATGTCCATGCCCTGCCCCTTGTCCTGCTTCTCCCCGAAATGACCCCCGCAAGCCCGGGATGTCTACCCCCTCGCCCCGGCCCTTCTCCGGTTTTCCAAATACCCTCGGGGTGAATTGGCGCGCCCCGCGCGCCAAGAGGGGCAGCGCCCCTCTCGACGCCACGCCCCGCATCCCGCATAACGCCCGGCATGATCTGCCTGCCCATCGACGACGCCCTGCCCGCGCTCATCTCGGCCCTTCGCAACCGTGGGCGCGCCGTGCTGCAGGCCCCGCCCGGGGCCGGCAAGACCACCCGCGTGCCGCTCGCCATGCTCGACGCCGGCCTCACCGGCGGCCGCATCGTCATGCTGGAGCCGCGACGCCTCGCCGCGCGCGCCGCCGCCGCACGCATGGCCGAGAGCCTCGGCGAAAACGTGGGCGAGACCGTGGGCTACCGCATCCGCGGCGAGGCGAAGGTTTCGAAGCGCACCCGCATCGAGGTGGTGACCGAGGGCATCCTGACCCGGATGATCCAGTCCGATCCCGAGCTCTCGGGCGTCGGCGCGGTGCTCTTCGACGAGTTCCACGAACGCTCGCTCAACGCCGACCTCGGCCTCGCGCTCTGCCTCGAGATCGCCGGCGCGCTGCGCGACGACCTGATCCTGCTGGCGATGTCGGCGACCCTCGACGCGGGCCCCGTGGCCGAGCTGATGGAGGCGCCGGTGATCACCTCCGAGGGCCGCGCCTTCCCGGTCGAGACCCGCTGGCTCGACGCGCCACTGCCGAAGCGGCAGCGCTTCGAGGAATCGATGGCCGATCTGATCGCGAAGGCGGCAGGCGAGACCAAGGGCGGCATCCTCGCCTTCCTGCCCGGCGAGGGCGAGATCCGCCGCACCGAGGCGCTGCTGAGAAAGCGCCTGCCCGCCGACGTGACGATCCGGCCGCTGTTCGGCGCGATGGAGTTCGCGGCGCAGCGCGCGGCGATCCGGCCCGAGCCAGAGGGACGCAAGCTGGTGCTCGCCACCGCCATCGCCGAGACCTCGCTCACCATCGAGGACATCCGCGTGGTGGTCGACGGCGGCCGCGCCCGTCGCGCCCGCTTCGATCCCGGCTCCGGCATGTCGCGGCTGGTCACCGAGCGCGTCACCCGCGCCGAGGCCACCCAGCGCGCCGGCCGCGCGGGCCGTGTCGCCGAGGGCACCGCCTACCGGCTCTGGACCAAGGGCGAGGAAGGCGCACTGCAGGCCTATCCGCCGGCCGAGATCGAGAGCGCCGACCTTTCGGGACTGGCGCTGGAACTGGCGCTCTGGGGTGCCACGCCCGACGACCTGCCGTTCCCGAGCCCGCCCAACCCCGGTGCCTACGCCGAGGCGCAGGCGCTGTTGCGGATGCTCGGCGCGCTCGACGAGGCCAACCTCGTCACGCCGCATGGCAAGATGCTGGCGAAGCTGCCGCTGCACCCGCGGCTGGCGCACATGCTGAGCCTTGCGGGGCCACAGGCGGCGCCGCTCGCGGCGCTGCTGTCGGACCGCGACCCGCTGACCGGCGCGCCCTCGGACATCGCGCTGCGGCTCGAGGCCATCGCCGATCCGCGCCGCTTCGCCGAGAGGCGCCCGCACGGGGTGAACCGCGGCGCGCTCGAACGCATCCGTACCGAGGCGAAACGGCTGGCGAAACGGGCCGGGCCCGGCGACGGCGAGGTCCTCGGTGCCGCCGCGCAGGCCGCGCTCGCCTACCCCGACCGCGTGGGGCTGCACCGCAACGGCGACGCGCCGCGCTTCCAGCTGTCGGGCGGCAAGGGCGCGGTGATGGACGCGGGCGATCCGCTCGCCGGCGCGCGGCTGATCGTCGTCACCGACACCGACGGCAACCCGCGCGAGGCCCGCATCCGGCAGGCGACGCAGATCACCGAGGGCGAACTGCGCGCGCTCTACGCCGACCGGATCGGCTGGCACGACAGCTGCGCCTGGTCGAAGCGCGAGCGCCGCGTGGTGGCGCGCCAGCAGGAACGCTTCGGGGCCATCGCGCTCGACGACCGGATCTGGAAGGACGCCCCGGAGGAGGTCGTCGCCCGCGCCATGCTCGACGGCGTGCGCGAACTGGGGCTAGCGCTTCCGAACGCCTCGCGCCGCTTCTGCGCCCGCGTGGCGCTCGGGCGGGAAGCCGGGCTCGACCTGCCCGACCTGTCGGAGCCCGCGCTGATGGAGACGCTCGAGGACTGGCTGCTGCCGTTCCTCGGCGGCGTGAAGACGGCGGAGGAGTGGAAGCGCTTCGACCCGCTGCCGGCGCTGCGCGCCCGGCTCGACTGGGGGCAGATGCAGGCACTCGACGCGGCGGTGCCGGCGCGCTTCACCACGCCGCTCGGGCGCGAGATCCCGATCGACTATTCCGGCGAGCACCCGGAGATCGCGCTGCGGCTGCAGGAGATGTTCGGCCAGCGCAACCATCCGATGGTGGGCCGGACGCCGCTGCGGGTCACGCTGCTGTCGCCGGCGCAACGGCCGGTGCAGACCACCATGGACCTGCCGGGGTTCTGGGACGGCTCCTACGCCGACGTGCGCAAGGACATGAAGGCGCAGTATCCCAGGCACCCCTGGCCCGAGGATCCGCGCCAGGCCGACCCGACGTTGCGCGCCAAGCCGCGCGGGCGGTAAGGGGGCGCTGCCCCCTCGGCCTGCGGCCTCACCCCCGAGGGTATTTGTAAAGAGAAGAAGGCGGGAGCGGGGCCTAAGACGGTTCTGGCATTTCCGAGGACGGGGGCGCGGTCAGTCGTCAGTCGTCCCACCAGGGGCCGTGGTGACTGTCCTGTCCGTCGAGCCGGTCGTAGCCGTGGTTGCCGAAGAAGTCGCGCTGCGCCTGGATCAGGTTCGCGGTGCCGTGCGGCTGGCGCATCATGTCCCAGAAGGTGAGCGCGGCGCCCAGCACCGGCAGCGGGTAGCCCGCGGCCGTGGCGGCACCGACGACCCGGCGCAGCGCGGGAATGCCGGTCGCGAAGATGTCGGCGAAGCGCGGCGCGAGGAAGAGTTGGCCCTGTGGGGTGCCCTCGGTGAAGGCCTCGGAGATGTCATCGAGCAGCTTCGCACGGATGATGCAGCCGGCGCGCCAGACGCGGGCGATGGCGGCATAGTCGAGCCCCCAGCCGTAGCGGTCGGAGGCGGCGGCAAGGATGCGGAAGCCCTGTGCGTACTCGAGGATGCGGGCGGCGAGCAGCGCCGCCTCGAGGTCGCCCTCGTCGATCGCGGGACGGTCACGGGCGGTGCCGAAGGTGCTGCCGGCGGCCTCGCGCAGGCCGGTTTCCGAGGACCAGGAGCGGGCCGCCACCGCCGCCTCGATCATCGTCGCGGACTGGCCGAGTTGCACCGCCTCGATCACCGTCCAGCGGCCGGTGCCCTTCTGGCCGGCGGCGTCGCGGATGGCGTCGACCATCGGGCCCTCGCCCAGCGGGTCGTCATAGCGCAGGATCTTCGCGGTGATCTCGAAGAGGTAGCTGCCGAGCGGGCCGTCATTCCAGGCCTCGAGCCGGTCGGCAACCGCCTCGGCGGAATGTTCGAGACCGTTGCGCAGCAGGTCGTAGACCTCGGCGATCATCTGCATGTCGGCGTATTCGATGCCGTTGTGCACTGTCTTGACGAAATGGCCGGCGCCGTCGGGACCCATGCGGTCGACGCAGGGTGTGCCCTCGAAGCGGGCGGCGATGGGCTCGAGGATCGGCTGGAGGTCGGCCCAGCTCTGCGCGGAGCCGCCGAACATCATCGAGGGGCCATGCCGCGCGCCTGCCTCGCCGCCGGAGACGCCGAGGCCGACGAAATGCAGGCCGCTCTCGGCCAGCCGCTCGGCCCGGCGGCGGGTGGCGTGGAAATCGGCGTTCCCGGCGTCGATCACCGTGTCGCCCGGCTCGAGCAGCGGTATCACCGTGTCGAGCATCTCGTCGACCGGACCGGTCGAGGGGATCATCGCGAGCAGCAGCCGCGGCTTCGGCAGCGCTGCCACCAGCGCCGGCAGGTCCGGGGCCGTGGTGATGCGCTCCGCGAAGGGCGTGGCCCGGCGTTCAAATGTCGCGATGAGATCCGCGGTGACGTTCGACACGGCCACGGGAATGCCGTGATCGGCCATGTTGAGCGCCAGCGCCGAGCCCATCGTGCCCAGCCCGTAGACGCCGATCTTCGGGTCTGCCATTTGCCTCTCCTTCGTCGTGCTACCGGGTCTAGCTAGGTGAAGCGGCGCGCGGAACAATGCGCCCTCACGCACAGGAGAGCGGCGCCATCGCGCAAGCCGCGGAGGGGGCCGTCACCCGGCCCCGCTTGCCCGCCTGTGCCGAGCCCCTCGCGCGCGCGACCCGGCGACGCGCGGAGGAGGCAGGACAGCGGGCGGGTCGGATCAGCCTTCGAGGCACCAGCGCATGATGGCTTTCTGGGCGTGCAGCCGGTTCTCGGCCTCGTCCCAGATCACCGACTGCGGGCCGTCCATGACCTCGGAGGTGACCTCTTCGCCGCGGTGCGCGGGCAGGCAGTGCATGAAGAGCGCGTCGGGGCCGGCGGCGGCCATCAGGTCGCGGTTGACCTGGTAGGGCCGCAGCATGTTGTGGCGCCGCTCCTTGGCGGACTGGGCATCGTGCATCGACACCCACGTATCGGCGACGATCAGGTCGGCGCCCTCGACCGCCTTGAAGGGGTCACGCTCGATGGTGATGGTGCTGCCCGCGTTGCGGGCGAGGCCGACGAACTCCATCTCGGGGTCGAGCTGCACCGGGCCGGTGAAGGTCAGGTCGAAGCCGAACTGCCCGGCCGCGTGCAGGAAGGAGGCGCAGACGTTGTTGCCGTCGCCGCACCAGACGACCTTCTTGCCGGCGATCGGCCCGCGGTGTTCCTCGAACGTCAACACATCGGCCATGATCTGGCAGGGGTGGGTGCGGTCGGTGAGGCCGTTGATGACCGGCACGGTGGCGTATTCGGCCATCTCGGTCAGCACCGCCTCGTCGAAGGTGCGGATCATGATCATGTCGACGAAGCGCGACAGCACGCGGGCGGTGTCGGCGATGGTCTCGCCATGTCCGAGCTGCATGTCGGAGCCCGAGAGCACCATGGTCTGGCCGCCCATCTGCCGCACGCCGACGTCGAAGGAGACGCGGGTCCGGGTCGAGGGCTTCTCGAAGATCAGCGCGACCATGCGGTCCTTGAGCGGAAGATCGGTGTCGGGGGCGGCCTTGGGTGCGCCGTTGCGGGCCGTCTTGATCGCCTTCGCGGTGTCGATGATCGACCGCAGGTCGGCCTTGTCGGTCTTGTGGATGTCGAGGAAATGATTCATGGCACTGGTCTTTTTGGCTGGCCGGGGCGAGGGGCGCTGCCCCTCTGCGGCTGCGCCGCATTCACCCCGAGGGTATTTGTCAAACCGGAGAAGATGCAGACGGCGTCACGGCGCCCGCTGCGGTATCGAGGCGGGCGACGGCCTCGCCGATCTCGTCCTCGGTGATGGTGAGCGGGGGCAGCAGGCGCAGCACGTTGTCGGCGGCCGGCACGGTGATGACCAGCGCGTCGTAGCCGGCCCGGACCAGGTCGGCCGGCGGCAGCTTGCACTTGAGGCCGAGCATGAGACCCATGCCCCGGTTCCCCTCGAAGACCTCCGGGTGCGCGGCGACGAGGCTTTCGAGCTTCTGGCGCAGCAGGCCGGCCTTGCGGTTCACGTCGGAGAGGAAAGCCTCGTCGGCGACGTGGTCCATCACCGCGCAGCCCACCGCGCAGCCGAGGGGGTTGCCGCCGTAGGTGGAGCCATGGGTGCCCGCGGTCATGCCGGAGGCGGCTTCTTCGGTGGCGAGCACGGCGCCCAGCGGGAAGCCCCCGCCGATGCCCTTGGCGACCATCATGATGTCGGGGGAGATGCCCGCCCACTCGTGGGCGAAGAGGCGGCCGGTGCGGCCCATGCCGCATTGCACCTCGTCGAGGATCAGCAGGATGCCCTTTTCGTCGCAGAGCTCGCGCAGGCCCTTGAGGCAGTGATCGGGCAGCGGGCGGATGCCGCCCTCGCCCTGCACCGGCTCGATCAGGATGGCGCCGGTGGCCTCGTCGATGGCGGCGTGCAGCGCGTCGTGGTCGCCCCAGGGCACGTGCTTGAAGCCCGGCAGCACCGGGCCGAAGCCCTTGATCATCTTCTCGGAGCCGGCGGCGGCGATGCCGGCGGAAGAGCGGCCGTGGAAGGCGCCCTCGAAGGCGATGATGTCGGTCTTTTCGGGCTGGCCTTTGTCGTACCAGTACTTGCGGGCCATCTTCACCGCGAGCTCGCAGCTCTCGGTGCCGGAGTTGGTGAAGAAGACGGTGTCGGCAAAGGTGGCGGCCACCAGCTTGTCGGCGAGCGCCTGCTGCTGCGGGATCTCGTAGAGGTTCGAGACATGCCAGAGGTTGCCCGCCTGCTCGGTCAGCGCGGCGACGAGCGCGGGATGGGCGTGGCCCAGCGCGTTCACGGCGATGCCGGAGCCGAGGTCGAGGAATCGGCGACCGTCTTCCTCCACCAGCCAGGTGCCTTCGCCCTTCACGAAGTGCAGGGGCGCGCGGGTATAGGTGGGCAGGACGGACGGGATCATAGCCATATCCTCGTGGTTGGAAGCCCGATAGGTGCCAAGGGCATGGGGCCAAGTCAAGTTTTCAGGGGGTGATGGACGTGCGAAGGCGGCGCGACCCCGGTCAGGGGCGCGGAATCGGGGGAGCTCAGGCTCGTCGGATTCGGATCGCGTACGTCATGGAAGCGCTGATAGCCGGGATTGACGCAGAGGCAAAGCGGTTTCTGCCGCGCGGCGCTCAGGCGAAGGGATCGCGCGGGTAGCCCACCCCCACCAGGTAGAGCCCGTCCGGCGGGCACACCGGTCCACATGCGGACCGCGCGCGCGCCTCGAGCGCGGTCTTCACGTCATCGGGTGCCCAGGCCCCTGCCCCCACCCGTTCGAGCGTGCCGACGATCGAGCGGACCTGGTTGTGCAGGAAGCTGCGTGCGCGCAGGTGGAACTGATACTCGGGGCCCGCCCAGGTCTCGACCCGTTCGACGCGGATCTCGTCCATCGTCTTCAACGGAGATTTCGCCTGGCACATGGTCGAGCGGAAGGTGGTGAAGTCGTGGTGACCGACCAGATGTGCCGCACCGGCGCGCATCGCTTCGAGATCGAGCGGCGCCATCACCCGCCAGACCTGGCGCTTCTCGAGCGTTGCCGGGGCGCGGCGTTCCAGCACCCGGAAGAGGTAGCGCCGCTCGACCGCGGAGAAGCGCGCGTGCCACTCGTCGTCCACCCGTGCGCAGGCGCGGATCGCCACCGGTGCGGGCTTCAGGTGGTAGTTCAGTGCCTCGGACAGGCGGAACGGATCCCAATCGCGTTCCATGTCGCACTGCGCCACCTGCCCCCGCGCGTGAACGCCGGCGTCGGTGCGCCCGGCGGCGGCGATGGTGTGCTCGCGCCTCTCGAGCTTAGACAGCGCCGCCTCGATCGCGCCCTGAACCGATGGCTGGTCGGCCTGGCGCTGCCAGCCCGCGAAGGGCGCGCCGTCATATTCCACGAGAAGAGCGTATCTGGGCATACCCGGCCCATACCGAAGCCGTGGCCGCCGGGCAATGGCCGGGATCGGCCCCGGGGGCGAACGCGCGGAAAAATCTTGAGAGTCGACCGCAATTTCTTTACATGGCCCCGATTGCTCCAAACCCCGACCGGTGACCCTCCATGCTTCGCAGCATCTGGAAAAGCTATATCGCGCCCATCCTGAAGCGCCCGCCGCGGTTCCAGGTCGCGGCCCTGTGCTATCGCCACGGCGAGGCCGGGCTCGAGATCCTGCTGATCACATCCCGCGAGACGAAGCGCTGGGTGCTGCCAAAGGGCTGGCCGATGCAGGGCACCGACGCGGGCGGCACCGCGCTCGAGGAGGCCTGGGAGGAAGCCGGCGTGAAGCCGCGCGGCGCCGCGCCCCGGCGCATCGGGCGCTACCGTTACGACAAGGTGCTCGACGGCGGACTGCCGATGGCGACCGACGTCGACGTCTATGCCATCGAGGTCGAGAAGCTCTACGACCAGTTTCCCGAGGTCGACGAGCGCGAACGCCGCTGGATGAGCCCCGACGACGCCGCGGACGCGGTGCTCGAGGACGATCTCAAGGCGCTGCTGCGCGACCTCCCCGACCTGCCGGACAGCCGCCGCCGGTGAGACGGCGGCGCGCGCCGAGCGCGCCAGTCTCAGCCCCGGCGCCCCGGGTCGAATGCCAGGCCGAATGCAAGGAATGATCAAGTGACCGACGACAACTCCACCCGCAGGTGGAAGACGCTCGACCAGGACCTCAACCGCCTGTCGCGCCTGGAAGCGGCGAGCATGCACAGCGCCCGGCCGCTCGTCGGCGTTGGGATCTCGCTCGTCTTCGTCACGCTGGCGGCACTGGCCGCGGCGATCTTTACCGGCGGCGAGCCGCAGGGTCTTGCGGTGGTGGTGGCGGCGGCCTTCGGCGCCTACATGGCTCTCAACATCGGCGCCAACGACGTGGCCAACAACATGGGCCCGGCGGTGGGCGCGCGGGCGCTGTCGATGCTCGGCGCCATCGCCATCGCCGCGATCTGCGAGAGCCTCGGCGCGCTGCTCGCGGGCGGCGACGTGGTGTCGACCATCTCGAAGGGGATCGTCGACCCGGCCGGGCTGTCGGATACGCTGGTCTTCATCCGGGCGATGATGGCGGCGCTGCTGGCCGCGTCGATCTGGGTGAACATCGCCACTTGGGTCGGCGCGCCGGTCTCGACCACCCATGCGGTCGTCGGCGGCGTCATGGGCGCGGGCATCGCCGCCGCCGGTCTCGGCACGGTGAGCTGGCCCACCATGAGCGCCATCGCCGCAAGCTGGGTGATCTCGCCCCTGCTGGGCGGCATCATCGCCGCCGGGATGCTCGCCTTCATCAAGTGGCGCGTCATCTACGTCGAGGACAAGATCGCCGCCGCACGCCGTTGGGTGCCGGTGCTGATCGGGATCATGGCCGCGGCCTTTGCCGCCTACCTCGCACTCAAGGGCCTGAAGAAGATCGTCGATATCGACATCGGCACGGCGCTGCTGATCGGCGCCGCGGCCGGCGTGCTGTTCTGGGCAGTCTCCACGCCGTTCATTCGGCGCCAGTCAGAGGGGCTCGAGAACCGCAACCGCTCGCTCAAGATCCTCTTCCGCCTGCCGCTCGTGGTTTCTGCGGGGCTGCTGTCCTTCGCCCATGGCGCCAACGACGTGGCCAACGCGGTCGGCCCTCTGGCGGCGGTGGTCTACGCGCAGCAGTCCGCCGGGGTCGCGGGCGAGGTCTCGATCCCGCTCTGGGTGATGATCATCGGCGCGCTGGGAATCTCGGTCGGGCTCGTGCTGTTCGGACCGAAGCTGATCGGCATGGTCGGCGGCCAGATCACCAAGCTGAACCCGATGCGCGCCTATTGCGTCGCGCTCTCGGCGGCGGTGACCGTGATCGCCGCGTCCTGGCTGGGGCTGCCGGTGAGTTCCACCCATATCGCCGTGGGCGGCGTCTTCGGCGTGGGCTTCTTCCGCGAATGGTACGTGGAGCGCCGCGCCCGCCGCATCAACGAGACCCGCCCGCCGAGCCAGCGCATCGCCCGGCAGGAACGCGCCCGGCGCAAGCTGGTCCGACGGTCGCACTTCATGACCGTCATCGCGGCATGGGTCATCACGGTGCCGGCCGCGGCGCTGCTCTCGGGGCTCTGCTTCTGGATGCTGCGTCTGCTCGGCTTCTGAGCCCGCCCCACTGGCAACCGGCGGCCGCCGGTTCTATCTTGGGGCTTGAGACAGGCAGAAGGGGCAGGACTTGGTCATCGGAACCATCGCCGACAGGCTGACCCGTGGGGTCGAGAACGTCACCGACACGCTGACATCGCCGTTCACCGAGCCGGTCATCCGGCTTGGGGTGACCGGCCTGTCACGCGCCGGCAAGACGGTGTTCATCACCTCGCTCGTCGCCAACCTGATGGACCGGGGCCGGATGCCGCAGCTCATGGCCGAGGCCGAGGGCCGCATCCTCGCGGCCTACCTGCAACCGCAGCCCGACGACACCATGCCGCGTTTCGACTACGAGACCCACCTCGGCGCGCTCACCGCCCGAACGCCGCACTGGCCCGACAGCACCCGGGCCGTCTCGCAGCTCCGGCTGTCTCTCAAGCTCCGGCCCACGGGGCTGCTCGCGGGGATGACGAGCGCGCGCAAGATCCATCTCGACATCGTCGACTACCCCGGCGAGTGGCTGCTCGACCTCGGCCTCATGGAAAAGACCTATGCCGAGTGGGCCAGCGAAAGCCTCGCCCGGCTCGAGGCCCGGCCCGGCGGCACGCGCTACCTCGAGATGGTGCGCGCCGAGGACCCCTCGCAGCCGCTCGAAGAGACCCGCGCCAAGCGCCTTGCCGCCGGCTTCACCGAGGCGCTGCACACCGCGCGCAACGCCGGGTTCTCGGACTGCACGCCGGGGCGCTTCCTGCTTCCCGGCGAGAAGGAGGGCAGCCCGGTGCTGACCTTCGCCCCGCTGCCGCCGCAGGACAACGCGCCGCGCAAATCGCTCTGGCGCGAGATGGAACGACGCTTCGAGGCCTACAAGTCGCAGATCGTGAAGCCCTTCTTCCGCGACCACTTCTCGCGGATCGACCGGCAGATCGTGCTGGTGGATGCGCTCGGCGCGATCCACGCCGGCCCCGCCGCGATGGACGACCTGCGCCGCACCATGGCCGAGATCCTCGGCGCCTTCCGGCCCGGCGGCAACGCCTTTCTCAACCAGCTCCTGCTGGGCAAGCGGGTCGAGAAGATCCTCTTTGCCGCGACCAAGGCCGACCACCTGCACCACAGCCAGCACGGCCGGCTCACCGCGATCATGGAAGCGCTCACCCGCGAGGCCCGCGACCGCGCCCGCTTTGCCGGGGCGGATACCGGCGCGATGTCGGTCGCGGCGCTCCGGGCGACCGTGGAGCAGACGCTGCCGCACGACGGCCAGCAGCTCGACTGCGTGCGGGGCACGCTGCTGAAGGACGACAACACCCGGGGCCGCGAGGCGGCCTTCTACCCCGGCGAGCTGCCCGAGGACCCGGCGCGCCTGCTCGGCCCCGCGCGCGAGGGCGCCGACCGCTGGCTCGACGGCGACTACGCCATCATGCGTTTCGCCCCCGCTCCGCTGACGCTCAAGCCCGGCGAAGGCCCGCCGCACATCCGGCTCGACCGGGCCGCGCAGTTCCTGATCGGGGACCGGCTGTGAGCGTCCGCCTGCGCCCCGCCCGCCCCACCGATGCCGGCACCCTTGGCGAGATGATGACCGAGGCGGTCTCGGACCGGCCATGGAAGCCGCGCCTGCACAGCGGTGCAGAGGACATCGCCCACGCCGGCGAGATGATCGAACGCGGCTGGGTGACCGTCGCCGAGAGCCGCGACGGCGGCAGCCTGCTGGGCTTCCTTGCCCGCGAAGGGGCCTACGTGCACGCGCTGTTCATCGCCCCCGAGGCGCAGGGCTGCGGCATCGGCCGGCAGCTCGTGTCGGCGGCACAGGCGGAGAGCCCCCGGCTCGAGCTCTGGACCTTCGAGGCCAATGGCCGGGCGCAACGGTTCTACGAGCGCGCGGGCTTTGCCATCGTCGCGCGCGGCGACGGCACCTCGAACGCCGAGGGGCTGCCCGACATCCACTACCGCTGGGAGGCACCCGTGGCGCCCGCGCAGAAGGAGGCCCGCCGATGAGCGCGAGCGACGACCGGAAGGAGCGCCGCGGCCCGGTGCTGATCGACGTGGCCGATGCCGGGGCCGCGACCACTCCCTCCGAGGCGCCGCCGGTGCCCGAGCCCGACACCGCGCCTACCGCGCCCGAGGGCCGCGCCATGGCCACGGCGGCGCTGCTCGCCGCGCGGCGCCCGTCGAAGCTCGCCCGCTGGTTCTGGGCACTTCTGGGAGCTCTGATCTCGGCGTTGATATCCATCGCGGCATGGCGCTTCGTCATGGACCTGATCGCCTCGGTGCCGCTGCTGGGCTACGCCGTCACCGCGCTGATGGTGCTCTTCGTGCTGGTCGTCCTGATGATCGTCATCAAGGAGCTTGCCGCGCTGTCGCGCCTGTCGAAGGTCGATGCGCTGCACCGCGCCGCCGACACGGCGCTGGCCGACGAGGATCTCAAGGGCGCCCGCGCGGTCACCACGAAGCTCACGGGCCTCTATGCCGGGCGCGACGACACCCGCTGGGGGCGCGAGCGCCTGAAAGAGCGGCAGGACGAGATCTTCGACGCGTCGGGCCTGCTGGGGCTGGCCGAGACGGAGCTGCTCGCCCCGCTGGACGCCGCCGCGCGCCGCGAGGTCGAGGCCTCGGCCCGGCAGGTGGCCACGGTGACGGCCTTGGTGCCGCTGGCGCTGGCCGACGTGATCTCGGCGCTCGGAGCCAACATCCGCATGATCCGCCGCATCGCCGAGATCTACGGCGGCCGCTCGGGCACGCTCGGAAGCTGGCGGCTGACGCGGGCGGTGATGTCGCACCTGGTGGCGACCGGCGCGGTCGCGGTCGGCGACGACATGCTCGAGCCGATCCTCGGCGGCGGGCTGCTGGGCAAGCTGTCGCGCCGCTTCGGCGAGGGTCTGGTGAACGGGGCACTCACTGCCCGCGTCGGGGTGGCCGCGATCGAGGTCTGCCGGCCCCTGCCCTTCCGGGCGCGCAACAAGCCCTCGGTGCGCTCGATCATCCGCACCGCGCTCGCCGGTCTCGTCCGGACCGACGGCAAGGGCCGCGCCTGATCCATCCCGTTCCGCGCGAGGCCGCGCTTGATCCACCTCATTCCGCGCGGCGCCCCGCGAGGGCAGACTGGCCACTGCAAAGAGGCCAGCCATGTCGGATACCAGCCAAGCCCCGAAGCGCAACGGTCACGGCCACCTGCGCGACATCATCTACGGCGCCATCGACGGATCGGTGACGACCTTCGCCATCGTCGCGGGCGTGGCGGGCGCCGGCCTGTCGCCCCTCGTGATCATCGCGCTCGGGTTCGCCAACGTCATTGCCGACGGCTTCTCTATGGCGGCCGGCAACTACACCGGCACCAAGGCCGAGCTCGACGACCTGAACCGCCTGCGCCGGATCGAGACCCGACGGATCGCGGAGGACCCCGGGGGCATTCGCTCCGAACTGTGCGAGATCCTGGCAGCCAAGGGGCTGGGAGATGGCACCCTCGAGCGGGCCGCCGACGAGATCGCCGCCGAGCCCGAACGCGCGCTTGCGATGATCCTCGACGGGCGCTACGGGCTGTCCTCGATCGACCCGCATCCGATGCGGGCCGCGCTTGCCACCTTCGGCGCGTTTCTCGTGGCCGGGATGGTGCCGCTGCTGCCGTTCTTGCTCTCGCTGCCCCATGCCTTCGCGACCGCGACGGGGCTCACTCTGGCGAGCTTCTTCGCCATCGGCGCCTACAAGAGTCGCTGGTCGCTGGCGCCGTGGTGGCGCTCGGGGCTGGAGACGCTCGGCATCGGCGGCGTCGCCGCGGCCATCGCCTATGTCGTAGGCTCGTTCTTCGCGATCTGATGCGGCCAGCGCTCAGGCCGGCCCGGCGTCCGCGGTCTCGACCGGGGCCTCGTTCTGCGGCCCGCGCGCGGTGACCACCGAGTTCAGCGCCACCAGCGCAGCCATTGCGATCAGCACCGCGAAGACGAGACCCGCGATACGGTCGAGCCGGCCGAGATCGGGCGGCGGCGCGTCCGAGGGGCCGGTATGGGGAAGGGAAAGGTCGTCGCGTTGGCGGGACATGGCAGGACTCGGCAAAAGGGGAATAGGTAGATGCCCCCTATGTGGGGTCTCTCCAGGCGTCTGTCTCGGGCTATTCGAGAGGCCCCGAAATCTGGGCAGCCCGTCGCGCAAAGCTGCGGATCATGCGCCAATTCCTGCCATTCGGCGCGACATATCCGCAACAGTCGCCCGGCGTTCCGCGTTGCGCGGCCCGGACATGCGAAACCCGACCGCCCCGCCACCCGTGCCGCAGGCACTGGACCATCCGCGGGCGCTTGCCTATAAGGCCGCGCATGATGGGCCGTTTCGAGATCATCATTCGAATTACATGCCCGGCGCTCTGATCAGACGAGCCGCCGGGACAAGGCGTATGGACCGCCGCGCCGACCACACTTTCCCAATTCACGATTCAAGAACCGGGACCGCAGATCATGTGCGCCGAGACGCCTGACTACAAGACGACGCTGAACCTTCCCAAGACCGATTTCCCGATGCGCGCGGGCCTGCCCAAGCGCGAGCCCGAGTGGCTCGACCGCTGGGCGCGCCTCGGCATCTACGACCGCCTCCGCGAGGAGGCCGGCGACCGCAAGCCCTTCATCCTGCACGACGGCCCTCCGTATGCGAACGGGCACCTGCATATCGGCCACGCCCTGAACAAGACGATCAAGGACATGGTGGTGCGCTCGCACCAGATGATGGGCCACGACGCGCGCTACGTGCCCGGCTGGGACTGTCACGGCCTGCCGATCGAGTGGAAGATCGAGGAGCAGTATCGCGCCAAGGGCAAGAACAAGGACGAGGTGCCGGTCATCGACTTCCGGCAGGAATGCCGCCGCTTCGCCGAGGGCTGGATCGACGTGCAGCGCGACGAGTTCAAGCGGCTCGGCGTCACCGGCAACTGGGCCGATCCTTACCTCACGATGAACTACCACGCCGAGCGCGTCATCGCCGAGGAATTCATGAAGTTCCTGATGACCGGCACGCTCTACCAGGGCTCGAAGCCGGTGATGTGGTCGCCGGTCGAGAAGACCGCGCTGGCCGAGGCCGAGGTCGAGTACCATGACAAGGAAAGCTTCACCATCTGGGTGAAGTTCAAGGTCTCGGATTTCGAAACGCACGAGGTCTACCGCGCCAGCGAGGAAGAGAGCAGCGAGGCCCGCGAGGCCGTCGTGAAGACCGCCGAGGAAACCCGCGAGAAGTTCCTTGGCGCCTACGTCGTGATCTGGACCACGACGCCGTGGACCATCCCCTCGAACAAGGCGGTCGTCTTCGGCGAGGACTTCGATTACGGCCTCTACGAGATCGTCGACACGCCTGGTGAATGCTGGGTCTCGAAGGGTGAGCGCTACATCCTTGCCGACAAGCTCGCGGCGCAGACCTTTGCCCGCGCCCGGCTCGAGGAAGGCCACTGGCGCCGGGTGTCGGACGTGACCCCGCACCAGCTTGCCGCCATGACGCTGCAGCACCCGCTCGCCGGGGCCGAGGGTTCGGAAGGCGAATGGGACGATCCGCGCGATTTCCGTGCCGCCGACTTCGTCACCGACGAGGAAGGCACCGGTTTCGTGCACTGCGCCCCGTCGCACGGGATGGAGGAATTCGAGCTCTACCGCGAGCTCGGGATGCTCGACCAGGTCATCACCTACAACGTCATGGAAGACGGCTCCTTCCGCGAAGGGCTGCCGTTCTTCGGCGGGCGGTCGATCCTCAAGCCGAACGGCAAGGAAGGCGACGCCAACAAGGCGGTCATCGACAAGCTCGTCGAGGTCGGCGGCCTGCTGGCGCGCGGCAAGATCAAGCACTCCTACCCGCACTCGTGGCGGTCGAAGGCGCCGGTCATCTTCCGCAACACGCCGCAGTGGTTCGCCTCGATCGACCGCGCCGTGGGCGACGGGCACGACGACTACGGCACCTCGATCCGCGAGCGCGCGCTCAACTCGATCGACAAGCTGGTGAAGTTCACGCCGCAGTCGGGCCGCAACCGCCTGTATTCGATGATCGAGAGCCGCCCGGACTGGGTGCTGTCGCGCCAGCGCGCCTGGGGCGTGCCGCTGACCTGCTTCGTGAAAAAGGGCGCGATGCCCACCGATCCCGACTTCCTGCTGCGCGACGACGCGGTCAACGCCCGCATCTGCGAAGCCTTCGAGGCCGAGGGCGCCGACGCGTGGTACGAAGACGGCGCCAAGGCGCGCTTCATCGGCGACGCCGCCAACCCCGACGACTACGAGCAGGTGTTCGACGTGCTCGACGTGTGGTTCGACAGCGGCTCGACCCATGCCTTCGTGCTGCGCGACCGCGAGGACGGCGCGGCGGACGGCATCGCCGACGTCTACCTCGAGGGCACCGACCAGCACCGCGGCTGGTTCCACTCGTCGCTGCTGCAGGCCTGCGGCACCAAGGGCCGGGCGCCCTACCGCAACGTGGTCACCCACGGCTTCACGCTGGACGAAAAGGGCAACAAGATGTCCAAGTCGCTCGGCAACACCGTGGCGCCCGACGACGTGGTCAAGCAGTACGGCGCCGACATCCTGCGGCTCTGGGTGGCACAGACCGACTACACCGGCGACCAGCGCATCGGCCCCGAGATCCTGAAGGGCACCGCCGACAGCTACCGCCGGCTGCGCAACACCATGCGCTTCATGCTCGGCGCGCTGGGGCACTTCGAGGAGAGCGACCGGGTCGCGGCCTCCGAGATGCCCGAGCTCGAGCGCTGGGTGCTGCACCGTCTCGCCGAGCTCGACCAGGTGGTGCAGGAGGGCTACCGCGCCTTCGACTTCCAGCGGGTGTTCCAGGCGATCTTCACCTTCTGCACCGTGGACCTGTCGGCCTTCTACTTCGACGTCCGCAAGGATGCGCTCTACTGCGACGGCGACACCGCGCGCCGCCGCGCCGCGCGCACGGTGATGGACCTTCTGTTCCACCGTCTGACCACCTGGCTGGCGCCGATCCTCGTCTTCACCATGGAAGACGTCTGGCTCGACCGCTTCCCCGGCGAGGACAGCTCTGTGCACCTGCAGGACATGCCCGAAACCCCCGCCGACTGGCGCGACGCCGGGCTGGCCGACAAGTGGGCCAAGGTCCGCGCCGCACGCCGCGTGGTGACCGCCGCGCTCGAGATCCAGCGCACCGACAAGGTCATCGGCGCCTCGCTCGAGGCCGCGCCGGTGGTGCATGTCGAGGACACCGAGATGCTCGAAGCGCTGAAGACCGTCGCCTTCGAGGATCTCTGCATCACCTCCGACATCCTGCTGACCGCCGATCCGGCCCCGCAGGAGGCCTTCCGCATGGCCGAGGTGCCGGGCGTCGGCGTGGTCTTCGAAAAGGCCGAGGGCGAGAAGTGCCAGCGCTGCTGGAAGATCCTGCCCGACGTCGGCACGCACAAGCACCCGGGCACCTGCGCCCGCTGCGACGAGGCGCTCGGCTGACACGGCCCCTTTTGCTCACGGCTTCGTGAGCGCATGATTCGATGCTATCCTCTCCCCGTTTTCATCGGGGGGAGGATTTTTTCATGCATCGTCGTTCATTTCTCTTGGGTGCCATGGCACTTGCCGCCTGCGCGCCCGCCGGGCCAGTGCGTCTTGCGCCGAACTCGACACTGATCCTGACACGTCACGGCGACCGCAGCGGCGCCGAGAGCCTGCTCAACGAACGCGGCGAGGCCCGGGCCCGCGCGCTGGTCGCCGCGCTCGAGGGCCTGCCGCTGGACGCGATCCTCAGTCCCGGCCTGCAGCGCAACCTCGACACCGCCGCCCCGCTGTCTGCCGCGCGCGGACTGCCGGTGCAGCGCATCCCGCAAGAGGCCCCCACCGCCGCGCTCGCCCGCGCCGCAAGGGGCCGAAACGTGATCTGGGTCGGCAACAAGGGCAACCTGCGGGAGATCTGGGAGACGCTCGCCCTGCCCAGCGCGCCTCCGTTGGAATATGGCGACCTCGCGATCATCCGCTCCGATGCCGTGGGCCGAATCGAGATCGAGCGGCGCCGCTATGGCTGAGCGGTTGGTGCCGTGCACCCGCCCCGGATGTGACCGGTAACGGGCGCCCCTGCTGCCCCGTGCCCTGCCCGTCTTTTCACCCGCGCCCCGCACCGGCGCGCGTCAGATCGCCGCGCAATACGCGATTTCAAGCGCATGCCTTGCCCTCCGGGTCATCCGGGCCGAAGCGCGCTCTTGATTTCGCCGCGAGGTCGGCAGACCCTTTCGGTGAATTTCCGATCCCGCCCATCCCGGGAGGCGGGCTACCAAAGGAGGCCGGACCCATGACCCTGCTCGCGGACCTGCTCTCGACCGTCTTCGAACGCCGCGCCCGTATCGGGCCGATCCTGCGCCGTGACCCGCGCAGCACCGAGGCGCTGATCGCGGACCTCATGGCGGCCACCTCCGAGACCGCTGCAATCGCGCTCGCCCGCCGCATCCTGCAGCGCTACGCCGAGATGGACGACGACACCCGCCTCGGCTTCTTCCGCCACGTGGCGGAGGCCTGCGACCTCGACGCGGGCGCCCTGCGCGAGGCGCTCGGGCGCTACGAGGCCGACCCCTCGGGCACAACCTACCGCGCCTTCATCGCCGCCTCCGAGCCGCCCCGGCAGGAGCTGATCCGGCGCCTGAACAACGTGCCCGGCGGCACCGAGCGGCTGGTGCAGATGCGCGCCGACCTGCGCCGCATGGGCCGCGACGAGCCTGCGCTGCAGGCCCTCGATCTCGACTTCCGCAACCTGCTGCGATCGTGGTTCAACCGCGGCTTTCTGGTGCTGCGCCCGATCAGCTGGGAAAGCCCCGCGCATATCCTCGAGAAGATCATCGCCTACGAGGCGGTGCACGCGATCACCAGCTGGAGCGACCTGCGGCGGCGCCTGAAGCCCGAAGACCGCCGCTGCTTCGCGTTCTTTCACCCGGCCATGCCCGATGAGCCGCTGATCTTCGTCGAGGTCGCCCTGACCAAGGGCATTCCCGGCTCGATCCAGGCGCTGCTGGCCGAAGACCGCGCACCGCTCGACGCCGACGAGGCCGACACGGCGGTGTTCTACTCGATCTCAAACTGCCAGCCGGGTCTTGCGGGGATCTCCTTCGGCAACTCGCTGATCAAGCAGGTCGCCTCGGACCTGTCCGCCGAGCTGCCGGGGCTGAAGACCTTCGTCACCCTGTCGCCCGTGCCGGGCCTCGTGCGATGGCTCGACCGCGAGGGCATCGCCTGGGACGCTTCGGACCGCAAGGCCATGTCGTCGCTCGCAGCGCACTACCTGCTCAACGCCAAGCGCCCGGACGGCCAGCCGGTCGATCCGGTCGCCCGCTTCCATCTCGGCAACGGCGCGATGCTGCAGGCGGTGCACGCCGATGCGGATGTGTCCGAGAACGGGTTGACCCAATCTGGGGGCGTGATGGTGAACTACCTCTACGATCTCGGACGGGTCGAGAAATTCCACGACCGCTACGCCGAGACGCATGAGATCACCGCTGCGCAGGGGGTGAAATCGCTGGCCTCGGCCCGCGACAAGCGCGCCCCTGCCCCGGCGCCCGCCTCGGCCTGAGGCGGCACCGGCGGCGCTCAGAATGCCTTGAAGGTCAGCGTCGTCAGCGTCCGCTCGATGTGCTTCACGTCGGCGAGGTTCTCGTTGATGTAATGCCCGATGTCGGCATCGTCGGGGATGTAGAGCTTGACGAGAAGATCCCATTCCCCCGAGGTCGAGTAGAGTTCGGAATGGATTTCCTTGAGCGCGATGTCCTCGGCCACCTTGTAGGTGGTGCCGGGCGTGCAACGGATCTGGACGAAAACGCAGGTGGTCATGGCGGTCTCCTTCGGGCGGCAAGCTGGCACAGACGCCACGCCCGCACAAGAGAGCGCGCGACGGTGCTTGGCCTTGGCCGCGCGCCTGCCTATAAGCGCCCGCGACAGCCCGAGGAGAGCCCAACATGCGCAAGGCCAGCGTCACCCGCAGCACGTCCGAGACCTCGATCGAGGTGAGCATCGACCTCGACGGCACCGGCACCTACGACATCCAGACCGGCGTGGGGTTCTTCGACCACATGCTGGACCAGCTGTCGCGGCATTCGCTCATCGACATGACCGTGCGCGCCAAGGGCGACTACCACATCGACGACCACCACACCGTCGAGGACACCGGCATCGCCCTCGGCCAGGCTCTGGTCGAGGCGCTCGGCGACAAGCGCGGCATCCGCCGCTACGGCGCCTGCCTGCTGCCGATGGACGATGCGCTGGTGCGCAGCGCGCTGGACCTCTCGGCCCGGCCCTACCTCGTGTGGAACGTCGATCTGCCGTCGGAGAAGATCGGCACCTTCGATTGCGAGCTGGTGCGCGAGTTCTTCCAGGCGCTGTCGACCCATGGCGGCATCACCCTGCACATCGATGCGCTGCACGGGCTGAACTCGCACCACATCACCGAGGCGGCGTTCAAGTCGGTCGCCCGCGCCCTGCGCGAGGCGGTCGAGCCCGACCCCCGCAAGAGCGACGCGATCCCCTCGACCAAGGGCGCACTCTGAGCGGCGACCGTTCGGTCGGTGGCAGGTCACGACCCCTGCCAAGCGACCCCGTCACGTAGGGTGGGCAATCTGCCCACCCGCCAAGGCCTTCGTTACCCCGGGCCGCCGATCACCCCATCGAGCCCGTCTCGACGAAGCGCTCATGCCAGCTGAGCGCTTCGCCCAGCAGGTTCGGCGCGTGCTTGCCGAACGAGCCCGCCATGGCGCGCGCATAGTAGTCGCGCAGCGCCGGGCGGTAATCGGGATGGGCACAGGTCTCGATGATGACCTCGGCGCGCTGCTTCGGCGACAGCCCCCGAAGGTCCGCAAGCCCCTGCTCTGTCACGATGACATGGACATCCTGTGCGATGTGGTCGACGTGGCTCGCCATCGGCACGATCGCCGAGATCTTGCCGCCCTTCGCGGTCGACGGTGTCATGAAGATCGAGACATAGGCGTTGCGGGCGAAATCGCCCGAGCCGCCGATGCCGTTCTGGATCCGAGAGCCCATCACGTGCGTCGAATTCACGTTGCCGTAGATGTCCGCCTCGATCAGCCCGTTCATCGCGATGCAGCCGAGGCGGCGCACCAGCTCGGGATGGTTGGAAATCTCCTGCGGCCGCAGGATCAGCCGCGAGGCGTAGCGGGCCGCGTCGGCGTTGAACCGCTCCGCCGCCTCCGGTGACAGCGAAAAGGCGGTGGCCGAGGCCATGCGCAGCTTGCCCGCATCGAGCAGGTCGAGCATCCCGTCCTGGATCACCTCGGTGTAGGCGGTCATGTCGGCGTAGGGCGCGTCCATCAGCCCCGACAGCACCGCGTTGGTGACATTGCCGACCCCGGATTGCAGCGGAAGCAGGTTGGCGGGCAGCCGGCCCAGCCGGACCTCGTGCGCGAAGAACTCGAGCAGGTGGCCGGCGATGGCCTCGGCCACCGCGTCGGGCTTGGCGAACGGCAGGTTCCGGTCGGGCGCCTCGGTCTCGACGATGGCGACGATCTTCTCGGGATCGACGGTGAAATGCGGCTGACCGATGCGGTCGTCGGGTTTCACCAGCGGGATCGGCACCCGGTTCGGCGGCAGCGCGGTGCCGTAGTAGATGTCGTGCATCCCGTTCAGCGCGTCGCTCTGCCAGCGATTCAGCTCGAGGATCACCCTGTCGGCGCGGTCGAGCCAGGTCTTGTTGTTGCCGATCGAGGAGGACGGGATCAGCGCGCCCTCCTCGGTGATGCCCGATATTTCCACCACCGCGACGTCGAGCTTGCCGAGGAACCCCTGCCACGCCATCGGTGCGACCTGGCTCAGGTGCATGTCGAAGTAGTTCATCTCGCCCGCGTTGATCTTTTCGCGGGCGATGGGATCGGAGTTGTAGGGCAGCCGGAACTCGATCCCGTCGGCCTTGGCGAGCGCGCCGTCGAGCTCGGGGCCGGTCGAAGCGCCGGTCCAGACCTTCACCCGGAACGGATTGCCCGCGGCGTGCTCGGCCTCGATGCGGGCGGCCAGTGCCATTGGCACCGATTTCGGATAGCCCGATCCCGTGAAGCCGCTCATGCCCACGGTCATGCCGTCGGAAATCAGGCCAGCGGCATCCTCGGCGGACATGATACGGGATTTCAGCTTCGGGTGGGCGATGCGCGCGTGCCGGGTCATGGGATGGGCTCCTCCATTCATGGTCCCGCGCGTCGCTCGGCTGCGCGGGCCTCCTTGCCTCGAAGTTCTGCGCACCATTGTATGCAAGCGCCTGCGCGCCCGGACCAGACAGAGATCGCCTCCGCAGAACGGGCATTCCTTGAATGCATAGCTCATCCAATAAGTTACGCGCTCAGTGCATGGCTGACAAGATCATGCATCGTCGCGGGTGACCGCCTCGCGCGATCGTGCAAGGCCGCTGTCGAAGCCTTCGGCATCGCCGTAGTCCATGAATTCCGGATAGCGCCGATGCGGCTGCGCAACCCGCGCCGCATGCTTGATCGGGCACCAGAACGCTTCCGTCCGCGAGGCGATCTCGGTCACGTAGGACAGCAGCCCGTTGCAATAGCCGCAGTAGACACAGTTCAGTTTCTGAAGCGCATTGAGATACGCCAGATGCTGCCGGTCGATCCGAATGTGATCCCTGCGCTTCACGCGCGGGATGCCGTAGGCGCGGAAGCAGACCGCCTGGTAGACACTCACGAAGAGATCCAGCAGCGCGAACGGGAAGATCAGCGAATAGATCAGCGGCGCGGTCGCGACATGCCAAGGGTTGGCCCGCGCGAGGAAGGTGCCGAGCCGGACCCGCAGGGCGCGGTGCCGGCGTTTGGCCTCGGCCTCGAAGCGGACACTGTTACGCTCGAGCCGGTAGCGGAACTGCGCGCGGCGCTCGGCAATGGCTGCCTCGAGTTCGTCGTGAAGCGCGTCGATACGGGCGAGGATCTGCTCGATCCGGGAAGTCATCGGAGGGCCCCTTTCCTGTGCCGCCGCAACTCCGGCGGAAGGCGCATGTTAGGCTTCCGCGTGGCCCCGGCATTGCGCTGGATCAAAGCGTCGCGAGCCGCGCCGGCTCAGCATTGGCTCGACAGCAGGCCCGCCGCACGTGATGCCTCGCGCCCTTCCAGAGAAGGCTCGGCCTTGCCCCGACTCGTCTGCGCATTTTTTTCCTCAGCGCATTAGGATTGGGTTAACTTTCTAAACAGAAGGATGGCACAGGCGCTTTTCAGGGGCGCCAGGGCGGCAAGAACCTATCCGTTCGGATAGGGGGCTAATCCGCTTGGCACCTCTGCGCTCCCTTTGTCTGCTCGTCCGGGCATGACCTCGGGGCTACAAATAGACTGGCAAGACACCGGACACGTAACGAATACCCGGGTCGGTACCGCGAGGTTGCTGACCCTGAGATTTACTCGAACAGGGACCTAAGAATGGAAGACATCTTGAACCGCCTGCGCTCCGAAAAACTGCCCTCTGTTTCCCGGGACGGCGGGCGCACCTCGCAGATCGACTTCAACCAGATTCTTGCCGAGCGTCACGAGGCGGCCGCGATCATCGAAGCCCAGCAGGCGCTGATCGATCGCCTTCAGCTACGTGACCAGCCCCCTGTCAGGACATGGGCCAGTTGCCACTGACGACCCATCCGAAGACTGACTTTCAAGACCGTGGCGACGATACGTCCACGCGCTCCAGATCCGGGCGGCTCTTTTAGGAAAGGGCCGCCCGTCTGATATCTTGCCTTGCTACGCGGCCCAAACCTGCCGGCCGTAGCGCCTGACGCCGCATGTGACCTGGGCGGTTGATCCCCCGTTCGGGCCCACCGTTGCCGTCACCTGAGAAGCCGTCCGGAAGGAAGGCGGCGGCGCCAACCGCAATCTCCGCAATCTTGCGTCGGAATCGACGGCCCCCGCTCTCGACTAGCCGCCGAAACCGGTCCGCCCTGCCCCGGTGCTGCCGAAGCCGCCACGCGATGTCGCGGTCGCGCGCGTCATCGGCGCCTTGCCCACGGTCGACGCAGGCCGGACGAACTGCGAGGTGCTCATCTTCGTCGAGCCCGAGTTGCCGGAAAACGTGCTGGAGCGCGCGGCGTTCGTGAAGCGCCCGTCGGAGGTCTTGTAGAGCGGCTGCGCCGCCGCCATGCCCGACCGGCCGCTCATCATGTTGCCCATCAGGTAACCTGCGAGTAACGGCATGAAGATGCTGCCCGAGCCGCCCGAAGCGGCAGCGGCTTCCGTCCCGCAGGCCCCCTCGCCATGCTGCTCCTCGCAGACGGCGAGGCTGTCGTAGCGCGGCGCGGCCTCCACGTGCAGTTCCTGCGCATCGGAAAAGGCGGTTTCGCAATCCTCCCGCGAGAACATCCCGCCGGCCACCGACTGGTCGAGACAGCTCTGCAGGTCGGGGAACGCCGTCGCATCGACCTGTTCCTCGCGGCAACCCGCGAGGGTGAAAGCCGCCGCGCCGACAATCGCGATGGCAACATGTTTCGAGCGTTTCGTCATCTCTGTCCTTCCTTCTGCCACCCTCTCCGGCGGCTGCGCATCAGGCCGTGATATAGTGAGGTTTGAACCGGGACAAATCCTGCGTGATCCGCGACCGGTCCTCGCGGATGCCGATCCCGGCGCAGGTCCGGCCGACGATCCAGGCCCCGATGACCGGACGGAAGCCGTCGAACTCCGGCAACGGCGCATAGGCCTGCAGAACGCGCGGATGCTCGGCATAGTCGGTGTTCTTCGACTGCTCGACCAAGCGCCCCGCTTCGTGGATCGAGACCGAAGCCCCCTCTCGCGACAGGATCGGCTTCAGCACGTGGCCCGCCTCGAGCCGTGCCTCGGCACGACCGAAGGCGGCGGCCTGCGGACCGCGCCCAGCGCGGGCCTCCGCGAGGTCCGCCTCGAAGAACGCCGGAAGGAGGTTCGGATGCCCCTCGAACATCTGCCAGAGCACCGGCAGCATGCCCTTGTTCGACAGAAGCGCCTTCCACGCCGGTTCGAGGAACAGGCAGCCGGAGCCCGCGATATGCGCGGCGTAGTCGTCGCGCAGCAGGTCCTCCCAGGGGTAGAGCTTGAACAGCACCGCGATCCGGCGGTCCTCGTCATCGAGAAACTGGCCCTCTTCGCTGAGCCCGATCTTGTCGAGATCGCAATAATGCGCGCCGAGCCCCGCCTCGCGCGCGGCCCAGCCCATGGCCTCGACGGTGCCGTAGTCTTCAGGGTTGCCGCCGACGGCGGTGAAATGCAGGTCGCTGTCCTGCTCGAAGAGCTCGCCGAACCGCGCGACCAGCGCTTCGTGGATGCCGTTGAACTGGTCCGAGCCCTCGGGCAGCACGCCGGCCGCAAGCTGATCCTCGAGCCACTGCCACTGGAAGGCGGCGCTCTCGTAGAGCGAGGTCGGCGTGTCGGCGTTGTATTCGAGCAGCTTGGCCGGCGACGCCCCGTCGTAGGCGAAATCGAACCGCCCGTAGATCTCGGGATCGCCCTGGCGCCAGCTCTCGGCGACAAGGTCGCGATGCGCCTCGGGGATCGCGAGCCGCTCCATCAGCTCTTCACTTGCGACGATCTTCGCGACCGCCTCCCGGCACATCTCATGCAATTCCGTCGCCGGATCTTCCAGCGCGGTCTCGATCTCCTCGAGCGAGAACGCATAGGCCGAGGTCTCGTCCCAGTAAGGCTCGCCGTGCATGTCGGCGAAGGTGAAGCCCACCTCCTTGGCATGGTCCCGCCAATGCGGACGTTCGGTCAGGGTGATCTTCTGCACTTCGCGCTCCCGGGTTGTCCGGTCGCATATAGGTGTTCCGAGCTGCGGCAACCAGCCGGGGATGTCGGTTTCCGGCCGCTTCAGGGGGCGAGCCGTTCCAGGGTCACATTTGCCCGGACCGCTGCCGGATATTTTCGGCACGCCGGTTCGCGGGCGACCGCACTTGCCGTGGCAGACCATCACGCTCGGTGCCGAGCTTCAAAGTCGTGGGACGTTCTTCCGAGGGCCGGCCCGGAGGCGGGCGTTCGATCATGAATGCGATCAGGTGGTTCCATCCGATCGAGGCCGGGGCGCCCGGCCCCACGTCAGCGTTCGCTTCGCCCGGAAATGTCTCCGCGTGGTCGGCGGTGCGAAAATGCTGTCACCCCTCGAAACACGCGGGACCCGGCGGCGCCCCGCAGGGGGCGCCTGGCCTTTCGTCTCAGATCGCCATGCTGAACTTGCTGAGGACCCACACGCAGACCACGAGGCCGACCGCGATTTCAAGCATCTGCGCACGACGCCAGGCGCGGGCATTCTTGTTGCGCTCGAATTCGATTTCACTCTTGTACATCGTTACACTCCACGTTCTGCGGGGTCGGCCAGCATCGATGCGCTGACCGGATCCGGGAAGATGCGGCGTTCTGCGCGCATCCGGTGTCCTGTCATTTGTCCTGCTCTAAGTAGCGCTCGCCGAACCAGCTTGGCAGACCCGCCCAGGGGTAGCTGCCTTCGCCTATGGAGACCGGGACTGACCTGATGTCCTCCCCGGCTCCACGATCGGAGAACCTAGCTATACATAGGGGTAGGACGCCGTGGCGAGATCATGGCGAAAGGGTGCTATNGGGGTAGGACGCCGTGGCGAGATCATGGCGAAAGGGTGCTATTTGAATGATTTCAAAAGACAAATCTCACCGCCTGTGTCAGAAGGCGGACAGTATGCACCCTGACCGCGCCCTGCGGTGAGCAATCACCACCACAGGTTGCGTCGCCCGGCGAGATGCCCAGCCCCAAAGCCATGGGGAGGGAGCGTCCCGGGGCGCGCCCCCTCGCACTCCGACGGATAACCGCACCGCCGGCCGAACGAGCCGGACCGGGGGCGCCGCCCGCCGGATCCTGTATTGACGCATGGTCCACGGAGGCCAACTCCGCCGGCCGCAATCACGGCCGACGGCAGCAGGAAGAACACCGTGCGAAGCGGAGTTCAGAAATCCCAGTCCGCGTCCTCGGTCGCCACGGTCTTGCCGATCACGTAGCTCGACCCGGACCCCGAGAAGAAGTCGTGGTTCTCGTCAGAACCGGGCGAGAGCGCGGCCATGATCGCGGGGTTCACGCGGCAGGCCTCGTCCGGGAACAGCGCCTCGAAGCCGAGGTTCTGGAGCGCCTTGTTGGCATTGTAGTGCAGGAAGTTCTTCACGTCCTCGGTCAGCCCGAGCGGATCGTAGAGCTGCTCGGTATACCGCGCCTCGATGTCGTAGAGATCGAAGAGCAGCGCAAAGGCGAAATCCTTCAGCTCCCGGCGCTCTGCCTCGGGCAGGCGCTCGAGGCCCCTCTGGAACTTGTAGCCGATGTAATAGCCGTGGATCGCCTCGTCCCGGATGATGAGACGGATCAGGTCGGCGGTATTGGTCAGCCGCGCCCGCGACGACCAGTGCATCGGCAGGTAGAAGCCCGAGTAGAACAAGAAGGACTCCAGGAACACGCTGGCGATCTTCCGGCGCAGCGGGCTCGAGGTGGCGTCGTATTCATCGAGGATCAGCCGCGACTTGGCCTGCAGATGCTCGTTCTCCGCCGACCATCGAAAGGCCTCGTCCACCTGCACCGTCTGGCAGAGCGTCGAGAACACCGAGGAGTACGACCGCGCGTGCACCGCCTCCATGAAGGCGATGTTGGTCAGCACGGCCTCCTCGTGCGGCGTCGCCGCATCGGGCATGAGCGCCGGCGCTCCCACGGTGTTCTGGATCGTGTCGAGCAGCGTGAGTCCGGTGAACACGCGGATCGTCAGCCGCTGCTCGTCCTCGGTCAGCCGCGACCAGCTCTGGATGTCGTTCGACAGCGGCACCTTCTCCGGCAACCAGAAATTCGCGGTCAGCCGGTTCCATATCTCCAGGTCCTTGTCGTCCTGCACCCGGTTCCAGTTGATCGCCGCCGGTATCGCCCGGCCCTGCACGCTGTCCTTCATCTCGTCCTCGCTCCGGGAACGCCTCGGGCTTCGCGCCGCGTCCCCTCTTCTTCTCTTTGATAAATACCTCGGGGGCGTGGGGGCAGCGCCCCCACCTGCCGCAGGCAGTCCCGGCTCAGAGCGTGCAGCTCACGCAGCCCTCGACCTCGGTCCCTTCCAGCGCCGCCTGCCGCAGCCGGATGTAGTAGATCGTCTTGATCCCCTTCTTCCACGCGTAGATCTGGGCGCGGTTGATGTCGCGGGTCGAGGCCTCTGCCGGGAAGAAAAGCGTCAGCGACAGCCCCTGGTCAACGTGCTCGGTCGCGGCGGCGTAGGTGTCGATGATCGCCTCGGGGCCGATCGCATAGGCGTCGCGGTAGTACTCGAGGTTGTCGCTGTCCATGTAGGGGGCCGGGTAGTAGACCCGGCCGATCTTGCCTTCCTTGCGGATCTCGATCCGCGCCGTGATCGGGTGGATCGAGGAGGTGGCGTAGTTGATGTAGCTGATCGACCCGGTCGGCGGCACCGCCTGAAGGTTCCGGTTGTAGAGCCCGTGCGCCATCACGTCGGCCTTCAACACGGCCCAGTCGTCCTGCGTCGGCAGGTCGATGCCGAAGCGCTCGAACAGCGCTGCGGCACCCGGCAGCTCCGGATGCCAGCTGCGCGTCGTGTACTTGTCGAAGAACCTGCCGTCGGCATAGGCGGAGTCCGAGAACCCCCTGAAACACCTTCCCTTCTCCCGCGCCAGGGCGCAGGAGGCCGTCAGCGCGTGGAACAGCACGGCGGCGAAATAGGCCGAGGTGAAGGCGATCCCCTCGGGGCTGCCGTAGTGGATGCGTTCCCGCGCGAGGAACCCGTGCAGGTTCATCTGGCCAAGCCCGATGGCATGGCTTTCCTCGTTGCCCTTGCGGATCGAGGGCACGCTGTCGATGGCCGACATCTCGCTGACCGCGTTCAGCGCGCGGACCGCCGTCCCCACGGACGCGGCCAGGTCGCCCCCGTCCATCGCGCGGGCAATGTTCATCGAGCCGAGGTTGCAGGAAATGTCCGTCCCCATCCGGGCGTAGGACAGGTCGTCGTTGAACTCCGATGCCGCGTTCACCTGCAGGATCTCGGAGCAGAGGTTCGACATGGTGATGCGCCCGGCGATCGGGTTCGCCCGGTTCACCGTGTCCTCGAACATGATGTAGGGGTAGCCGCTTTCGAACTGGATCTCCGCCAGCGTCTGGAAGAACGCGCGGGCGTTGATCTTCTTCTTGCGGATGCGGGGATCGTCGACCATCTCGGCGTATTTCTCGGTCACCGAGATTTCCGAGAAGGCGCAGCCGTAGACCTTTTCGACGTCATGCGGCGAGAACAGGTACATGTCCTCGTTCTTCTTCGCCAGCTCGAAGGTCACATCGGGGATCACCACCCCCAGCGACAGCGTCTTGATGCGGATCTTCTCGTCCGCGTTCTCGCGCTTGGTGTCGAGGAAGCGCAGGATGTCCGGGTGGTGCGCATGAAGGTAGACCGCGCCCGCGCCCTGCCGCGCGCCCAGCTGGTTGGCGTAGGAAAAGCTGTCCTCGAGCAGTTTCATCACCGGGATCACGCCCGACGACTGGTCCTCGATGCCCTTGATCGGGGCGCCGTATTCGCGGATGTTGGTCAGCATGAGCGCCACGCCACCGCCGCGCTTGCTGAGCTGCAGCGCCGAGTTGATGCCGCGCCCGATGCTTTCCATGTTGTCTTCCAGCCGCAGCAGGAAGCACGACACGAACTCCCCCCGGGCCTTCTTGCCGGCGTTCAGGAAGGTCGGCGTCGCAGGCTGGAACCGCCCCGACAGGATTTCGTCCATCAGCCGCATGGCCAGCGCCTCGTCGCCACGCGCGAGGGTCAGCGCGTTCATCACCACGCGGTCCTCGTAGCGCTCGAGGTAGCGTTTCCCGTCCCGGGTCTTCAGCGTGTACGAGGTGTAGTACTTGAACGCGCCGAGGAAGGTCGGGAAGCGGAACTTCCGCGCATAGGCGGCATCCCAGATGCGCCGCAGGAACTCGCGCGGGTACTGGTCGAGCACTTCGGGTTCGTAGTAGCCCTCGTCGACGAGGAAGCCGAGCTTCTCCTCGAGCGAATGGAAGAACACGGTGTTCTGGTTCACGTGCTGCAGGAAATACTGCCGCGCGGCCATCCGGTCGGCTTCGAACTGGATGTTGCCGTCCTCGTCGTAGAGGTTCAGCATCGCGTTCAGCGCGTGGTAGTCGAGACCCTGCGTCAGGCTGGCGTCAAGCATCTGTTTTCCCAGAAGGTTTCAAGCCCGGCGCGAACGCGGGCGATGTCGGTGTCTGTCCCCGCGAGCTCGAAGCGATAGAGCACGGGCACGTTGCATTTGGCCGCGATGACCTTGCCGGCCATCGCGAAGGTGTCGCCGAAGTTCCGGTTGCCGCCGGCGATCACGCCGCGCAGCAGGGTCCGGTTGGCTTCGATGTTCAGGAACCGGATGACCGGCTTCGCCACGGCGCCGCGGCCCTCTCCGTCGGCGTAGGTCGGGCAGACGAGCACGAAGGGCCCGGTCATCACCGGCGGCGCCGCGTCCTTGCGCAGCGGCAGACGCGTCGCGGGCAGGTCGAGCCGCGCGACGAAACGGGCGGTGTTGCCCGATCCGCTGGAGAAGTAGGCAAGGCCCGGCATCGGCGCGCGGTCCCGGCTCAGCCCAGCTGGCTGATCATGTCGGGACGGAAGCCCGCCCAGTGTGCCTCGCCGGCCACGACGACCGGGGCCTGACGGTAGCCCAGTCCCTGGACCATCTCCATCGCCTGCGCATCCTCGGTCAGGTCGATCAGGTCGAAGTCGATGCCGCGCGCCTCGAGCGCACGGGTGGTCGCGGTGCACTGCACGCAGGCGGGTTTGGAGTAGACGGTGACGCTCATGTTCTGTCCCTTTGCCGGTCTCTTGTCTCCGGGCGGAAGGGACACGGGAACAGCCCGCATGTGAGGCCGCACCACGCGCCCGGGCCCTCCGCCGCGGTCGTCGTTCATGCCCTGGCAGGTCTCCTGACTTGCGGCTCGAACGCCCCGTCGTCCGCCTTCCCGGTGTGCGCTGACACCAGTGGATCGGACCGGGGCTTGCCACTTACAGTTGCGGGGGCAGTGCCGGATCTTCACCGGCTTCCCTCTTAGCCCGCGAGGTGACTCGCGGGAACCAAAGCACCTGCATGTTGCGGTCCGGGGCGCAGGGTTGTCAATATATCGACGTATCTTTCCTCGCGATAACTCCCGGCCTCCAAGGACAGGGCCAGCTTCCGACGCCTGCAAGAGACTGGACTCCGCCGCCCCGGCATGGAAAATATCGCCCTGATGGTGCCGCCCGGAAACGGGTGGCTGAAAAGGGAACGCGGTGCGGGCTGACTGCCCAATGCCGCGACTGCCCCCGCAACTGTAGGCGGAGAGCGGTTCCGATACGCACCACTGGACCAAGGGTCCGGGAAGGTTCGGAACAGCGACGACCCGCAAGTCAGGAGACCTGCCATCTCCGGCGCGGCTTCCGCGCCGCAGTCACCTTGACCCTGGCGGGGAGCCATGGGCGCGGAGGCAAAGATGGAGACGACCCGTCCGCCAGATGCCGCACGTCCGGTCCCCGCATGCGATGCGCGGAGGGCGCTATGCTTCTCGAAAGAACACTCATGACACTGCAAAGCCGGGCGGAGACGCCCGAACGGGCGCGGGAACTTGGCAGGCTCGGCTTCCTGCAATGGATGATGTTCCTGCGCTCCGACGCAAACTACCCGCACGAGGCCAACCGCGCCTTGGCGATGGCCGCGCCGTTCGAGACGACGGACCCGGCGGTCGCGGTCTTCACCGGGCTCGTGCGGCAGTCATTGGACGGCAGGGCGCACCCCATGGCCGTGCCCCTGCCCCGCCCGCGTCGCCGGGGTGGTGCCCGCGCACGCCGGGAACTGCTCTGAGGCCGGCACCGACAACATGAGCGCGCCTCATGTTAAGGGCGAATATTATGGGTTTGATCGTTGGGTCGCCTGTTGGTTATGTAGGCCCTTCCGAAAGGCAGGTTCGACATGATCAACTTCTCGCTCCCGATTTCCGAAAGCTACGAGGCCCTTCAGGCCGCGGCGCGTGAGCGCATCCTGATACTCGACGGCGCCATGGGCACGATGATCCAGACGCTGAACATGACCGAAGAGGATTTCACGGCCAAGGGCCACATCCACGGCCCGGGCTGTCGCCATCACCATTCGGACCACCCGCAGAAGGGCAACAACGACCTGCTGGTGCTGACCCAGCCGCAGGCGGTCGAGGACATCCAGCTCGAGTTCGCCCTTGCCGGGGCGGACATCCTCGAGACGAACACGTTCTCCTCGACCACCATCGCGCAGGCGGACTACGGGCTCGAGGATGCGGTGCATGACCTCAACGTCGCCGGCGCACAGGGCGCGCGGCGTGCCGCCGAGCGCGCGCAGGCGATCGACGGCAAGCGCCGCTACGTGGCCGGCGCGGTCGGCCCGACCAACCGGACCGCCTCGATCAGCCCCGACGTGAACGACCCCGGCTACCGGGCGGTGACCTTCGACGACCTGCGGATCGCCTACGGCCAGCAGATCGACGGGCTGATCGAAGGGGGGGCCGACCTGATCCTGATCGAGACGATCTTCGACACGCTGAACGCCAAGGCGGCGATCTTCGCCGCGTTCGAGAGCTTCGCCAAGGTCGGCCGGCGCCTGCCCATCATGATCTCGGGGACCATCACCGACGCCTCCGGGCGCATGCTGTCGGGCCAGACCCCGACCGCCTTCTGGCACTCGGTGCGTCATGCCCGCCCCTTCACCGTGGGCCTCAACTGCGCCCTCGGTGCCGATGCGATGCGCCCCCACCTGACGGAACTCGCGGGTGTCGCCGACACCTTTGTCTGTGCCTACCCGAACGCCGGCCTTCCGAACGCCTTCGGCGCCTACGACGAGACCCCCGACCAGACCGCGGCGCTTGTCGAGGTGTTCGCAAAGGAGGGGCTGATCAACGTGGCCGGCGGCTGCTGCGGCACGACTCCCGATCACATCCGCGCCATCGCAGAGCGCGTCGCGGCCCATCCGCCGCGCAAACTGAAGGAGCTTGCAGATGCCTGAACCGCTGCTTCGCCTCTCCGGCCTCGAACCCTTTGTGCTGACCAGCGACATCCCCTTCGTCAACGTGGGCGAGCGGACGAATGTCACCGGCTCGGCCAAGTTCCGCAAGCTGATCACCAACCGCGACTATGCGACCGCGCTCGACGTGGCCCGCGACCAGGTCGAGAACGGCGCCCAGATCATCGACGTCAACATGGACGAGGGCCTGATCGACTCGAAGCAGGCCATGATCGATTTCCTGAACCTCGTCGCCGCCGAGCCCGACATCGCCCGTGTGCCGGTGATGATCGACAGCTCCAAGTGGGAGGTGATCGAGGCCGGTCTCAAGTGCGTTCAGGGCAAGCCGGTGGTAAACTCCATCTCGCTCAAGGAGGGCGAGGAGAACTTCATCCACCAGGCCTCGCTGTGCCTCGCCTACGGCGCCGCCGTCGTCGTCATGGCGTTTGACGAGCAGGGCCAGGCCGACACCTTCGAGCGCAAGACCGAGATCTGCGCCCGCGCCTACAAGGTGCTGACGGAAAAGGTCGGCTTCCCGCCCGAGGACATCATTTTCGACCCGAACGTCTTCGCCGTCGCGACCGGCATCGAGGAGCACGACAACTACGGCGTCGATTTCATCGAGGCCACGAAGTGGATCCGCGAGAACCTGCCGCACTGCCACGTCTCGGGCGGGGTCTCGAACCTGTCGTTCTCGTTCCGCGGCAACGAGCCCGTGCGCGAGGCGATGCACGCGGTCTTCCTCTACCATGCCATCAAGGTCGGCATGGACATGGGGATCGTGAACGCCGGGCAGCTGGCGGTCTACGACCAGATCGACCCCGAGCTGCGCGAAGCCTGCGAAGACGTGGTGCTGAACCGTACGCCCGCCAACGGCGGCACACCCACCGAGAACCTTCTCGATATCGCCGGGCGCTACAAGGGAGACAAGCGCGAAGCGAAGAAGCGCGACCTGACGTGGCGCGAGTGGCCGGTCGAGAAGCGGCTGGAACACGCGCTGGTCAACGGTATCACCGAGTTCGTCGACGAGGACACCGAGGCCGCCCGCGTTGCCGCCGAAAAGCCGCTCGACGTGATCGAGGGGCCGCTGATGGCCGGCATGAACGTGGTCGGCGACCTGTTCGGCGCGGGCAAGATGTTCCTGCCGCAGGTGGTGAAATCCGCGCGCGTGATGAAACAGGCGGTGGCGGTGCTGCTGCCCTACATGGAAGCCGAGAAGGAAGGGAAGCGCGACAGCGCGGGCCGCGTCCTGATGGCGACCGTGAAGGGCGACGTGCACGACATCGGCAAGAACATCGTCGGTGTCGTTCTGGCCTGCAACAACTACGACATCATCGACCTTGGCGTGATGGTGCCGCCGCAGAAGATCCTCGAGGAGGCCAAGGCCCACGATGTCGACATCATCGGGCTGTCCGGTCTCATCACGCCTTCGCTCGACGAGATGGTCCATCTTGCCTCGGAGCTCGAGCGCGAGGGCTTCGACATGCCACTGCTGATCGGCGGGGCGACCACCTCGAAGGTGCACACGGCGGTGAAGATCTCGCCGCAATACTCCAAGAGCCAGGCGATCTACGTCACCGACGCCAGCCGCGCCGTGGGCGTCGTCTCGTCGCTGCTGAACAAGACGCAGCGGCAGGACTACATCGACAACATCCGCTCGGAATACGCGGAAGTGGCCGAACGGCACGAGCGCTCGGAACGGGCCAAGCAGCGCCTGCCGCTGGCCGCCGCACGGGCCAACGCGATGAATATCGACTGGACGGACTACAAGGCGACCGAGCCGGAATTCACCGGGTCGAAGGTGATCGAGGGCTGGGATCTCGCCGAGATTGCCAACTACATCGACTGGACCCCGTTCTTCCAGACGTGGGAGCTCAAGGGCGTCTACCCGCGCATTCTCGACGACGAGAAATACGGCGAAGCCGCGCGCGGCCTGTTCGACGACGCGCAGGAGATGCTGAAGAAGATCATCGCGGAGAAGTGGTTCAACCCCCGGGCCGTCATCGGCTTCTGGCCCGCCAATCGCGACGGCGACGACATTCGCCTCTTTGGCGATGCCGCGCGCTCGGAGCCCCTTGCAACGCTGCACACGCTGCGCCAGCAGACCTCGAAGCGGAAGGACCGCCCGAACCTCGCACTGGCCGACTTCGTCGCCCCCGAGGGCACCCCGGACTGGGTGGGCGGCTTCGTCGTCACCGCCGGCCCCGAGGAGATCGCCATCGCCGAGGACTACGAGCGGCGCGGAGACGATTACGGGGCGATCATGGTCAAGGCCCTCGCCGACCGCTTCGCCGAGGCAATGGCCGAGATGATGCACCAGAAGGTTCGGACCGAGCACTGGGGCTATGCCAAGGACGAAAGCTACGACCCGCAGGAGCTGATCGGCGAACCCTATGACGGCATCCGCCCGGCGCCCGGCTATCCGGCCCAGCCCGATCATACCGAGAAACGGACACTCTTCGACCTGCTCGACGCCACGACCCACACCGGGGTCGAACTGACCGAAAGCATGGCGATGTGGCCCGGCTCGTCGGTGTCGGGGCTCTATATCGGGCATCCCGATGCCTACTACTTCGGCGTGGCCAAGGTCGAACGCGACCAGGTCGAAGACTATGCAGCGAGGAAGGGCATGACCGTCGAGGAGGCCGAGCGCTGGCTGGCCCCGATCCTGAACTACCGCCCGGGCGACATGAAGGCGATCGCGGCGGAGTAAACCGCCCGGCCCCGCGCGGGCCGGTCTGCGGCCCCGGGCGCGACCCGGGGCCCTCAATCAGGCGCATGTGTCCTTTCGGAGCGCGTCGCGTCCCGGCTCATGCTCTGGATATGCCCTCGCCGGGCGCGGCCTGCCTTCGTGGCTGGCGCCTGTCGCTTAGCTCCTGGTGGCGGAAAGCCCGGCGAGCAACACCCTGACCAGCCGACGCAACGCGGCTTCCCGGTCCGGGTCGGGACCGGGGGCGATCAGCGACGGATGCAGAAACGCCGTCAGAGCCTCGTCGAGCATTGCGGCCTCGGCACGTCCGCCAAGCCCCGCTTCCTCGACCAGCCCGGTCAGCTCGGAGCACAGCAGCGCCATGTGGTCCCGGATCACCGGACGCTCGCCCGCCGTCGCCTCGTTGAAGCCGTAGAAGATCTCCGGATCCGATTTCACCCTCCCGCTCTTGATGCGGTAGCGCTCCACGAACCATGCCTCGATCCGCTCCACGGCCGGCCCCGGCCCCTCACAGATGCGGGCGGTGCGCTGCCGGGCATCGGCCAACCAGCTGTCGGTCACCGCATCGAGAAGCGCCGCCTTGTCGCGGAAATGCGCGTAGAGCGCAGCGTGGCTGACCCCCATCTCGCGCGCCACATCCGCGAGCCGAAGCTTCGAGAACCCGTGCTCGCGGATGCGCGCCACGGCGATTTCGGTGGCACGCTGTCGCGCCGCTTCGGGGCTCAGACCTGTCCGGGGCAAATCGCTCCTCCTTGACCTTCGAGCATACGGCGATTACAAAAATAATAAAATGTAATCAACCGCCCGCGCGTCCGGCCTCCGAAAGGGCACGGAATTCGCGGGTTTCTCATTGTCGACATCCCTGCGCGGCCCCCTTGCGCCTCAGGCCGAGGCGGCGCTGCCGCGTCATGCGTTTCGTCAAACCGAAAGACTGCATCATGCTGAGCCTGCTCAAGGATTCCCGGGCCGTCGCGCTGCTTCTCGCGGCGTCGCTGACGATTCTCTCCAACAGTCTTATCAGTCCGTCCCTCCCCGGCATCCAGGCGCGTTTCGCCGACGAGGAGAACGCGGCCCTTCTGTCACGGCTGCTCGTGACGGCGCCGTCGCTGATGGTGGCGATTCTGGCCCCCTTCGCCGGTGCGCTGGCCGACCGCTTCGGTCGCCGCCTCCAGCTTCTTCTCGGCGTCGCGCTCTTCGCCGTCGCGGGCACCGCCGGGCTCTACATCCCCTCGCTGAAGCTGCTGTTCGTCAGCCGTCTGTTCCTCGGCGTGGCCGTGGCGATGATCATGACCGCGCAGACCGCCCTGATCGGGGATTACTTCAAGGGCGAGAAGCGCAGCAACTTCATGGGACTTCAGATCGCGGCCACGAACTTCGGAGGGCTGGTCCTGCTGGTGCTGGCGGGCTGGCTCGCCTCGTTCTCGGCGCTGGCGCCCTTCGCGATCTACGGCATTGCGCTGGTCTACCTTCCGGTGATGATGCTCAAGCTCGAGAAGTCCGACCGCAGCGCCTCGAAGGTCGAGACCCCGGCCTCGGACGGCGAGGAGAACTGGGTCGCAACGCTGCTGCTGGTCATCGTGCTCGCAGGTCTGTGCTTCGTCTGCTTCTACCTGCTGCCGACGCAGGCGCCCTATTTCCTCGCCTCGATCGGTCGCCCCGAACCGCAGGCGGCGGGGCTGCTGATGGGGTCGATGACGCTGGCGGGCGGGATCGTCTCGCTGTTCTTCGGCCGGGTCCGGATGCGACTGGGGCGCGCGGCGACGCCCGCGCTCGGCTTCCTCGGCTTCGCGACGGGCTTCATCCTGTTCGGCTTCTCGGAGGGCCTCGGGCTCGCGCTGCTCGGAAGCGCCTTCATCGGCGCGGGCGGCGGCCTGCTGATGCCGACCTTCCTCGGCCTCGCGGTCGGGATCGCACCGGCACACCGGCGCGGCCTTGCGGCGGGTGCGATCACGACAAGCATCTTCACCGGCCAGTTCCTGTCGCCCTTCGCCTCGACTCCGCTGATTGCGGCGCTCGGCTACGCCACCACCTTCTTCGCGACCGGGGCACTGCTGATCGTGCTGGCCATGGTGGCCCTCGTCGGGCTGCGCGCACCGCGCGACCCGGCCGCCCGTCCCCTGCCGGTCTGATCCGGCCGGCGCGGGGCGCGACGCATGCGCCCCACCCGTGCCTTCAGCCCTGAAGTTCGGACGCGATGGCCTCCGCGGCCTCCAGCGTGGTCGCCGAGCCGCCGCAGTCCGGGGTGAGGCGTTCAGGCGTTCCCGCAACGGTCTCGACGGCGGCCATGATCGCCTTCGCCGCAGCCTCCTCGCCGAGGTGCTCGAGCATGAGCGCGCCGGACCAGATCGTCGCGATCGGATTCGACAGCCCGCGACCGGCGATGTCCGGGGCGGAGCCGTGCACCGGTTCGAACATCGACGGCACACCGCCGGACGGGTTCACGTTGGCAGCGGCGGCGAAGCCCAGCCCGCCCTGGATGGCAGCGCCGATGTCGGTGAGGATGTCCCCGAACAGGTTCGACGCCACCACCACGTCGAGCGTGCCGGGATGGGTGATCATCCGCGCCGCGATGGCATCCACGTGGTAGCGCGTCACCTCGACGTCGGGATACTCGGCCGAGAGCGCCTCGGTGACCTCGTCCCAGAACACCATCGTGTGCTTCTGCGCGTTCGACTTGGTGACCGAGGCCAGCTTGCCGCGCCGCGCCCGCGCCTGCTCGAAGCCATAGCGCAGGATGCGCTCGACGCCGCGCCGGGTGAAGATCGAGGTTTCCACCGCGACCTCGGCGGGGCTGCCGCTGTGCACCCGGCCACCGGCGCCGGAATATTCGCCCTCGGTGTTCTCGCGGATGCACAGGATATCGAAATCCGTCGCCCGGAGCGGGCCGGTGACCCCCGGCAACAGGCGGTGCGGCCGCATGTTGACGTAGAGATCAAAGGCCTTGCGGATAGGCAGGAGCAGCCCGTGCAGCGAGACGCTGTCCGGCACCTTCTCGGGCCAGCCGACCGCGCCCAGCAGGATGCTGTCGTGCCGCCGCAGTTGCTCAATCCCGTCCTCGGGCATCATGCGCCCGGTCTCCAGGTAGCTGTCGCAGGACCACGGGTAGACTGTCTCCTCGAGCGTGAACCCACCCTGCTCCGCCGCCTTGCGGAGGACCAGCATCGCCGCCTCGACGACCTCTTTCCCGATCCCGTCCCCGGGGATCAATGCGATATCATGCGTGCGCATCTGCGGACTTCCTCTCCTCCAGTCCGCCGAAGCAGACGTATTTCCGATCCAGGTCACCCTCGATTCCGTGTGTCGAGCCGTCCCTGCCGAGGCCACTCTGCTTCATTCCGCCGAGAGGGGCCACCTCGGTCGTGATGCCCCCTTCGTTCACGCCCACAAGTCCGTATTTCAGCGCGCCGGACACCCGGAACGCGCCTCCGGGGCTTCGGAAAGCGGGATCGGCGAATCTGCCACGCTTCAGGCCCTCTGCCCGCAGGACGTCCGCGCATGGCACTGGGCATCGTGACTTGATCGACTCCGGGCGCGCTGCTTGTATTCTCGGCGACTCTCATGTTGCCGGAGCCATCCAGTGTCACCGCCGGAAATCACCGCCTACCCGCCCAGAAAGGGGCGCGTTCACGAGGCCTGCGGGCCCGCCTCGGTCAGTTTCGCGCTCTGGACCTGCGCGCAGACCGGGGCCGAGGTGCTCTGGGCGCGGGAAGGCTGGCAATCGGGTCAGCTCTATCCCCCGGGGTTCGTCGGGCTCGATCCCTCGCGCCTGATTCTCGCGCAGACGAAGAGCCAGACCGACACGCTGGCCGTGGCGGAAGAGGCACTGCGCGACGGCGCCATGCCGGTCGTCGTGCTCGAGTTGACGGCCCCCGTCAGTCTCACCGCCGGACGGCGCCTGCAGCTCGCGGCCCGGGCGGGAGGCAGCACGGGGCTGTGCCTGATCCCCGAGGGCATGGGCAGCAACGCGACCGAGACGCGATGGCATTGCGCGCCGGTCTTCGATGCGCAGGACTCGACTCGTCAATGCTGGAGTCTTATTAAGAACAAATCAGGAACAAATGGGTCTTGGCATGTTCGATGGGACACTGAAGCGCGTCGTGTCGCTGTGGTTCCCCCGGCTCGCGAGTGACCGGGCTCTCGCCGCGCATCCGGTCGACGGCCCCTTTGTCCTGACCCTCGCGCATCACAACGCCAACCGGGTCTACTGCCTGAACGAGGCAGCCCGGACGCGCGGGCTTCATCGCGGCATGCTGTTCTCGGATGCGCGCGCCTTCTGCCCCGACCTCGCCAGCCGGCCCGCCGACCCGGCGGCGGACCGGCGTTTCCTGGGTGCCCTGCGGCGATGGGCGGTGCGCTGGTCACCCTGGGTGGGGTTCGAGGGGCAAGACGGCCTGGTTCTCGACATCACCGGCGCCTCGCACCTGTTCGGCGGCGAAGAGGTCATGCTTGCCGCAATGCGCGCGCGGCTCGACCGGGCGGGGCTGACGGTCCGGATCGGCCTTGGCGACACGCGCGGGGCGGCCTGGGCCCGGGCGCATCATGGCGAGGACGCCGCGCTCGAGAGCCTGCCGGTGGCCGCCCTGAGGCTGGAGCCCGAAACCGTCACGGCCCTGCAGCGCATGGGCCTGCGCAGCATCGGTCAGCTGGCCGACAGCCCGCGCGCGCCGCTGGCACGCCGGTTCGGGCCGGGGCTGCTCATGCGGCTGGACCAGGCGCTCGGGAGCCAGCCGGAACAGATCAGCCCCGAGGCCGATCCCCCCCATTACGCGGTGCGCATGACCCTGCCGGACCCGATCGGGCTGGCCGATGACGTCATGGCCGGCACGCAGCGGCTGCTCGACCGCCTCTGCCGGACGCTGGAGGCGCATCACGCCGGCGCTCGGACGCTGTGCCTGACCCTGCGCCGGGTGGACGGCGATGCCCGCGATGTCGAGCTGCGGCTCGCGCGCCCCTTGCGCGATCCCGCCCGCATCCTGCCGCTGTTCCGGCGCGGCGTGTCCGAGGTCGACGCGGGTTTCGGCATCGACCAGATGCGTCTCGAGGCCATACGGGTCGAACCGCTGCCACCCGAGCAGGTGACGCAGAGAGGAACCCGCGACCCGGGTCGGCTGGACGATCTGCTCAGCCGGATCGGCACAAGGATCGGGCTGGAGAACGTGCAGCGCTTCCTGCCCGCCGACAGCCATATTCCCGAACGGAGCTTCACCGTCGTCCCGGCCGCCTACTCCGAGCCCGGCGGAAGCTGGGTCTGCCTGCGTCCACGGCCCGTCCTGCTGTTTCCGCCCGAACCCGTCGCCGCCACCGGTCCCCGGCCCCCCGGCCGGTTCCGCTGGCGCAGGATGGCGCTGAGCACGGGTCGCGCCACCGGCCCCGAGCGGATCTCGCCGGAGTGGTGGCTGGTCGATGACGCCTGGCAAAGCGGCATCCGTGATTACTGGCAGGTCGAGACCCTGCAGGGGCGGCGGTTGTGGATGTTCTACACCCCGCAGGCCCCCGGCTGGTTCGTGCAGGGGGAATTCGCATGAGCGCCCCCCGCCGGTCCGAACCGCAGGTGGTCCAGCCGACGCCCGCCACCGGCTACGCGGAACTCTGCGTCACGAGCAACTTCACTTTCCTGACGGGCGCCTCCCACCCCGAGGAACTGGTCACCCGCGCCACGGAGCTGGGTCTTCATGCCATCGCCATCACCGACCGCAACTCGCTGGCCGGGGTGGTGCGCGCCTACCGGGCGCTGCAGGTCCTGAAAGAGCAGGTCTCCGATACCGTGCGCATCCGCTCCCAGCACCGCGTGGACAGCTGCTCGCGGCAGGAGATCGGATCGCCCCGAGACATCGCCCGCCCCGAGGCCCCGCACCTGCCCCGGCTGATCGTCGGTTGCCGCCTGCAGCTGAGCGACACCGAGGTCGAGTGGATCGCCCTGCCTACCGACCTTGCGGCCTACCGGCGGCTGACGCGGCTGCTGACGCTGGGCAAGCGACGCGCCGGGAAAGGCGCCTGCGACCTTGCCCTCGCCGATCTTCTGGAGGCCGGCCAGGGCATGATCCTGATCGCCCTGCCCCGGGACCCGGGCAGGGCCGTTCGCGATCTGCAAAGGGTGCGGCGCCGGTTTCCGGGCAATGTCTACCTTGGCGCAGCGCCGCGCTACGACGGCTCGGACCAGGCCTGGCTCACGGCCTGCGCCCGCCTTGCCCTGCGCTGCGCCACCCCGATGGTCGCGGTGGGCGACGTGCTGATGCACCGGGCCGCGCGGCGGCAGCTGGCCGATGTCCTGACCTGCATGCGCGAAGGCTGCACCATCGACACGATCGGCACCCGTGCCCTCGCCAATGCCGAGCGGCGCCTGAAGGGGCGCGCCGACATGCTGCGGCTGTTCCACGATCACCCCGCCGCCCTGCACCGCACGCTGGAAATCGCCGCGCGCTGCAGTTTCGACCTCTCGGATCTCCGGTACCAGTATCCCGACGCGGTCGCGCCGGATGGCGAGACGCCGATGGACCGCCTGACCCGGCTGGCCCGCGAAGGGCTGGCTCGCCGCTATCCGGACGGCCCCACCGAGAAGGCCCGCGCCTTGATGGAAAAGGAGCTGGCGGTCGTCGCCGAGCTGGAATACCCGGCCTATTTCCTGACCGTCCACGACATCGTGCAGTTCGCCCGCTCGCGGGGCATCCTGTGCCAGGGTCGGGGCTCGGCCGCCAATTCGATCCTGTGCTACCTCCTGGGCATCACCGATGTCTCGCCCGAGCTGATCGGCATGGTGTTCGAACGTTTCGTGTCGCGCCATCGCGGCGAGCCGCCCGATATCGACGTCGATTTCGAACACGAGCGGCGCGAAGAGGTCATCCAGTGGATCTACGACACCTACGGCCGCCATCGTGCCGGGCTCTGCGCGACGGTGATCCACTTCCGCACCCGCGCCGCGATCGGCGAGGTCGGCAAGGTCATGGGGCTGAGCCAGGATGTGACCGCCGGGCTGTCCAGCCAGATCTGGGGCCAGTCCGGCACCGCTCCCGACATGGAGCGTGTCCGCGAGCTCGGGCTTGATCCCGACGACCGGCGGCTGCGCCAGACCCTCAACCTGATCGGAGAGATCATCGGTTTTCCCCGTCATCTCTCGCAGCACGTGGGCGGCTTCGTCATCACCCGGGGAAGGCTCGACGAGCTCGCCCCGATCGAGAACGCGGCGATGGAGGGGCGCACCCTCATCGAGTGGGACAAGGACGACATCGACACGCTGAACATCCTCAAGGTCGACGTTCTCGCCCTCGGGATGCTGACCTGCATCCGCAAGGCGTTCGGTCTTCTGCAACAGCATGAACGGCGGACCCTGAGCCTTGCGAGCGTGCCGCCCGAGGACCCCGAGACCTACGCGATGCTGCAACGCGCCGATGCCGTCGGCGTCTTCCAGGTCGAAAGCCGGGCGCAGATGAACTTCCTGCCCCGCATGCAGCCTGCGGAATTCTACGACCTGGTGATCGAGGTCGCCATCGTCCGGCCCGGCCCGATCCAGGGCGGCATGGTGCAGCCCTATCTCAGGCGCCGGCAGGGGCTGGAGTGCTCGGAACCGTTCGGCCCCGCGCTGGAAGAGGTCACCCGCCGCACGCTCGGCGTGCCGCTGTTCCAGGAGCAGGCGCTGCAGATCGCCGTGGTCGGCGCGGGCTACAGCGCCGAAGAGGCCGACCACCTGCGCCGCTCGCTGGCCAGCTTCCGCCGCATGGGCACCATCGCCGAGCATCGTGACAAGTTCATCGCGGGGATGAGGGCGAACGGCTACGACGAGGAGGTCGCGGCGCGCTGCTTCAGCCAGATCGAGGGCTTCGCCGATTACGGCTTTCCCGAAAGCCACGCGGCGGCCTTCGCGCAGCTGGTCTATGTCTCGGCTTGGCTGAAGCGGCATCACCCCGCGATCTTCGCCTGCGCGCTGCTGAACTCGCAGCCGATGGGCTTCTATGCCCCGGCGCAGATCGTGCGGGATGCCCGCGACCACCATGTCGAGATCCGCCCGATCTGCGTCAATCACAGCGACTGGGACAACACGCTCGAACGGCGCTCGGACGGGGCGCTCGCGCTGCGGCTCGGGTTTCGCCAGATCAAGGGCTTCCGGCAGGAGGATGCCGGCTGGATCGCCGCGGCCCGGCGCAATGGTTACCGCGATCCCGAAAGCGTCTGGCTGCGCGCCGGTGTCGCGCCCGCGGCGCTGGAACGGCTGGCCGAGGCGGATGCCTTCGCCGGCATGGGGCTCACCCGCCGCGATGCGCTCTGGCAGGTGCGCGCGATCCGCGCCCCGTCGCAGCTGCCGCTGTTCAACGATCCGCTCGACGGCGAGGCGATCCGGGAACCCGAGGTCGCCCTGCCGCAGATGCATCTCGGCGAAGAGGTGGTCGAGGATTACGTTGCCATGCGCCTGACGCTGCGCGCCCACCCGATGGAACTGCTGCGCCCGGCCATGCCGGGGCTGACCCGCAACGATGCGCTGGTCGAGGCGCCGCTGCAGCGCACCACCATCTGCGGCCTCGTCATCACGCGCCAGAGACCGGGCACCGCCTCGGGCGTGATCTTCCTGACCCTCGAGGACGAGACCGGGGTCGGCAATGTCGTGGTCTGGAAGACGATCTTCGAACGGTACCGGCGCGCCGTGATGGGCGGGCGGCTCCTGCGCGTGACCGGCCGCCTCGAACGGGAAGGCATCGTCGTTCACCTGATCGCCGAGCACATCGAGGACGTGTCGCACCGCCTCTCCGACCTCGGCCACCCGATGGAGGACGCTATCGGCGAGACCGCCGCCCAGGCCGACGACGCCCCGCGCCCCCGCCAGTCCTCTCGGGCCATGCATCCCCGCGACCAGGCCAAGCGCCTGTTTCCGAGCCGGGATTTTCACTGAGGACGTCTGTGGTCCGGCGATACGCGGGCCACTGCGTGCATCTCGGGGGCCGCGTCCGGCCCTGCCGATGCCGGGATCGCGGGCCGCACCAGGGCGGCGGAAACGGTCGGCCCGTCCCCGCCCCGATGCTGCCCGCCCTGCAAGCCGCGCGTCAGCTGCCGCGCAGCTTGGCCTGTTCGAGCTCCCAGTATTCGATCAGGAACTGCTCGTGCCGCGGGATCGGCGTGTAGGTCCCGAAAGCCTCGGCCGAAGCCACGACGCGCAGGTTCTGCTCAGCCAGGTCGGCATGGATCGCGGCCTCCTTCGGCGTCCGGCCCAGCCCGATGATGCCTGCGCCCGGCACGAAGGCCACGCGCGGCAGCACGTCGAGCATGGTGAGCGGCTCCGGCGCCCTCGGAGCGTTCTCGTCGAAATACGCGCGGTAGCGGGAGGCGAACCGGTCGAGGCTCTCGAAAAGCGCGGCCTTCGGCGCGTCCGGCGCCACGACCAGCGGCCAGGGCTTGATCCGGATCACGTGGTCCGGCGTGATCGTCCCGCGCGACACCGCGTCGGCCATGCCCTCCCGCGCGCTCAGCTCCGGCAGCGGACCGGCACCGCGCGCGTCCACGTGCACCCCGCCGGCAAAGGGCCCCTGCCCCGCGAGACACGCGACCAGCCGGTCGGCCACGGCGTCGAGCGCCGGGTTGCCCTGCCTTTCGGTCGGCGGCACCAGCGCCGCATCGGCCTTGGCCAGAAAGTCCTCGCAGGCGCGCACCGCCCGGCCGAACCGGTCGAGGCTCTCGTCGGCGGTCTCGCCCCATGTGAAAAGCCCGTGGTGGGCCAGCCACATGCCCGTGGCCCCGGGGTGCGCCGCCGCAAGGCGCGCGCCCTCGATCGACAGGTCGAAGCCCGGGAAGACATACGGCAGAAAGGCGATGCCGTCCCCGAAGAGGTCGGCCACGATCTCGCGCTGCCGGGCCTCGGGCTGGTCGGCGATGGCCAGCACCGCCGAGGCGTGGCCGTGGTCGACGAAGCGCGCCGGCAGGTAGGCGTGCAGCAAGGTCTCGACCGAGGGGTTGGGCGCCCCGTCATCGAGCAGATGCGACCGCAGGAAGCGCACCATCTCGGTGTCGCTGAGCCGCGTGCCGTCCTGAACGGTGTAGAGCGGATCGAGCCAGAGGCCCGGCAGGCCCTCCGCCTCGATCGTGGCAAGATCCCAGCCGCTACCCTTGACGTGCATCACGCGCTTGCCGGCGCGCTCGACCTTGACGCTGGTGTTGCCGCCGCCGTGCATGCAGAACTCGGGGTTGCCCCCGAGCGCGCGGGAGCTTTCGACGCGGTCGGCCAACAGCTCGTCGGCCGACGCCTTCATCTCGACATCGGACATCAGGCCGCCGCTTTGCGCTGCGCGAGGTCGTTGTACATCTCGAAGGCCTGCTCGGGCGGCAGAAGCTCGTGCACCACGGCGCTCACGGCCTGGATCATCGCCACCGGGTCACCCGCGCGGAAGATATTGCGGCCCATGTCCACGCCCGCGGCCCCCTGGTCGACCGCCTTGAAGGCGACCTCGAGCGCCTCCTTCTCGGGGATCTTCTTGCCCCCGGCGATGACGATGGGCACCGGGCAGCCGGCGCAGACCCGCTCGAAGCCCTCGTCGACGTAGTAGCTTTTCACGTATTGCGCCCCGATCTCGGCGGCGATGCGGGTGGCCAGTCCGAAGTAGCGCGCGTCGCGGGCCATGTCCTTGCCGACGCCGGTCACGGCGAGGGTCGGCATCCCCACGCGGTTGCCCGCGTCGATCAGGCGGATGACGTTGTTGATCGACTTGTGCTCGAATTCCGAGCCGATGTAGACCTGCGCGGCCATCGCGGCGACGTTCATCCGCATGGCATCCTCCATGTCCACGGCGACCGTCTCGTTCGACAGTTCGGACATGATCGAGTTGCCGCCCGACGCCCGCATCACGATGGGCTTGCGGGTCGACGCGGGCACCGAGGTGCGCAGCATGCCCCGGGTGCACATCAGCACGTCGGCATGATCGAACAGCGGCGCGATGTTCACGTCCACCCGCTCGAGCCCGGCGGTCGGGCCCTGAAAATAGCCGTGGTCGAAGGCCAGCATGACCGTGCGCCCGGTATCGGGGCGGAAGATGCGCGCCAGCCGGTTCTGCATCCCCCAGTCGTAGGCGCCCGCACCCTTGAGGAAAAACGGCTCGTTCTTCGCGGGAGTGCCGAGGGCGAAATCCTTGCCGTCGTGAATGTCGTCGAGATCAGCCATGGGAAGTCCTTTCCTGAGTTTTCGTCTCGCGGGGCTCGAAGGGAACGAGCTCCGCCTGCTGGGGCGCCCAGACGGCCCCCAGCGCATCGCGGTAGGCACACCAGCGCGCGTAGCGCCGGTCGAGGATCGCACCGGCGTCTGGGTCCGGCTCGAGTTCGGTGGTATGCGCGGCCATCGCCGCGGCGGCGGCGTCATAGTCGGGGAAGAGCCCGGCGCCGAGCGCAGCTGCCATGGCCGCGCCGCGCGCGCCGGTTTCCTCGCAGTCCGACAGCCGCAGCCGCATCTGCAGCGTGTCGGCGAAGATCTGCGCCCAGAGCGGCGACTTGGCGGCACCGCCCGAGAGCGTCGCCCGGGTGAAGCGCCGGTCGGGATCGAGAATGCCGAAATGCGCGCGGTGCCCGAAGGCCACCCCCTCGTAGAGCGCGCGCACCATGTCGGCGCGGCTGTGCCACGAGCCGATCCCGTTGAACCCGCCGCGCGCGCCCGGCACCGGCCCGGCATAGAGATACGGGTGGAAGAACGGCAGATCGCCCTCCGGGTCCGATGTCGCGGCCAGCCGGTTGCAGAGGGTGAAGGGCTCTTCGCCGGTGGCCGCCGCCTCGTCGGCGAGGTGGTTCTTGACGAACCACTCAAGGTTGGCGGCCGAGGTTGGCGAGGCCTCGCAGCTCACCCAGACATCGCGTCCGAGCACGCTGGCGAGGATCGCGCGCGGCTCCTCCGGCAGCTTGTCGGCGAAGACCTGGTTGATCGACCAGCTTCCCGCCACGATCGACGCCTCGCCCACCTTCGTGGTGCCCGCGCCCAGCGTCGAGGCCAGCACGTCGAAGAGCCCGGCCACGACCGGCGTGCCCTCGGTCAGGCCGCTGAGCGCCGCCGCCTCGGCGGTGACATGGCCCACCACGTCGTCGCTCTGCGCCGCCTCGGGCAGCAGGGGGCGCAGGTCGCGGATGCCGTAGAGGTCGAGCAGGCCGTCGTCATAGGCCAGCGCCGGCATCTCGAGCAGGCCGCAGCCCGACAGGTCCGAGACCTCGGAGCCCGCGTGCCCGGTCAGCCCGTGCACGATGACGTCCTTGCAGAGCAGCACCTTGCCCGCCCGGTCGAGCAGCTCGGGCTGTTCCTGCGCCAGCCAGGCCAGCAGCACCGGCGTCATCGCGGCCCAGGGGCGCGATTGCGCACGGCGGTGGATCTCGTCGCCGTGGCGCAGCGCCAGCCGCTCGGCCAGCAACCCGGCGCGGCTGTCCATCGACTGGATGCCGAGCAGCCCCCGGCCCTCGCGGTCGAGCAGGTAGAGCCCGTTGCCATGCCCCGCGGCGCCCACCGCCCGCACCCGGGCGGCGTCGATGCCCGCCTGGGCGATGCAGTCGCGGATCGCGCCGGCGGCGGCCTTCCACAGCTCGTCGGGACTGCGCTCGACGAAGCCCGGCGCCGGTTGCAGTGTGGCCGACTGGCGCGCGGCCACGGCCAGCGTCCGGCCCTCAAGGTCGAAGAGCGCCGCCTTCACCATCGTGTTTCCGGCATCCACGCCGATCAGGTAATCCGTCATTGTGCTGCAACCTCCCCCTTGCAACTCTCCTCCAGGCCCACGCGCACGGGCTCTGCCCCGTGGTCGGCCACCAGCTTCTCGCGGAACGCCCGCAGCGCGCGGGCGCGCGCGTCGGGGCCCCATCCCCGGGCAATGGCCAGCCGGTCCGCCATTGCCTCGAGCGCGGCGCCGTCGAGCGCCCCGCCAAGCGCCACCGTGGTCCGGCGCAGCGCCAGGTCGGCCAGTGTCTCGACCTGTTCGACGGCGATCAGGTAGTCGATCTCCTCCACGCTGTAGCCCGGCAGGCCGGCCAGTGACCGCTCTCCGGCGAAGCGCCGCGCCAGCGGTGCGGCGAGCGTGCCATATCGCGTGACCAGATCGGAAACCCGCTTTCGTGTCAGGCCGGTTTCCTCGGCAATCTGCCCGACCCACGCCTCGGGGTCGCGGGGAAAGCCCAGACCGCCGCCGATCGGAAGCGCGCGGGTATCACCCTGGCGCGCACGCCCCAGCCGCTTCAGCACGTCGTCCGCCGCGAGCTCGCCGAAGGCCCGGAAGGTCGTCCACTTGCCGCCGATCATGCACAGCACCGGCGGATGCGCCTTGTCGGCCTCGGGCTCGACCCAGGCGTTGAAATGCCCGCGCGGGATCTGGCCGGTGGTGCCCGCCGAGCTGACCGGCAGCGGGCGCACCCCGGCGAAGACGTGGCGGATGTGATCGAGCGAGACATCGAGCCCCGGGAACACCCAGCGCAGCCCGTCGAGGATGTAGTCGCGCTCGTCCTCCTCGCAGCGCACCCGGTCGGGGTCGGGCACCTTGATGTCGGTCGAGCCGACAAGCACCATCCCGTGCAGGTTGAACATGATGCATATGCGGCCGTCGGTGTTCTCGTAATACACCATGTCGTCGCCGAGCATCTCGCGCAGCTCGGGGTGATCGAGCATCAGGTGTGCGCCCTTTGTGCCCTGCACCATCGGCTGCGGCGCAGGCGCGAGGCGCCAGTTGGTCATGTCGATCCAGGCGCCGGTGGCGTTGACGACGATCTCGGGGCGCATGGTGATCTCGCGCCCGTCGATGCGGTCGCGCAGCGTGACCTCGGCGGCGCCGATCTCGGAAACCTCGAGGTAGTTCAGCGCGACGGCCTCGGCACCGGCGCGGGCCACGTCCTCGAAAAGCTCGGTGACGATGCGCTCGGGGTGGCTGATCTGGCCGTCGTAGTAGGTCGCGGCGCAGCGCACCTCGGGGCGGAAGGGAAAGCGCGCCCGCGCGGCCCTGCCCGACAGGAACGCGTGTTTGGGCATCCCGCCCTTGCCGCGCGTGTAGACGTCGTAGAACGACAGCCCCAGCTTCACCGGCAGCGCCCCGCGCCGCGACGGCGCCCGCGACAGGCCGAGGAACTTCAACGGCGCGTTCAGCGAGCCGGACACCCACGAGTCGATGGGAACCACGGTCCGCAGCGGTCGCACCAGATGCGGCGCGTTGGCGAGCAGCCGGTTGCGCTCGTCGAGCGCCTCGCGCACCAGGTCGAACTCGCCGTTCTCGAGGTAGCGCAGCCCGCCGTGGACCATCCGCGACAGCGCCGAGGAGGCACCGGCACAGAAATCGCCCTTTTCCGCCAGCATCACCGGCACGCCGTTCAGCGCCAGCTCGCGGTAGACCGAGGCCCCGTTGATGCCGCCGCCGATGACCAGGACCGTCGGCGCGACGCCGTCCATGCGGTCGAGCCGCTCCGCCCGGCTCATCGGGGAAATGATGGAAATCGGGTCGCTCATGCTGCCTCCGCCTTCAGCCGCGCCAGCACGTCCCGGGCCGTGGCCTCGTCCGTCACCAGCGTGTTGATGTAGCCGCCGCGCACCACGGCGCAGATCGCCTCCGCCTTCTCGTGACCCGCCGCGACGCCGATGCTCACCGGGATCTTGGCGAGATCCTCGGGCGCCATCGCCACCACCAGCCGGTTGCGGGTGTAGTCGGTGACCCGGCCCGACGCGTCGAGGACATGCGCCAGCAGCTCCGCCACCGCCCCCGAGGCGAAAAGCTCGCCCTCTTCCCCCGGCACGTCGCGGTGCAGGTCGAAATACGAGGTCGCGCGCTCGCGCAGGCCACCGATGCCGACCACGGCCAGGTCGGCGCTGCGTGCCGCCTCGATCACGCGGCTCACCGTCTTCATGCCGGTGATCATCTCGCGCTGGTCCTCGGTCTCGGCGAACATCGGCGAGAGCATCTGCACCGCCTCGCCGCCGAAGGCCTGCGCCATGGTCGCGGCCGCATGGTTCACGTCGGTGTAATGCTGCCCCTGCACCAGCCCGGTGGCGGGCACCATCTTCACGCCCTTCACCTGCGGCACGTTGCGCAGCCCCGCGACGCAGGCGCTGACGCCCTTGCCGCCGGTAAGGCAGACCGACATGCCGGGCCGGACCTTGGAGACCAGCAGCTCGGCCGCGCAGATGCCGACCCGGGCCAGCACCGCCTCGGGGTTGCCCGAGGCCGTCGTCTCGATCACCACCTCGCGCAGCCCCGAGACCTCGGCCAGCTCGCGCTCGAGCGCGAGGTGATCCTGGAAGGGCGAGCGGATCGAGATTTCGACCATGCCCATCTCGTGCCCCATCTTGATCATGCGGTTCACGGTGGAATGGCTCTGCCCGGTGCGCTCGGCGATCTGCGCCTGCGTGAGCCCGTCGACGTAATGCAGCGTCAACGCGGTGTAGATCCGGCGGATCTGGGCGATGTCGGGTTGAACGTCCATGCCCATCAGCCCTTGGCCCCGCGCTTGTTCATCAGGTGGTCGAAGGACACGGCGGCGAGCAGGATGAAGCCCTTGATCATGTCCTGCATGTAGACGCTCACGTCGAGCAGGATCAGCGAGGAGGTCACCAGCGACAGCAGCGCCACGCCGAGCACCGCGCCGAAGATCGAGCCCTGGCCGCCCTTGAGCGACGCGCCCCCGATCACCGCCGCCGCGATGACGTTGAGCTCCATGCCCACGCCGAACTGCGGCGTGGCCGAGCCGAAGCGGGCCATGAAGATGACGCCGGCAAGACCGGTGAGCGTCGAGCAGAGCACCGTCACCCAGAAGATCACGCGCTTGGTGCGGATGCCGGAGTATTCCGCCGCCTTCTCGTTCGAGCCGGTGTAGAACACCGTGCGGAAGCGGGCCGAGCGGCGCAGCATGAAGTCGAAGAACACCGCCAGCACGAGGAAGATCATCACCACCACCGGGATGCCCCAGAGGCTGCCCTGGCCGACGAACTTGAACTCGGGCGGCAGGGTGAAGAGCGACAGCGGCGTGCCCTGCGTGATCAGCAGGCAGGCGCCGCGCACGATCACCATCGCCGCGAGCGAGGCGATGAAATGCGACAGGCCGACCTTGATGACGAAAAGCCCCATGGCCGCGCCGACCGCCGCCGCACTGGCGACGCCCGCGACCGAGGCCAGCCACGGGTCGACGCCCATCAGGAAGAGCTTGCCCGCCACGACCATGGCGAAGCAGACGACCGAACCCACCGACAGATCGAGGCCGCCGACGATCAGCAGCACCGTCATGCCGATGACCACGATGCCCTCGACCGAGAAGCTCAGGAAGATGGTGCGGAAATTCGACCACGTCAGGAAGTAGGGCGAGGCGAAGCTCATCACGACGCAGAGCAGCAGGATGATGCACAGAAGGCCCATCTCGCGCATGCCCATCAGCCGCTTCAGGGCACCGGGGGTGTCGCCCTTCGCCATCGCGGGGGCGTTCTGAAGGCTGGTCTCGGTCATGCGGGTTCTCCTTCAAGCTGGGGAGCACGCGCCACTCCCAGACCGGAGGCGAGGTGAATGATCGCCTCCTCGGTCATGTCCTGTTGGTTGGCGATCTCTCCCGAGATCCGGCCCTCGTGCAGGACGAGGATCCGGTCGGAGAGACCGATGAGTTCGGGAAGTTCGGACGAGATCACCACGACGCCGACGCCGGCCTCGGACAACTCGCGCAGGATCGCGTGGATCTCGGATTTCGCGCCGACGTCGACGCCGCGGGTCGGCTCGTCGAGGAACACCACGCGCGGGTTCACCGACAGCATCCGCGCAAGCGCCACCTTCTGCTGGTTGCCGCCCGACAGCGTCGAGGGCGGGTCTTCCGGACGACCGGCCTTGAGCCGGAGCCTGCGCCCCAGCCGCTCGGCCTGCTCGGTCTCGGCCGCGCGATCGACAAGCCCCATCCGCGTGGACACCTGGCCAAGTCGCAGCGACGAGACGTTCTGCGAGATCGGCAGGTCGAGGAAGAGCCCCTCGCCCTTGCGGTCCTCGGAGACGTAGACAACGCCATGCTCGAGCGCGGTGGCGAAATCGGGGATGCGGGTGTCCTGCCCGTCAAGCCGTATGGTGCCCGACCGCGTCGGATGCAGGCCGCAGACCGCCTTGGCAAGCTCCGACCGGCCGGCCCCGATCAGCCCGCCGATGCCGAGGATCTCGCCCTCGCGCAGCGTCAGCGAGATGTCGTCCAGCAGCTCGCCGTCCGACAGGCCCTCGACCTCGAGCAGCGGCTTGCCCGGCGCCCGCGTGGCCTTGGCGGGATACATGTGCGACATCTCGCGGCCCACCATGTTGTTCACCACCTGCTCGGGGGAGCTGTCCGCGACGTCGAGACAGGTGACGTATTCGCCGTCCCGGAAGACCGTGACCCGGTCGCAATGGTCGAAGATCTCGGCCATGCGGTGCGAGATGTGGATGATCCCCATGCCCTGCGCCTTCAGCCGGTGCACGATCCGGAACAGCTTCGCGGTCTCGGCCTCGGTCAGCGCCGAGGTGGGCTCGTCGAGGATGAGGATGCGCGCGTCCAGCGTCAGCGCCTTGGCGATCTCGACGAGCTGCTGGTTGGAGATCGACAGCTCTCCGACGGTCTGGCGCGGGTCGACGTCGCAGAGCTCGGAGAGCACCTTGCGCGCCTTCTTCTCGAGCGCGCCGTAGTTCATCATCCCGCCCCGCCGAGCGGCGGTGGCGGACATGAAGATGTTCTCAGCAACGCTCACGTCCGGGCACAACGCGATTTCCTGGTGGACGAAGCCGACACCCAGCGCCTGCGCCTCGAGCGGCGAGCGGATGCGGGTGGGCTTCCCGTCGATGCGGATCTCGCCCCGGTCGGGCTGCAGGATGCCGTCGACGATCTTCATCGTGGTGGACTTGCCCGCGCCGTTCTCGCCGGCCAGCGCGTGGATCTCGCCGGCGCGCAGCTCGAAGGACACGTCGCGCAGCGCCTTGATCGGGCCGAAGCTCTTGGCGATGCGGGACAGTTGCAGAAGGGGAGCCATGGCATGTCTCCGGTGTTCGAGGTCATGGGGATCCGTGCGGCGGGCCGGGGCAACCGGCCCGCCGTCGGTCGGCGGTCACGTTCGACGGGGGAGCATCCGACCGCCCGGAGGTGGCCTCAGCCCTCGATGCCGCGGGTGCCGCGCTTCTTGAGGTACTTGTCCCAGTAGAAGTTCTTGGCGTTGTCCTGCGTCACGACCGAGAAGCCGTTGTCGAGCATCGGAATGCTCATCGGGTTGAAGCCCGCGCTCTCGTAGTCGTTCATCGGGTCGATCAGCTCGGGATGCGCCGCGAGCCAGAGCATCAGGAAGCCATAGTAGCCCTGCGCACCCTGGTTGGGGTTGATCGCGCCGAACATCTCGCCGGCCTGGATCATGTCGAGAACGCTCGCGTTCACGTCGACCGACATCACCTTGATATCGGTGCCGACCTCTTTCGCCGCCTGCGCCGCGCCCATCGCCGAGGACGCCTCGGGCATGAAGATCGCGCCAAGCTCGGGGTTCGCCTGCGCAAGGCTCATGGTCGCCTGGTAGGCCTTGTTGGGGTCCTGCCCGGTCGAGGCGCGGCCCACCAGTTCCATGTCGGGATGGTTCTCTTCCATCTCCTCGATGAAGGCGGCGACGCGGCGGTCATGGTTGTCCTGCCCCGGGTTCTCGAGCACCGCGTACTGGCCCTTGCCGCCCATCGCCTCGGCGATCTGGCGCGCGGCCTCGGCACCCTCGCGGAAGTTGTCGGAGGTGATGTAGCTGGTGCGGTTCGAATTCGGGCTGTCGGCGGCAAAGGTCACCACGGCGGTGCCCTGCTCGATCGCCTGGTTGATCGGACCGATGAAGGGATCGGGGTTCATCGGGTGCAGCAGCACGCCGGCGGGCTGCTTGGCCAGCGCCTGCTGGAAGCTCGCGATCTGCTTGTTCACGTCGTATTCCGGGGTGCCGGTGTAGTCGGCCTCGCAGCCGAACTGGTGCGCGGCCTGCTTGAACATCTCGTAGACCGGGAACCAGTATTCCACGCCCGAGACCATCACGTTCATGACGTAGGTCTCGCCCGGCTCGCACTTGAAGGGGCTTTCGGCCCAAGGCTCGTCGGCCTCCTGCGCCGAGACCGCCGCGCCGAAACCGGACACGAGAAAAGAGGCGGCTGCCGCCGCGATAAACGTCGTCTTCATCTGGTAAACCTCCCATTCGGATCCCCCGCCAAGCACTCCTCCGAGGCGACGATCCGCGTTATCGTGGGCCCAGCATGAGGCGGGAGGCGCAATTCTGTCAATAAATCCTAGGGTCTGAAATTTATTTCACGGATGCCCGCGAAAAGCCCGGAAAGACCGCCCCGAGCGGGCGTATCTCTCCGGGCGAAGCGCCTCGACACGGCGCCTTTCCCTCCCGGTTGCGGCCTCGCGGTGGCAGTCAGACCGCCCCGGCGGCTTGCGCCCGGGCGGTCATGCTTTTCAGTCCGCCGGCGAGCGAGGCGGAGACCGGGATCAGCGGTGTCACCGTCGCCTGGAAGTCGTGGTAAAGGTCTTCGCGGGTCGGGTAGACAACGCCGCTGGGGCGCCCTGCGGCATCGACCTCGTGGCGCCAGCCACCGGCCTCGCGGTCGATGAGCGTCGCGGCGATGTAATCCCAGGCGAGGCGATAGACATCCTCGAAGCGGGCATCGCCGGTGCGCCGGTGCAGCATCAGCGCGGTATTGGCGAGCTCGGCCTGCACCCAATAGGCACGATTGGGCACGGAGACCTCGTCCTGCCAGCCGATCGTGTAGACCATGCCCGGCGCCCCGTCGGCTGCCCAGCCGCGCCGCAGCGCGTTGTCGAAGAGCGAAACCGCGTCTTCCAGCAGCCAGCCCGGCGCGTCGCGATCACGCGCCTTGCAGGCGGCCTCGACCTTGAGCAACAGGCCGCCCCACTCGGCGAAATGTCCCGGCGTGAGCCCGTAGGGCCGCGTGTCGTCGGTGGGCTGATCGGCGCCGTAATCCGGCAGAAGGTGCCACTCGGCGTCGAAATGCTCCGGCAGACGGCCGTCATACGCCGCCGGGATCTCGTGGCCGAACCGGCGGGCCATGGCCAGCGCCCGGTCGAGCCAGCGCGCGTCGCCAGTCGCGTCGGCCAGGGCGAGGCAGGCCTCGGTGCCGTGCATGCAGCAGTTGGCGCCGCGATAGGCCTCGGGGTCGGTCCAGTCGTCCGCGTAGCTGGGCCGCAGGACCTCTTCCCCGTCGATCCAGAAGTGGCTGTCGATCACATCCGTCGCGGCATCGCGCAACTCGACACCCCGGGGGCGACCGGCCATCGCCGCCGTGGCCCCGGCCAGTGCCACGAAGGCATGCAGATAGGCCTTCTTGCGTGACGGGCCCGAGGCATCCTCGAACCAGCCCCCGTGGCGTGCATCGCGCAGCGGACCGTCGAGCAGCGCCGCGATGCCGTGATCGGCCAGCGGCGCGGCGCCGGGAACCCCCATGAGGCTCGCCAGCGCGTAGCAGTGCACCATGCGCGTGGTCACGATGCCCTGCGCCGTGGCGTCGACCATCGTGCCGTCGTTGCCGAGCGTGGCGAAACCCGCAGGCACCCGGGCCCGGGCGTAGTGGTCGAGAAGGCGCTGGCCCTCGGCGAGCAGCCAGCGCCGGTGCCCCTCGCGGTCCGCCCAGCAGGCGGACCCGGGACCGGCATCGGCGCGCGGATCAGCCATTGGCGATCATCCCGCCGTTCACGTGCAGGGTCTGCCCGGTGACGAAGCTGCTGTCCTGGCAGGCCAGGAACACGTAGGCGGGGCCCAGTTCGCGCGGTTGCCCGATACGCCCCATGGGCGAGGACATGTCCTTGAGCATGTCCTCGTCGTAGTCCTTGAAGGCCAGCTGGATCTCGGTCGCGACCGGGCCCGGCGCGACCTGGTTCACGCGGATTCCGCGGTCGAGCAGCTCCAGCGCAAGGGCGCGGGTGTAGGCGACGATAGCCCCCTTGGTGGCGGTGTAGGGCACCAGCGCATCGTTCCCGACGAAGGCGTTGACCGACGTGGTGTTGATGATGCTGCCCCCCTCGCGCATGTGCTCGAGCGCCGCGCGGGTGGTGTAGAAGATGCCGTTCATGTTGACGTCGAAATGCGCCTGCCAGTCCGCATCGCTGATCTCGGACTGGGAACCGTAGGCCTTCTGCATCCCGGCATTGTTCACAAGCACGTCGATACCACCCCAGCGGGCGACCACGCTCTCGACGGCTTCGGTACAGCTCGCGCTGTCGGCGGTGTTGCCCTGCAGCACGAGCGCCTCGGCCCCTTCGGCCTCGATGCCCTCGCGGGCCTCGCGGGCACTGTCCTCGTCGCTGTGGTATAGGATGGCCACGCGGGCACGCTCGCGGGCCATGTGCAACGCCACGGCGCGGCCGATACCGCTGTCGCCGCCGGTGATGAGCACCCGCTTTTCCTTGAGCTTGTCCGCACCCCTGTAGGCATCGGTGATGTATTCGACGGGCGGCAGCAGGTCGTCGAGACGGTCGGTCATGGTATCTCTCCTTGGAGGCCCCGGCAGGCATGCCGGGACTGTTGAGGTTCGCGGCGCTTCGGCAGGAGGTGCCCATGCCGCGTGCCGTTCAATCCCCCAACAAGGCCGCGCGCGTGCAGTTCCCGAGACGGGTCATGACTGATGAGTGAGTTGACCCTTTCGGCCCTAGACCAATCTGCAAGATGCTGCGGAGCATGTTCTTGAAGAGAGCTTTGACGCGGCCTCGCGCCATTCCCTCAAAGCCCGCCCGGACGAGCGCCGCCGACGCCGATCCGGCCGACAGCCGGCCTCTTGCCGGCAGGCGTGTCGCGGAACAACGGCCCGGCCAGCGGCCCGGAAACCGGTCTCAGGGTTCGACCTGCCCGCGCGCGATCGCCAGCGCGAGCGCCTGGTCATGGGTCCGGGCGCGCATCTTCAGCGCTGCACTGTGGATACGACGCACAACCTCGACCTCGGTGATCGCAAGACGTTCGGAGATTGCAAATGGGCCCAATCCGTTGGCGAGGCAGGCCAGAACGTCGCGCTCCTGCGGCAACAACGGTTGCCACCCCGCGCCGTAGGCCCAGCCTTCGTGCAGCGCATCTCCCGGCGCGACGAGGCGGCTCGCCATCATCGCCGAGACCGCCGAGAACGCCCGCGCGGTGCCCGGGCCGAACAGGTCGTGCGGATCCTCGCGGCAGCCGAGGGCGAGGCACAGGCCCGCGTCCCCCTCGAACCAGCTGTGCGCGATCATGTAGTTGTAATCGTAGCTCGCCATGCCGGAATGCAGCGCGCGAAGTTTGCCCACCGGCGCTCCGTTCCCGTCTCCGGCCCCCTGCAGGGACCGATCCCGGCCAAGGACATCATAAAGCGGCGGTGCCTTCCCGCGCATCGCATCGCCGAGCAGCGGATCGACCGCGAAAAGCCCGGCGTCGGCATATTCCTCCAGCCACAGCGGATCCATCGAACTGCGGATCCAGCCGATCTCCTGAGTGCTGCGGGCGAAGGACCCGGCGTTGACCGCCTTCGCTCCGATCCGTGCGGCAACGCGGTTGATGGACCACCAGATCTCGTCACTGGTATCGGCACTGGCAAGAGCATCGGCAGTGTCGATGATCAGCTGCGCAAACCTTGTCGTCGTCGTCAAGAAAGTCTCCCGTCCTCCCCCAATGGGAGGCTAGGGAGGCCGACCGGGGCTGTCCAGAGTCCTCGCTTCGCCCCGACTGGCCGAAACGCCCGGCGCGACGGCCCGGGACCGCACGTGCGGCACGCCCCGAGCCGACGGATCGACGATGCGGACGGGTCAGCCCCGGTCGAGATCGTCGCCGCGGGTCACGCCGCTGACCAGCTGGTAGGCCAGCAGGTCGCGGATGGTCGCGGGATCGCGGATCAGCGGTGCGCAGTCGCCGGCGATGTCGCGCAGCTGCAGCGCCTCCGATCGGTGGGCAGCCTGCGCCTCTTCGAAGCTCACCCGGCGTGGGCGCAGCACGGCGCCCGGAGCCGCCTGCGCGACGATGGGCAGGTCCGCCGGCAGCACGGTGCCGATCCTCGGGTAGCCCCCGACGGTCTGGCATTCGGCCATCAGCACGTAGGGCACGCCGTCACCGGCCATCTGCAGGTCGCCCGGCCCGATCAGGTCCGAGGCGAGACCCTTGGCGTGATCCGTGGTGAACCGCGCCTCGGCCTCGAGCTGCACGCCCTGCCGGTTGCCGCGCGGCCCGCGCCGGAAGGCGGTGGCGTAGAAGGCCTCGAGCACCTCCGCGTCGAAGAGCGCCGTGTGCGGCCCGTCGAGCACGCGGAGGGTGCCGCCCTCGAAGCGGTTGTCGACCGAGATCCCGTGCGCCGGTCGGTCCGGCTCGGGGTCCGCGCCGATGGGCAGTTCCGCGCCGCCCGCGAGCGCCGATCCGATCCCGATGATCAGATGCGCCGCGCGGCTGTCGAGCCACGGCTCGGTCGCGATCCCGCCGGCGGGCACGAGGTAGCCGTAGACCCCGCTGCGGGCGCCGCCGATGCGCAGGCTCTGGCCGGGCAGCACGAGGTGGCTGGCGTTCCAGCGCAGCGGCTCGCCGTCGAGCGTGGCGCCCATCGGCGCGCCCGTCAGCGCGATACGTGTCGCCACATCGACGGAGAAACTGCCGCCCGCGCCTGCCATCTCGATCCCGGCAAGCGGCGCGGTGGCCCCCAGAAGCGCCGCCGCCTCGAGCAGCGCGCGCCGGTCCATCGCGCCGCCGCGCGACAGCCCCTCGCCGAGGTGGCCGGGCCGGCCCATGTCCTGCACCGTGAGGATGCCGCTCGCGCTGTCGATCGTCAGAACGCTCATTGCAGCACCTCCAGCCGGGCGCCGCCCATGCGGTCGCCGTCCTGTTCCAGCCGGGTCATCTCGTCCCGCGCCACCCGCGCGAAGCGTATGGCATCGCCGCCCTGCAGCGGCATCGGCTCGGCGCGGTCGGGCACGAAGGTGCGAAAGCCGGTGCGGCCCACCTGCTGCCAGCCGGTCGCGGATTCGGCGCCGAAGAGCACGATCTGGCGCACTGCGACGACGATGGCGCCCGCCGGCACCGCCGGGTTGAGCTCGGACATCCGCGGCAGGTTCCAGCGCTCGGGCAGCAGGCCGATATAGGGCTGACCCGGCGCGAACCCGATGGTGAGCACCCGCAGCTCGCTGTCGCAAAGCTCGGCCACCGCCGCCTCTTCGCTCAGGTCCAGCGCCTGCGCCACCTGCCGCAGCTGCGGCCCCTCGTCTTCGCCGAAGGCCACGGGGATCGTCCAGCGGCGGGTCGGCGCGGGCATCTCCGGGGCACCGCCGGCGATCTCTGCCGCCAGCGTCTCGAGGCTCGCGACAAGCGCGGCCCGGTCGGCGGTTTCGGGATCGACACGCACCAGCACCGACACCAGCGCCGCCGCGATCTCGGTCGTGCCCTCCGGAGGGCTGCTCTCGAGCCGGGTGGCCAGCCGCCGCGCCGCCGCCATCGCGGCGGGCTCGGGCGTGAGCGCGAAGCGCACGAGCAACCCGTCGAGCCCCCACGGCAGCACCTCGGGCGTGAGTGTCGGCATGGCGGTCATGCGCGGAGCCTGTCCGCTATGGCGAAGAGCCGGGCGTCGGTGCCCTTGACCCCGGCAAGCATCGTCATCGACCACGCTGGGTCGAGCCCCGGTGTCGGCATCGCGAGCGCACAGCCGTCGACGAGGTTGATGAGCGAGGTATTCCGCAGCATCTCGACGTTGAGCCGGTCGAAGTCGGCCTCGACCTCGGCGATGCTCGGCGGCAGGCGCATGAGCGTCGGGGCCAGCAACGCATCCTTGCCCGCCATTGCCTCGGCAAAACGCGCGACAATCGCGGCGCGGGCCGCGTAGGCGGCGTCGATGTCGTCCTGCGTCAGGGTCTCGGCGAAGCGGATGCGCGACAGCACGCGCGGATCGCCGACGGTTTCGAGCCGCTCGAGGTCCGCCGCGTAGATACGATGCGCCTCGACCGCGACGATGGTGCGGTTGAGCGTGATCGCCGCACCGATGTCGGCCATGTCGACCGGCTCGAGCGTGTGGCCGAGCTCGGCAATGCGGGCCGTCTCGGCCTCGAACAGCGCGGCGACGTCCGGCGAAAGGTCGTTGGTAAAGGCGCCCTCGGGCACCGCGAGCCGCAGCGGCCCGCTATCGGGCGCGTCCAGCCCCCGCCCCGCCATGATCTCGGCCATGCGGCGCAGCAACGCCGGGTCGCCCGCCATCGGGCCCGGCACGTCGTAGGTCGGCGCGAGCGGGTGCACGCCGGTGTCGTCGATCAGCCCCTGGCTCGGCTTGAAGCCCCAGATGCCGTTCGCCGCGGCGGGAATGCGCAGCGAGCCGCCGGTATCGGTGCCGATGGCGGCGTCGGTGATCCCGAGACCGACGCAGACCGCGCCGCCCGAGCTCGATCCGCCGGGCATGCCGCCCGGCACCAGCGCGCCCGACGGCGTGCCGTGGTGCGGGTTGAGGCCGACCCCGGAATAGGCGAACTCGGACATCGAGCTGCGCCCGAACATCAGCGCCCCGGAGGCCTTGAGCCGCGTGATGGCGGTGCAGTCGGCCTTGGCGGGGGCACGGTCCGCGAGCAGGCGCGAGCCGGCGCCGGTGACCTGCCCGGCCTCGTCGTAGAGATCCTTGACCGAGACCAGCGTGCCGAAGAGCGGCATCTCCTCGCCCGCCGCGTGGCGGGCGGACAGCGCCTCGGCCTCGGCGCGGATGCGCGTCGGCGAGAACTCGGTGAAGATGGCGCGGCGCTCGGTCTCGGGCAGCGCCTCGGTGCGGGCGATGGCAGCTTCGACCTTGTCCAGCAACGCGGTGCTCATGCCACCTCCGGCAGCGTGCGCGTCTCGTATTCGTGGGTGATGCTGCGGCCGGTCTTCGGATCGCGCATCTCCATGCGGAACTTCGCCGCCGGACGGACACCGCCCTTGGCGCCGAAGGTGCCGCAGAGCATGGCGACGGGGCCATCCTTGGACAGCTCCGAGATCCGGCTGCCCTCGATCAGATCGGCCAGCGGTCGGATCGCCGCGATGGTGCCGGACTGGTAGGGCACCCATGCGCCGTCTTCCTCGATCCAGCTTTCAAGCTCGATCTCCTCGAGCCGGTCGGCCACCTCGTCCCACGGCCAGAGCTCGGTGGCGCAGGGCTTGGCGCAGACCTGCTTCGACATGGCGACCGAGTGCGCCTCGAGCGCGCGGTCGGTGTGGTCGGATGCCAGCCCGAGGTAGCGCTTGCCGTCCACCTCGACGATCAGCGGCTCGACCTCGCCGGAGGACGCCTCGCCCACCGCCTCGATCACCGGCGCGGTGGTCAGCAGCGGCGCCGAGACCCGGTAGTAGAGCGGCGTCTGCGACGGCGCGGGCACGCCGAGGGCGGCCAGTTCCTCGATGTGGTGGGCGATGGCGTCGGCATCGCGACCGGTCCAGCCCGCGACGATCAGATGCTGCAGGTCGAGCGGAAGCGGCGCCCCGTCGGCGCGGAAGTCGAGTGTCATGTGAACTCCTTTCAGAGGATGGAGGGCAGCCAGAGCGCCAGACCCGGCACCGCGATCAGCAGGGCGACCATGCACAGCATGACCAGCACGTAGGGGATGACGCCGAGGATCACCTCGTTCATCGAGCCCTTGCCGCGTGTGCTCTGCACCACGAAGAGATTGAGCCCGACCGGCGGCGTGATCAGCGCCATCTCGATCAGCACGATCATCAGCACGCCGAACCAGACCTTGTCGTAGCCCAGCCCCGCAATGATCGGCACGATGATCGGAATGGTGGCGACCATGAGCGACAGCGTTTCGATGAAGAAGCCGAGCACGAGGTAGAGCACCACCACCAGAAGCAGCGTGCCGATCGGCGGCAGGCCGGTGTTCTCGAGCAGCTCCGTCAGCTGCCGGCCCAGCCCCGCCGAGGTCATGGCGAAGTTGAGGAAATACGCGCCGGTGATGACCAGCATGATCATCGCCGAGATCCGGATCGTCCCGTGCAGGGCCTCGGCGATGGTGCCGAGCCCCAGCCCGGTGCCCAGCGTGAGCGCGATGAGCGCCGCGATGACGACCCCGATGGCGGCGGATTCGGTGGGCGTGGCCCAGCCGGCGTAGATCGAGCCGATGACCACGGTGAACAGCAGGATGATCGGCACCAGCTGCACCAGGCTGCGCGCCCGGTCACCCCAGCTGAAGCTGCGCGAGGGGCCGCCGAGGCTTGGGCGCGCCTTGCAGATCAGCGCGGTGACCACGACGAAGGCGAGCGCCATGAGCAGGCCCGGCAGCAGCCCGGCCGAAAACAACTGCGGGATCGAGGTCTCGGTCAGGAAGCCGTAGACGATCAGGTTGATCGACGGCGGGATGAGGATACCGAGCGTGCCGCCCGCCGCGATGGCGCCCGAGAAGAGCTTGGGGTCGTATCCCAGCTTGTCGGCCTGCGGCATCGCCACGGTGGCGACGGTGGCCGCGGTTGCCACGGACGAGCCCGAGGTCGCCGAGAACATCGTCGCGGTCGCGACGTTGGCATGGATGAGACCGCCGGGAAGCCAGCTCAGCCACTTGTCGAGCGCGGCATAGGTGCGCGCGGCGACGCCGCCACGGACCAGCACCTCGCCCAGCAGCACGAATAGCGGAATGGCGATCAGCGTCGACGACGAGGACGACGACCACACAACCTGCCCGAGGCCGCGCAGCAGCGGAAAGGCCGAGTAGATCTCGCCCACACCGATGCCGAGAATGAAGAGCACGATCCCGACGGGGATCGACAGGGCCATCAGGCCGAGAAGGGAAAAGGCGACAGTCCAGATCATTGGTCGAGCTCCGATCCGAGGCCGATGGAGGTGTTGAGCTTCGCCCGCTCACCCCGCGCGAGGTAGGCGATGCCGATCAGGCTGAGCAGCGTCGCGCTGAGCGCGAACCACGCCCATCCGGCGAACCAGATGCCCTGCGGGATCCAGAGCGGCGTTTCCAGCGGGGTGTTCGCCCGCGAGCCGCGCTCGATGGTCTTCTGCAGGACCGGCCAGCATTGGTAGGCGATCAGCAGCACCACGCCGTTGGTCACGATCATCGCGAAGATGTCCATCACCGCCTGCCCGGTCTCGTTGAGTTTCTGGCGGATCAGGTCGATGCGGACATGCGCGCGGTCGAGCAGCGCGCAGGCCAGGCCCCAGCTTGCGACCGCGGCCATCACGTAGCCCGAGATCTCGTCCGAGCCGCCAAGCGAGCCCCAGCCGGTCTTGCGTCCGATCACGTCGATCAGCACGAATATGGCGGTCGCCACCAGCGCCGCGCCGAGAACCAGCGCGACGAGGCGGTTGGCGCGCCGCAGCGCGCCCTCCAGTGTTTCGATCCGGCTCATGGGCCGACGCCTCAGTCCGAGACCGGAACGGTCACGCCGACGGTCGCGCCGACGGTGTCGTTCCAGCGCTTGGCCCAGTCGGTGCCGGCGCGCTCGGCCCACTCGGGCAGCACTTCGGACTCGAGCGCCTCGCGGGCGGTGGTCACGTCTTCCTCGGTGGCCTCGACCAGCGTCATCGATGCCGCGTCGCCCGAGGTGCACTCGCCCTCGCCGGTCAGGCAGGCGATGTCGTTTTCAAGACCGCCCTCGGCCGCGGCCCACGCCTTGGCTTCGAGCCCTTCGGCAACGGCGGCCTTGAGCTTGTCCTGCATCTCGCCCGACAGGCCGTCGTAGCGGTCCTTGTTCATCGCGATCACGACCGGGTCCCAGCCGCCAAGCGGCAGCGTCAGCAGGTGGTCGGAGACCTCCCACCAGCCGGCGGAGTAGCCCGAGCCGGCACCGGTGACGGCGCAGTCGATCACGCCGCGCTGCAGCGAGCCCGGCACTTCCGAGAAGGCGATGTTGATGCCCTCTGCGCCGAGCGCCTCGAGCAGCTTGGTGGTCATGCGGCCCGAGCCGCGCACCTTCTTGCCCTCGAGATCCGCCAGCGAAGAGACCTCGCCCTTGCAGAAGACGACCTGCGGCGGATACGGCGCGATCCCCAGCACCTCGGCGTTGAAGCGGTCGTGCATGATGTCTACGACCATCGGGCGGGCCGCGTCGACCATGGCCTTGGCCTGATCGGCGGTGGTGGCGACAAGCGGCACGTCAAGCCCCTCGAGCTCGGGCGCATCGCCCACGGTGTAATCGGCCACGGTCTGGCCGACGTCGAAGACGCCGTCGCCGAGCATCCGGTAGACGTCACTTCCGGCGATGCCCATCTGGTCGAAGCTGGTGAGCTGGGCGGTGAAGTCGCCGTCGGTCATCTCGGGCAGCATCTCGGTCCAGAACGGGGTGGTGAAATCCTGGTAGAGCGGCAGGCTCGACCAGCTGCCGACCACGGCGAGTTCTTCCTCGGCCAGCGCGGGCCCTGCGAGCAGGGCGGCGGCCATCGCTGTCATCATGGTCTTTTTCATTCTGTTTCTCCTGTTGGTTTCCGGACCGTGTCCGGGTTGGTGTTGGTTGGTCTCGTGCCGGCGGGTCAGCCGGTGTGAACGCCGGTCAGGCGGCGTTCGGCCTGCCCCGAGGGGATGTCGGTCACCAGCATGTGCCCCGGCGCGTGGGTGATCGCGAGCGCCGGTTTCGCGGCGGTGATCGCTGCCTGCGGGGTCACGCCGCAGGCCCAGAACACCGGGATGTCGCCCGGTCGGATGTCGGGCGCATCGCCGTAGTCCGGCGCATGGAGGTCGGCGATACCGATCTCGGACGGATCGCCGAGATGCACCGGAGCGCCATGGGCCAGCGGGAAGCGATCGCAGATCGTGATCGCCTCGATCGCGTCGGCGGCGGGCATCGCACGCATGCTGACCACCAGCGGCCCCGAGAACCGGCCCGCCGGGCGGGTGGCAAGATCGGTGCGATACATCGGCACGTTGCGTCCCGCCGTCTGGTGGCGCACCGGGATGCCGGCGCGGGTCAGCGCGTCCTCGAAGCTGAACGAGCAGCCCAGCGCGAAGGACACCATGTCATCCTGCCAGAGCGCGGCGATGTCGGTGGGCTCGTCGGCCAGCGCGCCATCGCGCCAGACACGGTAGCGTGGCACGTCGTGGCGCAGGTCGATGTCGCCGAGGGTCGGCAGCGTCGGGTCGCCCGGCTCTCCGACCGCGAGAAGCGGACAGGGGCGCGGGTTGGCCTGGCAGAAGCGCAGGAACGCCGAGGCATCGTCTCCCGCGAGGATCACGAGGTTCGCCTGAAGCGCATCGCCACCGTGGCCTGCGGTCGGCCCGGTGAACTGTCCGTCGCGGATCTGCGCGCGCAGCGCGGCGGGGCTGGAAACGATGCTTCTGGCGTCGGTCATGCGAATACTCCGGTTTCCCCGAGCATTCCGTAGAGTGACCGATTGAATCAATAGCTCAATTTAAGTCACTACCGATCTCCCCAGACGATCAGTCGCGCCCGGCCTCCACCGCCGCCTGCGTCACGGCACGCCCGATTTCCTCGTTTCTTTCAGGATCGTGACAGATGACGAACTCGAGCGGCGGAAGTGTCGCCTCGGGCAGCACTTCGATCTCCTGAAGCGTGGTGTGGGGCCAGGCCTCGACGATGGAATGCGGAATCGTGCCGATTCCGAATCCCTGCTGCACGAGATGCAGCATCGTCGCGAGCGAGGCCGAGCCGTGCACCGTCGCCGGCTGGCGCCGCCCCGGCGTGAGCACGTCGAGCACCTGCCGGTGCGGGATCGTCGTCTTCGGGAAAGACACGATCGGCAGCGCGGCGAGATCGTCGACCCCGGCGGGGCTGGGCAGCGTGAAATGCTCGGGCGAGACAAACCAGCCCATGCTGACCGGCGGCAGCGGGGTCAGCGCGATGCCGCGCGGGGCCTGGTCGCGCAGCATGATGACCACGTCGAGCGCATCGTCGCGGAGCGCCTGCCCCATCTGGTCCGAGGTATCGACGGCGATCTCGAAACGCAGCATCGGATGGCGCGCACGCAATGTGGTCAGCATCCGCGGCAGGATGGTGTGGGTCATGGTCTCGGCCACGCCCAGCCGCACCACGCCCGCCATGACGCCCTGCACCAGCTCTCCGAGAATGCGGTCACGCTGCGCGATCAGCACCTCGGCCTCGTCGCAGAGCCGCCGCCCGGCGGCGCTCAGGCGCACGCCGCGCCCGTCGCGCTCGAAGATGGTGATGCCCATGCGGTCCTCGAGGTGGCGGATACGTCGCGAAATGGCCGACTGCGCGAGGCCCGTGGCATCGGAGGCCGCGCGGAACCCGCCGTGGCGCACCACGGAGCGGATGATCTCGATATCTCTGAAGCCGAACATGGCGGATGCTAATGACCGGAAGAAAGCGGCTGTCAAGCTGGGCGAAGGCCCCTGCCGTCCGGCAACGGCCGATCCGCGCCGCCGAAGGCGCGCCCGGCGTCAGCGCTCCGGCGGTGGTGAAGCATCAGGGACGCCCCCACTCGCCAGGCTGCTGTTCGAGAAGCGGCCATCCTCGGTCACCTCCCGGCCGAACCAGTCGGGCGGCACGAATTCAAGCGCGCCGGTCTCGTCCGCGAACTCGACTTCGACGAGCCTCAGGTCGCGATCCTCGAAGAGATCGAGCTCAAAAACTTCCCCGCCTGGCAGGCGACCCGTCCAGCGGATCTTTTCGAGGCGGCGCGCGCCGGTCGCTGGCCAAAGACGCTCGAACACCTCTGCGGGGATCTCGGTCTCGTGCTCGGATCGGGACAGCGTGCCCTGCCCCTTCACCGTGAGAAAGAATCGCGCGCCCTTCTGGCGCAGCCGCACCTGAACCGAATCCTCGGGCACGGTGAAGTATCCCTGCCTGATGTGCTCGGACACCGCCCCGTCGAGCGGCGGCATTTCGGCGACGAGGAACTTGCGCTCGACTTCCTGGGAACTGTCGGTCATCGGGATCTCCTGGCGCAGTGCGACGCGATGCCGGAGGCACCTGCCCGGCTCTACGAGCCGGACCATAGCGCAGGGCCGGGCAAGGTCACAGGCTCCCGAGAGGGGCCATTCATCGCAGCGAGGCGCGAGGCTCGCGGCGAGGTAAGGATGTCGGCGGAGCTGCTATCCGCGGCGCCGGCACCCTCCTTCCGACCCTACGCCATGCTGCGAACCGTTTGCATCCCAATGACCGCCTTGATACGCACTCCTTCGAAAACCAAACGACTGCAGACCGCGCCATCTGCGAAAATTCTGCCTTGAAAGAGCGGACAAGCATCACACATGGCGGCTCAACGGTTCGCAAGATCGTTTCATAATTAAAGGAGTTTCACATGCGTAAGACACTGCTCGCATCGACCATGTTCGCAACCGCAACGCTGGGTGCCGGCGCCGCCTCCGCACAGGACAGCGCCGGAAGCTGCGGCGAGGTCTCCATTGCCCAGATGGGCTGGGCCGCCGCCGAAGTGACCACCAAGATTGCAGAGTTCATGCTCGAGCAGGGCTATGGCTGCGACGTGAGCCTCGTGCAGTCCGACACCGTCCCCGCGATCACCTCGATCGCCGAGAACGGCGAGCCGGACGTCGTGACGAACCTCTGGCTGAACTCGGCCGGCGAAGCCTATGACAAGCTTGAGCAGGGCGGCACCGTCGAGCGCCTGACCTCGGTTCTCGAGCCGGGCGGCGTCGAAGGCTGGTGGATCCCGACCGCGCTGGCGGAAGAGCACCCCGAGCTCACGACCATCGAGGGCATCATGGAGAACCCCGAGCTCGTCGGCGGTCGCTTCAACAACTGCCCCGACGGCTGGGGCTGCCGCGTGGTGTCCGACAACCTCGTCCGCGCGCTCGACCTCGAGAGCTCGGGCATCGAGGTGTTCAACCACGGTTCGGGCGAGACGCTCGCCTCGTCGATGGGCGCCGCCGTGACCGACGGTGAGCCGTGGTTCGGCTACTACTGGGGCCCGACCGTGCCGATGGGCAAGTACGACATGACCCGCGTCAAGCTGGGCGACTACGACGAGGGCGCCTTCGAGAACCTGCAGAACGCCGATGCCTCGGACCCGCAGGTGTCGGACTTCCCGGCCGCGCCGATCCTGACCTCGGTGACCACCGAGTTCGCCGAGCAGCAGCCGGAAGTGACCGAGTTCTTCCGCAACATGACCTTCGAGACCTCGACCATGAGCGGTCTGCTGGCATGGCAGGACGAGAACAACGCGTCGGCCGATGAGGTGGCTGTGCACTTCATCACCGAGAACCCCGACGTCTGGTCGGGCTGGATCAACGACGCTGCCGCAGAGAACCTCTCGCAGCTGATGCAGTAAGCGATCATGGCCGGACCAGTGTGTCCGGTGGAACGGGGCCGGTTTCCGGTCCCGTTCTTTTTGTTTCCACAGCAAGGAGGGACCGCCCGGTCCACACACCCACATGGCAACATACGACGGCCTATTTGACACACTTGGCCTGCGGGAATGGTGCGACGGAGGCTCGAGCGACGGGCCCATGTCGATGGCCGACCTGCTTTCCAAGACCAAGGGCGGAGACGCCGGCGCCAGCGCCACCTCTGCCTGGGACACCCCCTTTCCCTCTCTCGATGCGCTGCACGACGCCTGCGCCGCGATCCCGCAATCGCGTGACCTCACGCAAGGTCTCGAAGAGGGCTTCCTGGGCATCCGCGACGCGCTGCGCGTGGTCGTGGACCCGCTCACCCAGCCGCTGAGCTGGATGCTCGAGAACATGCTTCACGTGATGACCCAGACGCCGTGGTTCATCATGATCCCGATCCTGCTGGCGGTGGTCTTCGCGGTCACCCGGTCGTGGAAGATCCTCGGCTTCATAGCGCTGATGGTCGCGACGCTGGCCTTCGTGAACCACTACGACGCCGCGATGCAGACCCTTGCGATCATCTTTGTCTGCGCCTTCATCTGCGTGCTGCTCGGCGTGCCCATCGGCATCGCCATGTCGCGCAACGACAGGATGCAGAGCGTCGTCACCCCGATCCTCGACATGCTGCAGACGCTGCCGCCCTTCGTCTACCTGATCCCGCTGATCTTCCTGTTCTCGGTGACCGAGCCGAAACTCTACGGCATCGCGGTGATCCTCTATGCCATCGTGCCGGTGGTGCGTCTCACCAACCTCGGCATCCGGCTCGTCGACAAGGACGTGATCGAGGCCGCCGACGCCTTCGGCATGACCAGCCGGCAGAAGCTCTTCGGCGTGCAGATCCCGCTGGCGCTGCCCAACATCATGGCCGGCGTGAACCAGACGATCATGATGTCGCTCGCGATGGTGGTCATCGCCTCGATGGTCTCGGCCCCTGGGCTCGGCATCCTCGTGCTGCGCGGCATCCGCAACCTCGAACTGGGCGTGGGCCTTGTCGCGGGCTTCGGCATCGTGGTGCTGGCGATCTCGCTGGACCGCGTGACCAAGGCCTCGCTGGCCCGGATCGACGCCAGCCAGTCGCAGAAATCGTAAGGAGACCCCGATGTCAGACAACGTGAAAGTCTCCATCCGCCATCTCTACAAGATCTTCGGCGAGGACCCGCAATCGGTCCTCCCCGAGGTCAAGCAGGGAATGTCGAAACCCGACCTTCTGGAGCAGCGCAACCACGTGCTGGGCCTCAAGGACATCAACGTCGACATGAAGGAAGGCGAGATCACCGTCATCATGGGCCTGTCGGGCTCGGGCAAGTCGACGCTGATCCGCCACCTCAACCGGCTGATCGAACCGACGGCCGGAGAGGTGCTGGTGAACGGCGAGGACATCCTCACCTTCAACCAGTCGCGGCTGCGCAAGCTGCGCCGCGAGAACATGTCGATGGTGTTCCAGAAGTTCGCGCTCCTGCCCCACCGGACGGTGCTCGAGAACGCCGGCATGGCGCTCGCGACCCGCGGCCAGGCCCGTGCTGACTACGAGGGCGAGGCGCGCAAGTGGCTCGACCGGGTCGGGCTCGGCGGCAACGAGGAGCAGTATCCCCACCAGCTTTCCGGCGGGATGCAGCAGCGCGTGGGCATCGCCCGGGCGCTGGCCTCGAACTCGGACATCATGCTGATGGACGAAGCCTTCTCGGCGCTCGATCCGCTGATCCGCACCGACATGCAGGATCTGCTGCTCGAACTGCAGGGCGAGCTGCACAAGACCATCATCTTCATCACCCACGATCTCGACGAGGCTCTGAAGCTCGCCGACCACCTGGTGATCCTGAAGGATGGCGAAGTCGTGCAGCAGGGCGAACCGCAGGAAATCCTGCTCGCCCCGAGCGATCCCTACATCGAGGACTTCGTGGCCGACATCAACCGCGCCCGCGTGCTGCGGGTCCGTTCGATCATGCGCAATGGCCCGCCCGAGGGCCCGACGAGCATGGAGGTGTCGCCCAACGACAATCTCGAGAGCCTCATCGCCTCGTCCGAGGGCGCGGTCGACGCCCGCTTCCGGGTGGTCCGGAACGGCGAGAGCGTCGGCCACGTGGAAATGGCCGACGTGATGTCCGCGCTGGTGCCGCGCAGCAGCAGCACCGACGCCGAGGCCGCCTGAGGGCGAACCATGCACCGAAAGAGGCGGCGGCGGGCCACGGGCCGGCCGCCGCCTTTTCCTTCGGGGCCCGAACGGACGCCGCAAGTCGCCGGCCCCGTCGCGACCGCTTCCATCTCGTTTCCCGCAAGTGACGAAGATCGTTCGCCCCCGGTCCGCACATTCGCGGCGAATAAGAACGAGGTTTCGGGCACGCGGCCCAAACCGGAACCGCGTTCGCAAGACGGCATGGCCTTAAATCAGGAATCCGCAGTCCCCGACGCCGATGGTCCGCTGTTCCCGGTCACTGCTGCCGGCAACACCGGCTTTGCCTTGCAGCGCGCGTCGGATAGGCCAATTACAAACCCAACCCTTCATCCGCTGTAAACGGGAGTCTTTCCGATGAAATATCAGGTCATCGCCCTTGCCGCTTCGATCACCGCCCTCTCGGCCAGCGCATCCCTCGCCGCGCCGCTCGGGCCGCTTGTCACCGCGACCGAGCTCGAGGCCGCGCTCGGCGGCGACGACGCGCCGGCAGTGCTCGACATCCGCGGCGACGCCTATGCCGACGGTCACATCGAAGGCGCCGTCTCGGCGCCCTACGGCCTGTTCCGCGGCCCCTCCGAGAACCCGGGCGCGCGCGTGCCGGTCGACAAGCTCGAAACCACCTACGAAGAGCTCGGGCTCGACCCGCAGGAGCCCGTCGTGATCGTGTCGCAGGGTGCCACCGACACCGAGTTCGGCGCGGCCGCGCGGGTCTACTGGACCCTCAAGAGCTCGGGCTTCGAGGAGCTGTCGATCCTCAACGGCGGCGCGCAGGCCTGGGTGAACGCCGGGCTGCCGGTTTCGTCCGAAGAGGTGACGCCGGAGCCGACCGACATCGACATCACCTGGAACGACGCCTGGACCGCCGAGACGCCTGAGGTTGCCGACGTGGTCGCGGGCGAACAGCAGGCGCTGCTGCTCGATGCCCGCCCCGAGGCCTTCTTCGAGGGCAAGAAGGCACATGGCGCAGCCGAGAAGCCGGGCACCCTGCCGGGTGCGCAGAACTACCCCTACACCCGCTTCTTCCAGTCCGGCGCCACCGCGATCGGGCAGGTCTCGGACGTGGAGAAGCTGAAGGAGACGCTGGGCGTCTCGGACGGGCAGGAGATCGTCTCGTTCTGCAACACCGGCCACTGGGCCGCGACCAACTGGTTCGCGCTGAGCGAGCTCGCCGGGCTCGAGGACGTCAAGCTCTACCCGGGCTCGATGGTGGAATACACCCAAGGGGACCTCGAGGTCGCAAACGCGCCCGGCCTTCTCCAGAACCTCCTCAACCAGTTCACCGGCGGTAACTGATGTCGCAGGCGGCACTGAATGACGGCGCCCCGGCAACGACCGGGGCGCTCGGCAAACGGCTGGGGCTGCTCGCGGCGGGGCTCGTGCTCGTCGCGCTGGTCTCGGTCTTCGCGGGCGCGCGCTACGGGATGCTGCTGCTGATCGGGCTGGGCTTCGGCGTGGTTCTCGAAGGGCTGCGCTTCGGCTTCGCCGGTCCGTGGCGGGCGATGATCCTGCGCCGCGAGCCGTCGGGGCTGATCGCGCAGCTGCTGTCGATCGCCGTGGTCTCCGCGGTGGCGATCCCGCTGCTGGCCGGCCATCCCGGTGAGCTGGTGGGCGCACAGGCGCCCATCGGCTTTGCCATGATCGGCGGCGCCTTCGTCTTCGGCGCCTGCATGCAGATCGTGCTGGGCTGCGGCTCGGGCACGCTGGTGAACGCCGGCAGCGGCAACCCGGTGAGTCTGCTCGCCCTGCCCTTCTTCGCCATCGGCAGCTTTGCCGGCGCCTATCACCTGATCTGGTGGACCGGGCTCGGCGCGCTGCCGATCCTCACGCTGTCGGGCACCACCGGGCTGATCGTCACGCTGGTACTGCTCGCCGCCGTGACCGCCTTCATCCTCTGGCGGGCCGCGCCCGGCACGGTGAAACTGTCGCGCCGTCACGCCATCGCGGCACTGATCCTCGCGGCGCTCGCCATCGGCAACCTCGTCGTCGCGGGCCAGCCCTGGGGCGTGGTCTACGGGCTCGGCCTCTGGGCCGCGAAGGGATACACGGCGCTGGGCGGCGATCTCGCAGGCTCGGCCTTCTGGAGCGCGCCGGGCTCGATGGAGCGCGTGCAGTCGAGCCTGCTGACCGACTACACCTCGCTCACCGACATCGGCATCATCGCCGGCGCCTTCGGCGTCGCCGCATGGCGGCGCGGCGCGCTGTCGGCGGCGCTGCCGGGCTACCCGGCACGGGCGTGGGTCGCGACCGTGGTGGCGGGCTTCCTGCTGGGCTATTCCTCGCGACTCGCCTTCGGCTGCAATGTCGGCGCCTTCTTCTCGGGCATCTCGACCGGCAGCCTGCACGGCTGGGCATGGTTCGCCGCCGCCTTCGCGGGCGCCTTCGTCGGCATCCGGATGCGCCCGGCGCTGGGGCTGGAGGCGCGCAAATGACGCGCACCTTCACCGCAACGCTCGCGCTGGTCTTCCTGGCCGCGCTGATTGGCTTCGACCTCGTCACCTCGGAGCTGAACCCCTACCAGGCCCCGGCGGCCTTTGCGCTCGGCTCGGGCAGCGCCGCCTCGGGCGGGTTCTGCGGCGCGCTGCCGAACTGACCCCCGAGCCCCGATCGACACCCCGAAAGGCGGAGCCTCGCGGCTCCGCCTTTTTCGTGCGCCATTGACCGTGCGCATTGACAGGCACCGGCCCCGGCATACTCTGGCCCGGCACAGACCGGCCCACCGAACAACGACCTGGGCCGGCGAGATTTTCCATCCGGAAGGATCCTTTTCATGCCACGCATTACAACACGCGACGCCGCACCGGACGACAAGGTCACGCTGCTCTACCAGGACGTCGAGGGAAACGACGGCGACGACACGGTCTACGGCACATCGGACGACGACGAGATCCGACTGCACGACGGAGACGACGTCAGTGGCGGCCTCAGCGGCGACGACACCATCTACGGCGGCACCGGCGATGACCTGCTCGGCGGTGGGAATGGCACCGACCGCCTTTACGGCGAGGCCGGCAACGACACGCTCGGCGGCGGAAATGGCGGCGACTGGCTCGCCGGCGGCAGCGGCGACGATTACATCTCCGGCGACGGCGGCCGCGACACGCTCGACGGCAGCTTCGGCGCCGACACCCTCCGTGGCGGATCGGGCCGCGACCTGATCCTCGGCGGCGCGGACGATGACAGCGCCGACGGCGGCGAGGACGCCGACGAGATCTACCTCGGCAGCGGCAACGACCACGGCCAGGGCGGCGAAGGCAACGACATCCTGAGCGGCGGTCACGGCAGCGACACGCTCTTCGGCGAAAGCGGCCACGACACGCTGGGCGGCGGCGATGGCGGCGACCTTCTTCGTGCCGGCGCTGGCGACGACTCGCTGTCGGGCGCCGGGGGGCAGGACTCGCTCTTCGGCGGCTCCGGCGACGACACCCTGCGTGGCGGCACGGGCCGGGATGAGATCGAGGGCGGCAGCGGCGACGACATCGGCTACGGCGACGACAACGGCGACCTGCTCTTCCTGCAGACGGGCAACGACACCGGCTATGGCGGCGAGGGCAACGACAGCCTGCACGGCGGCGTCGACGATGACCTGCTCTTCGGCGAGGCCGGATCGGACGAGCTGAACGGCGGCTTTGGAAACGACGTGCTGCGCGGTGGCGGTGACGCCGACACCCTCCGGGGCATTAGCGGCGACAATGCGCTGTACGGTGGCACCGGGGCGGATGCGCTGTATGGCGGCAGCGGGGCCGACAGTCTCTTCGGCGAGACCGGTGACGACAGGCTGACCGGCGGCGGAGGTGGCGACGACATGCGCGGCGGCGACGGCGCCGACCTGCTTCTTGGCGAGACTGGCGACGATACCCTGCGCGGGGGCGACGACGACGACCACCTGCGGGGCGGCGGCGGCAGCGACCGGCTTTTCGGCGATGCGGGCAATGACAAGCTCGCGGGCGGCACCGACAACGATTTTCTCTATGGAGGAACGGGCGACGACGCGCTGTGGGGCGACGACGGCGTCGACCGCCTGTGGGGCGAGGCCGGCAACGACCTGCTCGACGGCGGCGCGGGGGATGACGATCTTGGCGGCGGCAGCGGGACCGACACGCTCCGGGGCGGCGCCGGAGACGATATCCTGCGCGGGGGCGACGACGCGGATTTCCTCTACGGGGGGAGCAGCGCCGACAGGCTCGACGGCGGCAGCGGCGCGGACTGGCTGAACGGCGGCACCGGCAACGACACGATGACCGGCGGCACGGGTGAAGACGCCTTCGTCTTCGCGCAGATCACCGAGGGCGAGGCCGACCGGATCAGCGATTTCGAGGACGGAACCGACGTGATCGTACTGAACGGGCTGGTGGGCGTTTCCTTCGCCTCGCTGACCCTCACCGATGTGACCGGCGGGGTCGAGATGCAGCTCGCTGACGGGCACATGGTGCTGATCGAGGGTGTCTCGACCGACATGCTCACGCAGGACGATTTCCTCTTCCTCTGAACGGAGAGGCGCGGCAGGGACCGTCACGCGGCCCCTGCCCCGTCGACCTACCTGAAGCGATCCGACGCGGTGCGGAACGCGGCGGAAATATCGTCCCACGCCTTGTCGAACCCGGTCTTGAGATCGTCCCAGGCGCGGTCGCCTGCGCCCTGCATCTTGCGCAGCTGCACCTCCGCGGCATCGCGCTGCCGGCGCATCTCGGCGAGGTTCTTCTCGTATTGCGCCTGCGCATCGGCCTGAGCCTCGCGGGCGCGCGCCTGCATCCGGTCGATCTCGGCGTTCCACTGGTCGATGCGGGCCTTGGTCTTCTCGACATACTCGTCACGCTTGGTCATGGCACGTCCTCCTCTGGTGCCGTTTCCTGATCCGGGCAATCTACGGCATCGACGATCTGGCTGTCTTGACCGGCGACAAGGCCCGTCCGGCGGCCGGCATTGACAGGAGTCAATGCCGTCTCCGTGTCTGTCCGCAGAATGAGGCTCCACGTTGGCCGCGCCACGGGGCGCCGCCTCGGCGGACAGGGTGGAGACCGCCGGCCGCTGGAGTGTGCGTTCCCCGGATGTGCGGCCGGCGGTTTCGCGCGCGCTCGCCCGCGACAGGACAGGGCGCGACCGGGCGCACCGGGAGGGGCAGGCTCATGGCATACTTCAGGGATCGCGACGATGCGGCGGAACAGCTGGTTGCGATGCTGCCCGAGGAGATCGGCCCCGACTGGCTGGTCCTCGCGCTGCCGCGCGGAGGCGTCCCGATCGGCGCCGCCATCGCCCGCCACCTCGGCGCGCCGCTCGACCTTCTCATCGTCCGCAAGGTCGGTGCCCCGGGCGATCCCGAACTGGCCCTGGGCGCGGTCACCGGGCCCGGACTGGAGGCGCTCACGATCAACGAGGAGGTCCGTGCGCTGCTGCATCTGTCCAAGGCCGAGGTCGCACGCCTGGCCGCTCCGGCGGTCGAGGCGATCGCGGCCCGCCGTGCCCTCTGGACCGCGCATCGCACCGAGGAGCCGCTGGCAGGGCGGCGCGTGCTTGTCGTCGATGACGGCATTGCGACGGGGACGACCCTGCGCGCGGCGCTCGCTGCGATCAGGCAACAGGGCGCGGCTCAGATCGGCGTGGCGGTGCCGGTCGCGCTCGGATCGTCGCTGGAGGCCCTCGGGCCAGACCTCTCGCCGGTCGTCTGCCCGCACCCCGACGCCTGGTGTCCCGGCGTCGGCGCAGCCTACCAGCGCTTTCCGCAGGTGCCCGACGAAGAGGTCACCCGCCTGCAGACAGAGCCATGACCATGACGGGGCATAACCGCCTGTTCGCTCTTTATAAGTGGTGCAAATTTATACGTGGTGCAAACATCTCAAATGCATGTTATGAAGAGCTAACACCGTTTCCGGACCGATATTCTCCGTTCGTTTTGCCCGAGCTGACCACCACCAAGATTCTCGTCGCCGACGATGACTGCGGCACGCGCTCGCGCCTCAAGGCCGGATTCGAGCATGAGGGCTGGCAGGTTCTCGAAGCCAGCGACAGCAAGGCGGTCCTTGGCATCATGCGCGACCATGTGGTCGATCTCGTCATGCTCCGCCAGTACGCCGACGGGGCCGACATCTCGCAGCTCGCGACCACCCTGCGCAGGATCTGGAACGTGCCACTGCTGCTGGTGATGCGCTCCGGCACCCCCTGCGACCGGCTGCACGCGCTGGAAACCGGCGCGGACGACTACCTTCTCGATCCCTTCCACATGCGCGAGGCGGTGCTGCGCATCCGCCGCATCCTCGAATTCCACGGCAGCGACGTTTCGGACGAGGCCTGCCTCGTGTTCGATCACAGCGCCTTCGACCTCAAGAACCGCGTCGTGCGGCATACCGATGGCACGCTGATCGAACTCACGCGGATCGAGCTGCGCCTGCTCGAGCTCTTCGTGCGGCACCCCGGGCGCGTTCTCAGTCGCGACGAGATTTCCCACGTCCTGCTGGGACGGGACTGGACGCCGAGCGACCGCAGCATAGACGGCCATGTCGCACGTCTGCGGCGCAAGCTGGCGCTGCCCGACACCGATGTGCCGCTGATCCGCTCGGTGCGCGGCGTCGGCTATGTCTTTTCCGGCGACGTGCGCGTGTCGCTCCGGCAGGATGACGGGACCGAAGCCGGCGCGCAGGACGCGGAGCCGCGCGAGGAGTGACGACGGCGCGATGACCGCCGTCAATGCGCGGACGCTCCCGGCCGGCGACGGTTGCGCGCGGCATCGGTCAAGGGTGCCGGATCAACCTGCCGGGGGGAGAACCGCCATGCCCATCAAGACACTCGCGCTCGTCATCTTCGATTCCGAGGAGGCCCCGTGGCTCATCGCCCGGGCCGCCGCGATGGCTGCCGCACTGGACGCGCATTTCATCGCGCTGCACCCCTACACGCCGATGATATATTTCGACGGGCTCGGGGCCGATCCGATGATCTACGCCTCGGTCCGGGAGTGGGAGGAGCAGGAGTCCGAGAAGATCCGCGCGATCTTCGACAAGGAGGTCAAGGCGAACGGGCTTCTGGCCGAGTTCCGCCGGCATTCGGCGCTCTACGGCACCGAGGCGTTCATCCTTTCTTCCACCCGTGCGGCCGACCTCGTGGTGGTCGGCACCAACGGCTCGCAAACCCGCTCGCCGGACGATTGCAACCTGCTCGAGCGGATGATCCGCAACCTCGGGCGACCTGTGCTCGTGCTCACCCCCGAGGCCGCGCTGGAGGGTGGCGCGGAGCGCATCGTCATGGGCTGGAGCGACACCCGAGAGGCAACGCGCGCGGCGCATGACGCCCTGGCACTCGCAAGATCCGGTGCGGAAATCCAGCTGGTCTCGGTAATCTCTCGTGCCGCCGACGCAGTGCCCGGCCTCGACAGCAAGGACGATTTCGCCACCGCACTCGACCGGCTGGGCTACAAGGTGTCGGTGAGCGAGCGCAACGCCACCGCCGACAACCGCGGCGAGACGCTGATCGGAGCGGCGCAGGACTTCGGCGCCGACCTGCTCGTCGCCGGTGCCTTCGGTCACTCCCAGCTCTACGATTTCGTCATCGGCGCGGTCACGCGGGACCTGCTCTACAAGTCTCCCCTGCCCGTTCTCCTGTCGAAGTGATCCCCCCGGCCCCCATCGGAACGCGGCGCCGCGCTCGGCCCGGCGCGGCGCCGCGTCGCCCCGAGGTGCCGGCGACTCGGAAGGACCTGCTGGCAGAAATCGCCGCTTCCCCGATCTGGCGGGACCGTCTCGCGCAAATTGACAGGGAACTCGGCCTCCCCGGCATATGATCGCGCCGCGCTTGTTCCGCGTCATGGCGTCGCTCGGCCGAGGCGCTAGGATGGCCGCGACGCTTCATCCAAGGACTTTCACCATGTCGTCGCGTCTGCCCGACACCCCGCATTCGCTCTCTCCCGACACACTGGCCGACCGGCTGGAGGTGACACCCGCCAAGGGCCTGACAGCTTCCGAAGCCGCGAGGCGACTTGCCGTCTTCGGTCCGAACCATCTGCGCAGCCTCAGACCGCGAAGTCTTGTCGCGATGCTCCTGCACCAGTTCCGCAGCGTCGTAGTCTACCTGCTCGCCGGCGCGGCGCTTCTGGCCTTTGCGCTCGGCGACATTCCCGAAGCCCTCGCCATCGGGGTCGTGCTGCTCATCAACGGCGCCATCGGCTTCGTCACCGAGTGGCGTGCCCAGCGCTCGATGGAGGCCCTGCGCCACATCGCCGAGACCCGCACCCGCGTGCGCCGCGACGGCGGTGGCGCGGTCATTCCGGCGCAGGATCTGGTGCCCGGGGACATCGTGCTGCTCGAGGCGGGCGACATGGTCACCGCCGACCTGCGGCTCATCCGGGCAGCCGGGCTGCAATGCGACGAATCCGTGCTGACCGGCGAGTCGCTCCCGGTCGACAAGGACAGCGCCGCGGTGGCCGCCGACATGCCGCTCGCGGATCGCACCGGCATGGCGTGGAAGGGCACCGCCGTCACCCGGGGCACCGCCGAGGGCATCGTCACCGGCACCGGCATGGCGACGGAGATCGGAAGGATCAGCCAGCTGGTGCAGGAGGCCCGCCCCGAGGCCACACCGCTCGAGGCCCGGCTCGACCGGCTCGGGCACAAGCTGGTGCGGCTCATGCTGGGGCTCGCCGCGATCACCATCCTTGCCGGGGTGATCCGGGGCTACCCGCTGGCCGAGATCGTGCAGACCGGGGTCGCGCTTGCCGTCGCCGCCGTGCCCGAGGGGCTACCGGTGGTCGCGACGCTCTGCCTGGCGCGGGGCATGTGGCGCATGGCGCGGCGCAACGCGGTCATCAACCGGCTCGCCTCGGTCGAAACGCTTGGGGCGACGACGCTCATCCTCACCGACAAGACCGGCACGCTGACCGAGAACCGCATGACCGTGACCCGCTACGTCACCGAGGACGGCGCGACCGAGATCGCGGGCAGCGGCCCGGTCACCGCCGCCGCCGACAGCCCGCTGTCGCGGGCGTTGCAGATCGGCGCGCTGTGCAACAGCGCCGACGACGGCGCGGAACAGGCGGGCGACCCGATGGAACTGGCGCTTCTGGCGGTGGCGAAACGCGCCGGCATCGCGCCTGACCCGGGCACGCGGGTGGCGGAACACGCCTTCGACCCGGAGCGGCGCATGATGGCACATGTCCATATCGAAAGCCCGTGGTTCCTCTACGCCGTCAAGGGCGCGCCCGAAGCAATCGTCTCCGCCTCGAACCATGTCCTGACATCGCGGGGCCGGGTGTCGCTCGACGCGGAGGCACGTGCACGCTGGCTCGCACGGGTGGAGGCCATGGCCGACGAGGGGCTGCGCTGCCTCGCGCTGGCGATGAAGCAGGCCGACCGCGCCGACGCGCCGCCCTATGACGGGCTGACGCTGGTGGCGCTGGTGGCGCTGGCCGATCCGCTGCGCGCCGAGGTGCCCGATGCCATCGCGGACTGCCACCGCGCCGGGATCCGGGTCGTGATGCTGACCGGGGACCATGCGGCCACCGCCGCGCGGATCGCCCGCGACGCGGGCATTGCAGGCGACGGTCCGAAGGTGCTCGAGGGCCGCGCGCTCGCGGGCTTCGACCCGGTTTACCCCGACAAGGCCCTGGCCTCGCGCGTGGCGGCGGGCGATGTCTTCGCCCGCGTCGACCCCGAGACCAAGCTCGCGCTCGTCGCCTTCTTCCAGCGCGCCGGTCACGTGGTCGCCATGACCGGCGACGGGGTCAACGACGCCCCGGCCCTCGGCAAGGCAGACATCGGCATAGCCATGGGCCAGCGCGGCACACAGGTCGCGCGCGAGGCCGCCGACGTGGTGCTGCGCGACGATTCCTTCGCGACCATCGTCGCCGCCGTGCACGAAGGCCGCATCATCTTCGACAACATCCGCAAGTTCGTGGTCTACCTGATGTCCTGCAACATCAGCGAGGTGCTCGTGGTCGGCCTCGCCGTGGGGATCGGCCTGCCCGCGCCGCTCCTGCCGCTGCAGATCCTGTTCCTGAACCTGGTGACAGACGTGTTCCCCGCCTTCGCCCTCGGGCTCGGGCGCGGCTCGGCAAGCATGGCCGACAGGCCGCCGCGCGACCCGGCCGAGCCGATCATGGGGCGGCCGGAATGGACGCGGGTGGCGCTGCTTGGTGGCGCCATCACCGTCGCCACGCTCGTCGCCTTCGCGCTGGCGCTGCTGGAATTGCACCTGCCGACTGACCAGGCGGTCACCGTGGCGTTCCTCACGCTTGCGCTGGCCCAGCTCTGGAACGTGTTCAACGCGCGCCAGCCGGGAAGCCGGCTCCTGCGCGACGGCGAGATCCGCAACCCCTTCGTCTGGGGCGCGCTTGCGCTGTGCCTGCTGCTGCTCGCGGCGGCGCTCTGGGTGCCGGGGCTTGCGGCCGTGCTGAGCCTGCCGACGCCCGGCCTGTCCGGCCTGCTGCTGGCGCTCGGCATGAGCCTCCTGCCGCTCCTCGCCGGCACGCTCTACCTGTCGCGACCGGCGGCGGCGGGCCGGGTCTGACGCCGGCCCGCCCTGCCCTTCATCCGGCGGCGGGGGTGGCTGTGCCCCGGCTGCGCTCGAAGATGGCGAGCGTCATGCCCCCCACGCCGAGCACCACGAGGACCACGTTCACGAACCAGCCGAGGAACGGCACGAAGTTCAGCAGCGCAGCGACCACGAGCCCGAGGCTCAGCACCGCCAGCTGCGCGGCCAGCCCCGGTGTGCCGCCCTTGCCGAAGCTCGCAAGCAGCCGCATCGTGACGACGTGCAGCCCCAGCAGGTAGCCGAGCGTCCAGCCGACCACGACCAGCACCAGCGCGAAGGGCACGAAGGGAATGCCCAGCAGGGTGAGCGCCGCCACCGGCACCATGCCGAAGAGCGCCGAGAGCCCGCCCAGCCCCGCAAGCGCCGCGACGCCTGGGCGTGCCTCGACCGCCTTGCGCAACCGCTCGACCGTGGCCCCGGCGAAGGCCAGCAGGATGGCCGACAGCGCGATCAGGAACACGAGGGTTAGCGCAAGCGTGAGCAGTGCCGCCCCGAAGACCGGCACCTCGGGCATCGGCCCGTCCTCCCAGTGACGCGCCGCCTCGGCGAAGGCGTCGGGGATCCGCAGCGGCTCGTAGCGCACGCGGTCGGCGGCGATGACCGTCTCGGGCACGTCCACCGGCGCCGGGGCGGAGAGCATCAGCCGTCCGTCGATGCGCGCCTCGGGGCCGAAGCTGACCGTGCGCGCGGCAAGCCGCACGTCACCCGAGATGGCCGCGTTCAGCGTCACCTCGCCGCCCGAGGCCGTGAGCGCGCCGGCCACCGGCCCGTCGAGGACGAGCACCCCGCCCGCCAGCCGCGCGTTGCCCGACACCACTGCCTCGGAGGTGGTGCGCAGGCTGAAGCCGGCGGCGGTCAGGTCCTCGGAAACCGGCGCGTAGACCGTGACAGAGCCTCCGGCGGCATAGAGGTCGCCGGTGACCGGGGCTTCGACCGACACGTCGAAGCCCGCGGCGTGGGTGTCCCCGCCGGCGCGGCCTCTCAGCACGACGGTGGCGCCGGCGGCAAAGGTCTCGCCCGAGCCGTCGAGCGCCGGCATGACCGCGCTGCCGGAGATGTAGCGGTCGCTTCCGTTGGTGACGTCGGAGCCCTCGCCGAACCCCGGCGAGGGCGTGAGCGCGCAGGCGACGAGCGCCGCGGCGAGACAGACGATGGTTCGCATGGCTTCAGCCTCCAGTTGACAGGCCGCACCCTAGCCCCCCGTCCGCGACGGTTCATTGACGCCGGTCACACGGGATGGGCGTCCTGTGCCGTGATTGCGCGCCGTCAATGCAATTTCCGCGCTGCGGCGCGACACCATCAGAATGAACGTCATGCGGAGAGTGAGGTGGCACAGTCACGGGTTCAGAACCTCATGCTGTCAGACGCCCTGTCCCGGCTGAAACGGATCGAGGCGCTGCAACGGCTGGACTTCGGCGTTTCGCCGCACGACGGCTGGGAGCCGCCCATGGACCTGATCGAGACCGAGACAGAGCTGCTCGCCTACGTGGCCCTGCCCGGCGTGGACACTGAAACCATCGAGATCGACGCCAGCGCCGGGCGGCTGCGCCTTAGCGGACGGCGCGACCGACCCGAGGCCCTGCGCAACGCCGCGATCCTGCGGCTCGAGCTGCCTTGGGGACGCTTCGAGCGTCAGGTCGCCATCCCGGACGCGCCGTATCGCGTCACGCGCGAAGTCTGCCCCGGCGGTTTGCTCATTCGGCTCGCCAAGATCAGCCGGGGCGCCGTGGCATGACGCATTCCGCCGGCCGCCACCGCTTCGACGATCTGCAGTTGCCGGAAGACGCCCTGATCCTGCTGCCGGTGCGCGATGTCGTGCCCTTTCCCGGCATGGTCTTCCCGCTCTCGGTGCGCCGCGCGAGCTCGGTCACCGCCGTCGAACAGGCCGTGCGCACCGACTGCCCGCTCGGTGTCGTTCTGCAGCGCGATCCCTCGGAGGACGCGCCCGACGCCTCGGGCCTGCACGAGGCCGGCTGCGTCGCCACCGTCCTGCGCTACGTCACCGGACCGGAGAGCGGCGCGCATCTCGTCTGTCGGGGCACCGCTCGCTTCAGGCTGTCGCAGATGCTGCGGGGCTACCCGTTCACGGCGGCCCGTGTCGCACCGCTTCCCGCGGGATCGCGTCCCGTGCCCCCTACCGCCGCCGAGGATCTGCGGGCGCTGGCCTCCGAGCTCTTCGCGCTGCTTCCACATGTCCCGCAGGTGCTGACGGAAGCGCTGGCGGACGTCACCGACCCGGGCGAGCTGAGCGATCTCGTCGCCGCCCTCGCGGACCTTCCCGCCGAGGACAAGCAGACGCTGCTCGAAAGCCTCGACCCGATGGCACGGATCGAAAGCCTCACGCGGCACCTGCGCCGCCGGGTCGAGGTGCTGCGCATCACCCATGACATCGACGCGCAGGCCCGGCTGTCGCTCGACCGCCATCACCGCGACATGATGCTGCGCGAACAACTCGCCAGCATCCGGCACGAGCTTGGCGAGCGTGGCGACGACCCGTCGGGTAGCGAACTATGCGGGCTTGCGCGCGCCCTCGCCGACGCTGGCCTTCCGCCGGAGGTCGAGGCACGGGCGTTCTCGGAGCTTGCCCGCCACGACCGCATGGCACCGGACAGCGCCGAGGCGACGGCGCTGCGCAACTGGCTGGAGTGGCTGACCGAGCTTCCATGGCGACTGCCCGAGGACGCGTCAGTCGACCTGGCCGAGGCGCGCCGCGTGCTCGACGCCGATCACCACGGGCTGGAGCGGATCAAGGCGCGCATCCTAGAACACCTTGCGGTGCGCAAGCTCGCGCCGCAGGGCAAGGCACCGATCCTGTGTTTCGTCGGACCGCCCGGCGTGGGCAAGACATCGCTCGGGCAGTCCATCGCGCGCGCCATGCAACGCCCCTTCGCGCGGCTGAGCCTTGGTGGCGTGAGCGACGAGGCCGAGATCCGCGGCCACCGGCGCACCTATGTCGGCGCGATGCCCGGCGCGGTGATCCAGCAGCTCCGGCGCGCAGGCGCCCGCAACTGCGTGCTGATGCTCGACGAGGTCGACAAGCTGGGCCCGGGCGGCGCCTCGGCCGCGCTTCTCGAGGTCCTGGACCCGGCCCAGAACGCCGGATTCCGCGATGCCTACCTCGGGGTCGATTTCGACCTGTCGCGGGTGGTCCTCCTTGCCACGGCGAACGTGCTCGACGACATCCCCGCGCCACTGCGCGACCGCATGGAGGTGATGCCCCTGCGCGGCTATCTCGAGGACGAGAAATTGGAGATCGCGCAACGGCATCTCCTGCCGCTGCAATCCGCCGCCACGGGGCTTGCCCCGGGCCAGGTCGTCGTCACCCCGGACACGCTGAGCGCCCTTGTCCGGGGCTACACCCGCGAAGCCGGGGTGCGCGAGCTCGAACGGCAGATCGGCGCGCTGCTCCGCCACGTGGCGATGCGCATCGCGGCAGGCACCGCCTCGTCGGTCCGGATCGCGCACGATGACCTGCCCCGTATCCTCGGGGCCCCGCGCCATGAGAACGAGGTCGCCCTGCGCATGGGCATGCCCGGCGTCGCCACCGCGCTGGCATGGTCCCCCGTGGGCGGCGATATCCTCTTCATCGAGGCCACCTGCACTCCCGGCGCTGGCCGCCTTACCCTGACCGGCCAGTTGGGCGAGGTGATGCGCGAAAGCGCCCAGGCCGCGCTCACGCTGCTCAAGGCGCGCGCCGCGACGCTCGGGATCGACGCCTCGGTCTTCGAACGCTCCGATCTGCACATTCACGTTCCAGCCGGCGCGCGGCCCAAGGACGGCGCCAGCGCCGGCGCCGCGATCTTCGCCGCCCTCGCCTCGCTGCTTCTGGACCGCCCGCTGCGCGGCGACACCGCGCTCAGCGGGGAAATCTCGCTGCGCGGGCTGGTGCTGCCGGTGGACGGTCTGCGCGAAAAGGTGGTCGCTGCGGCCGCCGCCGGGATCACCCGCGTGCTGCTGCCCGCCCGCAACCGTCGCGATCTCGACGAGCTTCCCGAGCGGGCTCGGCGGCAGCTCGGGTTCGGCTGGCTCGAGACGGTGGACGACGTTCTTGCGCAGGCGCTCGAAACGAACCCCGCCGACAGTGCCGCCTGAGGGGCCCGTCAGGGCGCGGGGTTGACCACCGTCAATGCCCCTCCGCGCCGCCCCCGGCAGAGTCGGAGTTGTTCGCGGGGTCACCGTCCCAACGATTGTCCCGGCCCCTGACCGGGACCCGCGGACGCGCCGCCCGGCCGGACCCATCCAATCCCCGTTGGGCCGACCGGCGGCGCACCGGTCGCCAAGGAGGAGGAAGACATGTCAAAGAAGAAGGACGTTCCCGGCACCCGAGCCCCGGCCCCGCAAGCGCCGATTTGACAAGGCTCCGAGCGCCCGTCGCGGCGCCCGGAGGGTTCGCGCTGCCGCGCCTGTCCGAGGCCGACGAATATCTTTACAATTCTGCACAATATTATTGCTGACTTCACATTCTAGAATCTGAAATCATTACTCCTGCACGTGACTGTGACGTTGGGGGGGAGAGATGCGTTACCACGAAACGATGCGGCAGCCCGGCGCAACGAGATGCCACGGCTGTGCCGTGAGGAGCAGCGGGTTCTGCAGTGCCTTCGATGCGGAGTCGCTTGTCGAGTTCTCGGCGCACAGCAGCTGGAAATCCTATGACAGGGGCACCGAGATCGCCACGCAGGGAGAGCCGAGCGACCGGGTCGGCGTGATCGCCCGAGGGCTGGTGAAGGTGGTCATGCTGACCGAGCGTGGCGAGGAGCACCTGTTGCAGATCCTGCGCAGCGGGCAGCTCGTGGGCATTCCCGGAAGCGAGACCAGCGGCTTCGCAGTCGAGACTGCGACCGATGCCGACATCTGCTGGATGCCACGCCCGATATGGGAGCGCTTCCTGCGGGAACGCCCGCAGCATTTCCGCGCCTGCCTTGTGACCATGACGCAGCAGCTCGAGGAACTGCAGCTTTCGGTCGTGAAGATGCGGGGCCGCAGCACGCTCGAGCGGGTCGCCCTCTGGCTGCTACAGCAATTGCCACAGCGCTCCGGCGAAGCGGCGCCCGTGATCCGGATCGAGCTGACCCGGCGCGATCTCGCCTCGCTCCTGGACATGACGGTTGAAACGCTCTGCCGCAGCCTGCGCCGGCTCGACGAGAAGGGCGCCATCGACCTGATTACCCCGGATTGCGCGGAGATCGTCGACCTCGGAACGCTTCGCCTGCTGGCCGGAGACGACGCGGTGCCCCCGCGGCCAAGCAGCGTCTCGGCGAGGCCGGCTGAGGAACGGCAGTTCTGGCAGGACTGGTCTGATCGTCCCGCCGGAAACGATCACCACGCGGTCGCGGGTTCCGGCCCCGCCCGGAAAGGGAGAGCGACACCGACCACGCACTGAGCCTTCACCGCGACGTCAGGACACCTGGGTGCGGCCCGCGCAGCGATTGCGCGGGCCGCACTCCGTTTCAGGGACAGGGTGCGGTGTAATAGGTGCCATCGCCCCGCGCGTAGGCGCATCTGTCGGTCGCGCTGTTCTGGGCCACGAGCGTGCCGACGGCCGCACCGGCCAGCGCGGCGATGAGCCGCCAGTCGTTGTCGGCCTCGAGCGCGTCGGCGGTGATCAGCCCCACCGCGGCACCGGCCGTGACACCGACCACGGTGCGCTGTTCGGGCGTGAGCGTGTCGCAGGCCGCGGTCAGTCCCAGCCCGACGACGGCCAGAAGGCGGATCGTTCCGGAAAACATGGCAAGCACTCCCTTGTTGCTGTCTGTCCTCCTGCATCCCACGCGCAGCCTTCCCCGCGCATTGTCGACCATCAACCGCGCGCGGCGCTCAGCGCACCACGACGACCGCGCAGGGCGCGTGGTGCAGCACCTTCTGCGACACGCTGCCCAGCAGGGCCTCGCGCACGCGCCCGAGCCCGCGACGACCCATGACGATCATCTCGGCGTCCTCGGCCTCGGCCAGGTCGAGGATCTCGTCGGCATAGTCGCCCGAGCTGACACGGGTGGTCACGACGGGAACGCCCGCATCCTCGGCCCGCGCCTTTGCCCGCGCGACGATCTCGTCGCCGAGCAGCACGAGCATCCGCGAGGCGGCGGCATCCTCGCGGCCGCGCGCGATGACATCCCCGATGGTGATCCGCCCGCCTGTGCCGCCTCCGGCCGGCTCGGGCATGACGCGCTCTGCGAGATGCTCGACCTCGGCCATGCGCAGCCATTCCTCGCTGGGCCGGCCGTGCATCAGCACGTGCACGATGCAGAGCTCCTTGCCCAATGCCTTTGCCAGCCGCGACGCGGTGTCGACCGCCCGCTCCGCCGTGTCCGATCCGTCGGTCGCTACCAGTATACGCTTTGCCATCGCGTGGTCCTCCACATCCGTCCGCTCCGACAAGTCTGACCGATGTGCGCGGAAATGCATTGAGCATCATCAACGGCGAAGCGCGTCGCCCGGCCCCGCGAATACGAAAGGGCCCGCCGGTCCGGCGGGCCCCTTGATCCTTGGGCGGCAACAGCGTGACGCAGCCTATTTCTTAGGCTTGTCCGCCGTCTCTGCCTTCTCTGACTTCTCCGATTTCTCGGAGGCAGAGGCCGGCATCTCTATATTGATCTCGAGGCTCGACAGCTCGTCGCCACGCTCCATCCGGATGTCGACGTCGTCATCTCCGACGTTCACGTATTTCCGGATCACCGCGATGATGTCGTTCTGCAGCTGCGGCAGGAAATCCGCCGGCTCCGACCCCGAAACGCGCTCATGGGCCAGAAGGAGCTGCAGGCGGTCCTTCGCCGTGTTCGCCGACTTGGCCCGGCGCGGCCTGAGGGAAAATCCGAACAGGCTCATGTCGCACGCCCGAACAGCCGCGAGAACAGACCCGGACGGCGTTCGCCCTCGACGCGCATCTCGACGTCGGCGCCGGTCAGACGGGCCACCGCGTCCTCGTAGGCACGGGCGGCAGCCGACGGCTCGTCGAGGATCACCGGCAGGCCGACGTTCGAGGCACGCAGCACGGCCTGGCTTTCCGGGATGATGCCCAGCAGCGGCGCCGCGAGGATCTCGAGCACGTCGTCGACGGTCATCATCTCGCCACGGTCGATCCGGCCCTGGTCGAGACGGGTCACGAGCACACGCGCCTGCACCGGCTCGGCGTCGGCGCTCTCGGCGCGCTTCGTCTTGCTGCCGAGAAGGCCGAGCACGCGGTCGCTGTCGCGCACCGAGGAGACCTCGGGGTTGGTCACCACGACCGCCTCGTCGGCGAAATACATGGCCAGCTGCGCGCCGCGCTCGATGCCGGCGGGGCTGTCGCAGATGATGTAGTCGAACTCTTCCTTGAGCTCGTTGAGCACCTGCTCGACGCCTTCCTTGGTCAGCGCGTCCTTGTCGCGGGTCTGCGAGGTCGGCAGCACGTAGAGGTTCTCGAGCCGCTTGTCCTTGATCAGCGCCTGCTTCAGCCGCGCGTCACCCTGGATCACGTTGATGAAGTCGAACACCACGCGCCGCTCGCAGCCCATGATCATGTCGAGGTTGCGAAGCCCCACATCGAAGTCGATCACCACGGTCTTGTGGCCCATCTTGGCGAGGCCGGCGGAAATCGCCGCCGCCGAGGTGGTCTTGCCCACCCCGCCCTTGCCCGAGGTGATCACGATGACCCGCCCCTCGGACGGAGTCTCTTTCAGTTGCGTCGTCATCCGAACGCCTCCACATCAAGTCTGTCGTTGTTGAGCACGACCTGTACGCTGCGCTGCCTCAGTTCGTCCTGGATCGACTCGCTCGTCCGGTAGAGACCGGCAATCGCCAGCAGCTCCGCGTCGAGGCTCTGGCAGAAGATCCGCGCGGTCTCGTCGCCGTGGGCGCCCGCGATGGCACGACCCCGCAGCGGACCGTAGACGTGGATGCTGCCCGACGCCACGATCTCGGCCCCCGAGGAGACCGGTCCGACGATGGTCAGGTCGCCCCGTTCGGCATAGACCGTCTGGCCCGAACGCACCGGCGCCGCGATCAGCTTGTTGTCGGGCGGCAGGAGACGGTCGACCTTGCGCGACCGCGAGGGCTTCTGCTCCGGCATCGGCGCGTCGCGTCCGACCTTGACCGGGATCAGCCCCGCCTCGCGGGCCACCGCGAGCTGCGGCGCGCTGGCGTTCTGCACACCGAACACGAGGAAGTCCCGCTCGCGCAGCTGGGCCACAAGCCCCTTGATGGCATCCGGCTCGGCAAGCTCGGGCGCCTTGTCCATGTCGAGGATGATCGGCGCATCGCGCAGCAGCTCGGGCATTTCGCTCAGCTGCGCATCGAGCGCCTCGTAAAAGGCCGCGTCCAGCTCCGTGCTTTCCACGCGAAAGGCAAAGGCGGTCAGGAACCGCCCCCTGATCTGGAACGGCCTTACCGTCACCGAGGCCGCCGCGCCCCGGCTCTTTGTCTCTTCGGTCGGCACCTTCGCTCGTGCTCCTGCTCGTTCTGTTTTCCCACGACTCGCGCGCGGGTTGTCACACCGTCTTGTCAGCCCGGGCGTTCAATTTCACGTGGGAAATCCCCCGCCACGCGGCGTGAGCGATTTCCCGCGCGTCGTCTTCGGGTCGTGCGCGGCCTCCTGCCATCCTGTCGCGCCCTTCGTCAAGGTATCATGGGCTCGGCGGTGCCGGCAATCGCGGGGGATTGTTCCGAATGCCGGCCGGATCTGCTATGATACACGGGTCGTTTGCTGCACTCGGGGAGGAGAAAATGCAGTCAGAACTGGCAACCCGACGCCGCGTCCTGCGCGTGACCTACCAGCGCTACGTCGACGCCGACCGCGCGTGGACCGCGGCGCTTCAGGAAATGGCCACGTGGTTTCCGATCGGCGCCCGGCCCTACCGGGCCTCCATCGGCAATCCCGGCTCGCGCCTGCGACGGCTCTACGAAGCCCGTGCCCGCGCTCTGGTGCAGCTCGAGGCCGCGCATGAGAAATTCGAAACCGCTCGACGGCGGATGGGAGCGCGCCGTCGCGGCGGCAGATCACAGACGATCTTCCTGTTCGGCACGGCCTGACACCGCGGCGCCAAATATGCCCGAATGCACAGCACATGCTGCATTCGGGCAATTCCGCCTGTTTATCGGGCGCACGGCGCGGCGCAGGACGCTTTGCGCCCGCCACGTCTTTTCCTTGGCCGCGCGGACCTCTAGCCAAGTCCTGACCCGCGCGGGACACGCCCCGCCGCGCCTCTGATCGAAGCCAAGGAACGACACGATGCCAGACCTCGACACCGCCGCGATGAACGCGGCCCTCGATGCCCTGCCCAAGGCCTTTCCCGGGCCGGGCGGACTGGTCGGCGTCATGAAGGATGGCGAGATCGTCGCCACCCGCGCATGGGGCTACTCCAACACCGAGACCGGCACGCCGCTGACCACCGCCTCGCGGATGCCGATCTGCTCGATCTCCAAGCAGTTCACCTGCGGCGTGCTGCTGGCCGAATTCGGTGACACCACCGCGCTCGATGCCCATGTCGCCGCCTTCCTGCCGAAATTCACGGGCCCCCTGCCCACCGTCCGGCAGCTTTGCGACAACCAGTCCGGCCTGCGCGACTACTGGGCGCTGACCATCCTTCAGGGCGGGCTGGCCGAGCAGACCTTTCGCCGCGAGGACGCGCTGCCGCTCATCGCCCGGATGAAGACCGGCCATTTCGCCCCCGGCACCTCCTATTCCTACTGCAACTGCAACTACCGCATCGTCAGCGAGATCATCGAGCAGGAGACCGGCACCGATCTCGAGACGCTCTACCGCAAGCACATCTGGGAGCCCGCGAGCATGAGCGGGGCCGTGCTGACCTCGGACACGCGGCAGCCGGCGGACGGGGTGATCGGCTACGAGGGCAGCGACGCGACCGGCTTCTTTCCCGCCGACAACGGCATCTTTTGGATCGGCGACGCGGGCATCTCGGCCTCGCTCGACGACATGCTCGCCTACGAGGCCTGGATCGACGCCACCCGCGACGATCCCGACGCGCTCTATACCCGCCTGTCGGCCACACCGCGCTTTGCCGACGGCACGCCCGCGCAATACGGCTTCGGGCTCGCGCATGAGACCATCGGCGGCGCGGCCTTCACCGGCCACGCGGGCGCCCTGCGCGGCTTCCGCGCCTACCGGATGACCGCGCGCGACGAACGGCTGTCGGTCGTCGTGCTGTTCAACCACGAGGGCGATGCCCACGAAGCCGCCCGCCGGGTGGCGCTGGCCGCCATGGGCAAGGCCGACCCCGCGCCCGCGCCCATCGAGACCGACTGGGACGGTCTGTGGCTCGACGAGGCGCGCGGCCTGCGCGCCCGGATCACCACCGGGCGGAGCTCGGCAACGCTGCATTACGCCACCGGCGCTGAGACGCTGACGGCGTCCTCCCGCGACCGGCTCGGGGCGCCGGGCGTCACGGTGATGCGGGAGGGCGATGCTCTGCGGATGGAGCGCCCGGGCGAGAACGCCACGCTCTCGCTCGCACCTTTGGCCGAGATCGCCACGGCGGATGCCTCGGCCATCGCCGGGCGCTACGTCTCGGACGAGCTTGAAGCCGCGATGACCATCGAGGCCCGCGACGGCGCGGCCTATGCGGTCTTCGAGGGGATGCTGGGCCAGGGCCGCCGCGAACGGCTGGCCCCCTTGGCCGAGGACGTGTGGAGCCTTGCCACCCGGCGCGCCATGGACGCCCCGGCGCCGGGCGACTGGACGCTGCTCGTGCAGCGCGACGATGCCGGGCAAGTCATCGGCGCCAGCCTCGGCTGCTGGCTGGCCCGACGGGTAAGCTACCGCCGCGAGGGCTGACCGGGCACCCGCCCCGGCCTTGTGCGCAGCATGGGCGGGGCCTACACATCCCCACGGCGGCGCAGTGCCCGCGCCGCCGCAGCTGCGGGAGGCCCCTCTTGTCCCAGACCATCCTCGCGAAAACCGCCTGGCACGACGGCGCCTTTCGCGCCGATATGATCCTAGAGATCGCGGATGGCGTGCTGCGCGCGATCCGGCCGACACACGCGGGCGAGACCGTCGACCGCACCGTGCGACTGGCAGGGCCGGCGCTGACCGACCTGCAGGTCAACGGCAGCGGCGGGGTGATGCTGAACTCAGATCCTTCGGCCGAGGCGATCGCCACCATCGTCGCCACCCAACGCGCGCGCGGCACCGGCTGGGTCATGCCCACGCTCATCACCTGCGAGGCCGAGCGGCTGGCCCGCTGCGTCGACGCCGCCATCGAGGCCTGGGGGCTGCCGGGGTTCCTCGGGGTGCATGTCGAGGGGCCGCATCTCAACCCCGCGCGCAAGGGCACCCATGACGCGGCCCACATCCGCCCCTTCGAGCCCGCGACGCTCGACCAGATGCGCCGGCTGCGCGACGCGGGCATCCCGGTGATGCTGACGCTGGCGCCGGAATGCGTGCCCGAGGGCACCATAGCCACCCTCGCCGAGCTTGGCGTCACCGTCTCGGCCGGCCACAGCGCCGCGAGCGCCGCGCAGACCGAAACCGCCCTCGCCGAGGGGCTGCACTGCTTCACGCATCTTTACAACGCCATGCCCGCGATGGAGTCGCGCAAGCCCGGCATCCTCGGCACCGCGCTTGCGTCGGACGCCTACGCCGGGATCATCGTCGACGGGCACCACGTGGCCTTTCCGATGGTCGGGATCGCCTGCCGGGCACGGCCCCGCGCCGGGCGGACGTTCCTCGTGTCCGACGCGATGGCAACCATCGGCGGGCCGGATCATTTCGAGCTCTACGGCCAGCGGATCACGCTGCGGGACGGCGCGCTGGTCAATACCGACGGCGCCCTTGCGGGGGCGCATGTCGATCTCGTCACCTGCCTGTGCAACACCGTCACCGAGGTCGGACTGCCGCTGGAAGAGGCTTATGCCATGGCCGCGTTGGTGCCGCGTGACGCAATGGGGCTGCCCCGCCCTGCCCTCGCGCCCGGAACGCCGGTCGAGGAAATCCTCTGCCTGGATGCGACGCTGGAGCGGCTGCCGCTCTGATCGCTCAGGGCTCAGGGCCGGCGGCCGCAGGCAACGGCGACGAAGACCATCGCGAGCACCGCGCCCAGCGCGTTGAAGACGAGGTCGAGCGCGGTGTTGAGATAGCCTCCGACGTTGGTTTCCGGCACCGAGAGCACGGCCGCGAATTCGATCATCTCGTTGACCGCCCCGAGGCCCATCGCCGCGAGCGCCGGGTAGACGAGGATCGTCCTGCTGCCGGCGAGCATCGGGTAGTGATGGCGCAGCAGGTGCCAGAGCACCCAGGCCGTCACTCCGAACCCGTAGGCGTGCACGAGCTGGTCGTATTTCAGCAACGTCATCTCGCCGTTCTGCGGCGTGAGCGGCACCACCTGCGCCGAGTAGAGCACCGTGTCGCCGACCGGCACGCCGCCACCGGCCATGTGCAGCAGCCCCCAGGCCGAAAGCGCCCAGAGCATCGGCAGCGGGTAGTTCGTGGTCCGCAGGCTGCGCCCGACCAGCGCGATCAGCACCAGCATGGTGACGACGTAGACGACGAACTCGTAATTTCCGCGCAGCAGGAACCACGCGGTGAACCCCGCGACGTAGGCGATCGTAAAGAGTGCGACCGCCGCCTCGCCCCGCTGCAACCGAAACAGTTTTGCCATCGGACCCTCCGCTATGGAAACCGGCAAGACCGCTCGCCCGGGCTTCCGGAGACACATCCTAGAGACGGCGCACCTGCCTGCCATTGACGTGGATCAGCGCCCTTCCGTCGGGACGCGAGGGAACCGCGCAGGCGCGCTGCGGGTTCTTCCGAAAACGGAGAGTCCCATGTCGAACAAGTTCTACGGCCGCACCCTGCCGGCGCTGACGGAAATCAAGAACGAGGTCCTGCCGGCGGATCGCCGCGCCCGGCTCGCCCCCATCTTCTTCGCGGGTGCCCTGATCGGGCTCGGCGCGACCCTGATCAAGACCAAGCCGCGCTTCGGCAACGTGCCGAACCCGTCGCAGTTCGGCGACATGCCGCGCCGCAAGGGCTGGCGCCGGGCCGCGCAGAAATCGCGCGACGGCGTGGCGACATTCGCGCCCTCGAACGTGACGGACTCGCTTGGTCGGTCACTGCTGCTGGGTGGCGCCGCCCTGCTCGTGGCGCGCGTTCTCGATGAAGCCGCAGGCCGTAACGGCAAGTAACCGGCAGCACCGACCGAACGCTTCAGACGCGTTCATGGCGCGTAGGCGGCGATGAACACGCGCACCGCCTCGCGCACCACATGCGTGACCTCTTCCTCTGAGGACGCGCCCGTGCGGCGCCCGAAGAGCCGCGCCCGCCATACACCGGCGGTCGACAGATCCACGAACTGCGAGGCCGCAAGCTCGACGTCGGGAACGCGCAGGTTTCCGGCCTCGGTCTCGGCCCGCAGGAAATCCTGCAGCGCGCCAAGGAAATGTCGGGCCCCGGCCTCGTAGAAGCGCGCGCCCAACTCCGGCATCCGTTCGACCACGCTGATGACGATCCGCTGCGCGCGGATCACGTCTTCGGAGTTGAACTGCATCGCCAGCCCTGTGCCATAGGCCAGCAGCCGCTCTTCGACCGATCCGGCCTCGGCCAGCCGCGCGAAGATCCCCTGGAACAGATCCTGCCGCTTGTCCTCGACCAGAGCGACGAACAGGTCCTCCTTGTTCTCGAAGTAGACGTAGAGCGTGCCCTTCGAGACGCCGGCCGCCTTGCAGATGCTGTTCATCGAAGCTGCGTCGAACCCCTGCTCGACAAAGACGCGCCACGCGCCCTCGAGGATCTGGCGACGTTTCTCGGGGTCGGCGCCCGCCGCGTGGCGGCGCTTCTGCGCGCAGGCCTCTGCCGGATCGGCGGGCCGGGAAGATATGTCCGTGGTCATGTCCTCCATATAATCGAACCGCGCGGTTCGATGAAGTCTTGATTTCATATCCGACGTGGCCTATCTCGCATCGAACCGAGCGGTTCGATCCGTTTGAGCCCGATTTACACGTTCTGTTGCGAAGGTCCGCTTCCATGTCCCGCATCGACCCCACCGACGCCGACGCCCGCCCCACCGAAACGCCTCAGCCCTCCGCGTCCGAGACGCCCGCGCCGCCGCAGAAGAGCAGCCGCAGGAAACGCGTCTTCGCGGGCATTGCCCTGATCGCGCTTCTGGGCGGCGGATACGCGGGCTTCGAGTGGTGGACCAACGGGCGCTTCATGGTCGACACCGACGACGCCTACGTGCAGGCGGATCTCTCGCTGGTGTCGTCGAAGCTGCAGGGCTACGTCTCCGAAATCCCGGTTAAGGCGAACGAGCATGTCTCGAAAGGCGACGTGCTGGTGAAGATCGAGGACGGCGACTACCGCATTGCCCTCCAGCAGGCACAGGCCAAGCTGCCGACGCTCGAACGCACCCTGTCGCGGATCGACGCGCAGATCACCGCCGCACAGGCCAGCGTGACGCAGGCAGAGGCCGAGCTCGCGGGGGCCGAAGCCACGCTCGACACCGCCCGGACCACCCAGAAGCGTGTGCAGGGGCTGGCCGAACGGAGCGTCGCCTCGCAGGCCGACCTCGACGATGCGAACGGCGCGCTCGAGACCGCCAAGGCGAACCGTGCCGCCGCGCAGGCCGCGATCGAGGGCGCCCGGGCGCAGGTCGAGGTGCTGAAGGCCCAGCGCGACGAGACCGGGTCGAGTCGGCAGGAGTTGATGCTCGCCGTCGACAAGGCACAGCGCGATCTCGACCATACGGTGCTGCGCGCGCCCTTCGACGGCACGGTCGCCAATATCGCCATCGAGGCGGGCGAGCTGGTGAACGTCGGCGCCCGCCTCGCGGCGGTGGTCCCGGATGACGGCCTCTACGTCGAGGCGAACTTCAAGGAGACCCAGCTTGCCGGCATCACCCCGGGCGAGACCGCGAGGCTGAGCATCGATGCCTTCGAGGGCCACGAGATCGAGGGCCGCGTGGTCTCGGTCGCGCCGGCGACGGGCTCGGTCTTCTCGCTGCTTCCGGCGGACAACGCCACCGGCAACTTCACCAAGATCGTGCAGCGCGTGCCGGTGCGGATCGAGCTGCCGGAAGACACCGAGGGGCTGCGCGCCGGCCTGTCCGTCGTCGTCGAGATCGACCAGCGCACCGCGCCCGAGGGCACGAAGGTGGCAGAGGCCCTGCAATGAGCGCCGAGGCCACCACCCCACAGGAACCGGAACTCACGCCGCGCAGGGTCGCGGCGTTTTTCGTCATGGTCTTCGGCATGTTCATGGCGATCCTCGACATCCAGATCGTCTCGGCCTCGCTTCCCGAGATCCAGGCCGGGCTCGGCGCCTCGACCGAGGAGATCAGCTGGGTGCAGACCGCCTACCTGATCGCCGAGGTCATCATGATCCCGCTGTCGGGCCTGCTGGGCCGGATGATGTCGACACGCTACCTGTTTGCCGTCTCGGCGGCGGGTTTCACCGCCGCGTCCTTCATGTGCGCCACCGCAAGCTCGATCAACGAGATGATCCTCTGGCGCGCCGCGCAGGGCTTTCTGGGCGGCGGCATGATCCCGGCGGTCTTCGCCGCGGCCTTCACCATCTTCCCGGCGTCGAAGCGCAGCGTCGTCTCGCCGATGATCGGCCTCGTCGCGACGCTTGCGCCGACCGTGGGCCCCACCGTCGGCGGCTATCTCAGCCACGCGATGAGCTGGCACTGGCTGTTCCTCGTGAACGTGCCGGCGGGCATCCTCGTGACCATCGGCGTGCTGGCACTCGTCGATTTCGACAAGCCCGACTGGAAGCTCTTCGACAGCTTCGACTGGATCGGCCTCGGCGCCCTCGCCTGCTTTCTCGGGGCAATGGAATACGTGCTCGAGGAAGGCCCCGGCAACGACTGGTTCGCCGACGAGGTGGTGGCCGCGCTCTTCGTCGTCATGGTGGTCGGCGGGGTGCTGACCTTCTGGCGGTCCTTCACGCGAGAGAACCCGGTGGTCGATTTCTCGGCCTTCGCCGACACGAACTTCGCCGTCGGCTCGGTGTTCAGCCTCGTGATGGGCGTGGGGCTCTACGGGATGACCTATCTCTACCCCCTCTACCTCGCGCAGATCCGCGACTACGACAGCCTGATGACCGGGCAGACGGTCTTCGTCTCGGGGCTCGCGATGTTCTTCAGCGCGCCGCTGGCGGGCGTGCTGTCGTCGAAGATGGACCTGCGGCTGATGCTGCTGATGGGCTTCGTCGGCTTCGCCACCTCGTCGTGGATGCTTACCGGCATGACGGCCGAGTGGGATTTCAACGAGCTCTTGGTGCCACAGATCCTGCGTGGCCTGTCGCTGATGATCTGCATGGTGCCGATCAACAACCTTGCGCTCGGGACGCTGTCACCGGACAAGATGAAGAACGCCTCGGGGCTCTACAACCTGATGCGCAACCTTGGCGGCGCCGTGGGCCTCGCCATCATCAACACGCTGCTCACCGACCGCGGCGCGCTGCATACCGCGCGCCTCAAGGAAGCGGTGAACTGGTCCAACCCCGAGGCGCTGCGGCAGATGGAGATGCTCTCGACGAACCTTCAGGCGCAGGGGATCGACGGCGACAAGGGCGCGCTCGCGCAGATGGCGGGACGGGTCGCGCAGCAGGCCACGGTGATGTCCTTCATCGACGTGTTCACGCTGATCACGGTGCTCTTCGCAGGGCTTGCCCTGCTCGCGCTGGCCATGAAGCCGCCCCGCTCCGGCGCCGGAGACGCCGCGCACTGAGCGGGGGGCCTCGCTTGGGTCCGGACCCATTGAATACCCACGCGAGAACAGGACGGAGCATGATCTTGCAATGCGGCTGCAAGGTCGCCCCGAGCCAAGCGGTCGCCGGGACTGACAGTTCGCCAGATCGCATGGCCGCGCTTCGCAAAGACGAATTCGACGGGGCAGACGCCCGGAGGGCGCTCAGATCGCCCCGAGATAATACCCGATAGCCTCTGCCAGTTCGGTTTCCTCGTAACCGAAATGAGAGCGCACGACTTCCTCGAGCTTTCGAAATATGACCGCGGCCTGAACGAAATTTTCCTCCCGCGGATCCTCCGCCAGTGTGTTCGCGGCTCGACCGAGGCGGACGATCAGTTCATGGACCACCTCGTGCTCTGCCATCAATTTGGCCACGACCTCGCGGAAAACGCCTCCACCCGCAGCCTCGATCCGGGGGAACATGTCGGCGCTTTCGATGTCGTGATGAAACTTCAGCACCTGGCATTCCCGCCCGCAAAGCGATCCGAACGCGCGGAAATTCTCGGCCATATCGAGTGAAAGCACGATACGCTGCAGGTGCTCAGGCGGTGTCTCGCCCGCTTCGATCCGCTCAAGGACCGCCCCGATCTGCGCGATTTCCATCAGGTAGTGACGGTGAATAGCCGCCAGCTGCCGCCCCTGGCGACGGTGTGTGTCCGTTGCCGCAGGCACGCGCGGAGCTGCGGGCCGTGCAGCCTCGTCGAGCTCGAGATCATCCAGCAACCGGGTCGAAAGGTCAGTCATGCTGGACAAGAAAGGCCTTGCACAGCCCAAGTCAAGCCAATCCACCCTCGCTCGAAACTCACGTTCGGTGGCTTGGTCGACGCCGTGGCACGTCGGCTCCTCACGTATTGCCCGTTCGTCGTGATCACGATCAGGTCCTCCGATGCCTCATCGATCCGTAGCCGAAGCGAACGGGACGATCATGGCGAAGGCAGCCCTTGGCCTCAAGCCAATCGGGCACACTGCACCATGGCATCTGACCTCGCCTGGATCCACACCAAGCGCGGCAACACCCTACTGACCAGCCAGGCGGAAAACGCGCTCGAAGAAGCCTCCGAGGATCATAGGCACCACGGTGATGACCGGCACCTTGGCTTTCTCTGCGGCAGGATCGGTTATCCGAACACTATTCGCGTCGTTAGCGGCAGTGAGTTCATCTTCCGAGATATGGATTTCTGGGCTGACGCCAACGACGTCAAGCTGGACTTCTCTCGACCAGGGAAGCCGACGGAGAACGGCTTCATCGAGGCGTTCGACAGCAAGCTCCGGTCAGAATGTCTGAACGCGCATTCGTTCTCCCCGGCCTTGATCCTCGAGGTATCCATGGATCGGTGGCATGGCTCGACCGGGCGTGCTGAATGAAATGAGCTCGAACAACGAAAAGGCCTCCCCACCATATTGGTGAGAAGGCCCACTTCTTCGGCACAGATCCCGGCTTATGCGCCGGTTACTTCGACGGTCTCGTCGTCGGCAAGCTGCTGCGAAGCGTCGAAGTTGAAGCCGGAGGCATCTTCAACTTCCTGCTCGCTCATGGTCTCGACGATGAGTGCATCGTCTTCGATCGTGACGCGCTCCATCGGCACGGGCACTTCCTTTGCGCCGAGGCCGAGGAAACCGCCACTGCTGAGGACCAGAACTGCCGAGCCATTGTCATCGACGATACCTGCGGGACGCCCAAGGTTTTCACCATCCGAGGTGAGCACGTCCTTGTTCATCAGTTCGCCGACCGTGATCGACATGGTGTTGGCGCTGGCAGCTTCTTCCGTGGCGGATGCGTCCGAACCTTCTGCCTGCTGCGTGTCGGCTTCGTCGGCCTCTTGGCCAGCGTTCGACTGCGCCTGATCTTCGTCGGACTGGGCCTGATCTTCACTCTGAGCCGAGAGACGCTGCTCGCGCTCTTCCGCGGTTTCGATGACCACGTTTGCCTCACCACCCTGGCGGAGGTCGACCGTGGGTTCATTGGCCATCACCACCGAGATGCGGGGCTGGGCTTCATCATAGGCCACCGACGCATCACCACCTTCGATGTTGACCTCGGCATCGCCTTCCGCCTGCTGGATGTCGACCTGCGGCTCCGAGCTGTCCACGGCGGTGTCGCCCTCAACGCTCTGAGTGTCGTTCGTGTCAGCGTCGGTCGTTTCGGTATCGTCCGCGGTTTCACCGGCATCCACGCCGAGATCGACGTCGAGTTCCGGGTCGGCCTGGGCCACCGAGATCGTCGGTTCACCCTGCTCGACCTGGACCTGGGGGTCGTCGGTCGAGATCTGCACCTCGGGATCGGAGCTGAGGATGTAGACGTCCGGCGCCGGAATATCGACCCGAACGACGATCTCGGGGATCTCGACTTCGATGTTCGGTTGCTTCTGCGCGATCTGGATGTCCAGCGGGCTCTCGTTGACGGTGACGCGGGGCAGTTGCTTCATCACGGTGACGTTGGGCGCGGGGACCTGAACGTCGACATCGGGATCGGGGACGACGACGCGCGCCTGACCCTCGATGGTCGCGCTTTCCGAGAGGTTCACCTCTTCGGATACCGTCTCGCTTTCCTCAGCCTCGGCCTCGGCCGTCGCGGTGTCTTCGTCCGTTGCAGTCTCGTCGGCGTCTTCGGCAAGCGTGTCCGAGATCATCGCGCATTCTTCGGCGTTGTCATTTTCGACGGCGGTCGTGACATCCGACATCGGGACCATTCCGGGAAGCTCGTCGCTCCGGACTGCCTCCACGAGCGCTTGGCATTCAGCGCTTTTGCCGCGGAGATCCTCGTCCGACATACCCTCAAGGGTTTGGGCAGAGACGAAGCCCGCAAGCGGGAAGGAAAGCGCAGTGCTCAGCATAAGAGTGCGTGTGGCAGTCTTCATAAAACTCGTTCCAATTTTGCTTAGATGATGGCCATCCTTTTGGCGGCCGCCTGAGAAAAGAACACTGCGGGACATGATGAGTTCCTTGTTGAAACGTCATGAACTCGGTGCTCCCCTCAGCAGCCACCTCGGCGTGACCTGCAATCGGATGCTTGGAAACGGCGCTGGAAAGTGACCAGGCGCGATGGATTGACAGCAGGCAGGAACAGCTTTTCCAGGGCTTGCAAAGGCCGGGGAGAGGGCGGCGCCCTAGTTACATTTTGCGCAGCCATCGCCGCTTCGGCCCATAAGGCAAAGACTGCGAATCTAGACGGTCGTGTGGCAGAAAGCCAAGGCAAGAGCGGGGCGCTATGTACAGATAACATCTGCCAGACAGGGCGCACCAGAACGACGGCCATGCGTCGGAAACGGACTCCGGCCCTGCCGCCGACGCCGACGCAACCGGCCCTGACCTGCCGTTCGGTCCTTGCCCGATCACCGCGGTGCAGCTTCACCAGACCGGCCATTCATGCATCGCGCAGCATTTTCGGAGGATGATCGCGCAGCATTTTCGGAGGATGAAGGTCGGCAGGGCGGACAATTGGGCATTCGCTGCAGTTGGCAAAAAGTCTGCAGACGTAGGGTAGCCTCATGCGGCGACGTCTCCTCCCGGCCACGAGCGGCCTTTTTCAGGTCAAGGAGTGGCAAGGATGCTTCAGAGCGCCATCTACCGACAGAGGCGGACCCCGCCTTCTAGCAGGGGCGCCCGCGAAAGGACACGTGATGGATTTCTCAGAGATGTTCTACCAGGGCTGGGAGGGGATCGTGCGCACGATCATCGTGGGCGCTCTGGCCTATACCACGCTCGTGGCATCCCTCCGGGTCACGGGGAACCGGACGCTGTCGAAACTGAACGCTTTCGACCTGGTGGTCACTGTCGCACTCGGCTCCGTCCTGGCGACGATACTGCTGTCGGAGGGGGTGGCGCTCGCCGAGGGCGTGACGGCGCTGCTTCTGCTGATCGGGCTGCAGTACGTCGTGGCGATGCTGTCGGTGAAGAGCCGTGGCTTCGCCAAGCTGGTGCGATCCGAACCGCGGCTCCTGTTGCGCGATGGCGAGCCGCTGCCGCAGGCAATGCATGCGGCGCGCGTCACCCGTGACGAACTCGACACGGTGATGCGAACTTCGGGCTACACGGACCGTTCGACGATCTCCTCCATCATCCTGGAGGCGGACGGCTCGTTTTCGGTTGTCGGTACAGGCCACAAGGCAAGCGAGCGGGTCGAGGTCGCCACGGCCTCCACGTAGCCGCTTTTCCCCCTGATCCGCTTCCGGCCCTTTCCGAACATTCGCTCCAGGCGCAGCGTATGACCGAAGGCAAATGGCGCGCCATGGCTCACCGGCGGCCCTGCACGCCGTGCTTGCGGGCCTGCCATTCACCATCGCCGAGACACTTGATGCCGGTGCTGTCTGTCACCCGGCAGGGCATTTCGAAGAAATGTCCCGAGAGGGCACGAGCAGGTTGAGCGGGCCATCGGCGCGGCGACACGGGATCTGCACCGCCAGGGTTTTCTGCCGGCGGCAGAGCGTAGATGCGTCCGGAACGGGTCAGTCGAGCCCTGCTTGCTGCAAGAGACCGGCGACCATCCCTGAGGTCTGTCGCAGGGGGAGCCCGAACAGAACCTTGATCCCCTCTTGATGGTGTGGACGCCCCCTCACGGCAT
>NZ_ML112594.1:0-217568 GCF_003703915.1 Salipiger sp. D13
GGCAACATGGGCGCGCCCATGGCGGCCAATCTCGCCAAGGCCGGCCACGCGGTGACCGGCTTCGACGTCGCCGGCGCCACCGCCGAGGGCGTCGCGCAGGCGGGTTCGGGCCCCGGGGCCGTGGCAGGCGCAGAGGTCGTCATCACCATGCTGCCCAACGGGGCCATCCTGCGCAGCGTCGCCGACGAGATCATCCCCGCCATGGCGCCCGGCGCGGTGCTGCTCGACTGCTCCACGGTCGATGTCGACAGCGCCCGCGCCGTCGCCGACCAGGCCGCGATGGCAGGTCTCGGCGCACTCGACGCGCCGGTCTCGGGCGGCATCGGCGGAGCGGCCGGCGGCACGCTCACCTTCATGGTCGGTGGCTCGGAAGAGGCCTTTGCCAAGGCGAAACCGCTCTTCGACATCATGGGCCAGAAGGCCGTGCACTGCGGCCCCTCCGGCAACGGCCAGGCGGCGAAGATCTGCAACAACATGATCCTCGGCGTCACGATGATCGCCACCTGCGAGGCCTTCGCGCTGGCCGACAAGCTGGGCCTGTCGCGTGAGGCGATGTTCGACGTGGTCTCGACCTCGTCGGGTTCGTCGTGGTCGATGAACACCTACTGCCCGGCGCCCGGCGTGGGGCCGACCTCGCCCGCCGACAACGGCTACAAACCCGGGTTCGCGGCCGAACTGATGCTCAAGGATCTCGGCCTCTCGCAGCAGGCCGCCGAAACCGCCGACGCGGACACGCCCATGGGCCAGCGCGCGCTCGAGCTCTACCGCAGCTTCGTCGAGGACGAGGGCGGCAAGGGGCGCGATTTCTCGGCCATGCTGCCACGGTTCTCCGACAGGTCGCGCGGCTGACGCGCAGGGATCAGCGGACGAGGCGTGTCCGGGCCTTCGGGCGCAGGCAGGCCTCGATCTCGTCGATTCCGAGGATCTCCTTGTCCTCGAGCGCCGCAACCAGGGCGCGCATCCCGTCTTCGTGCTGACCGATGAGATCCGAGGCGGTGGCCTCGGATTGGAGCAGCAGGTCCGAGACCGCCTGATCGACCTTGGCGGCGGTGGCATCCGCGTGTTCGCGGGGCTGGGCCATGGACTGTCCGAGGAAGGGGTGATCCTCGCTCTGGCGCAGGTTCACCGGGCCGATCGTGTCGCTCATGCCCCAGCGGGCGACCATGGCGCGCGCGAGCCCGGTGGCCCGCTTGATGTCGTCGTCGGCCCCCGAGCTTACCGAGCCGAGCAACCGCCGCTCGGCCGCGCGTCCGGCCAGCATGATGACAAGCTGCGTGCGCAGGTAGCGCTCGGGCAGCGTGTGATGCTCCTCGCGCTCGAGCATATGCGTGCCGCCAAGGCTGCGCCCGCGCGGGATGATCGTCACCTTGTAGAGCGGATCGGCCCCGGGCGAGAAGAAGGCGGCCACGGTGTGCCCGGCCTCGTGCACTGCAAGGCGGTGTTTCTCGTCGGGCTGGATCGCCAAGGTGCGCACGGTGCCCATCATCACCTTGTCGCGCGCCTCCTGCAGGTCGGCGCCGGTGATCGAGGTGGCACGGCGGCGGGCGGCATTGATGGCGGCCTCGTTCAAGAGGTTCCTGAGGTCGGCGCCCGAGAAGCCCGGTGTGCCGTCGGCGATCTCGTCCAGCGCCTCCGGTGCGTCGATCGGCAGGCCGCCGGCATGGATGTCGAGAATGGCGCGCCGCGCCGTCCGGTCCGGCAGGTTGAGCGTCACGTGCCGGTCGAACCGCCCCGGCCTGAGCAGCGCCGGGTCGAGCACGTCGGGCCGGTTGGTCGCCGCCAGCACGACGACGGCTTCCTTGCCGCCGAAGCCGTCGAGCTCGGCAAGGATCTGGTTCAGCGTCTGCTCGCGCTCGTCGTGACCGCCGCCGAGGCCGGTGCCGCGTGTCCGCCCGATGCTGTCGAGCTCGTCGATGAAGATCACCGCCGGCGCGGCCTTGCGCGCGGCCTCGAACATCTTGCGGACCCGGCCGGCGCCGACGCCGACGAAGACCTCGATGAACTCGGAACCGGAGGTCGAGAAGAAGGGCACGTCGGCCTCGCCGGCCAGTGCCTTGGCGAGCAGCGTCTTGCCGGTGCCCGGAGGCCCCATCAGCAGCACCCCGTGCGGCACCTCGGCGCCGACGCGCTGGAAGCGCTCCGGCTCGCGCAGGAACTCCACCAGCTCGGCGACCTCCCTCTTGGCCTGGTCCTGCCCGGCGACATCGTCGAAGGTGGTGCGCGTGGCGGACTTCGCCGGGGTCGAGAAACGGCCGCTGAAGAGCCCGCCCGTCCGCGCCCCGCCGAGCCCGCCGTAGGGCCCGGAGTGCCGTCTTTGCAGCCAGAAGTAGAGGGCGATGATGAGCATCCACGGGAAGACGATACTCAGCAGCATGAGCTGCGGCGGCGCCTCGGCCGAAACCTCGACACCCTGCTGTTCAAGCAGCGGCAGCAGCTCGGGATCGCCCTGCGCCGGCGCGACCGCCCGGAAGCGCTGCGGTGCGCCGGTGTCCGGGGCGGTGCTGTCGACGATGATCTCGTATTCCTTGAGAAGCGCCTGACGGACCTCGCCGTCGCGGATCATCTCCTTGATTTCGCTATAGGGAACGGTCGTCGACCGCGGCGCGGGCGCATCCTGGAAGATCGCGAGCAGCGTCATGCCGAGGAGCAGCCACGCGAAGATCGGCACCCACGGCCCCCAGTCCGGCGCCTTTTGCTTGTCGTTCCGACGCGGCTCGCGATCGTCCATGATACCCCCTCCCGGATCCGTTGCGAGTATCGCGGAACGAGGTCCAAGCCGCGTTGATACACGTCAAGGGCCGGAATGGGGGACGCAGCGCCCGCCGGTGGCAGGTCATCGGGTGACCGACGCGGTGCCGCGCCGGTAAGGCACGAAGTCCGGGGCGCTACCGGTTTCGACAGCGCTCAGGGCATTCAGGTCAGTCCGGTATCTCGCGCGCCACCTGTCCGTAGGCGAGCAGGGCGAACAGCCCGGTCCCCCCGAGGATGTTGCCGACCAGGGTGGCGCCGAGCAGAGAAGCGACCTGCATCGGCGCGATCCCGCCCGATAGCATCAGCAGGAACAACTCGGCAGAGCCGGCGATCACGTGGGTGAACTCGCCCATGGCGATCAGGTAGGTGAACATCACGATCACCAGAACCGCCGCGCCGCCACGGGCCGAGGGCATCATCCAGACGATTGCCGCCACGTAGAACCCGGCTGGCACCCCGTGGGCGAAGGCGGCCCAGGGTTCGCGCTCGGCGAAGTGGCGCGAGATGGCGAGCATCCCCTCGATATGCTGGTCGGGGATCACCCCGCCCCAGATCGCGAAGGCGATGGCGAGGAACGCGCCCACGAAGTTCGCCACGAGGATGATCGCCCAGAGCCGCGCGGTGCACCACAGCATCTGCGGGGTGCGCTGGATCAGCAGCGGCAGGATCGCCGTCAGCGTGTTCTCGGTGAACAGTTGCAGCCGTCCGAGGATCACCAGCACGAAGCCCACCGAGTAGCCGAGGTTCTCTATCGCCTCGCGGTAGGGGTGCCCCTCGAACACGCCGTGCAGGATGCCCTCGGCGGTGACCGAGGCGGTGATGCCAAGGCCCGCCGCCACCCCCGACCACCAGAGCGACGAAAGCGGGCGGTTCAGCTCGTCCACGCCCTCCTGGTGGACGATCCCGTAGACCGAAACGGCGCTGAGACCCTGGTTCCGGGCAATGTTGTCCTGTTGCTCCTTCGAGTCGGTGATGTCGTCCTTCGAGTTGTTCTTTGCCATCTGAGTCGGCTCTTTCCGATATGTCCTGTGACGAACCATCCGGCGCCGAAGTCGCGGCACCGCGCGGACGATCCTGTGGTCCACGCGCCGCGCGCGCATGGGGTATAGCCGTGGCCTGTCGCGCCTGACGGCGCCGCCTGCGCGACCTTTCCCGATACCAGATAGCGCACTGCCACTGCTTGGAAACGCCGCGTGCCGGGATTTCAAACCGTGGCGGAGCAGGGGCGGCGGAGCGGGTTGCCCCCGGGGAAATCCCGGTCTATGACCTCCGTTCCGGTTGCACGGAGAATAATCGTTTATGTGCAAACGATTAGGCAGAAGACCGGGAGGAGGAGCCCGCCATGCTCGACCAGACCACCATCGCCGCGACCCTTGCGCAGCACTACGATCTTGCCCCCTCGACCGAGGCTGCGGAGCGGCTCGCGGACCGGTATGCGCAGATGCGCCGGGTGGTCTCGCCCGCGGACTGGGCAGTGCACGCGCCCTACGTCGAGGCGATCGAGCGGCTCAAGGCCGAGCGCAACGCGGTGATCCTCGCGCACAACTACATGACGCCGCAGATCTACCACGGCATCGCCGACGTGGTGGGCGACAGCCTGCAACTCGCCATCGAGGCGACGCGGGTCGAGGCCGAGGTGATCGTGCAGTGCGGCGTGCACTTCATGGCCGAGACCTCGAAGATCCTGAACCCCGCCAAGACGGTGCTGATCCCCGACATGGAGGCCGGCTGCTCGCTGGCCGAGAGCATCACCCCCGAGGACATCGCCGAAATGCGCCGCCGCCATCCGGGCGCGCCGGTGGTGACCTACGTGAACACCTCGGCCGAGGTGAAGGCAGCGTCGGACATCTGCTGCACCTCGTCCAATGCCGCCAAGATCGTCGCCGCGCTCGAGGCCGAGACGGTCATCATGACGCCCGACAAGTATCTTGCGCAGAACGTGGCAAAGCAGGTGCCCGATAAAGAGATCGTCTGGTACGACGGCCGCTGCATCGTGCACGAACGTTTCACCGCCGAAGAGCTGCGCGACTTCCGCGAGTGGCAGCCCGACACCCGCATCATCGCCCACCCCGAGTGCCCGCCCGACGTGGTGGCCGAGGCCGATTTCTCGGGCTCGACCAGCGGCATCATCGACTACGTGACCCGCGAGCAGCCGCAGAAGGCAATGCTCGTGACCGAGTGCTCGATGGCCTCGAACATCTCGGATGCGCTGCCCGGGATCGAGTTCGTGGGCCCGTGCAACATGTGCCCCTACATGAAGATGATCACGCTGGAAAAGGTGCTCTGGTCGCTGCACACGATGGACGGCGCGGTCGAGGTCGACCCCTCTGTCGCCGAGGGCGCGCGACAGGCGGTGCAACGCATGATCGACCTGTCGCAACGCGCGGGCTGACCCTTGCAGAGCGTCACCACCGGCCGGGTGGTCATCGTCGGAGCGGGGCTTGCCGCGCTCTACGCGGCGCTGGCGCTGGCACCGCGACCGGTTCTGCTGGTGTCTCCCGAACCGCTGGGCGAGGGCGCAAGCTCGGCATGGGCACAAGGCGGCGTCGCCGCGGCGATGCAGGCCCCCGACAGCCCCGAGGCCCACGCCGCCGATACCCTGCGCGCAGGCGCCGGGCTCGTCGATGAAGCCGTCGCCCGTGCCGTCACCCGCGAGGCCCGCGACCACATCCTTGCCCTGGCCGGACTGGGGGCGCCCTTCGACCGGGACGCCTCGGGCGGATGGCTGCTCTCGCGCGAGGCGGCGCACCGTTTTGCCCGCGTCGTCCGGGTGCGTGGCGACCGGGCCGGGGCCGAGATCATGCGGGCGCTCGTGGCGCGGGTGCAGGCCACACCGTCGGTGCAGGTGCTCGAGGGGATGGTCGCCTCGGGCCTGCGCACGGAGGTGGGGCGCGTGACCGGGGTCGAGGTCGCGCCTTCGGCGGGCGGCGACCCGGTGGCGCTTCTGGGGCCCGCCTGCCTGCTGGCGGGTGGTGGTTCGGGCGGGCTGTTCGCGCTGACCACCAACCCTGCACGCATCTGCGGCCAGGTCGCCGGGCTGGCGGCCCGCGCCGGGGTCGTGATGGCCGACATGGAGTTCGTGCAGTTTCACCCCACCGCCATGGACATCGGGCTCGACCCGGCGCCGCTCGCGACCGAGGCGCTGCGCGGCGAGGGGGCGGTGCTGGTCAACGCCCGGGGCGAACGGTTCATGCAGGGGCTGCATCCGGATCTCGAGCTTGCACCCCGCGACATCGTCGCCCGTGCCGTCTACGCGCAGAGCACCGCCGGACTGCGCCCGATGCTCGACACCCGCGCGGCGCTCGGCGCGCGTATCCACGAGGCCTTTCCCGCGGTGGCCGCCGCCTGCGCGCGCGCCGGGCTCGACCCGGCGAAAGAGCCGATCCCGGTCGCCGCCGCCGCGCATTACCACATGGGCGGCATCGCCACCGATGCGGCGGGCCGCAGTTCGCTCGCCGGGCTCTGGGCCTGTGGCGAGGTCGCCTCGACCGGGCTGCACGGGGCGAACCGGCTGGCCTCGAACGGGCTGCTCGAGGCGCTGGTCTACGCCCGCCGCTGTGCCTCGGACATCGCCGCGACGCTGGGCCCGATGCCCGACGCGGAGCCGGTCGCGCTGCCTGAGATGCGCGCGGGCAACGCCCCCGACCCCGCGCTGGTGATGCGGCTGCGTCGTGCCATGACAGCGGGCGCCGGGGTGATCCGCGACGCCGAGGGGCTGTCGCGTGCGCTGCACGAGATCGCGGGGGTCGAAGCCGCCCAGCCGGACAACCTGCCGCTGCAGAACATGACCGCCACGGCGACCATGATCTGCGCCGCGGCCCTCATGCGCCGCGAAAGCTGCGGCGCCCATTTCCGGTCGGACGCGCCGCCCGATCCCGTCGCGCCCGGGGCGCGCAACCACCTGACCCTCGACGACGCAAGGCAGTTGCGCCGCAGCCTTCGGAAGGAACCCGCCTGATGACCACGCCTCCGCTTCCCGACATGATCCTCGAGCCGCTGGTCCGCGCCGCGCTGATGGAGGATCTCGGCACCTGCGGCGACCTGACCACCCGGACCGTCATTCCCGCCGGCACGCGACAGACCGCGCAGATACGGGCGCGCGAGCCCGGGATCGTCTCGGGCATGCAGATCGCGCGGCTTGCCTTCCACGCCGTGGATCCGGAACTGGAGCTCGATGTCCGCAAGGCCGACGGCAGCCGGATCGCGCCGGGCGATGTGCTCATGGAGATCCGGGGCGAGGCCGCCTCGATCCTTTCGGCCGAGCGCGTGGCGCTGAACTTCGCCGGGCGGCTCGCGGGCATCGCCACGATGACCGCCGCCTTCGTGGCGGAGACCTCGGGCACCAGGACCCGCATCACCTGCACCCGCAAGACCACGCCTGGCCTGCGCATCGTCGAGAAACAGGCGGTGCTGCATGGCGGCGGCTTCAACCATCGCTTCTCGCTTTCGGACGCGATCCTGGTGAAGGACAATCACATCGCGGCGGCGGGCGGCGTGCGCCCGGTGCTGCGCGCGATCAAGGCACAGGCTTCTCACATGGTGCGGGTCGAGATCGAGGTCGACACGCTCGACCAGCTTGCCGAGGTGCTCGACGAGGGCGGCGCCGATGTCGTCCTGCTCGACAACATGGACACGCCGACCCTGCGCGAGGCGGTGGCGATGACCGAGGGGCGGCTCTGTCTCGAGGCGTCGGGCAACATGCGGCTCGAGCGCATCGCCGAGGTCGCCGCGACCGGTGTCGATTACATCTCGGCGGGGGCGCTGACGCATTCGGTGCGCACGCTGGATCTCGGGCTGGATATCTGAACGGCGAGGGGCCGGCGGCTCAGCGCATCGAGAGGTCGAGCAGGCCGCCACCGAACAACCGGTCGCGCGAGTGTTCGAGATGCAGCCGCATCTCGTCGCGGGCCACCTGCGGATCGCGCGCACGGATGCCGTCGTAGATGCGGGCGTGCTCGGCCAGCACGTCCTCGAGACCCTTGGCGCCGTCGTTCATCAGCGACTCGCCGTGCAGCTTCATGCCAACGTTCACATGGTCACGCAGGGCGCGGAAGGTCGCCTCGAAATACTGGTTGTTCGAGGCCTTGGCGATGGCGCCGTGAAACATGAAGTCGGCGTCTTCGCGGTGCTGCAGCGACCCGGTGGCGGCCCGTAGCAGTTCGAGCGCGCGGCCGATCTCGGTCAGGGCCTCGTCGTTGTGGCGCAGCGCCGCGAGCGCGGCCGCCTCGGTCTCGAGGTTGATGCGGAATTCGTAGCACCGCTGGATGTCGGCGAGCGTCTCGACCTTGGCGAAGCCCAGCGGCACGTTTTGCCGCAATGGCCGCACGAAGCTGCCGGCGCCCTGACGCGAATGGACGATCCCCTCTTCGCGCAGCCGTTCGAGCGCGTTGCGCAGGACCGGGCGGGAGACGCCGAATTCTTCGGCAAGCTGGATCTCGGGCGGAAGCTTCTCGTTGGCGGGATAGTCGCCGTTGACGATCCGGGCGTGCAGCGAGTGATACACCTTGTCCGCAAGGGGCATCCGGGATTTCGTCTTGCCTGTCGTCATGTGAGCCCCGCGTTGCACCGCGCACCTGATTAGTCGTTTGCCAGAAAATTTACAAGTTTCACAAGCGTGTCGGGAGGCCCGAACCCGCCGGACTTGGTGATGAGGGTGAGCTTTTCGGCACCCGTCGTGCGCGCAATGGGCACGCCGGGAAGGATTTCGCCCAGAAGGTCGAGCTGCCCGATGCCGAGCCGCGCCAGCAACGCCGCCGCGCTTTCGCCGCCGCAGGCAAAGAGCGTGCGGGGCTTCAGCTGCGCGTGGGCCCGGGCGAGCGTGTCGGCGAACTGCGCGCCGGCCTCTGCGCCGGGGATCTCCTCGGCGCCCGGAGACATGCGGATAAGCTGCAGGGGGTGGTTCGTCAAATCGGGCGCGATGCCGTTGGGCGCATCCGTTACCGGCACGCCCTGCAGGGTCGCAATCTGTGCGGCCGTGACCGGATCGCGGGACCCGATGGCGAGCAGGGCAGGCCGTTCGGGGCGCGGCAGCTGGTGGGGCAGCGCCTCGGGCCAGAGCCGGTCGGCCAGCGCCTCGGCGAGGCCCGCCGCGCCGACGGAGACCACGCCGTCGAGCCGCTCGGGAAGCTGGCGGGCAAGGTCTTCGGCCGTGTGCGTGTCGGGAAGCGTGACCGGCTGTCCGACGCGAGGGGCCACGGGGATCGGGGTTTCGACCCCGGCGCCGGTTACTGCCCCGCCGACGCAGATGCGGCCAAGCCGCGGGATCGCCGGATTGACCAGAAGGGTGGTGCCGGCGCTCGTAAGCGCCTCGAGTTCGGTCGCGATATGCCCCTTGAGACGGCTGTCTATCTTCTTGAAAAGAATGCCGGAATGGTCTGCGAGCATCGCCGCGACCCGCGTCGCGACCGAGCGCGCGTGGGCCTCGGAGCCGTCGCGGGTTCCGGTCGCGACCGCCACCACCCCGGCATCGGAGCCAAGCGCCGCTGGCAGGTCGTCGGGGCGGCAGGCCACGCGGACGCTGGCTCCGCGCATGGCAAAGGTGGCGGCGCTGTCGAGAGCCCCGGTCAGGTCGTCGGCAACGATGAAAACCCTGTCGCGCATCTCGTCCGTCCGTTGCGGCGGCGCCCCGCTCCGATCGTGGACGGGGCGCGCGCGGTGTCAGTAGGCGTTGCGGTAGATCGTTTCGATCTCGTCCACCGTAAGGTCACGCGGGTTCCAGTCCAGCAGGCGCCGGATGCCGTGCGCCTCTTCGGCCATCGCACGCAGGCTGTCCTCGGTCACGCCATGGGCGCGCAGGCGCATGTCGAGCCCGAGCGCCGCGCAGAAGGCGGTCGCGCCTTCGCGCACCGTGGCCTCGTCGCCGGCCTCGAAGCCGAGTGCTTCGGCCACCGCGGCCGTCTTCTCGGGGCGGACGGCGGCGTTGGCCGCCAGTACGTGCGGAAAGATCAGTGCGTTGGCAATGCCGTGCGGCAGCTTGTAGCGGGTGCCGAGCGGGTAGCTCAGCGCGTGGCCCGCGGTGGTGTTCACCGGTCCGAGGCAAACGCCGCCATAGAAAGCGGCGAGCGACAGGCCGGCGCGGGCCTCGGCATCGTCACCGTTGTCGACGGCGCGCTTCAGGTAGCGGCCGACCAGCTCGATGCCCTGCAGCGCGTAGCCGTCGATCAGCGGGTGTGCGCGCTTCGAGGTGTAGGCCTCGACGCAGTGCGCCATCGCATCGACACCGGTGGCGGCGGTCACATGGGCGGGCACGGTCATCGTCAGGTCGGGGTCGATGATCGCGATGTCGGCCAGCATGTGCGGGCTTTCCGTCGCGATCTTGCTGTTGGTCGCGGGGTCGGTGACCAGCGCGCGGGTGCCGACCTCGGAGCCGGTGCCGGCGGTCGTCGGGATCTGCACGAGGCCGACCTTGCGGGCAGGTGCGCGATTCGGGCCGCTGATGTCGCCAAGGTCGACGTCCTGTCCGACCATCACCGCCACGAGCTTCGCGAGATCCATCGCCGAGCCGCCACCGAAGCCGATGACCAGGTCCGCGCCCGTTGCGGCGGCGACGGCCTTGTCGAGGTTGTCGCTGCCGGGTTCCGGCACCACGTCCCCGAAGCAGGCGACGGTGCCCAGGCCGAGCGCGTCGAGCCGTGCGGCGTTGATCGGGTCGGCCACCACGAAGGGCGCCTTGTAGCCGCCTTCGGCGACCCAGTCGGCCAGTTTCGAGAGCGTGCCGCTGCCGTAGTGAACGAGCGCGGGCCGGCGCAGCTCGATGGGGGTCGTCAGGTTGTGCATCAAGGATCCTCCTCTGAGCGGAATCGGCGCGGCCCTGCGTCGAAAGAGCGGGCCAAACGTCGGTTCCCGGGCTGAATTACAGGCTGAGAGGTGCGGCATATTTTACAACTTGTCAATTGGTTCCGGAGTTGTTGCGAGAGCTTTGCCGTATAAGTCCAGTGGTTGAGGTCGCCCGAGATGGCGGGAATACGCCATATATATAAGGGTTTTATCCTTATGCTCTGCGCCTCTCACGCAAGTTCGAACCGTTACATCTGTCCGGATTTGTGCCAAGGAGCAGGAAATTTCGCCGTGATAATTGACAGGTTGTCATCTTCGGTGCATGGTCCGGCCCTAGATTTGGCGCGAACGGACCCCGCGCCCCGACGGGAGGAGCTGCACATGATCTTACGCGAGGCGAAAGCGGATCTCTGGGTTGGCTGTGGCCTTCTGGCGCTCTGCGGCTTTGCCGGGTGGCGTGCCACCTACATCAAGCAGGGCTTCAGCTCTAGCGCGGCCGGCCCGAGCTTCGTGCCCTGGCTCGTCATCCTGCTGATCGCGGTGCTGTCGGTGCTGCTGATCGTCCGGGCGCTGCGCGCCGACCACGACCCCGAAACCGACATCACCATGCCCGGCAAGCGGGTGCTTGCCGCGATGGCGGGGTTCACCGTGCTGATGATCGCCTACGCGGTCGCCTTCATGCCGGTCGGCTACCTGCCGTCGACCCTCGCGGTCTTCGTCATCGGGCTCATCCTTCTGGGAGAGCGCAACTGGCTTTTGGTGGTCCTGTTCCCGGTCGCGATGACCTTCGGCATCTATTTCGGCTTCACGGAGCTGCTCTCCGTCTGGCTTCCGTAACACCCCAAGAGCAATCCAATTGAAGGGAGGACACTTCATGCTCAAGACGACTTTCATCGGTGCCGCAGTGGCGGCCATCACGGCCGGCGCGGCGCTTGCGCAGGACTACCCGCAGCGCCCCGTGCAGGTGGTGGTGCCCTATTCCGCAGGCGGCTCGACCGACCTGTCGATGCGCGTGGTCGCCGACACGTTCGAGCGCCTGTTCGACGGCACCATGGTGGTGCGAAACCAGCCCGGTGGCGGCGGCGCGATCGGCTCCTCGGCGACGATCAACGCCCGCCCCGACGGCTACACGCTGGGCGCCGGTGCGCAGGGCCCGCTGGTCATCAAGCCGCTGATCGGCGGCGCCGGTTACACGCTCGACGACGTCGAGTTTATCGGCCTCTACGCCCGTTCACTTCAGGTCATGGTGGGCTGCGCCGACGCGCCGTTCGAGGACTATGACAGCTTCATCGACTATGCCGGAGAGAACGCGCCGCAGGTCGGCAACTCGGGTGCCGGCGGCGCGAACCAGATCTCGGCCGAGGCCTTTGCCGACGCGGCGGGCATCTCGATCGAGTCGGTGCCGTTCAACGGTTCCTCCGAGGCACGCACCGCCTGCATCGGCGGTCACATCGACGCGATGGTCGCTTCGCCGGCCGAGGCAAAATCGGCATCGGACGCGGGCCAGATGACGCCGCTCTTCGTCATGGAGGACGAGCGCATCGACCTGTTCCCCGACACGCCGACGGCGGTCGAGAAGGGCGTCGATTTCACCTGGTCGTCCTGGAAGGGCCTGATCGGTCCCAAGGGCATGGACGAGGAGACGCTCGCGTGGCTGCGCGACGCGGTCGAACAGGTGGCCAACGACGAGCAGTTCCGCGAGACCCTGACCGACATGGGCGAGTTCGTCACCTACGAGAGCGGTGAAGAGTTCGAGGCCCGCGCACGCCGCGACATGGAAACCACCGAGGCGGTGCTCGAGAAGCTCGGCATGCTCGGCATGAACGACTGATCGGGCGGGCGCCTGCCGGCGCCTGACCGACACCGGCCGGGGCACGAAGGTGCCCCGGTCATACCCGCTTACGGCCGCGCCGCGCGGCCATCGTCAGAGCCTCAGGGGTATCATGGACTCCATCGCCTTTCTCACACCACTCTTCGAGCCGAAGATCCTGATGACCATCGCCGCGGGCACCTTCGGCGGACTGGTCATCGGCGCGCTGCCGGGGCTGACGGCCACGATGGGCGTCGCGCTGCTGATCCCGCTGACCTTCGGCATGGCCCCGGTGATGGGGCTCAACATGCTGATCGGCATCTATATCGGCGGCATCTACGGCGGCTGTGTCTCGTCGATCCTGCTGCGCACACCCGGCACCCCCGCGTCCGCCGCGACCGTGCTCGACGGCTACCCGATGGCGCAGAAGGGCGAGGCCGGCAAAGCGCTGGGGATGGCGACGATCGCCTCGACCGTCGGCGGCCTGATCGCCGCCATCGTGCTTGCCACGCTTGCACCGCAGCTCGCGGGCATCGCGCTCGAGTTCGGCGCCGCCGAATATTTCGCGCTGGCGCTCTTCGGGCTGACCATCATCGCCTCGCTCTCGGGCGACCTGCTCAAGGGGGCGATCTCGGGGCTGCTGGGTATTCTCATCTCGACGGTAGGGGCCGACCCGATCTCGGGCGTGCTGCGCTATACCTTCGGCGTGCAGGGCTTTGCCTCGGGCTTCGCCTTCACCCCCGCGCTGATCGGCCTCTTCGCGCTCTCCGAGGTCTTTACCCAGATGGAGCGCATCGCCGCCAACGAGGAGCCGATCAAGAGCACCTCGGGCCGCTGGCCGTCGCGCAACGAGATGAAGGAGAGCCGTGGCGCGCTGATCCGCGGCTCTATCATCGGCACGCTGATCGGCATCGTTCCGGGCACCGGCTCGGGCACCGCGTCCTGGATCTCCTACAACGAGACGCGCCGGTCCTCGAAGACGCCGGAGAAGTTCGGCACCGGCTACGCGCCCGGCATCGCGGCCACCGAGTCGGCCAACAACGCCGTCTGCGCCTCGGCCCTGATCCCGCTGCTGGCCCTCGGCATCCCCGGCGACGTGGTCACGGCGGTGCTCATGGGTGGCCTGCTGATCCAGGGGCTCGCGCCGGGGCCGATGCTGTTCCAGACCAACCCCGACGTCGTCGTCGGCATGTTCGGCGGCACCTTCATCGCCACGATCTTCATGTTCATCTTCGGCATGGCGCTGATCCCGCTGTTCAGCCGCATCCTGCAGATCCCGCGCCGGCTGCTGGCCATGTCGATCGTCGTCTTCTGCTTCATCGGCTCGTTCTCGATCAACCTGAACCCGGTCGAGCTCTACACCATGGTGGGCTTCGGCGTGCTGGGCTGGGGGATGCAGAAATTCGGCTTCAGCCAGGCGGCGCTCTGCATCGCGCTGATCCTCGGGCCGCTGCTGGAATCGAACCTGCGCCGCGGCCTCTTGCAGAACGACGACAACGTGCTCGCCTTCGTCTCGACGCCGATCACGCTTCTCTTCCTCGCGCTGACCGTGCTCTCTGCCGGCTGGCCGTTCCTCTCCCGCGCGATCGTCCGCAGACGTGCCGCGCAGAACACTTGACCCAGGAGTCCTCATGAGCTCGCAGAAAGAGGCCTTTGTCGCCCTCGTCACCTGTTTCAACGACGACGAGACCATCAACTTCGACGCCACCCGCGCGCAGGTGCGCCGGCAGGTGGCCGCCGGAAACAACATCATGTGCGCCGGCACCAACGGCGATTTCTCGGCGCTGACCTTCGACGAGAAGGTCCGGCTCACCGAGGAGGTGGTTGCCGAGGTGGACGGCCGCGCCAAGGTCATCGTCAACGCCGGGATGCCCGCGACCTTCGAGACCGTGGCGCTGGCGCGTGAGTTCGACCGCATCGGCGTCGACGGCATCGCCGTCATCACGCCGTTCTTCATCGCCTGCACGCAGGACGGGCTGGTGCGCCACTTCACTACCGTCGCGGACGCGGTGAAGACGCCGGTCTACCTCTACGACATCCCGGCCCGCACCCAGAACCACATCGAGCCCGAGACCGCGCGCAAGCTGGCGCAGCATCCCAACATCGCCGGCATCAAGGATTCCGGCGGCGCACAGGAGACGCTCGAGCAGTACATGGCCGTGGGCCGCGACGAGGACGGCTTCGACGTCTATTCCGGCCCCGATCATCTCGTACACTGGGCCTTCCAAAACGGCGCCAAGGGCGCGATCTCGGGGCTTGGCAACGTGATGCCCGAGGTGCTGGCGAAGATCGTGTCCTGCTTCAACGCGGGCGACGAAGAGGGCGCGGCCAAGGCGCAGGAGACCTACGGCGCGTTCCGCACCGACCTGTATAAACTCGGCTACCCGCCGGCGCTGGTGAAGCGCGCGCTGTGGGTGATGGACAACTCGGTCGGCGCCTCGCGCCAGCCCGCCCTGCTGCCCGATCCCGAGCAGGACAAGCAGATCGAGGCGATCCTCAAGAAATACGAGCTTCTCTGATGGCGGACGGCAAACCCGTGATCGTCAGCACCTCGCCGGGCTTCGGAAAGCACGGCCGGGTGCCCGAGCTCATCGCCGAGCGGGGGTGGGAGTTCATCACCTGCACCGATACCTCGAAGCCCGACGGTGGTGTCTCCGAGCACATCGGCCGCGCCGACGCGCTGGTCGTGGGCCTTGTGCCGGTGACCCCCGAGACGCTTGAGCAGGGTGGCAAGCTGAAAGCGGTCATCAAGCACGGTGTGGGCGTCGACAACATCGACATTCCCGCCTGCACGGCGGCCGGCCTGCCGGTCTGCAACACGCCCGCGGCCAACGCCGACGCGGTGGCCGAACTCGCCGTGGGGCTGATGTTCTCGATGGCGCGCTGGATCCCGCAGGGGCATGTCTCGGTCACCGGCGGTGGCTGGGACCGGCGCATCGGCACGCAGCTCGGCGGCAAGACGCTGGGCATCGTGGGTCTCGGCAACATCGGCAAGCGGCTGGCAAAGCTCGCCCGGGGGCTGGGCATGCAGGTCGTCGCGACCGACATGTATCCCGACGAGGCCTTCGCGGCCGAGCACGGCGTGACCTTCCTGTCGCTCGAAGAGCTTCTCGGGCAGTCGGACTACGTCTCGCTCCATGTCTTCGGCGGGGCCGACAATGCCGCACTCATCAACGAGGACACGCTCGCGCTGATGAAGCCCGACGCAAAGCTCATCAACCTTGCCCGTGGCGAGGTGGTGGATCTCGATGCGGTCGTCGCGGCGCTCGACGCGGACCGGCTTGGCGGCGTTGCCATCGACGCCTACGTGAGCGAGCCGCCGGACACGACGCACCCGATCTTCTCGCATCCCCGCGCGGTCTTCACGCCGCATTCCGGGGCGGATACCAAGGAGGCGCTCGAGAACGTCGGCCTGATGGTGATCGAAAGCCTCGATGCCGTGCTCGCGGGCGAGACGCCGCCCCGCATGCTGAACGCAAAAGAGCTGGCGTCCCGCTGAGGGATGCCGCCAGACCTTCCGGAGAGACCAAGATGTCAGAGCAACCGATTGTCATCACCATGGGCGACCCGTCCGGCGTCGGCGCCGAGGTGACCGCCAAGGCCATGGCCGGCCTCAGCCCCGAAGAGCGCGCCCGCTACGCCGTGATCGGCGACAGCGACACGATGGAGCGCGCCGTGCGGGCCGCGGGTCTCGAACTCGGGCTCAGGCCGCAGGGCCCGGGCGGCGATGCCTCGGCGCTGCAGATGATCCACGTGCCGGTGGACGGCCTGCCGGGCAAGTTCGGCGTGCTGTCAGAAGCCTGTGGCGAGGCCTGCTTCCGCTACATCAAGAAAGCCGTCGATCTGACGAGCGCGGGGGATGCCTCGTGCATCGTGACGGCGCCGATCAACAAGGCGGCTCTGAACTCAGCCGGCCACCACTACGACGGTCACACCGGGATGCTCGCGCATCTCACCGGCTGCAAGTCGTCGTGGATGCTGCTGGCCTCGCCGACGCTCAACGTGTTGCACGTCTCGACACACGTGTCGCTCAAGGACGCCATCGACCGGGCAACGCCCGAGCGCGTGCTCGAGACGATCCGCACCGGCCACAATCACCTGCGCCGCATGGGCATCGCCGCGCCGCGCATCGCCGTCGCCGGGATCAACCCGCACTGCGGCGAGGACGGGCTGTTCGGCCGCGAGGACGACACGCAGATCGCACCGGGCGTCGCGATGGCGCAGAAAGAGGGCATCGACGTGCAGGGCCCGATCTCGGCGGACACGGTCTATCACCGCGCCAACACCGGCGCCTTCGACCTCGTCATCGCGCAGTATCATGACCAGGGCCACATCCCGATCAAGCTCATCGCCTTCGACACGGCGGTGAACGTCTCGCTGGGCCTGCCGATCGACCGTTGCTCGGTCGATCACGGCACCGCCTTCGACATCGCGGGCACCGGCAAGGCGAACCACGTCAACATGCTGGCCGCGCTGGACTACGCGGGGAAGCTCTCGGCCGCAAAGCGCGCGCAGATGGCCTGAGGGTCCCACCCACCGGAGGGCCGTCGTTCGGCGACTCCCCCCTGGAAATGACCACGCCCCGGCATGCAACGTGCCGGGGCGTTTTTCGTTTCGCGACCGGCGGCTGCGGGCATTGCGCCGCGACGGCGCCGGTGCTGTGCAAGGAAATGCGTTCGAGCAGATCTGCCCGCAAGATTATGAAATCTAATACCTAATCTGAATGGCGCGCGATGCGTCGCGCGGCCTGTGGCGGCAAATCCTCATGAAGGTCTTGACGCGAATCCCTTTAGATGCTGCTAATGGGAACGTTCTCAGAGAACGTTCCCATTGCGCGGAACGACCTCGGGGACGCAGGGAGGAGACCACCATGTTCGACGATCGGCCCGAGCCTTCGGGAGCCGAGCCCGGTGCGGAGCGCGCCGCGCTGAGCGCTGCAGGATTGCACAAGGCATACGGCGCCACCGTGGCGCTGGAGCATGCCGACATCTCGCTCGCGGCGGGGAAGGTTCACGCACTGCTGGGCGAGAACGGCGCGGGCAAATCCACGCTCGTGCGCATCCTGACCGGTGCCGTCGCGCCCGACGCGGGGACCATGCTTCTGAACGGCGCGCCCTACGCGCTGCAGTCGCTGCTCGATGCCCGCACCCGCAAGGTCGCCACCGCCTTCCAGGAGCTGAGCCTCGTTCCCAACCTGAGCGTCGCGCAGAACCTGCTGCTGCCCGATCTCCCGCGCGCCTTCGCCGGCATGGTCTCGACGCGGCGCACGCTCGAGGCCGGGGCCGAGATCCTCGCCCGCCACGGGCTCGAGCGGATCGACCCCGCCGCCGAGGTTGCCAAGCTGGCGCTCGCCGACCGGCAGCGCATCGAGATCACCCGCGCCATCGACAACGCGGGGCAGGTGCTGATCCTCGACGAGCCCACCGCCTCGCTCGCGGAAACCGACTGGCTGTTCGACCAGATCCGGCAGGCCACCCGGCGCGGGGTCGCGGTGCTCTACATCTCGCACCGGCTTGCCGAGGTCCGCGAGATCTGCACCGAGGCCACCGTTCTGCGCAACGGCACGACCATCGCCTCGGTCGACCTCGGCGATGCGTCCGACGGCGACATCTTCGAGATGATGGTGGGCCGGAAATCCGCCCACGAGCGCAAGCCGCGCGCCAAGCGGCCCGCCTCGGACGCGCCGGCGCGACTGGCGGTCAGCGGGCTGTCGGGGCACGACCTGCACGACATGAGTTTCGACCTGCGGCCCGGCGAGATCCTCGGGGTCGCGGCGCTGGAAGGGCAGGGGCAGCAGGAGTTGTTCCGGATGCTCGCGGGCCTTGAAAGCCCGCATTCCGGCCGGATCGAGGTGGACGGCACGCCGGTGAAACTGTCCGGCCCGCGCGACGCGCTGAAGACCGGGAGCGGCATCGCCTACCTGCCCGAAGAGCGCAAGACCGAGGGCATCCTCTCCGGTCTCAGCGCCGCCACCAACGTGGTGCTGCCGGTGATGGGGCAGGCGGCGCGCGGCACGCTGATCTCGCAGGGGCGCGAGATGTCGGTGGCGCAGGCCGCCGCCGACCGCGTCGAGATGAACCCGCGCTACCTGAGCTTTCCCATCGGCGACCTGTCGGGCGGCAACCAGCAGAAGGCACTGATCGCCCGGACCCTTGCTACCGGCGCCAAGACGCTGCTGCTGTTCGACCCGTCGCGCGGCGTCGACGTGGGCACCAAGCAGTCGATCTACGCCGCCATCCGCGCCTTTGCCGACGAGGGCGGGGCGGTGCTGTTCTACTCGTCCGAGCTTCCCGAGATCGTCCAGCTCGCCGACCGTTGCCTCGCCTTCTACGTCGGGCGCATCACCCGCCATTTCGAGGCCGCCGAGATCACCGAGCAATCCCTCGTCGCGGCCATGCTGGGCCACGTCGCCCCGGAGACTACCGAAGGAGTGCCCGCATGACCGACGCGCAGCTGCAACACCCGACGTTCCACGACAGCCGCCCCGGACTTGCCACCCGCTTCCTGACCGGTGCCGGGCTGATCGTGATGGTCTACGTGCTGCTCTACGTGCTCTACGCCGTGCAGCAGCCCAAGGCGCTGACCTCCTATTCGATCGCGGCGCTGATCAACAACACCGCGCCGCTGGCACTGGCCGCCGCCGGGCAGGCGATCATCGTCATCAGCCGGGGCTTCGACCTGTCGGTCGCGGGGGTGATCTCGATCTGCAACGTGGTGCTCGCCGTCTATCCGCTGGAAGGGCCGGGCGGCGCCGCCGTCTCGGTCTTGATCTGCCTTGCCATCGGCGCGGCGGTGGGCGTGGTGAACGGCTACCTCGTGGCGGTGCTGAAGCTCCAGTCCATCGCCGCGACGCTGGCCACCATGATCATCTGCCAGGGCATCGCGCTGGTGATCCTCAAGGCGCCCGGCGGCTGGGTCGCCGAGTGGATTTCCTACGAGATGACCGACCGGCTGTGGGGCGTGATCCCGGTGTCGGGGCTGGTGCTCGGGCTGGTGCTGGTGATCTGGATGGTGCTGCGGCGCTCGCCCTTCGGCATCTCGCTCTACGCCATCGGCGCCGACGAGAGCTCGGCCGCGCTCTCGGGCATCAACACCACCCGCGTGCGGCTGCTGGCGCATGTGGTGGCGGGCTGCGCCTACGGGCTCGCGGGCTTCATGCTCAGCGCCCAGACCGCCACCGGCAACCCGTCGTCGGGCACGCCGCTGCTGATGCTGACCTTTGCCGCGGTGGCGCTCGGCGGCACCTCGCTGTCGGGCGGCCGTGGCGGCGTCTTCGCCACGATGATGGGCGCGGCCACGCTCACGCTTCTGCAAAAGGTGCTGTTCTCGGCCGGGATCGCGTCGTTCTACACCGGCATGTTCCAGGGCGCGGTGCTGATCCTCGCCGTCGTCTTCAGCGCCTTCCTCGTTCGCCTCGGAGACCGCAAATGACCGCCACAAGCAAGACCGCCACCCCCGAGACCGGCTTCACCCAGACCGGAGACACACGCGGCAGTGCCAGGCTCACCCGCGAGACCGTCAGCACCGTCAGCGTCGCGATCCTGTGCGTGCTGCTGCTGCTGAGCGCGCGGCTCATCAACCCCGCCCTCGGCTCGTGGTCGCAGGTGGAAACCGTTCTGGTGCTGGGCTTCTTCCTCGTGGTGCTGTCCTTCGGGCAGGGCGTGGTGATCCTGACCGGCGGTCTCGACCTGTCGCTGCCCGCGACGATCACCATGGGCGGCATCCTCGCGACGAGCTGGGTGGGCGCCGGCAACCCTGGAGAATGGTACCTGCTGCCCGGCGTGCTGGCGGCCTGCGGGCTCGTGGGGCTGGCCACCGGCGCGGGCGTCCTCTGGCTGCGCGTGCCGCCGTTCATCATGAGCATGGCGATGTCGATCATCGTGGCCTCGGGCCTGCTGGGCTATACCCGCGGCACGCCGCGCGGCGCCGCGCCCGACGCCGCCGTCGCGCTGATGAAGAGCCAGGTCCTCGGCCTGCCGACGCCGGTCGTGGCGCTGGTGATCTTCGCCATCGCGGGCTGGCTGTTCCAGAGCCGCACCGTCTACGGCCGCTATCTCTACGCCGTCGGCACCAACGTCGACGCGGCGCGCAACGCCGGTGTTCCGGTCGCGCTGGTGCGGATCCTGCCCTACGTGATCAGCGCCGTCTGCGCCGGCTTCGTCGGCATCGCGCTGGTCGGCTACTCGAACGGCGCCACGCTGCGCATGGGCGACGACTACCTGCTGCCCTCGATTGCCGCCGTGGTGATCGGCGGCTCGTCGATCCTCGGCGGGCGGGGCACCTTCCTCGGGACCGTGGGCGGCGCGCTGCTGCTCACCATCCTCGGCACCATCATCTCGGCGCTGGGGCTCGAATTCGGCCTGCGCACGATCATCGAGGGATCCATCATTCTCGCGGCGCTGCTGCTGCTGCGCGAGGAGCTTTTCCAGAAACTGCGCGGTCTCGGTCGCTGAGGACCGGGCGCGTGGAACGTCAGACTTGTCAGGAGGAGAGACAACATGAAGACGACTGCACTGAAGACGACGGCGGCGGGGCTCGCGCTCGCGGCGGCCACGCTGGGGCTCGCGAACGCGGCGCAGGCCCAGGAGAAGTTCAAGGTCTACCTGAGCCTGTCCTACTCCGGGAACGCCTGGCAGTCCGAGGCGGCGAACATCGTCAAGGCGCTGGCGCAGACGCCGCCCTACGACGAGATGGTCGAGCTCGAAGAGGTGATCTCGGGCACCGACCCGCAGGCACAGATCTCGGCCTACGAGAGCATGATCGACGAGGGCGCGGACGCCATCATCAGCTTCCCGATTTCCTCGACGGCGCTCAACCGCACGATCAATCGCGGCTGCGAGGAGGGCGTGCTGTTCTTCATGTATGACGCCACGGTGACCGAGAGCTGCGCCTACAACGTCAGCTACCTTTCGGCGGGCTTCGGCGAGAACACTGCGCAGGCGCTGGTCAACGAGCTGGGCGGCGAGGGCAAGATCTTCCTGTCGCGCGGCGTGCCGGGCAACTCGGTCGACCAGCGCCACACCGACGGCGCGATGCACATCTTCGGCCAGTATCCCGGGATCGAGGTGGTCGCGGAATACTATTCCTACTGGGACGACCGCACCACGCAGCAGGAAACCGCCAAGGCGCTGACCGCGCATCCCGACGTCGACGGCATCTGGGCGCAGGCGGGCGAATACGGCGCGATCCAGGCGATGCTCGACGCGGGCGACCGGCTGGTGCCGATGACCGGCGAGAACTCGGCGGGCTTCCGTCTCGCGCTGGCCGACCCCGAGATGCAGGAGAAGGGCCTCGCAGGCGTTTCGGCGGGCTCGCCGCCGGCGCAATCGGGCTATGCCTTCAAGCTCGCGATGGAGATCCTCACCGGCAAGCGCGAGCTCGAGCCGATGAACATCGAGTATCCGCTGCCCTGGGTGCCGGCGGACGCGGTGAAGGTCTGCGAGGGCGACAGCTACGAGAGCGGCTGCAACGTCTTCCCGCCGAGCAAGGTGCCGACCTCCTTCGTCTCCGAGGTGCTGAACCCCGAGCTGTTGCCCGAGGTCAACGTGGAGTCGGCGCTGAACGGCACGCCGGTCGAGGGCGCCGAGATCCAGCCGCTGCCCGCCGAGGTGACCGAGGCGGCCAACGAGCCGGGCATCAACTGCACCCGCTGCGACGCGCCCGAGGATCTCTACAAGCTGACCAAGGTCGCGGCGACGGTCCAGCCGTAAGCCATGCCATCGGCGCCCGCCCTCCGGCGGCGGGCGCCATTCCACGCCATCGCGGCGACCGCAAGCCGTTGGACTCTGCGCCGACATCAGGGACACTCGCTTTTCAGGCAGAAAACGGAAAAATGGAAAAGACGATGCCTAGGACAAAGCGCAGCCGGATCACGGTGAAGGATCTCGCAAAGGATCTCGGCATGTCGGTGTCGACCGTCTCGCGGGCCTTCTACCCCGATGCGGTCATCGCCGAGGCGACCCGGAAGATCGTGCTGGAGCGCGCGCATGAGATCGGCTACCGGCCCAACCCTTTCGCCCAGAGTCTCATCACCAAGAAGACCCAGATCGTCGGCATGGTGGTCTCGGACCTGACCAACCCGTTCTACCCCGAGGTGATGACCCGGCTCACGAGCCTGCTGCAGAAGCAGGGGATGAACGTCATGCTGGCCTCGGCCGAGCAGGCCGACGGCACCGACGAGGCGGTCGATCTGCTGCTGAGCTACCAGCCCGACCTGATGATCGTGCTGGCGACCAACCTGAAATCCCATGCCCGCGAGCGCTGCGAGGCCGCCGGCGCGCCGGTCATCTTCTTCAACCGCCTGTCCGAGGACGGGCTCGGCTACGGCATCTCCTGCGACAACGTCGCGGGCGGTCGCCTCGCCGCAGATTATCTCGCCGACCTCGGCCACCGCGAGCTGCTCTACGTCTCGGCCTTCCCCGATGCCTCGACCAACGTCGAGCGGCATCAGGGCTTCTGCGAGGAAGCCACCCGGCGCGGACTTGTCGCGCCGCAGGTGATCGAGGCCGGGCGCTTCACCTACGAGGCCGGCTACGAGGCCGGGCTGGCCGTCAAGGACCTGCCGCGCCGCCCCGACGGGGTGCTCTGTGCCAACGACATCGTGGCCATCGGCTTCATCGAGGGCGTGCAGGAGGGCATCGGGCTGAAGGTGCCCGAGGACATCTCGGTGGTGGGATATGACGACATCGCCATGGCCGGCTGGCCGTCGCACCGGCTGACCACCGTCGCGCAGCCGCTCGAGAAGATGATGGATGCGACCGTGAAGCTCGCCTCCGATCTGGCGACTTCGACAGACGTTGCGCAGCGCATCCTGCACATCCCGCCCGGCAGGCTTGTCGAGCGCAACACCGTCATGGACCGGAGGAGGGCCGATGACTGACCAGACCCATCTTTTCACGCGGCTCGCGCAGTCGCACAAACCCGACTGCGTGCTGTCGCTCGGCGGGCCGCTGCCCGAGACCGTGGCGTCGCCGGACGAACTCGCGGTCACGCTCGGATCGGACGCGGTGGCGCGCTACGCCGCCGCCTGCCGCCCGGTCTACGAGGACCTGCGCCGCATCATCGGCCAGATCTCGGGGTTGGTGATCCTCGCGCAGCTCACCGCGCAGCGTCAGGTCACAGACCTGCCGGAATACACCGCCTGCGAGGCGCGGGCGGCACAGGCGCGCGACCGGCTGGGGGCGCTGAAGGTGCCCACCGGGACCGAGGCGCACAAGGCGCAGCTCGATGCCGCGCTGCAATTCTCACGCCTTGCGATGGGAACGTTCTCACAGGCGCGGGGCGGCGAGGCGCTCGCCGCCGATCTCGACCGCGCCGGGCTGCTCGTCAAACGCGCCTACGCCCATCTGCGCGCCGCCAGCGCCGCGAAGGCCGGGCTCGAGATGGTCGACCTGTCACAGGCCTGCTGCTGCTGCGGCCAGCAGCCAAGCCGCTGAAACAACATCTGTTCCATGGAGGAGAAGAATGGCTGACTATTCCATCTGGGTGCTCGAGTACAGCTACGTGCCGAACTACCACAAGAGCGGCGTGCTCTACGGCGCGCACAACGAAGGCTACGTGAAGCTTCCCTACTGCTACGTCGTCATCAAGGGCCGCGATCATGTCGCCATGGTCGACGTGGGCTACAACGACAAGGACTACGGCAAGACCCTCGGCGACCGGTTCGGCGTCGAGAACTGGCGCGACCCCAAGACCGTGCTGGCCGAGGTCGGCGTGACCCCGGAAGAGGTCGACACCTGCTTCATCACCCATGCCCACTTTGATCACTTCGGCAACGTCGAGGACTTCCCGAACACGAAATTCTACATCCAGGAGCGCGAGATCTCGAAGTGGGTCTGGGCGATGTCGCTGCCCGACCGGATGCGCTGGATGATGGTCGCGGTCGACCCCGGCGACATCGTCCGCGGCGTCGATCTTGCCCGCGACAAGCGGCTGGTGACCGTCGACGGCGCGGTCGAGGACGTGCTGCCCGGCATCGACCTGCACGCCGCGCCCGACAGCCACACCTGGGGCTCGATGTGGGTCACCGTGCGCAACGACGGCAAGAAACAGTCCGAGGACACCTGGGTTCTGGCCGGCGACCTCGTCTACCAGTTCGACAACATCACCAACGACGGCTCGGTCGTCGATGTCGAGGAGATGTATACCCCGGTCGGCCTCGCCGTCGGCAGCCAGACGAACCTGATCCTCGCCACCGAGGAGATGATGTCGCAGGCGGGCTACGAGGCGCGCCGCGTGATCCCGATCCACGAGGAGCGACTGAACGACACCTTCCCGTCGCGGATCTCGAAAGAGGGCCTGCGGATCACCGAGATCTGCCTTGCCGACGGTGAAAGCTCGAAGGTGTCCTGATGACCGACAACACAACCATCGCCATCGTCGGTGCGGGCCTCGTGGGCTCGGGCTGGGCGCTCGTCTTCGCCCGCGCGGGCTATACCGTCCGCGCCTACGACCCCTCGGAAGAGGTGCGCGGGCGCATCCTGTCGTGGGCGAAGGACAGTCTTGCCGACCTTCAGGAGGTCGGACTGGTGGACGACCCCGAGACCGTGCTGGCGCGGCTCAGCGTGCATGACACGCTGGCCGGGGCGGTCGAGGGCGCCTTCTACGTGCAGGAGTCGGTGTTCGAGACGGTCGAGGCCAAGACCGCCGTCAGCCTCGAGCTCGACGCCGCCATCGGCCCGGCGACGCTTGTCGGCTCGTCCTCGTCGGGCATCCCCGCCTCGCGTTTCACCGAAGACTGCAGCAACCGCGACCGCTACATGATCGCGCACCCGGTGAACCCGCCGCATCTCGTGCCGGTGGTCGAGATCGTGCCCGCGCCCTGGACCGCGGCGGAGGGCGTCGAGCAGGTCGCCGACCTCATGCGCGAGGTCGGACAGGTGCCCGTGCGCCTCACGCGCGAGATCGACGGCTTCGTTCTGAACCGTCTTCAGGGCGTGCTGTTGAACGAGGCCTGGGCGCTCTACGAGGACGGCATCGCGAGCCTTGCCGACATCGACGCGACCATCGCGCACGGTCTCGGCCTGCGCTGGTCGTTCATGGGGCCGTTCGAGACCATCGACCTCAACGCGCCCGGCGGCATCGAGGATTACGCCGCCCGGCTGCGCGGTCTCTATGCCGGGATGGTGCGCACGCCGCCGCGCGGGCCCTGGCCCGACGCGGTCATCGCCAGGGCCACCGAGGAACGCCGCGCCGCGCTTCCCGCCGAGGATCTCGCCGAGCGCCGCGCCTGGCGCGACGCCAAGCTCTCGCGGCTCGTGGCCTTCAAGACATCGCAGGGGCTGACCGACTGACCGTGTCGGCCCGCTTCCCCATTCTCCGACTTCGAAAGGAAACACCATGTCAGTGACCTATCTCAAACGCGGCATGCCCGAGGCCGACCGGGCCGAGGACGACGCCAAGACCCGCGGCATCGTGGAATCCACCCTCAAGGACATCGAGGCCCGCGGTGATGTCGCGGTGCGCGAGCTGTCGGAGAAATTCGACAGCTATACCCCTGAGAGCTTCCGCCTCAGCCAGCAGGAGATCGACGATCTGATCGGCCAGCTCTCCGAGCGCGAGGTCGCCGACATCAGGTTCGCGCAGGAGCAGGTGCGCAACTTCGCGCAGGCGCAGCGCGACACCATGCTCGACCTCGAGGTCGAGACGATGCCGGGCGTGATCCTCGGGCACAAGAACATCCCCGTGCAGTCGGTGGGCTGCTACGTGCCCGGTGGCAAGTTCCCGATGGTCGCCTCGGCGCACATGTCGGTGGCCACCGCCTCGGTTGCGGGGGTGCCGCGCATCATCGCCTGCACGCCGCCGTTCCAGGGCAAGCCCAACCCGGCGGTGATCGCCGCCATGCACTTCGGCGGTGCCCACGAGATCTACGTGCTGGGCGGTATTCAGGCCATCGGCGCCATGGCCATCGGCACCGAGACCATCGAGCCGGTGCACATGCTGGTCGGCCCCGGCAACGCCTTCGTGGCCGAGGCCAAGCGCCAGCTTTTCGGCCGCGTCGGCATCGACCTCTTCGCCGGCCCGACCGAGACCATGGTGATCGCCGACGAGACCGTCGACGCCGAGCTCTGCGCCACCGACCTGCTGGGGCAGGCCGAGCACGGCTACAACTCGCCCGCCGTGCTGGTGACCAATTCGCGCAAGCTTGCCGAGGACACCCTGAGCGAGATCGACCGGCTGCTCGAGATCCTGCCCACCGCCGGCACCGCCAGCGTGAGCTGGCAGGACTACGGCGAGGTCATCGTCTGCGACAGCTACGACGAGATGCTCGACGTGGCCAACGACATCGCCTCGGAGCACGTGCAGGTGATGACCGACCGCGACGACTGGTTCCTCGAGAAGATGCACTCCTACGGGGCGCTGTTCCTCGGGGCGCGGACCAATGTCGCCAACGGCGACAAGGTGATCGGCACCAACCACACGCTGCCCACCAAGAAGGCGGGCCGCTACACCGGCGGGCTCTGGGTCGGCAAGTTCCTGAAGACCCACAGCTACCAGAAGGTGACCACCGACGAGGCCGCGACGCTGATCGGCGAATACGGCTCGCGCCTGTGCATGCTCGAGGGCTTCGTGGGCCACGCCGAGCAGTGCAACATCCGGGTGCGCCGCTACGGCGGGCAGAACGTGCCCTACGGCGCGGCCGCACCCTATCGCGAGGCGGCGGAATGACGGCCATGCTGCCCGATTTCCGGCTCGACGGCAGGCGTGCGCTGGTGACCGGCGCGGGGCGGGGCATCGGCCTCGCCATCGCGCAGGCCTACGCGGAAGCGGGGGCGGAGGTGACCCTCTGCGCCCGCACCGCGCCCGAGATCGAGGCCGCGGCGGCAGAGCTGCGCGCCGCCGGTCTTGCTGCCGAGGCGCTGGCGCTCGACGTGACCGACATCGCCGCCTTCGAGGCGGCAGTCGTGGCGCGCGCGCCCTTCGACGTCTTCGTCAACAACGCCGGCACCAACCGCCCGAAACCGCTCTCGGAGGTCACCGAGGCGGATTACGACGCGGTCATGGGGCTGAACCTCAAGGCCGCGATGTTCTGCGCCCGTGCGGTCACCCGGCGCATGGTGGCGGCGGGGCAGGGCGGCTCGGTCATCAACATGTCCTCGCAGATGGGGCACGTTGGGGCCCGTGACCGGACGCTCTACTGCGCCTCGAAATGGGCCATCGAGGGCTTTACCAAAGCGCTCGCGGTCGAACTCGGCGAGCATGGCATCAGGGTCAACACGATCTGCCCGACCTTCATCGAGACCCCGATGACGAAGCCGTTCTTCGAGGACAGCGCGTTTCGCGCCTCGGTGCTGTCGAAGATCAAGCTCGGGCGCCTCGGGCAGGTGGACGACGTGACCGGCGCGGCGGTGTTCCTTGCCTCAGACGCCTCGGCGCTGATGACCGGCAGCGCGCTGATGCTCGACGGCGGCTGGACGGCGGACTAGCCTGCCACCTGCGCGCCGCGGTCCCGCGTGTCGCGCCACGAACACCAACGAAAGGCCAAGGATGAAGCGTTTCTCGGCAAATCTCGGCTTCCTCTGGTCCGGAGAGGAGCTGCTCACCCGCATCGCACACGCTGGCGCGGCGGGCTTTCCGGCGGTCGAGCTGCACTGGCCCTACGACGTGCCCGCAGCCGACGTGCGCCGGGCTTGCGCCGACGCGGGCGTGCGGCTGCTCGCGCTCAACTCGCCGCTCGGCGACACGTCGGCCGGAGAGTCGGGACTCGCGGCGCTGCCCGGGCGGCAGGCCGACTTCCGCGAGAGCTTTCACCGCGCCGCCGACTACGCGCGCGAGGCGGGCGCGGGCAGGGTGCACGTCATGGCCGGGATCACCGCCTTCGACGCGGCGGGCCGCGCGGCGATGGCCGAGAACCTCCGCTGGGCCGAAGAGGCCGCGCCCGAACTGACGCTGCTGCTCGAGCCGCTCAACCGCCACGACAAGCCGGGCTATTTCTATCACCTGCCCGAACAGGCTCTGGAGATCATCGAAGGCGCAGGGCTCGCCCGCACCCGGCTGATGTTCGACGCCTACCACGTCGGCCGCGAGGGCCTGTCGCCCGAAGCGGAATACGACGGCGCCGCGCCGCATGTCGGCCACGTCCAGTTCGCCTCGGTCCCGGACCGGCGCGAACCGTTTGGCGGCACGGTCGACATGGCGCGGTTCCTCGCGCATCTTGCGGCGCGCGGCTACGACGGCTGGGTGGGCTGCGAATACCTGCCCGCGAGCACGGTCGAGGACGGCCTGCCGGAATTGCGCGCGATGGCCGAGGCCTTTGACCGCGCCGCCGCGTGAGGCCGGTGCCCGGCCTCGCCGAAGACCAACAATGCCCCGCCTGCGCGCGGGAGACCAAACCCCGAGGGAGCGACACATGCTTTTGGGCGTGATCGGAGACGATTTCACCGGATCGAGCGACATCGCCAACACGCTGGCCAAGGCCGGCATGGCGGTGACGCAATACAGCGGCGTGCCGCAGGGTGCAGCGGCGCCCTCGGTCGAGGCCGGGATCGTGGCGCTGAAATCGCGCACCGTCCCGGTCAAGGACGCGGTCCGCGCCTCGCTTGCCGCGCTCGACTGGCTGCTGGCGCAGGGCTGCGAGCAGATCGTGTTCAAGTATTGCTCGACCTTCGATTCCACGCCCCAGGGCAACATCGGCCCCGTTGCGGCGGCACTCGCCGACCGGCTGGGCGCCTCGATCGTGCCGGTCGTCCCCTCGTTTCCCGGGGCGGGCCGCACGGTCTACCAGGGCCATCTCTTCGTTAAGGATACGCTGCTTTCGGAAAGCGGCATGGAGGCGCATCCGCTGACCCCGATGACCGACCCCGACATCCGGCGCTGGCTGGCCCTTCAACTCTCCGAGCCGGTGGGGCATGTGCCCTTCGACGCCGTGCATGGCGGGGCAGAGTCCATCCGCGCCCGGATGCAGGCCGAGGCCAAAGCGGGGCGTCGGATGCAGGTCGTCGATACCGTCTGTGACGCCGACCTCATGGCCATCGGCGCCGCTTGCGCGGGGCTGAAGCTGGTCACCGGGGGATCGGGCATCGCCATGGGGCTGCCCGCCAATTTCCGCGAGCGGGGCAAGCTCTCAGGGGACGGCGCGGCGTGGCGCGGCAACGCCGGGCCCTGCGCCATCCTCGCCGGATCGAGTTCGCGCCAGACCCGCGCGCAGGTCGCCCGGCATGCCGCGTCGCACCCGGCGCTGCGGATCGTCGCCGGCGACGTGATCGAAGGCCGCACGACGCCCGAAGACGTGACCGACTGGATCATGCGGCACGCGGACGAACTGCCGCTCGCCTATGCCACCGCCGACCCGGAAACCGTGCGCGCGGTTCAGGAGGAATACGGCCGGGACCGTGCTGCCAGCGCGCTCGAGGCCCTCTTCGCCGAAGTTGCCCGGCAGATCGTGGCGCGCGGCGTGACCCGGCTGATCGCGGCCGGGGGCGAGACCTCCGGCGCGGTGGTCGAAGGCCTCGGCATCGACGCGCTGGAGATCGGCCCCGAGATCGCGCCCGGCGCCCCGGCGCTGCGCGCGGGGGACCTCACGCTGGCGCTGAAGTCGGGCAACTTCGGCGAGGATGACTTCTTCGAGACCGCCGCCGGCATCCTCGGCACCGGGGAGGGCGAAGCATGAGCGCCGAGACCGCGCTGCGCGAGCAGATCTGCACCATCGCCAGGTCGATCTTCGATCGCGGGCTGACCGGCGGCGCCTCGGGCAACATCTCGGCCCGGCTGCCGGACGGCGGGCTGCTGGTGACGCCGACCGGCGCGTCGATGGGCACGCTCGATCCCGCCCGGCTGTCGCGTTTCGATGCCGAGGGCCGGCACATCGACGGCGACAGGCCGACCAAGGAAATGCCGCTGCACACGGCGTTCTACGACACCCGCGCGTCCACCGGCGCGGTGGTTCACCTGCACTCGACCCATTCGACGGCGCTGTCGATGCTGCGCGACGTCGATCCCGAGAACATGCTGCCGCCGCTCACCGCCTACTCGATCATGCGGCTCGGCAAGGTCGTGCGACTGCCCTACTTCCGGCCCGGCGATCCGGCCATGGGCGAAGCGGTGCGGGGGCTCGCCGGACGGCGCTCGGCGATGGTCCTCGCGCATCATGGCCCCGTCGTCGCGGGCAAGGACCTCGAGGCGGCGCTCTACGCCATGGAAGAGCTCGAGGAGACCTCGAAGCTGGCGCTTCTTCTGCGCGACCGCGACCCGGTGCTGCTGAGCGATGCCGAGGTGATGGAACTGGTCCGCATCCACAAGCCCGACTGGGACTGAGGGCCCAGGGCACTGCGGCGACCCTATCCTTCGGGATAGGACACCCATCCGCGTGTCCAGCACGTGATCCCTATGCTCACTCGCGCCGGCCCCGGCCTCTGGGATAGGTGTCGTGGTGTAACGAGTCCCGGATGGGGGCGGGTCGTACCGGTTGGTCGACCGGCCCCCATGTTCCCCCGCCTTTGATGCTTCGCGCGGATGGCGGACAGGGCGCGCGCCTCATCGGCAGAGCGCAGCGATTTCCAGGCCGGCCCGCACACAGACCAGACAGACGCAGGACTCGCCTAGCTCTCCATGGCGAACACGAGATCTGCCGGAATGCTCTGCCCGCGCACGGTGGCCCCGTTCGGCAGATCGTTCCCGTCGAGCTTGTGACGGATCGCCTCGGCGTCGAGACCGTAGCCCACCCAGCGTGCGCGCAGCCGTTCGGCCAGCACGCTTTCGGGCACGTCGATCATGCAGGTCAGGTCAAACAGTGGATGCAACGCCGACCACGGCGCGCGGTCCAGAAGCAGGTAGTTTCCCTCGGCCAGGATCAGACGGACCGTCGAGGGCACGAGCCGCGCGGAGCCGCGCGAGATCTCGAGATCGCGGTCGAAGACCGGCACCGCCACCGTGTCCTCGTCGTCGGCGCGCAGCCGGGTCAGCGCCGAGCGCAGCCCGCCCACGTCGAAGGTGTCGGGCGCGCCCTTCCAGGGAAGGCGCCCCATCTGTCGCAGCACCGCGTCGTCGTAATGGAACCCATCCATCGGAAGGACCGCGCTCTCGCCCGGACGCACGGCCTCGAGCCGCGTGTGCAGCGCTTCGACGGTCGTGCTCTTGCCCGAGCCCGGCGCGCCGGCGATGGCCAGAACCTGTCGCCCGGGCTGGTCGAGCAGGCGGAGGGACTCTGCGACGAGCCCCTCCAGATCGGTGGCCCGGCTCATCAGATCAGCCGATACTGCGCGGCCTTGTTGCGCAGGAACGGCAGGCCCTTCGACATCACCTCGTCGTGGCTTTCCGCCACCGGGCGCCACACGGCCAGCCCGAAGCCCACCTCGGGCGGCATGTTGATGAAGCTCTCCATGGCGAGCCCTCCCTTGAAGTCGATGGCCTTCAGGGTGGCAAAGATCTCGTCCCAATCGCAAGTGCCTTCGCCGGGGGTGCCCCGGTCGCTCTCGCTCAGGTGGATGTACTTCAGGTAGTCGCGGGCATCGAGAATGCCGTTGCCGGCGCCCTTTTCCTCGATGTTCATGTGGTAGGTGTCGAGGTGGATGAAGATGTTGTCCGAGCCGACGCGCTCGATCATGTCGCGCGCCTGCCAGCCGGTGTTGATGAGGTGGTTCTCGTAGCGGTTGACCGGCTCGATCCCGAAGAGAAGGTCGACGGATTTCGCGTAGCGCGAGGACGCGTCCAGCACCTTGGCGATATTGTCGTATTCGCCCTGCGTCGGGGTCGTCCCGGTGCGCTGGCCGATGCCGCCGAAGGTGACGCCCGAAAGCGCCTCGGCGCCGCAGGCCTTGGTCTTGTCGATCGCCAGTTGCAGGTACTCGATCGCGCCCTCAGGATTGACCGAGGCCCAGTACTGCTCGGGCAGGCCGAGCGAGCAGATCGCGCGCAGGCCGCTCTTCTCGAGCAGCGCGGCAGTGTGGGCGGTGTCGATCTCGGACGGACGCAGCATCGGGATCTCGATGAAGTCGACGCCGTATTCAAGGGCGCCTGCAACGGCGCGCTCGGCGCCCTCGCGGTCCCAGTTCATCGTCCACATGCTCGTATGAACGCCAAAACCTTCCATCATGTGTCCTTTCTGAGGATAAATCGGTAGAGTTGTGCGGCCTGGCGCGAGCGCATCATCATGACCGCGATCAGGAAGAGGCCCCAGACGGCCGTCGAGAGGTGCTGGTTCGCCCCCACGAGGTTCAGCCCCGAGGACAGCACCTGCAGGATGACCAGCGAGATGATGACCGGCATCACCCGGCCGTGCCCGCCGAAGGGGTCGATCCCGCCGAGGAAGCAGGCCAGCACGGTGATCAGCAGCATCGCCTCGCCGTGGCCCACGCGGACCGAGTTGAAGCGCGCCGCCATCAGGATGCCGGCAACGGCGCAGAGCACTCCCGACAGGGCATAGATCAGCACCAGCGTGCGCTTGGTATGCAGGCCCGCGTATTCCGCCGCCTTGATGTTCGATCCGGTCATGTAGACCGAGAACCCGTGCGGCGTGCGGCGCAGCAGGATGTGCCAACCGAGCGCCACCAGCGCGAAGATGATCAGCGGGACGGGCAGGCCCATCAGGCTGCCGTGGCCGAGCGTGCGCATGTAGTCGGGAAAGCCCGAGATGTCGCCGCCGCGGGTCAGGAACTCGCCCAGACCGCGCAGGAAGATCATCATCGCCAGCGACACGAGGATCGGGTGCGCGCCGACATAGGCGACGACGGCGCCCATCACCGCGCCCGAGGCGGCCCCCACCGCCAGCGCCGCGACGGTCCCGAGGATCAGCGCCATGATCCCCGCGTCGGCACCGCCGAGCTGCATGAAGGTCCAGGCAAGCGTCAGGCCGCTGATGTTGGCGGTGTAGACGATAGCGAGGTTCAGCCCGCCCGAGACGATGGGTGCCAGCATCGCCAGCGTGAGCAGGCCCAGCAGCGGCATCTGGAACCCCATGGAGCCGAGGTTCGCGCCGGTCAGGAACCGCGGCGAGGCGATCGAGAAGGCCGCAACGAGCAGAGCGAGCAGGATGAGCAGACCGGCGTTCTCGCCGCCGACCAGGCGCTTCAGTCCGCCCGGCTGCCGGGCCTCGGCCCGCGCCTTGGGCTTGGCGGTCGTGTTGGACGGGGTCATGCGCGGCCTCCTTTCCGGCGGTGGAAGAGTTCCGAGAGATCGACGTTGGAGGTGGAGATCGCGATCAGGATCGCGGCGCCGATGATCATCTGGAAGGCGAAGGGCGAGATGCCGAGCAGGTTCAGGCCGTTCTGCGTGACCGCGACGAACATCACCCCCAGCACCGCACCGAGGATCGAACCGCGCCCGCCACCGAGACGGGCTCCGCCCAGCACCACCGCGGCCAGCACGTCGAGCTCGCGTCCGTAAAGCGCGTTGGGGACGACTTCCTTCACGATGTTGACCTGCATGAGGCCCGCGATGCCGGCCATCAGGCCGCTCCAGCCGAAGGCGATGCCCTGCATCGCGGCGATGTTGACACCAGCGCGGCGGGCGCCCTCGGGGTTGTCGCCGAAGGCATAGAGCTGCCGGCCGATGTTGGTATGGCGCAGCAGCAGCCATGTCGCGGCGACACAGCCGATCATCACGGCGACCGCAAGCGTCAGCTCGGACCAGATGCCTTGCGCGTTCTCGTACTCGAAGATGAAGATCCGCGCGGTCCACCAGTCGGGCAGGTTGTAGATGTTGCGCCCGCCGGTGAAGAACATCAGCAGCCCGAAGAAGGCGTTGAAGGTGGCAATGGTCACCACGATCGAGATGATGCGGAAGCCGTGGATCAGCCAGGCGTTCAGCAGTCCCAGCAGGATGCCGAGCGAGCCGCAGAACAGGAAGCCCAGCAGCCAGTTGCCGCCGCCGATGCCGATCAGCAGCTTCGCGGCGACGTATTGCACCACCGAGGCCGCGACGGCGAAGGAGATGTCGATGCCGCCGGCGATCAGCACCACCAGCAGGCCGACCGCCCAGATCAGGTTCACGGCGCTGTTGTTGAACAGCGAGGTGATGTTGCTCAGCGTGGCGAATTGCGGCGCGCTCACCGAAAGGAACAGGCACAGAAGCGCCAGCACCACCGCGAGCCGCATCTCGATCTTGTGGGTTCGGAACAGGTTACGCATAGATTCGCTCCTCGAGCTCGGGCACGGTGATCTCGCGCGGGTCGATTTCCGAGACGATGCGCCCGTCGGCCATGTGCAGGATGCGGTCCGAGTGGAACATCACCTCGGTCACCTCGTCCGAGATCAGCAGGATCGCGAGCCCGGCGTCGGCCAGCTGCCGCACGATGCGGAAGATCCCCGCCCGAGCGCCGACGTCGACGCCAACGGTCGGGCTGTCGAGGATCAGCAGCCTCGGATCGGTGGCGAGCCATTTCGCCAGCACGACCTTCTGCTGGTTGCCCCCCGACAGGGTCGAGATGGCATCCTCGGGCTGGCCGATCTTCACGCCCAGCTCCTTGATCCAGTGACGGACGAGCGCGTCCTTCTTCCGCTCTGAGAGCAGGCCAGTGGGCTCCAGCAGCTTGTGCAGCGCGGAAATCACGGTGTTGTCGGCGATGGACTGCTTCTGCAGCAGACCCAGCGACAGGCGGTCCTCGGAGACGTAGGCCATGCCGCGCGCGATGGCCTCGCGGATGTTGGTCGGACGGTAGGCCGCGCCCTCGAGCCGCATGGTGCCGGCGTTCGCGCGGCGCATGCCCATCAGCACATGGGCAAGCTCGGTGCGGCCGGCACCGATGAGGCCCGTGAGCCCCAGCACCTCGCCCTCGCGGATGGTCAGCGAGACGTCCTCGAACTCGCCATGGCGCGACAGGCCCGTGACCTCGAACACCGGGCGGGCCTCGGGCCGGTCGCGAACGTCGACCTCGTGCTCGATGTGGTGGCCGGTCATCAGCTCGCCCAAGCGGGCCTGGCTCATGCCCTCGGTGGGGTAGACGCCGACGAGGTTGCCGTCGCGGACGACCGTGACACGCTCGGCGATGTCGAGCACCTCGGCCAGACGGTGACTGACGAAGACGATGGCCACGCCGTCCGCCGAGAGCTTGCGCACGATGTCGAGTAGCCGGTCGGTCTCGGACTGTGTCAGCGAAGCGGTCGGCTCGTCCATGAAGATCAGCCGCGCATCGTTCATAAGCGCCCGCGCGATGGCGACCACCTGCCGCTGCGCGATGGGAAGATCGTTGAGCGGCGCGCCGAGGTCGAGCGTCACGCCCAGCCGGTCGAGCACGGCCCGCGCCCGCTCGGTCATCGCGCCGGTGCGCGAAAGCCCGGGGCGCAGCCCGACGAGACTGTCGAAGGCGATGTTCTCGGCCACGCTCATGTGGGGAAACAGCGCAAGGTCCTGCCAGATCACGGAAACGCCCATCTGGCGGGCCTGAACGGGGGTGATGCTGTCGACGGGTTCGCCGAACAGCTCGATCAGCTCGGCCTGTTCGGGCTGGTGAACGCCGGTCACCACCTTGATCAGCGTGGACTTGCCGCATCCGTTCTCGCCGGCGAGGCAATGCACCTCTCCGGCGCGGACCTCGAAGTCCACCGCGTTGAGCGCCTGCACGCCGCCGAAGGCCTTGGAGACCTTCCGCAAGCGCAAGGCGTAGCGGTCTGCCTTGGCAGTTGTCATGTCATCCATCCTGTCGGGGAAAGTCTGGGTGGCGGGACGGCACGAGGGCCGCCCCGCCGGGGAGGATAAGAGGGCTCAGAGACCCATGTCGGCCAGTTCGTCCACGGTCGACTCGTTGATCTCGAGCAGGTTGTCCGTGATGATGTCGTGACCCTCGACGTCGGGCTCGACCGTGCCGAGACCGGGGATCTCGGTGCCGGCGGTGATCTCTTCGCCGTCAGCCAGCATCTTGCCGAGCGAGACGAAGACCTCGCCGGCCTGTGCCGGGTTCCACATGAACCCGCCCGAGAGCACGTCGTTGTGGATCATCTTGCGTCCCTGACCGGGCGAGAACGGTCCGAGCACGAAGATCTCGCCGGTCTTGCGGCGCTCTTCGACCGCGCGGCCCGCGCCGATGGGGCCCTGGCTGCCGAAGGCGAGGAAGCCCTTGAGGTCCGGGTTCGCGGCGATCAGGTCAAGCGCCGTCGAGCGGCTGTCGTCGACGTTCTCGGCCACGCCGTAGCGGTCGCCGACCATCTCGAGGTCGGGGCGGTTCTCCTGCATCCACGCGATGGCGGCATCGGCCCAGGCGTTGTGCAGCGGCACGGTGAGCGAGCCGACGTAGACCGCGTACTTGCCGCCCTCGTCGCCGATCTTCTCCGACAGCAGCTGCGCATGCGCCTCTCCGAAGCCCTCGGCCGAGGCCAGCTCGAAGTTCCAGTCGACGTTCTCGAGGCCGGGGCCCTCGTGCGAGATCACCTTGATGCCGGCGTCACGGGCCTTCTTCAGGACCGGCTCGAGCGCGGCTTCGTCGTTGGGCACCACGCCGATGACGTCAACGCCCTTGGCGATCAGGTCTTCGATGGCCTGCACCTGCAGCGCGGGGTCGGCGGAGACGGGGCCGATCATCTCGGCCTCGACGCCAAGCTCCTCGGCGCGGCGCTCGATGCCGTCTTCCATCGCGTTGAACCACGGAATGCCGCCGATCTTCACCACGACACCGATGCTGGTCTCGGCGTGGGCCGCCGAGGCAAGCCCCGCGGCAAGCGCAATCGCGCTGATCAAACCCTTGAACTTCATGTCTGTCCTCCCTCGGCGCAGGAAATCATGCGCCCTCTGGTCTCCGATGTTGCACAATCGGTTGTGCACTCTTCCCTAAGAAAACCACGTAACCCCTCCAGTTGCGTGGCGATCAATTGGGGAATTGGTCCGCACAATCGATGTTGCAATCTAACACCCGGATCGCGCAGACTGTCAACATGGCGAATTCATTCGGGCCGGGAAATTTTCGAAAGCTGCGACCAACCACATGACGGACAAGCAGAAAAGAACGATCTACGACATCGCCGAAAGGGTCGGTGCGTCGCCCTCGACGGTCAGTGCCGCGCTCAACGGGTCGTGGAAGAAGCGGCGGATCAAGAAGGAAACCGCCGAGCGGATCATCCAGGCCGCGCGCGATTTCGGCTACTCGGCGAATCTTCAGGCGCGGGGGCTGCGGACCTCGAACTCCGGACTCGTGGCGCTGCTCATTCCCGACTACAACCGCTTCTTCTCGAACATCGCCCAGACGTTCTCGCGCGAGGTCCGCGCGCGGGGGCAATGCCCGGTCATCGTCTCGACCGACCGCGACCCCGAGGAAGAGGGCACTACGGTCGCCGACCTGACCGCCTATTCCATCGACGCGCTGTTCGTCGCCGGTGCCGCTGCGCCCGACGAGATCAGCCGCCAGTGCCAGGCGGCCCGGATCCCGCATGTCTTCGTCGACCAGCCGTGCAGCCTCGCGGCGTCGGTGGTGACCGACAACCGCAACGGCGCGCGCATCCTCACCGACGAGATCATGGCCTCGATGGTTCCCGAAAGCCTTGCCGCGGGGGAGGGGCCCTACTTCATCGGCGGCGACAGGGGCTTGCCTGCGACGGCCAACCGGATCGAGGGCTACAAGGCGGCGCTCTACGCGCGGCTCGGCGCTGCGCCGGAAGACCACATCCTTGCCACGAGCTACGACGTCGGCGCCGCGACCCTCACCATCGCCGATCTCTACGCGCATCTCGGGCGGCTCCCGGCCGGATTGTTCATCAACTCGGACAGCGTTTTCGAGGGGGTGCTGCGCTTTCTCGCGACCTTGCCCGAGGCAGAGTTGCAGCGCTGCGCGGTCGGGTGTTTCGACTACGAGCCTTTCGGACAGCTTCTGCGGTTCCCGGTCCACATGATCCGCCAGCGCCACCAGATGCTCATTCAGCGTGCCTTTGCATTGCTGGAAGCCGGCGGTCCGCCCAGTGTCGAGATCGTCCAGCCCGAGCTCTACCGCGCGGGCAGCCGATGACCCGCGGCCAGCGGATGCCGGGCGACAACGCGAGATGTCCGTTGCAAGCTCGCGGTGCCGCGGGAAGGGCGGTCTGCGCAATGTCAGCCCGAGCGGGAATGGCAGGTACGGTGGGGTCAGAATCCGATTTCGGGTGGGGCGGATGTTCACCCTGCGCCGGGTCAATGGCTTGCGTGGAACGGAGGTCAGTGCGGTCTCTGGTCAACCGTAATACCCTCGACAACCGAAGTTGCCGAGGGGTAAGGTACTCAAAAGTTACAGCGCCGGGTTCACTCACGGACTCAACGCAGTCGCATAACTAGCACGTCGAATTGACGAATCCAAGAAATTATCATTACGATAATTTCTGATCTGACCGTTTAGCTCAGGTTGCAACAGTCCGGAAGGACGGTAGGGAAATGGACAAGCTCACCTCGATCTTTCAGCTTCGCGAGATGCTCAGCCAGCTCGAGCACGATGTCGGGCTCGACACCCTGAGCCGCATCGAGAGGGACGTGCTGCTGGCAGCGCACAGCCTGAGCGAAGGCACCGGCGCGGTGGTCAGCTCCGAGCAGATCCGCGCGCATCCGCTGCTGACCTCGGTGACGCAGGCGACCTTCTATCGCGCGATGCGTCGCCTTCTGAACTGCGGCTTTCTCGAACGGGCAGACGGCTCTCGCGCCAAGACCTACACGGTGCGCAGTGACCGCATCGACCCCGAGCTGACCTCGCGCTAGCGGCGCCCCCGGGGCACCGCGTCACGCGAAAACGCCAGCAATGCCAGACTTTCAGTGAGCCGAGACGTGACTTCCCTTCAATCCTACCCGGTGGTGATCCTCGCCTACGTCCTGTGCCACGGTCTGACGGCGCTTCTGATCACGCCGCTGCAGAACCAGCTCTTCCCTGACGTAACCTTGTTTGCCAGCCTCCTCTACCTGCCGCACGGGGTGCGGGTGCTGTCCGCCTGGCTGCTGGGCTGGCGGGCCTTCCCTCCGCTCTGCCTCGGGGCGGCGGCCTCGGAGGTGCTTTTCACGCCTGCCGAATTCGGCTCGATCACCGACCCCGTGCTGATCGCCTCGATCGCCATCGGCGCAAGCTCGGCACTGGTGGCCTTCGAAGTGTTCAGGCTCGTCGGCAGGCCGCTCTACGCCGGACGCGAGCGCCGGGTGGACTGGCGCGCGCTGCTGCTGGTCGGCGTGCTGGCCTCGGTGTTGAACTCGGTCGGCCAGGCGTTCGTGTTCTCTGACAGGATCCTGCCCGACCACATGGCATCCATCGTGGCGACATACGCTGCAGGCGATCTGCTCGGCCTCGTCGTCACCACGCTGGGGCTGATGATGGTCTTTCGCTGGATGCGGATCGCGCGTCAGCTCAACGGCGCGTCGCGCTGACACGGCATCCGGCGCGGTTCCTTCCTACGGTTTGACCACGACCTCGCGCGGGCGCTTGGCCAGCGGCTCGGCGGCGCCGTCCTCCTTGATGAGGATGGTCTCGGTAATCTCGATTCCCCAGTCGTCCATCCACAGACCCGGCATAAAGTGGAAGGTCATCCCCGGTTCGAGTTCCGTGGTGTCCTCGGGCCGCAGACTGATGGTGTGCTCGCCCCAGTCCGGCGGGTAGCTGAGCCCGACCGAGTAGCCGCAGCGCGCGCCGCGCTCGATCCCGGCGCGCTCGAGCGGCACCGCCAGCGCGTTGGCGATGTCACAGGCCCGGTTGCCGGCCTGCGCCCAGTGGATGCCGGCCTCGAGCCCTTCGAGCAGCGCCTCTTCGGCCCGCTTCATGTGGTCGGGCATCTCGCCAAGGAACACCGTCCGGCAGAACGGCACGTGGTAGCGGCGGTAGCAGCCGGCGGTCTCGAGAAAGGTCGCCTCGCCGCTCTGGAAGGGGCGCCCGTCCCATGTCAGGTGCGGCGCACTCGCATCCGAGCCCGACGGCAGCATCGGCACGATGGCGGGATAGTCGCCCCAGTGACCGTCGGCCCCCGAGATGGCGTCGCGGTAGATCTCGGAGACGAGGTCGTTCTTGGCCATGCCCGGCTCGATGCGCTCGATGAAGCCGTCGACGATCTTTTCCGAAATCCGCGCCGCGCGGCGCATGAAATCGATCTCGAGCTCGGATTTCACCCGGCGCTGCCAGTTCACGAGGTTGGTCGCATCGCGGAACTCGGCATCGGGGAGCATGTTCGTCAGCTCTTCATGTGCCTTGGCCGAATAGTAGAAGTTCTCCTTTTCCACGCCCACCACGCCATTTTCCAGCCCGAGCGCATGGATATGCTGCGACAGGTCCTGCATCGGGTGGATCCGCGAGCTCTGGATGAAGCGGTCGGGGTAGCCGAAGACGTGGTCGTCGGGCATCCAGACGGTCAGCAGCGCGCCGTTCGCGTCCATCCGGCGGCCCCACCAGAGCGGATCGGAATCGAAGGTGATGAGAACGCCCTGGTGAACGTAGAACGACCAGCCATCGTAGCCGGTCAGCCAGTTCATGTTCGACGGGTTCGTCACGTAGAGAAGGTCGATGCCCTGTTGGTGCATCTCGTATCTCACAAGCTCGAGTCTCCGGCGATATTCCTGCTCCGGGAACGCGGTGAGCTTGTTGCGCATGGGGGACCTCCTGACAATTCGTCCCGGATCACACGACCGGGTGTCCTTCCGCGATACCTTGGTTTCAGGGCGATTTCGAGCCACGGAATGCGGTCCCGGGGCGTGCGGCCCGCAAGGGTGCCCGAAGTGCCGCATCGCTGGGCGGATCGTGGCCGGGCAGGGAAGGGGAAACGCGCCATGCGCGTGGTGCAATTCAGGTCTGCGATACTGACCATTGTTCTGCGTCGCAGCAATGGGTAATTCTATCAGCAAGACGCCAGCAGGCGTTGCAGGATTTCTTGGGGTTCTCTCCTCCTCCCTGGACCCCGGGAATTTGCGGCGACCCTCTCTCCTCCTCCCTGGGGGTCGCCGCTCCCCCTCCTCCTCCTTTAAAGATACTCATGTCGGGTTTACCCTGATCCGCAGAGCCGTATGTCGCCCTCGCGGCACGATCCGTCACCGGAGACCCTCATGGAGATGCTGTTCGAACGCCTTGCCCGCTCGCGCTTCCGGTCGCGGTTCCGCCTGGGCATGAAAGAACGGGATTATCTCGACACGAAGGGCCGGGCGGTCATCGAATCGCATGCCACGGATTTCGTCCGCCAGCGGCTCGCGCCCGCGCAGCCGAAAAACGACGGGCGCCAGACGCCCATGCGAGGGCACCCGGCCTTTGTCGCGCAGCATGCCACGGCCACCTGTTGCCGGTCCTGCCTTGCCAAGTGGGGCACGGGCTGCCCGCCGGGCGCGCCCTGACCGAGGCCGAGCAGGCCCGGGTCGTGGGCGTGATGATGGAATGGATCGACCGGCAGACCGGAGACAGGCGCTAGCGCTCAGCCGGCCCAGGCCTCGGGCACGGTCTCGAGCCCGAAGGCGCGGTCCATGTGCGGCAGGTCGTAGGGGCTGAGCAGCACCGTCTGCGTGCTCGCGGCCAGCCGGCGCGCGCTTGGGGTAAATCCCGCCGTGGCCAGCACCCCCGCCGCTGCAAGACCGTAGTGGCTGCGACCGGCGACGGCTTCCTGGATGGCCTTGTTTCCGACGGGCGAATTGTAGCGCTTGACCTGCAGCCCCACGACCAGCGCGCCGCGCCGGGCGACGATGTCGATGCCCTGGTCGTAGCCGCGTTTGGTGACATCGGCCTCCCAGCCGAAGCGGCGCAGCTGCTCGGCACACCAATGCTCGAATTCCGCCGGGTCCGACGGGTAGCCATCGGCGTCGAACCCGCCCGCGCGGGCATCGGCCTCGACCCGCTCGATCTCGGCGAGCACGAAGTCGATGGCCGCCGCCTCGACACGCCACGGATTGAACGACAGCTCGATGCTGTCGAGGAACTCGCGCACGCACTCCTCGCGCTCGTCCGCCTCGATCCGGCCATAGTCGTTCTTGCGCACCGCAAGCCGGAGATTCTTCGACAGCGCGCCCGAGTGGGTGCGCACGTATCGCGCAAGCTCGCGCTTCTTGCCGGCCGACAGCGTGAGCCCGAAGAGCCGTGCCGCCGCGAACAGGACGACAAGGTAGGTCACGACGATCGCCGGAAGGGCAATGGCCGCGGCGGTGAACGTATCGAGAGTGTAGAAGGCGTAGCCCGCCGCCCCCAGCGCGGCGACCGTGATGAGGCCCAACGCGGGCTCGTGGTCTTTTTTCATTGCTCGTGCGCCTTGGTCATTGGTTTTTCGCCCATCTTACGACGGGCGGAACATTTCGGCAACACGCAACCTGAACATCGGCGCCTAAGAGCCTATGCGTGCAAGATAACTCCGGATCTATCGGCGCACGGGGATGGCTGGATGTGACCGGGCCGGCGCGGGGCTTGCGCGGCAGCGTGCCAAGCGGTTCGATGGCAGGCATGGTCGTTGTTTCACTCACCTCGATTCCGCCGCGCTTCGCGACGCTCGGCCCGACGCTCGAGTCGCTGCTGGCGCAGCGCCCGGCGCCGGACGAGGTGCTGCTTTGCCTGCCGCGGCACTATCGCCGCTTTCCGGAGCCGGTCGTTCCGCCGCCGCTGCCCGCCGGGGTGCGCCTTGTCCGATCGGAGGACGACCCCGGGCCGGTGCTGAAGCTCCTTCCGGCGCTGCGCGAGGTCGGAGGCGCCGGCCACGACCTTGTCGTCTGTGACGACGACTGGCTTTACGGGCCGGGCTGGCTGGCGGCGCTGCTCGGGGCGCGCCGGCCGGGTGTCGCCGTGGCGGGATCGTCCTTCCCCGTGCGCCGGCTGAAACGGCAGGGGCCGCCGATCGCGCAAGGCTTCGCGGGGCTTCTGCTGAACGCCGGGATGTTCGACGAGGCGCTCTTCCATCCGCCGCCCGAAGCGTGGTCGGTCGATGACGTCTGGATCTCGGGCCAGCTTGCGCGCCGGGGCGTCCCGCTTGTCGAGGCGCCCGCTGCCCGCCGGGCGATCACGCCACGCTCGGCACTGGATGCGCTGCAGGATGCCGCCCTCGACGGTCTCAATAGAGCCGCGGCCAACCGGGCCTGCGCCGACTGGCTGCACGACCGGCACGGGATCTGGCCGCCGCTGGAACGGCGCTAGGGAGCCACGCCAGCCGTGGCCGGTGACGGGGCCGCAGGCAACGCGGCTCCGCCGACCACAAAGGCCTCAGCCGAGATGCGTCCGGAACCACTCGAGGGTGCGGCTCCACGCGAGTTCGGCGGCCTCTTCGTCGTAGCGCGGGGTCGAGTCGTTGTGGAACCCGTGGTTCGCGCCCTCGTAGATGTAGGCCTCGTAGGTCTTGCCGTTGGCGTCGAGCGCCTCCTTGTAGGCGGGCCATCCGGCGTTCACCCGCTCGTCGAGCTCACCATAATGCAGCAGGATGGGGGCCTCGATCTTCGGCACATCCTCGGCCGCCGGCTGACGCCCGTAGAAGGGCACCGCGGCGCCAAGCTCGGGGTAGGCCACCGCCGCCGCATTCGCGACACCGCCACCGTAGCAGAAGCCGGTGATGCCGACCTTGCCGGTGACCTCTTCCTGCGCCATCAGATACTCGATGGCCGCAAAGAAATCGTTCATCAGCTTCTCGCCGTCGACCTGCCGCTGCAGCTCGCGCCCCTCCTCGTCGTTGCCGGGATAGCCGCCCATCGGCGTCAGCCCGTCCGGGGCCATGGCGATGAACCCGGCCTTGGCAAGCCGCCGCGCCACGTCGCGGATGTAGGGGTTGAGGCCACGGTTCTCGTGCACCACGACCACGCCCGGTGCGCTTTCGACCCCGGCGGGGCGCACGTAGTAGGCGCGCATCTCGCCGTGACCGTTGGGCGAGGGATAGGTGATCCACTCGGCCTTGATGTCGGGATCGTTGAAGCTCACCTGCTCGGCCAGCGCGTAGTCGGGCGACATCATCCCCAGCACGGCGGTCGCGGTGATCCCTGCGGCGGTATACTTGCCGGCGCGTTCGAGAAACTCGCGGCGCGAGATGATCCCGTGCGCGTAGAAGTCGTAGAGCTCGAGCAGCTCGGGCGCGAAATCCCGGGCGGTCATGCGGGGTTGCTGGGTCATGGTGAATCCTCCCTCGTGGTCATGCCCGGCGGGTCATTCCGCCGGGACCGGCCCGCCCTCCTGGCCGGGCTTGCCCTTGTGCTTCGACGGCCAGAGGCCCTCGATCAGCAGGTAGATGACCGGGGTGACGAAGAGCGTCAGCACGAACGCGAGCGCCAGCCCCCCGGTGATGACCATGCCGATGGCGATGCGGCTTTCGGCGCCCGCGCCGGTCGCGGTGGCGAGCGGCACCGCGCCGAGGATGGTCGCCACCGTCGTCATCGTCACCGGCCGCAGCCGCGTCACCGCGCCCTCGATGGCAGCCTCGCGCAGGGCCATCCCTTCCTCGCGCAGCTGGTTCGAGAACTCGACCATCAGGATGCCGTTCTTGGCCATCAGCCCGACCAGCAGCACGAGCCCGATCTGGCTGAAGATGTTGACGCTCTGCCCGGTCAGCCAGAGCGTCAGCACCGCGCCGGCCAGCCCCAGCGGCACCGTCAGCAGGATGGTGAGCGGCGTGCGGAAACTTTCGAACTGCGCCGCAAGCACGAGGAAGACGATGGCCAGCGCCATGCCGAAGACCATCGCCATGTCGCCCGAACTGCGCTCGAAATCCGCCGCCTGGCCGTCCCAGACCATCGTCGCGCCCGGCGGCAGCCCGGCGACGATCGTCTCGACCCGCGCCATGACCTCGGCCAGGTTGGCGCCGGCGGTCATGTCGGCTTCGACCTCGACCGAATGCACCCGGTCCTGCCGCTCGATGGCCGGGACCGAGGCGGCGGTCTGCACCTCGGCAAAGGCGGAAAGCGGGATCAGGTCGCCGCGATCGTTGCGCAGCAGGATCGACAGCAGGTCCTCGGGCGCGTCGCGGTCCTCGGGCGCGGCCTGCAGGACGACCGGGTATTGCCGCCCGTCGCGGCTGAACTCGCCCACGGTGCGCGAGGCGACCAGCACCTGAAGCGTGGACGAGACGGTTTCAGCGTCGAGCCCGAGATCCTGCGCCCGCAGCCGGTCGACGGTGATCGTCGCGCCGGGCTGGTTCGCGGCATAGCCGACCTCGACACCCTCAAGCGCCGGGTCGTCTTCGAGTTGCGGGGCGATCTCATGCGCCCATTCCGCCGCGCGCTCGATGTCCGGCCCGCCCAGCATGAACTGCAGGCCGCCGCGTCCGCCTCCGATGCCGAGCCCGCCCGAGGGCCGCATCCATGTCTGCACGTCGGTGATCTCCGCCAGCGGTCCGCGCATCCGCGCCATCGCCTCGGAAACGCTCACGTCGCGGGCATCCCAGGGGGCGAGGTTGACGAAGAGCATGGCGCGGCGCAGCTCGCCCCACATGCCCACGATGGTGGTGATGTTGGTCACCACGCCCTCGTCGCGCAGCGGCTCGAGCGCCGCCTCGACCTCGCGCGCGGCCTGGTCCGTGACCGCGAGCGAACTGCCCTGCGGCGCGGTGACGTAGATCCGGAACTGGCCGCGATCCTCGCGCGGCGTCACCTCCTGCGGCAGCACGAGGTAGATCGCCACGCAGGCCGCCACCGCGAAGGCCGCCGCCCCGAGCAGCAGCTCGGGCAGCTTCATCACGGCGGTCAGGCCGCGCCGGTAGCCGCCCTCGACCCAGCCGATCACCCGGTCGACACCACGGGTAAGGAGGTTGGGACGGTTGTCCGAGGGCATCAGCTTCGAGGCCAGCACCGGCGACAGCGTCAGCGCGGTGAGCCCCGACACGGTGACCGCCACGGCCAGCACGATGCCGAACTCGCCGAAGATCTGGCCGATCTCGCCATCCATGAAGCTCACCGGAAGGAACACGGCGATCAGCACGGCGGTGGTGGCGATCACCGCGAAATTCACCTGGTTCGCGCCGGCCTTCGCCGCCTCGGCACGCGACGCGCCCCGCGCGCGGTGGCGCTGGATGTTCTCGAGCACCACGATGGCGTCGTCGACGACAAGGCCGATGGCAAGGATCATGGCGAAGAGCGTGATGATGTTGATCGAGAAGCCGAGCAGCAGCATCGCCATCGCCGCCCCGAGGATCGACACCGGGATCGTCACGATCGGCACGAGGCTCAGGCGCGCCGAGCCGAGGAACAGGAAGATCACCGCCGTCACCAGCAGCACCGCCTCGACGAAGACGTCGCGCACCTCGTCGAGCGTGGTCTGGATGAAGGTCGCCTCGTCGGTGGTCACTTCGAGGCGCATGCCCTCGGGCAGGGTGGGCCGGATGGCCTCGATCTCGGCGCGCACGGCGCGGCTGATCTCGACGGTGTTGGCCTGTGCCTGCGGTTGGATGCCCATGCCGAGACCCGTCGCGCCATCCGAGCGGAAGAGGCTCTCGGAGCCCTCGGGCGCCTCCTCGATCCGGGCCACGTCGCCAAGCCGCAGCGGCCGCGCGCCGTCGTCGCGGATCGCCAGCTGCGCAAATTCCTCGGCCCCCGTGAACCGCGTGCGCGCGAGCAGCTGCAACTGCCGCGCGCCGGTCTCGATCTCGCCGGCGGGCAGCTCGACGTTGTTGGCCTGCAACGCCGAGGTGATGTCGCCGGTGGTGACGCCGTGCGCCGCCATCAGTCCGGCGTCGAGCCAGATGCGCATGGCCGGCGCGCGTTCTCCGTAGATCGCGGCGTTCGCCACGCCGGGCAGCCGGGCGAGCCGGTCGGCGACGTAACGGCTGGCGTAGTCCGACAGCTCCAGCGCGCTCATCCGGTCGGAGGAGAGCGACAGGCGGACCACCGGGTCGCCCTCGCTGTCGTTCTTGCGCACCCGGGGCGCGTCGGCTCCCTCGGGCAGGTCGCGGGCGGCGCGGTCGATGGCGGTCCGCACGTCGTTGGTGGCGCTGTCGATGTCCACCGAAGGATCGAAGACGAGCACGGTGCGCGAACCGCCGCGCTCGCTTTCGGTCGACATGCTCTGAAGTCCCGAAATGCCGGCAAGCCCGCCCTCGATCACCGCCGCGACCTGGTTGTCGACGACGTCCGGCGCGGCCCCGGTATAGCTGACGCTGACGGTCACCTCGGCGGTCTCCACCTGCGGCAGCTCGCGCACGGGCAGGCGCGTGAGCGCCACCGCACCGATGAGCACGATCAGCAGGTTCAGCACGGTGGCCAGCACCGGACGCCTGACAGAGAGGTCGGGCAGGGTCATTGCGAGGGCGCCTCGAGCCGAGCCTGCTCCGCGGCGAGCACCTCGACATCCGCCCCGTCCGAGACATTCGCGAGGTTGGTCACGATCACCGCGTCGCCCGGCTGCACCGGGCCCGAGACCTCGATCATGCCGGCCGCCATGCGCCCGGTGGTCACGCTGACGCGACGGGCGGTGCCGGCCTCGGCGATGTGGATATAGCTGTCATCCCCCGCGACGCTCAGCGCCCGCTCGGGCACGGCCGTCGCCTGCCGCTCGTCGAGCACAAGGGCCGCCCGCAGGAACATCCCCGCCGTCAGCGCCCGGTCGTCGTTGGGCACCCGCGCGCGCATGGCGATGGCGCGGGTGGTCTCGTCGACACGGGTGTCGATGGCGCTGATCTCGCCAATGAACCGCCGGTCCGGCCAGGCGGCCGAGGTCAGCTCGACGAGCTGGCCACGCGCGAGCCGGGAAAGGTAGCGTTCGGGCACCGAGAAGGCGACGTCGATCACCGACAGGTCGTCCAGCGTCGTGACCTCGGTCGCGGTGTCGACGAGCTCGCCGCGCGCAACATCGGTGAAGCCCACCACCCCGGCGAAGGGCGCGGTGAGCGTGCGGTCGCGCAGGGCGGTCTCGGCCAGCGCGTGCTCGGCCTCGGCCCGCATCATGTCGGCGCGCGCGGCCTCGAGGTTGGCCTCGGTGACGCTGCCGCTGCGCGACAGCGCCTGCAGCCGGTCATGGGCCGCGCGGGTCTGGGTCAGGGTCGCCTCGGTCGCGGTCAGGCGGGCGCGGGCCTCGGCATCGTCGAGCCGCAGGAGCACGTCTCCCTCGGAGACACGCGCGCCGGGGTCGATGGCGACCTCGGTGACGCGGCCTGCCGCCGGTGGATGCAGCATCACCGATTCACGTGCCCGCGCCGTGCCGACCGCCTCGACGGTTTCGGCAAAGCGCATGGTCTGCGCCGCCTCGGTGCGCACCTGCAACGGGCCGCGCTCGGGCCGTCCGCCGCCACTGTCCTGCGTGGCGGCGAGCATGTCGCTGGTATAGACGAAGCCGCCGAACCCGGCTCCGGCCAACAGCAGCAGACCGATCAGGACGCGCAACGCTCGCATCACATCAGGACTCCTTGCAAACAGAATTGGCCGCCGGAGGGCTCCCCGGCGCACCATCCGAAGGATGGAGCGGTTCCGGGCTCAAGGAAACCTAACTTATCGTGTGCCGGAAACAGGGCGCTTTCGCGTGGCGCCGGCCTTGTCTGCCTAACTTTCATGCGTTCCCTACAAGGCCACGGGTCTGGGCGGGCGATCCGTGAAGCAGGGCAGCGGCCCCTATTTCCGACGATACCACCAGGAATCTGCAGTGAAGGTCTTGCAAACCCTGCGCAATGGTCACATCCCGCTCATCAGCCGGTCGCCGCGCCGCCCCGCCGCGGGGAGGCCGCAGGCGCCATGCCGCATTCGCCATCGCCCGGAGGCCCGCGCCGCAGCAGGCGCGACACGGGGACAGCAGCGCGAGCTACCGCCAGCGCATCACGGAGGACAGACATGAGATCCGAACGCGCGCGGCTGGCATCGGCGCCCGCCACATCTCCCTGCAGACTCACGGGCAGAGGTCACGCCCGGACCGCGCCCGGCGAAGGCCACGACCTCGGCACTCCCTCGGTGACCGCGGAAGCGCGGGTCGGGCTGGCGCGCGGCATGTCGCCCTCTGGGCTGCGGAACACGACGGGCCACGACCAAGACCGGGCGGCTTACCGCGCCCGCCTCGCCGCAGGGTGCATCAATCCCCGGCCAAATTACCATTCAGCGACTGGGGCCGTGCGATGAGGTGGCTGGCGCTCTGGCTCATGCTGCCGCTTACCGCCACCGCGCAGCCCTCGAACGAGCCGCTCGGTCCGTCGGTGCTCGACACCGGCTCGACCATGGTGCGGACCGAACGCTTCACGCTGCCGGCGGAGGCGGGTGCGGAGCACGAAATCGGGGTTCTGATCCCGCGCCGCGAGGCCCCCGCCGAGGGGTTCCCGGTGGTCTTTGCCCTCGACGGGCAGGCGGTACTGGAACTGTTGACCGACGAAGCTCTCACCGCTTTGCCGGCCCTGCCGGTGATCGTGACGCTGGGCTACGAGACCGACCGGCGCTTCGCGAGCGAGGAGCGGGCGCGCGACTATACGCCGCCGTCCGCCGATGGCCGCCCGGTGGAGGACCCGCGCGGCCGGCCCGGCGGCGGGGCGGCCGCCTATCTCGGGCTGCTCGAGACGGAGGTCATTCCCCGGGTCCGGACGCTGGCGCCGGTCGACATGGACCGCAGCACGCTCTGGGGCCACAGCTACGGGGGTCTCTTCGTGCTGTATGCCGCGAGCCGACCCGAGACGCCCTTCACGCAATATGTCGCTGCTAGCCCATCGCTCTGGTGGGACAACGGCAGCTTCCTCGCCCGGCTCGAAACGCAGGTTGATCGCTGGCCCGGCAGACCGCTGACCATCCACAAGGGGGAGCTGGAGCGCGCACGCGCCTCGCACCCCGACACGCCAGATGCGCAGAGACTGGCGCAGATGCGGACGGCCCTGCCCGAAGATGCGCTGGAAGGGTTTGTCTCGACTCTCGCGGCGGCCGGGGTTGCGGTGGACTACGAGGTCTTTCCCGGCCTCAGCCACGGCGAAACCTTCCGCCGGTCCATCCGCTTCCTTCTCGAAGGCATGGACGGTGCAAAGCGCTCGCGTCACTGAGGCTGGCCGTCTTCGCGGCGCCACTGCGCAAGCCTCGCCCCGCGCCACCTGCACGCCGGCGCCGCCCGTTCGGAGACCACCGTCATTCCGGCAACGACCGAGAGCATGGCGGATGGGGGCGCCACCACGAGCTGGAGGTGAAATCCGTCGCCGGGTGGTGATCGGCGCTGCCCACGGGACCGAGGGCCGCCATGTCGCGGCCCTCTCCAACCGAAGCAAGCTGCCGGGACGGCGCAGCAGCGGCAACCTAGAACGCGTCGTCGTAGGCGAAGAGCGCCGGCGAGCCGCCGGTGTGCAGGAAGACGACCGGCCCCCGCAAGGCGCCGTCGCGGGCAAGGCTGACGAGCCCGGCCATGGCCTTGCCGCTGTAGACCGGGTCGAGGAAGATGCCCTCGAGCCGGGCCACCATCGTCACCGCCTCGTGCATCGCCTCGGTCGGCTGGCCGTAGCCGGCCCCGACGAAACCGTCGTCGACCGTGATCTTGCGGTCGAGCGCCTCGGTAAACCCGTGGGTGTCCACCGCCTCGGCGACGATCCCGCGCACCTTGTCCGACAGCTCCTGTTCCGACGACGATACGGACACGCCGAGCACCGGGGTCGCGGTGCCGAGCACCAGCCCGGCCTGTGTCCCGCCGGAGCCCGACGCCATCACGATCTGCGTGGCCTCCACGCCCGCCGAGACGAGCTGCGCGTCGAGCTCCTGCGCCGCCTGCCGGTAGCCGAGGGCGCCGGTCACGTTGGAGCCGCCGACCGGAATGACGAAGACCTTGCGCCCCTTCGCCTCCAGCTCGCGCACCGTGGTCTCGATCACCGCGGCGGGGTCTTCGCCATGCGGCACCCGGCGGATGTCCGAGCCAACGAGCCGATCGAGCACGAGATTGCCGCCGCTGGCATAGGTGGCGGTGCGCCCCTGCACCGCTTCCGCCAGCACGAGGACCGAAGACAGGCCCAGCCGCGCGGCGGCGGCGGCGGTCTGCCGGGCATGGTTCGACTGCAGCGCTCCGGAGGTCAGCACGGTGTCGGCGCGCGCGCGGATCGCCTCGAGCATCAGGTACTCGAGCTTGCGCACCTTGTTGCCGCCCATCGCGAAACCGGTCAGGTCGTCGCGCTTCATCCAGATCTCGAGCCCGAGCGCGTCGGACAGCCGCTCGAGCCGCTCGAGCGGGGTCGGCAACTGGGCGAGGCTGAGCCTCGTCTGCGATTGGTCGATCTGGTCTTTCATTGGAATTCTACCTTCTTGGTTTGATCTCGGGGCAGCTCGGCAACCGGGGTCTCGGGGTCGCGTTTCAGCAGATCGAGCGCGCAGATGTAGCCCATTGTCATATGCGGGCCGACGGTGGTGCCCGCGCCGATCGACCGGGTTCCGATCGGGTTCGCCATGGCGTTCCCGGCAGCGTAGAGGCCGGGGATGGGCACGTCCTGCTCGGTCAGCACGCGGCCGAACTCGTCGGTGCGCGGGCCGCCCTTCGTGCCGAGGATCGACCGGTTGGCCGGCATCGCGAAATAGGGGCCCTTGCCGATCCCGCCGAGTGCGGCGTTCTTCTCCCCGTCCTTCCAGTTGCCCGAGCGGAAGCGCTCCCACATCGGCTCGCCGCGATGGAAATCCTCGTCGCGGTTTCGGGCGCAGAAACCGTTGAAGCGCGCGACCTCGGCTTCGAGTGCCTTCGGATCGAGACCGATCCTGGCAGCCAGCGCTGCGATGGTCGGGGCGCTGCGCATCCACCCGCGCGACCGCAGCGCGTAGTAGGTGAACGGCAGCGACCGGAAGAGAAAGCGGCGGTCGCAGATCAGCCAGGCCGGAAGGTTCTCGGGGCGGCCGTCGGGAGTCTTGCGGTTCAGCGCGGCGCCGAGATTGTAGTCGTATTCGCTGACGAAGCGTTTCGCGTGGGCGTTGACGATGATCCCGTGCGGGCCGACATGCCAGGCGACGGGCATGCCGTGCGCGCGACCCTCGTAGCGCGTGGGAAGGGCTGGGTGCACATTGGCTTCCCCCATGGCGTCGAGCGCAGCCCCCGCCGAGAGCGCCAGCGAGACCGCGTCGCCCGAATTCGTATCGGGCGAGCAGAGCCAGTCGGTCTCGCCGGGGAAATGCTCGGCGTAAAGCTCGCGGTTCCATTCGAAACCGCCGGTGGCAAGCACCACGCCGCGGTCGGCCAGCAATTCGGTGCCGTCGGCCAGACTCACGCCCGTAACCCGGCCCTCATCGCGCAGCAGCCCGGTCACCGAGGTGCCGAGGCGGATGTCCACGCCGTGTTTCTCGGCGCCCCCGATCAGCCCGGCCATCAGCGCGCTGCCCTGTCCGCCGATGTTGCCGAGCCAGCGCTTGAGAAGCGTCGGGCCCATGCTGAACAGCGTGCGGACCGGCCGGCCCCACGGGTTGGGCGAGAACATGTCGTGGTAGGTGAAGAGATGCGGCAGGGTCGAGCCGCGCATCTTGTCGGCGAACCGCCCCGCGACGGCACGCGGCAGCGCCAGCGGCGAGAGCATCCGGCCGCGGGGCAGGGCCCCGTCGACATCCACCGGGTCGGGCTCGGGTGTGAGTGCGAACCGCAGCTCGGTTTCCTGCTCCACCATGCGAAGCATCGGCCCGGATTGGGTGCAGAGCTCGCGCCAATGGGCGGTGAACCGGTTGGCCTGCTCGTTGCCGAGCGCGTTGCGCATGTAATCAAGCGCGATCTCTGGGCTGTCCTCGATGCCCTCGGCGGCCGCGAGATGGTTCGCCGGGGCCCAGATGCCGGCCCCGGACATGGCGCTGGTGCCGCCGATCAACGCGCTCTTTTCGAGCAGCACGACCCTTGCGCCGCCGCGTGCCGCGGCCAGTGCGCAGGTCATGCCGGCGACACCGGAGCCGAGGACGACGACGTCACAACGCCCGGCGAATGATGAGTTTCTGCTCATTCCTGCATTTTCCTGTCATGTTTCGCGGTGCCCGCCGCGGAGTGCATTGCGTAGCGTCAACCTTGGCTGCACGGTCGGGCCGCGCTGTCCGCGCCGGTGCGCGCGACACGTCATGCCGAAGTCACGACGATGAACTCCCCCACACTGAAAACCGCCTTTACCTACGCCGACCTCGACGAAGAGAAGCTCGGCCTGATTTCCGCCTTCATGGCCGTGTGCGACAACGGCAGCTTCGCCGCCGCCGCCGAGATGCTGCGGCTCACGCCGTCGACGGTCAGTCGCAAGATCATGCGGCTCGAGAACCGCCTCGGGGTCCGGCTGCTGAACCGCACCACGCGCCGGGTGAACCTGACCGAGGCCGGGGCGATCTATCTCCGGTCCTGTCGCGCGGTGACCGAGCTTCTGGTCGCCGCCGAGGCCGAGGTGTCCTCGCTGTCGGTCTCGCCGCACGGCCTTGTCAGGGTCACCGTCCCCGTCGCCTTCGGCCAGCGCCACATCGCGCCGCTGTTGTCGGAGTTCCTGCAGGTCTACACGCGGATCGAGATAGAGGCCGCGTTCAACGACCGGTTCGTCGACATGATCGCCGAGAACTTCGACGTCTCCATTCGCATCGGAAACCTCCCCGACAGCTCGCTGGTCGCGAAGAAACTCGCATCTAACCAGCGACTTCTGGTCGCCTCGCCGAAATACCTCGAGCAATACGGGGCGCCGCGGCGACCCGCCGATCTCGCAGATCACGACTGCATCCGCTACCTGCTCTACCGCTCCTCCGGCAACATCTGGCGCTTCGGCCACCGCAAGGGCGAGCGGCCCGAGGAAGCGGTGAGCGTGCAGGGCTCGTTCCGCTGCGACAACTCCGAAAGCGTGCAGACCTTTGCCCTGCAGGGGCTGGGGATCGGCATCGTGGCGGACTACATCTGCCACGATGCCCTCAAGCGCGGCGACCTGGTCCGGCTGCTGCCCGACTGGACCGTGCTGCCCGAAAGCGGGATCTATGCCTGCTGGCCCGGAAACCGGATGCTGGTGCCGAAGGTACGGCACCTGATCGACTTCCTGCACAGCCGGCTGCAGCAGGTTCCGTGGGAGGATCTGGCCTGATCGCTGCATGTCCCGCCCTCAGTAGCGCCCGGTGAAGACCGGGCGCGCGACCGAGGCGCGCACCATGTCGATCATGGTGATGAAATCGAACACCGGAAGCCCGGTCGCGGCCTGCACCGCCGCCGAGTAGGGCGGCAGGTTCGAGCATTCGATCAGGATCGCCCGGATCTTCGGGTTGGCCTCGATCATGGCGCGGGTGACCGCGACCGTCTCGGCCTCGACCGCCTCGGTATCAAGCACCCCCTCCTCGTCGAGGATGCCCCGGCGAAAGGCCGGCTGTTCCTCCATTCCGGCGACATGGACCGTGCGATTGCGCTCGGGCCACGCCATGTCGAGCACCCGCGCGGTCATGCTGCCCGCGTGGGCGCAGACGACGCCGATCTCGGCCCCGGGCGCCAGCAGGCTGGCGATGAAGGGCAGTTGCAGCATCGACGACATCATCACCGGCACGTCCACCGCCCGTGCGACGGTGTCCTGGTAGGCGAGCATGAAGCCGCAGTCCGAGGTGATCGCCTTGACGCCCTCCCGTTCGAGCTTCTGCGCCGCGGCGATCATCGCCTCGATGGCCGAGGTCTCGCCCCGCTCCACCAGCGCCTCGATGGTGACGCCGGTCACGGTCTCGTAAAGCACCGGGTAGCCGTAGGTCGAGGCGTTGCCCACGTCCCCCGGAGGGAACGGATTCCAGCATTCCATCAGCAGGATGCCGATGTCATGTCCGTAGCTCTGGCCCCCCCGGCGGGCGTGGTAGATCGGCACGGATCAGGCTCCTTCGGCGTGGGCGCTGAGATAGCGGAAGGGATCGGAGTTGAAGATCGCCCCGCCCGACACCAGCAGCGTGGCGCCCGACACGTAGGAGGCGGCATCCGACGCGAGGTAGACGGCGGCGCCGGCCACGTCGTCGGGCTGGCCGATCCGGCCCAGCGGGTAGAACTTCGCCTTGTCCGCGATGATCTCGTCCGAGGTCAGCACGTGGTCCAGAAGCGGCGTCTGGACGATACCGGGCGCGATCGAGTTGACGCGGATGCCGAAGCGGCCGAGCTCGACGGCGAGCGTGCGGGCGATGTGGGTGATCGCCATCTTCGCGGCGCCGTAGCAGCCTTCGCCGCCGGGGCAGGCGTTGAACGCGTCGAGCGAGGACATGAAGATCAGGCTGCCACCATCATCGCCCGTCTTCATTGCGCGGGCCGCGGCCTGCGCGCCGTAGACATAGGAGGTCACGTTGAGCGACCACATCTGGTCGAGCGCCTCGGCGTCGACATCGGCCCAGTCGGTCATCGCCGCGTCGATGAAGCCGCCGGCGTTGTTCACCCAGATGTCGACCTTGCCGAAGGTTTCGAGCGCGGCATCGGCCAGCGCCTCGACGGCGGCCTTCGAGGTCACGTCGGTCGAAACCGCGAGCGCCTCTCCGCCGGCATCGGTGATTTCCTTTGCGAGGCTGTCGAGATCCGCCTGGCCGCGCGACGCGAGCACCACCTTGGCGCCCTGTTCGGCATACGCGAGCGAGATGGCCCGCCCGAGGCCCTTGCCGGCGCCGGTGACCACTGCGACCTTGCCGGTAAGAGTGAAGTCCATCTTCTTTCCTTTCAGTTTAGCAGAAACGTGTTGCGATAGAGGCGCATGGCCGCGTCCATGGCATCGCGCCGCAGGGCGCGGGCCGGGTAGGGGGCGCCGGTCTCGACCGGCAGCGGCATGGGGCAGTCGCGACCCAGCGCGATGTCGGCCAGCATCCGCCCGAAGTAGCAGTTGGGCGCGATCCCCCGGCCATTGCATCCGACGGTGCCGATCAGGCCTTCCTCGGGCGAGATCAGCCGCGGCATCCCATGCGACGTGAGCCCCAGCGTGCCCTGCCAGACATGGCTCCAGTCGAGCGGCGGCAGCCCCGGCCAGAGCCGGTCGATCACGCGCTGCGCCCAGGCCTGCGGCGCGCGCGCCCCGTCCGAGAGGAACCCCAGCGAGCCGACCATCAGCCGCCGGTCCGGGTCGAAGCGGAAGAACAGCGGGATGCGGTGGGTGTCGTAGAGCGAATGCCCCTGCGGGAGGATCCGTTCGCGCGCGGCGTCGGGCAGCGGTCGGCTGGCGACGCCGAAAGCGCCGCTGGTCACCAGCGGGTCGGAGAACGCCGGATGCAGCGCCCCGGTGTAGGCGTTCGTCGACAGGATGACCTTGCCCGCGCGGACCTCGTGACCCGAGGCGGTCGTCGCGCACCACGCGGCGCCGTCACGCGCAAGCCCGGTCACGCGGCTTTCCTGGTAGAGCCGTGCCCCGGCCTCCTGTGCCGCCCACGCCAGTCCCCGGACAAAGGCGAGCGGCTGGATCGTGAAGCCGCGCCGATCGAGCATCGCGGCGGCCCAGCGGGTACTGCCGGTGAGGGCCGCGAGGTCGTCGTCTCGGGCCATCTCCACCGGTTGCCCCAGCGCCTGCCAATCGTCGCACTGGCGTTCCAGCAGCTTGGCCGAGGCGCTGTCGTGGGCGGCCCGGATCACCGGGCGGAAGTCGGCGTGGCACGCGATGCCGTGGGCCTCGATCAGTTCGCCGACCAGCGCCGGCGCGCCCCCGAGTTCGGCAAGGAAGGTCTCGGCGTGGCCGGCCCCCAGCACGGCGCGGATCTCGGCCGGTCCGAGGAACTGGCCCGGGTTGACCATGCCGGCGTTCCGTCCCGAGGCGCCCTCGCCGATCTCGCCGGCTTCCAGCAGCACCGCGTCGGCACCGTTCTGCGCCAGCCGCAGCGCCGCCGAGATGCCGTTGAAGCCGCCGCCGATCACCAGCACGTCGGCGGTGACCGGCCCGGTCAGGGTCGACGCGGCAACCGATGGGCCGGCAGTGGCATGCCACATTGACGAGGGCAGGGCCCGTTCGGCGGCCGCCAGCCGGCTGCGGTGGGCACGGGGCGGGGCACTCCTACGCATGAAGGATCTCCGCCTCGGACATTTCGCCTTGCCACAACCCGTTGCGAAGGCACGCGACGCGACGCCCGTCGCCGTGGACCTCGGCGGGGCTCGTGCTTGCGCAGTCCTCCCTGGCAAAGGGGCAGCGGGTGCGGAAGCGGCAGCCGCTCGGCGGCGACATCGGGCTCGGCAGTTCGCCCTCGAGCATGAGCGGCACCATGCCCTCTTCGCGGCCCGACAGCGTGGTCGAGATCAGCGCGCGGGTGTAGGGATGCTGCGGCGCGCTCCAGAGCTTGTCGACCGGGCCCGCCTCGACGATGCGCCCGAGATACATCACCGCGATGTCGTGGCTCACGTAGCGGATCACGTCGAGGTCATGGCTCACGAAGAGCATCGACAGGCCGCGCTCGGCCTGCAGCTCGACCAGCAGGTTCAGCACCTGTGCCTGCACCGAAACGTCGAGGGCCGAGACCGGCTCGTCGCAGATCAGCAGCTCGGGATCGAGCACCAGAGCGCGGGCGATGCCGACCCGCTGGCGCTGGCCGCCGGACAGCTGGTGCGGCAGCCGGTCGAGGAACGCGGCGGGCAGGCCCACCCGGTCGAGCACGGCGCGCGCCTTGGCGCTGCGCTCGGCGCGGGTGCCGAGCTTGTGCACATGCAGCGGTTCCTCGACGAGCTGGCGAATGGTCGAGCGCGGGTTGAGCGACCCCATCGGGTCCTGGAACACCATCTGGATGCGCCGCGCGCGGGCCAGCCGCGCCGCCTGTCCACGGCTCATCACCGCGTTCCCGTCCATCCGCAGGTTGCCGTCAGAGGGCTGCTCGAGCCCGGTGACCGCGCGGGCGAGGCTCGACTTGCCGCAGCCGGATTCTCCGACGAGGCCGAGCGTGCGGCCCTTTGGGATGTGCAGCGTGACGCCGTCCACCGCGTGAACGATGCCGCCGCGCGTGGGGTAGCTGACGCTGAGGTCGTTGATTTCGAAACGCTGCATCAGCTTGCCCTCGCGCGTGTTTCGGTAAGGCCGTCGGCATGGTGACAGGCGGTGAGCGATCCGCCGGCGGGCCGGATCGCCGGGATCTCGGCGGCGCAGAGCGCCGTGGCCCGCGGACAGCGGGGCCGGAAGGCGCAGCCGCTGGGCCGCCGCGAGGGTTGCGGAACCGTGCCGGGAATCTCGGTCAGGCGTTCGGCACCGGTTGCGATGGCGCCCCTCGGACGCGCCGACAGAAGCCCCCGCGTGTAGGGGTGCCGGGGCGCCGCGAAGATGTCCTCGGCCGCGCCGGTCTCGACGATCCGGCCGGAGTACATGACCGCCACCCGGTCGGCGATCATGCGGACCGCCGGCAGATCATGGGTGATCATCAGGATCGACAGGCCGATGTCCTTCTGAAGCTGGCGCAGCAGCTCGATGATCTGGGTCGAGATGGTGACGTCGAGCGCCGTCGTCGGCTCGTCCGCGAGCAGCAGCGACGGGTCGCCGGCAAGGGCGATGGCGATCATCACGCGCTGGCGCATGCCCCCCGAGAGCCGGTGCGGATACTCGTCGAGCCGCTTCTCGGCCTCGGGGATGCGGACGAGGTCGAGAAGCTCGACCGCACGCCGGCGTGCGGCGGCACCGCGCAGGCCCTTGTGCAGGTGGAGCGCCTCGGTGATCTGGCGGCCGACCGTCAGCACGGGATTGAGACAGCCGAGCGGGTCCTGGAAGATCATCGCGACCCTGCCGCCACGCACCTTGCGAAGCTGGCGGGGCGAGATGTCCGACAGCGACTGCGCGCCAAGGCGGATCTCGCCTCCGGTCACCCGCATCGCGTCGGGCGGCAGCAACCCGAGGATCGCCAGTGCCGAGAGCGACTTGCCGGCGCCGGATTCGCCGACGAGGGCGAGCGTCTCGCCGGCGCGGATGTCGAAGCTGACGTTCTCGATCAGCGCGGCCGGGCTCCTGTCGCGGGTCTCGATCCGGAGATCGCGCACCGTCAGCAGCGGCGCGCCGGGCTCAGCGCTTGCGGAGATGGGGGTTGAAGGCGTCATTGATCGCATCTCCAAGAAGGTTGAGGGCAAGGACGGTCATGATCACGAAGCCGCCGGGGATCAGGGCGATGTACCAGGTGGTGCGGATCGAGGGCCGCCCGAGGTTGATCATCGTGCCCCAGCTCATCACGTTCGGATCGCCAAGGCCGAGGAAGGCCAGCCCGGCCTCGGTGATGATCGCCGTCGCAACGAGCACCGAGGCGATCACGATCACCGGCGAGAGCGAATTGGGGATGACCTGCGACAGGATGATCCGCAGGTCGGTCATGCCGATGATCCGGCAGGACTGCACGAATTCGCGCTTCTTCACGCTCAGCACCTCGGCCCGCATCAGCTGGGCGACGGCGGGCCAGGACACCAGCGCGATGGCCAGCACGATGGTCCGGATCGAGGGCGCGGCGACGGCGACGATCACGATGGTGAAGAGGAACGAGGGCACGGTCTGAACCGCGTCGGTGAAGCGCATGAGGATGGCGTCGACGCGACCGCCGTAGTAGCCGGCGGCCGAGCCGACCGCGATGCCGATCACGAGCGAGATGCCCGCCGACACCAGCCCCACCAGCAGCGAGATCTGAGCGCCCCAGAACATCGCCGCCGTCATGTCGCGGCCAAGAACATCCGTTCCCATCAGCGTCGCGCCGGAGGCGGGCCAGATGTAGGGCCGCCCCACCATGGCCCAGGGGCCGAGCGGGAAGAGGATCGGCGCAAGCGCGGCCATGGCCACGATCACCAGCATCAGGATCAGCCCCGCGATCCCCTTGGGCGAGGTCAGGACACGGCGCATGAGCGGGAAGCGGGCGGGCTTCGTCGTGTCGGTCTCGGCGGCGGGCGCGGTGGTGGCGGTGTTGGGGGAAATGGTATCGGTCGAGGTCATTTGGTCAGCTCCACCCGCGGGTCGAGTTTCATGTAGATGAGGTCCACCAGCAGGTTCACGATCACGATGATGAACGAGCAGACGATCAGGATGCCCAGCAGCAGCGGGAAATTCCGGGCGAAGACGGCGTCGTAGGCCAGCCGTCCGACGCCGGGCAGGCCGAAGATGGTCTCGGTGAGGATCGCCCCGCCGAAGAGTTCCGTGATCTGCAGGCCGGCCATGGTGACCACCGGCAGCAGGGCGTTGCGCAGCGCGTGACCGAGAATGACCCGCACCTCGGAGAGCCCCTTGGCGCGGGCGGTGCGCACGTAGTCCTGCGTCATCACCTGCAGCATCGAGGCGCGGGCGAGGCGGGCATAGATGGCGATGTAGAACAGCGACAGCGACACCACCGGCAGCACCAGGTGCCGGGCCATGTCGAGCGCGGTGTCGATCAGGTTGCCTTGCGCGCCGGCGGTCGTGAGCCCGGCCAGCGGGAACCAACCGAGTTGCACGGAGAAGACGAGCATCAGCCCTAGCGCGGTCAGGAAGATCGGCGTGGCGTAGCAGGCGAGCACGATCATCGACAGGATCACGTCGACCGGCCGGTGCGCGTGGCGGGCGGCAAGCACCCCGGTCAGCGTGCCGACGAACACCGACAGGATGACCGACAGCAGCACCAGCAGCGTCGTCGCGGGCAGGCGCTGCAGCACCACGTCGAGCACCGGCTGCGAATGCGGCCAGCTGTAGCCGAGATCGCCGGTCAGCACGTTGCGGACGTAGTCGAACAGGCGCACGAGCAGCGGGTCGTCGAGACCGAAGCGCTTGCGCAGCGACGCCATCAGCTCGGCATCCATGTCACCGCCCCGGCCCGCGAGAACGTCGACGAGGTCCCCGGGCACGGCGTTGAGCAGGATGAAGTTGCCGACGATGATCAGCAGGATCACCACGGCGGATTGGATCAGCCTGTTGCGCAGGTAGTATCCCATGGGTTTGGCCTCTCGGGGGCAGAAGGGCAGGGGCCCGCGCGGGGGTCTTCCCCCGCGCGGGCAGTTCGGTGATCAGGCCTTGGGATCGAGCCAGACGTCGGCGAAGTTCGCGTAGGAGCCATGCGCGTTGATGGTGTGGTTGTGCACGCGCCTGTTGGCGACGGTCACCGACTCCACGGCCACCAGCGGCAGCACCGGCAGGTCGGTCATCGCGAGCTTCTGGAAGTCGTGGTAGAGCTTGATGCGCGCCTCTTCGTCCATCTCCGCCGAGGCGGCCTCGAGGATCGCGTCCATCTCGTCGCTCATGTAGTGCGAGCCGTTCGAGAAGCCGACGCCCTGCTGGAAGCTCTCGGACCAGAAGGTCCGGTGGGTGCCGATGGTCGGGTCCGAGCCGCCGGTCAGCAGGTTCACGGTGAACTGGAAGTCGCGGTCGGTGTAGACCCGCTTGACGAAGCCCGCGAAGTCCTCGTTGCGCACGGTGAGGGTCACGCCGATGGCGCGGAAGGCCTCGCGCAGGTAGTTGGCGGTCATGTTCTGGTATTCGCCGTAGGGCAGCGGATCGATCGTCAGCTCGAGCGTGCCACGCGGATAGCCGGCTTCTTCCAGCAGCTCGACCGCGCGCATCGGATCATAGTCGTAGGCCGGCACGTCGGTCTCGTCGTAGAGCTGGGTCAGCTGGTAGTGCAGCGGCGTGTTGGCCGCCTTGCCGTAGCCGAAGAAGACGTTGTCGGTGATCCACTGCTTGTCGATCGCACAGGCCAGCGCCTGGCGGACCCTGGGGTCGGACATCACCGGATCATCGAGGTTGAACTCGATCATCTGCACCTCGTTCTGGAACTCGTAGCCCCGGGTGGTGATGTCGAAGTTGCCGCTCTCCTCGAGGCGCGGGATGTCGGGCTTGGGCAGCAGCGACTGGTTCACAAGGTCGAACTCGCCGGACTCGAGACCGGCGGTCACCGTGGCGGGGTCCGAAACGAAGCGGAAGACCAGCGTGTCGATGTGCGGCTTGTTCTCGTCCCAGTAGTCGGGGTTCTTCTCGAGCACGAGGTTGTCGCCCGCGACGAAGGACACGAAGCGGAACGGGCCGGTGCCGACCGGCTCGAGGTTGTAGGGGTTGGTCATCGGGTCCGTGCCCTCGTAGAGGTGCGCGGGCAGGATCTGGGTCTGTTGCGCGGCCAGCGACTTGAGCATGCCCGGCGAGGGCGAGGCCATCACGAAGACGGCGGTGTGCTCGTCCGGGGTCTCGACCTCGGTCACGTCCTTGAAGATCGTGCGGCCACGGCCATGCAGGACCTTCCAGACCTCCATGCAGGTATAGGCCACGTCCTTCGAGGTGAACGGCGTGCCGTCATGCCACTTCACGCCTTGGCGCAGGTTGAAGGTGACCCGCAGCCCGTCGTCGCTGACCTCGTGGCTTTCGGCCAGCTGCGGCTGGATGTTCATGTCGAAATCGTAGGTGAAAAGGCTGTCCGAGATCTTCGCGGACACCACCTGTTCGGCGCCCGAGGTGGTCATCGCCGAGGTCAGGATCTGCGGGCTCGGCGAGATCACGAAGGTCAGCGTGCCGCCCTCGCTCTGCGGGGCCTCGATGGCCGCGACCGGGCCGGCCACGCTTGCCACGGCGATGGCCGACAGCGAGGAAAGCAGCATCTGTCTGCGCGTGAGGTTCATGGTCTTACTCCTGTTGGGGAAGGGGATCGGCCCGCTTGTCGCGGGACTGCTTGGTCGTCACCCGGCCGACCGCGAAGTTCGGTGCGGAATGGACGCGGATCTGGGGAACCTGCGAACGCCACGCCTCGACCTCGACAAGGCAGCTCTGGGCCGCAGGCCCCTGCGAGAGCGACGAGCTCGGGCGGTCGTGGGTCAGGACGTTGGGATTGCCGTGAAGGTCCAGGCAGCCGGGCTGCCCGGGAAGGAGCGGATCGTACCAGGCGCCGGTCGCCATGCGGACCACGTCGGGCCGCATGGCGGGGTCGGTGAGGACCCCCGCGAGACAGGCGCCGCGATCATTCCAGACACGCACGATGTCACCTTCCTTCAGACCCCGCTGCGCGGCGGTCGCGGGATGGATGTGCAGCGGCTCGCGCCCGAAGATCTTCGACGCGCGGCTCGTTCCCACCGGGTCGAGCTGGCCGTGCAGGCGATGCGCGGGCTGCGTGGTGAGCAGGTGCAGAGGAAAGCGGCGCACACGTGGCGAGGAGAGCGCCTCGCGGGGGGGCAGCCAGCTCGGATGCGGCGGGCAATCGTCGTAGCCGAAGCCGGCGATGGTCTCGGAAAAAAGCTCGATCCGGCCCGAAGGCGTGCGCAGCGGAAAGGCATCGGGATCGCGGCGAAATGCGGCGAACGAGGTATAGCTTTCGGCGGGCGCGGGTTTCTCGTAGAAGCCGGCCTCACGCCACGCCGCGAAATCGGGCATGTCGACACCGCGCTCCGCCGCCTTGCCGCGGGTCTGCTCGTAGAGAAAGGCGATCCACGCATCGGCGCCGCGCCCTTCGGTGAACGTCTCGGCGATGCCGAGCCGCGCCGCGAGGGCGCTGAAGATCGCGTAGTCGTCCCGTGCCTCGCCCAACGGCGCGACCGCCTTGCGCATCGCGACGAGGTAACGATCGTTCGACGAGGTCGAGATGTCATCGCGCTCGACGCCCATGGTGGCGGGCAGCACGATGTCCGCGTGCCGCGCCGTCGCGGTCCAGACGTGCTCGTGCACCACGATGGTCTCGGGCAGGGCCCAGCCCCGCAGCAGGCGGTTGATGTCCTGATGATGGTGGAACGGATTGCCGCCCGCCCAGTAGACGAGGCGCGGGGCCGGCAGCGTCAGGCGCTGACCGTTGTAATCCATGTCCCGGACCTCGCCGAGCAGGTAGTCGGTGACCCGCGCGACCGGGATGAAGTCGCCCAGCGGGTTGGACAGGGTCGGCAGGCCGGGGCTCGGCAGCCGGCTGACGGGATTGCCCATGCCGTTCATCGACCCGAACCCGAAGCCAAGTCCCTGGCCCGGCAGGCCGATCCGGCCGAGCATCGCCGCGAGCGCGATACAGCTCCAGAAGCACTGCTCGCCGAAATCGGCGCGTTGGAGGGACCAGTTCATGTTGAGAAAACAGCGACTCGAGGCCATCTCGGTGGCAAGCGACCGGATGCGCTCGGCCGGGATGTCGCAGATGCGCGCAGCCCAGTCGGCATCGAAAGCCTGCCCACCGTTGCCGTTGCGGAGGTAGTCGAGGAACCTGTCGCTCCCGCTGGTGTAGCGCGCGAGAAAGCCATGATCCGCAAGGCCCTGCCGATCGAGTTCGTGGCAGAGCGCGAGGATCATCGCGGTGTCCGTTCCCGGACGCAGCGCGATCCAGTCGTCCACCGGCTCGGCATCGCTGCGCATGGGCGAGACGTTGACGAACCGGCCGCCCTTTGCGCGGAACGCGTCGCGAAAGCCCTGTTGCACATGCGCGCCGACACCGCCGCTTTCGATCTGGCCATTGCGCGCCGGCAGACCGCCGAAGCTGACGAAGAGATCGGCGCCCTCGGCAATGGCATCCCAGCCGGTGGCCGGCCCGTAGAGCAGTTCGATGTCGCCGACGACATGCGGCAGCAGCACCATGCCCGCGCCGAAGCTGTAGTTGTCGCGCTGCTCCACCGCTCCGCCGAAGGCGTTCATGAAGCGCTTGAGCTGCGTCTTGGCGTGGTGAAACCGGCCCGCGCTGGACCACCCGTAAGATCCCGCGAAGATCGCGCCGTTGCCGTGATCCTGCTTCACCCGGCCAAGCTCGGCCGCCACGAGATCGAGCGCCATGTCCCAGTCGACCTCGACGAAAGGGTCTGCCCCGCGCCCCGGCACCACGTCTCCTGCGCGGCCCTCGAGCCAGCCTTGACGGACGGCCGGGCGTCTTACCCGCGTCGCGTGGGTGCGATACTCGGGCAGGGCGGAGATCAACTCGGAGGGGTTCTCGTCGCGCTCAAAGGGCGTGACGCGCAACGTCTGCCCGTCCGGAGCATCGGCGTGGAAGGTTCCCCAATGTGTTGAACTGATCGGCACGTCCGGTACTCGCTTCGTGGTCAGGCTTGTTGACCGGAAGCTTTCAGTTGCGCCCTGCGCGATAAAGTATCCAGTGCGCATGAGATCCGTGCGCCTCACGCACGAATGCGGGGCTCACGGCAGACTGCCCCCTTTGTCGTGGTGAAGTCTGCCTCACCGAGGTCCAGCAAGCCCCGGGAAAGATGAACGCTGTAAGGCTCGGCACGCCGCCGTGCGGATCACTTCAGCCCTATCGCTTGGAAAGATGCCGTTCATCGGTGTGAAAATCCCTGCCACGCCACGGGACACGCAGCCGCGCACAGGCTGCGGACCGGGATTCTCCGCAGGAAGGCTGCGTCGGGCAGCCAGCATTCGCCCAAATTTCCGGCGGCAGACGCCGAAACCGCACAGCTTTTAGGAATAGCCCCGCCCGAGCCGACATTTTTGCCGTCCATTTTGCCGTCCAAATGGTCAACCATTTTGTCTGCAACTAGTCAGAGGGCCATGACATCCTCCGACCAGACCTCCCCCGACATCGACGGCCCCCGCCTGACGACCTCCGAGCTCACGGGCGTTCTGCGTGACCGGATCGTGCGTGAGCAATACGTGGCGGGCCAGCGGCTTCGAGAGCGACAGCTTGCCGGAGAACTTGGCGTGTCCCGGGCCCAGGTCCGCGATGCCTTCGCGGTGCTTCTCGAGCGGCGGCTCTTGCAGCGCGAACCCCATGTCGGGGTCACCGTGGTGCGCCTCGGGGCGCAGGAGATCGAGCATGTCTACCAGGTCCGCAGCGTCGTAGAGGGACTCGCAGCACGGCTCGCCGCCCGCAATGCGCCGGAGGGCTGCTGGAACAGTCTTCGCGACAGGTTCGGCGCGCCTGCAGACCGGATGATCGCCGAAACGGATTTCGACGGCTACAGCCAGCTGCTCGACGAGACCCATCAGGGCCTGATGCTGCACGCCGCCAACCCGGTCCTGAACGAGACCATGTCGCTTCTCGCGGACCGGTCGGCCGTGCTGGCGCGGCGCTCGGTCTTCCTGCCCGGCCGGACGGATGTCGGCCTGCGGATGCACCGGGACCTGATCGAGGCGCTGATCGCCCGCGACGAAGACGCGGCCGAGCGCATCAAGCGGGCCAATCTCGCGGACGCCTGCGAACGGCTGATCCGCTTCGCCGACTACATGCGCTGAAGGACCGGGACATGACCGAAACGAACTGGAACGTGGGCATCGATGTCGGCGGCACCTTCACCGATATCGCGGCGGTAAACCTCGGCGACGGGCGCATGGAAGTGCTGAAGCTGCCCTCGACCCCCGACGCACCTGATCGCGCGATGATGGAGGGCGTGACGCGGCTCGCCGAACGCCTCGGAATCTCGCCTGCCGCCTTCGGCCGTGTCGCGCATGGGACGACGGTCGCCACCAACGCGCTGATCCAGGAGCGCGGGGCGCGGCTGGCCCTCGTCACCACACGCGGCTTCCGCGACGTCCTCGAGATCGGCCGGCAGATCCGTCCGCACATGTTCGACTTCCACACCGACAGCCCGGCGCCCCTGGTGCCCCGGGAGCGGCGCTTCGAGGTCACCGAGCGCCTGCTCTCGGACGGCTCCGTCCACGTCCCGCTGACCGAGGCGGAAATCGACCGCGTGGTCGGGGCGGTCGCGGCCTCAGGGGCCGACGCCTGCGCCGTGTGCCTTGTCCATGCCTACCGGAATCCGGAACACGAGGCGCGGATCGGCGCGGCGCTGAAACAACGGCTGCCCGGAATCTTTCTCTCTCTAAGCCACAAGGTCCATCCGGAATTCCGCGAATTCGAACGGTTTTCCACCACCGCGATCAACGGCTTCGTCCAGCCCGAGATGGCGCGCTACCTTTCGCGTCTCGAAGAGGCGCTCGCCGGCCTCGGCTCTGAGGCCAGGATCGGGATCAACCAGTCGTCGGGCGGCCTGGTGCCCATCGGGCGCGCCACGGACTTCCCCGTGCGAACGGCGCTCTCGGGCCCGGCGGCGGGCATGGTCGGGGTGCTGGAAACCCTGGGCGACAGCTCGTCGGGCAATTTCATCACCCTCGACATGGGCGGCACCTCGGCCGACGTGAGCCTGGTGCGGGACATGAAACCCGCCTTCACCACCGAACGCGAGATCGAGGGCCGCCCGGTCAAGCTCTCTTCCGTCGACATCAACGCGGTCGGGGCAGGGGGCGGCTCCATCGCCTGGATCGACACCGACGGGCTGATGAAGGTCGGGCCGCATTCGGCCGGGGCCGTGCCCGGGCCGGCCTGCTACTCCCGGGGCGGGACCGTGGCGACGGTGTCGGATGCGAACCTGTTCCTCGGCCGGCTGTCACCGGTGCTGCTGGACGGCGAGATGCACCTCGACACCGGGGCCGCGTCCCGGGTCGTGGCGGATCTTGCCGGGGCTCTCGGCCTGACGCCGGAAGAGACCGCGCTGGGGATCATCGAGATCGTCGACGCGACCATGGTGCGCGCCGTGCGACAGATCTCGGTCGAACGGGGTCTGGACCCGACGCGGTTCGATCTCGTGGCCTTCGGCGGGGCGGGCCCCCTGCACGGTGTCGCGGTGGCCCGCGCGCTCGGAATTGCCCGGGTGATCATCCCGGCGCGCCCGGGGCTGCTTTGCGCCGAAGGCCTGCTGAACGCGCCGCTGCGCGAGGACTACGTGCTGCCGCTAGGGCTGCGACTGGACGCAGACGGCATGGCCGGGCTGCGGACCGGGGCGGCGGCCCTCACCGAGCGGGCCGACCTTTGGTTCGCGCAGGAGGCCGCTCGCGGCGAGGGCCGGGTCTCTCTGATCGCCGATCTGCGCTACGTCGGGCAGAACTACGAACTGCGTGTGCCCTACGACTCCGCCTCGACGCAGGACAGCCTGCGCACCGCCTTCGTGACCCTGCACCGCGAGATGTATGGTCACGCCGACGAGGCGGCCCCGGTCGAGATGGTCGCGCTGCGCGCCGAGGCGACCGTGGCGCTGCCCCGCGCGTCCGAGCCAGCCGCGCTGTCGCCTGGGCACCTGCCGCAGGTCACCGGCGTGCGCCCCGTGATCTACGACGCGCGCGGGCCAAGGGAGGCCAGCATCTACCGCCGTGAGAGCATCGGCTGCGGCCGGGCGGTGACAGGGCCCGCCATCATCGAACAGACCGACAGCACCATCGTCCTCGGACCGGAGGACCGTGCCACCGCCGATGCCCGTGGCAACCTCGTGATCGAGGTCCAACCCCATGACTGACCATTCCCCGAAGGCCCTGCCCATGCCCTCCACCGCGCCCCTCAGTCCGATCCGGCTGGAATTGCTGCAGAACGCGCTGGCCTCGGTCACGGACGAGATGTTCGCGGCCCTGACCCGCACCGCCTTTTCCGGCAACATCAAGGAGCGGCAGGACCATTCCACCGCCATCATCGACACGGCGGGCAACCTCATCGCCCAGGCCTCGCAGTCTCTGCCGATCCATCTCTCCGGGTTGATCGGGCTGGTCGGGGCGATCCGCGCCGCGCATCCGCTCGAGACGATCCGGCCCGGCGACATGTTCATCGCCAACGATCCGCACGAAGGCGGCGGGTCCCACCTGCCGGACATCAACACCGCCGAGCCGGTCTTCTTCGGCGGAGAACTGGTCTGTTTCGTCTGCACCATCGCGCACCATTCCGACATCGGCGGCGCGCGCGCCGGCTCGATGGCCTCGGGCCTCACCGAGATCTGGCAGGAGGGAATTCGCATCCCCCTCGTCAAGCTCTACTCGGAAGGCAGGCGCATCGACGACATCTGGAACCTCATCCTGCTCAACATGCGCATGCGCGAGGAACGGCTGGGCGACTTCAACGCGCAATTCGCCGCATCGCGCCTCGGCCTGCGGCGTATGGAGGAACTCGCGCGCAGCACGCCCGCCGCGACGCTGCTCTCGGCCTTCGATGGCATCCTGAAGGGCACCGAGCAACGGATGCGGACCGCGCTGAGCCAGATCCCCGACGGCACCTACAGCTTCACCGACGTGATGGACGGCGACGGGATCGAGGTGTTCGACATCCCGATCGCCGTGCGCATCACAGTCGCCGGCGACCAGATCGAGATGGATTTCGAAGGCACCGGCGATCAGGTTCCGGGCAACATCAACCTTGTCTTCAACGGCCTTCAGTCGACGGTCAGTTTCGCACTGAAGGTCCTGCTGGATCCCCGCGCGCCGAACAATTCCGGCCTTCTGAGGCCGGTGACCGTCAAGGCGCCCGAGGGCAGCATCGTCAACGCCGTCGCTCCGGCCTCGGTGGCGCACCGGGTCCAGACGGGCATGCGGGTGGTCGACGCGATCTTCGGCGCCCTCGCGCCGGTGCTGCCGGAGGCCGTGACCGCCGCCTCGAACGGGTCGAACACCTCGGCGATGTTCCACGGGCACGACCCACGGACCGGACGGGAATACGTCTATTTCGAAACCCTCGGCGGCGGCTCCGGCGCACGGCTGACGCGCGACGGCAAGGACGGCGTCCAGGCTGGACTGACCAATACCTCGAACCTGCCGGTCGAAGCGATCGAGCTCGAGTTTCCGCTTCTGGTCGAAGGCTACAACCTCATCGAAGGCTCGGGCGGTGCCGGCCGCACGCGCGGAGGGCAGGGGATTGCCCGGGCCATCCGGCCCCTCGGCCACAGCTGCGAATTCTCCGGGTCGGGCGAACGCTTCCGCGTCGCGCCCTGGGGGCTCGAGAGCGGCGCCCCGGGCCGGCCCGGCCGCTTCCTGCTCGTGGATGGCGCAACCGGCGAGACCGAACAACTCCCCGAGAAGATCAGCCGCGTGACGGTACGGCCCGACAGCGTCCTGATCATCGAAACCCCCGGCGGAGGCGGCTGGGGCGGCGAGGAGGAGGGCCGCTGATGCTCACCGCGCTCTCCCTCGCACATCGCGCCCGCCTCATCGTCGAGTCAATCGCCCGCGCGATGGCGCTCGTCGCCGGCTGGTCGTTCCTCGCCACCGCGGTGTTCATCTCCGTCGACGTGGTCTGCCGGGCCTTCCTCGGGTTCTCGTCCGGTGCCACCACCGAGATCTCGGGCTACCTGATGGCGTTCGGCCTGAGCTGGAGCCTTGCCCATGCCCTCGCCGAGCGGGCGCATATCCGCATCGACCTGCTGGTCATGAAGATGCCGCTCGGTCTGCGGGTCTGGATGCATCTCGCGGCCCTGCTGCTGCTGCTCGCGCTGGTCGCGATCCTCTGCTGGTCGGCCGTCAACGTGCTGGAGGAAACCCTGCTTTGGAATGCGCGCGACATCTCCGCGCTGCGCATCCCGCTGATCTGGCCGCAGGGGATCTGGGCCTTCGGGCTCGGCGCACTGGCGGTATTCGCCGCGGCGCTGACCCTCGAGATCGTGCTGCTTCTGGCAGCACGGCGTCCGGACGACATCGACGCGATGATGCGGCCGCGCAGCGCCGATGACGATACCGAGGAGACCATTCTCGCGCTCAACGAAGCGCCCCATGCCGACCCGGAGGACCGTCCGTGATTGCCATCGTCGTCTTCGTCCTGTTCCTGATCGCCTTCGCCTGGCTGTCGATGTCGGGAAGCGCTCCGGACGTCTCCATCTGGCCGATCCTCGGGCTGTGCCTGCTCTTCGCCGGCTGTTTCGCCGCGGGCGTCTACATCGCCGCGATCCTCGGCGTTCTGGGCGTGGTGACCGGCTTCGTCTTCTCCGACCGGCCGTTCTACAATTTCCTCGGTTCGATCGCCTGGACGACATCGTCCAACTACGTGCTGATCGCGCTGCCGCTGTTCCTGCTGATGGGCGAGCTTCTGCTGCGCTCGGGTGTATCGGCGAAACTCTACAAGGCGCTGAACCTCTGGCTGAACCGCGTACCGGGCGGGCTCCTGCACACCAATATCCTGTCCTGCGCGACCTTCTCGGCCATGTCCGGCTCCTCGATCGCGACGGCCGCCACCATGGGCTCGGTGGCACTGCCGCAGTTCGAGGGAACGGCCTACGACAAGAAGGTCGTGCTGGGGTCGCTCGCGGCGGGCGGGGCGCTCGGGTCGCTGATCCCCCCGGGAACGATCCTGATCATCTATGCACTGCTGACCAACACCTCGGTCGGCGGGCTCTATGCCGCGGCGCTGCTACCGGCACTGCTGGTGACGGCGCTCTGCCTGGGGGTGATCTTCCTCCACGGGACAAGGAACCCGCTGCCGCAGGCGGCCACCCGCATCCCGCTTCGTGCCAAGCTGAAAGGCAGCCTTGGGATCGTGCCGACCCTGATCCTGATCGCGCTGGTGCTCGGCACCATCTACGGCGGGCTGGCCACGCCAACCGAGGCCGCCGCCTTCGGCGTCGTCGGCGCCGCCGCCTTCGCTCTGATCGAGGGCAAGCTGACGCTGAAGACGATCAACGAAAGCGCGCTGGCCGCGGCCCGCAACACGGCGATGGTCGGGCTGATCCTCATCGGTGCCTTCGTTCTGAACTACGTGCTCACGAGCCTGCGGGTGCCGCAGTCGGTGGCGCAGATGATCGGCGAGCTTCCGGTGCCGGGCTGGGCGATCATGACGGGGATTATCCTCCTCTACGTCGCGATGGGCACGATCATGGAGGGCTTTTCCATGGTGGTCACGACCATTCCGGTGATCTTCCCGGTGGTCATGCAGCTTGGCTACGACCCGATCTGGTTCGGCGTGATGGTCACCCTGCTGGTCGAGATCGCCCTGATCACGCCCCCCGACGGCACCGTGATGTACGTGCTCCAGGGCCTGCGGAAAAACGGTCCGATAACCGACATCTTCCAGGGCGTGATCCCTTTCGTGGGCGCCTACATGCTGGCGGTCCTGCTGCTGCTTCTCTTCCCCGGCCTCGCCCTGATCTTCGAGTGACGACGCCTTTCTTCGAAACGGATTCCGACCATGACTGACAAGACCCCCCTGATGATCGACATGCTTGGTGGTGCCGTGGGCCTGCTGACCCCGCCGCCCACGACCCCGCTGGACTACGGGCGCAAGCTGATCGACGGAGGCCTGTCGGCGGTGAACATGACGATGGCGCTCTATGCCCGTGACATCAAGCCGGTGCTGGTCGAGTTCTTCGACTGGCAGAACCTCTTCGCCGACGCGGGCGAGACCCTTCTGCACGTCCGGACAACCGAGGACATCCTGACTGCCCGCGCCGAGGGCAAGCTCGGGATCATCCAGGGGGTCCAGGGCCTGCATTTCATCGAAGAGCAAACCCCCTACATCCAGATCCTGTCGACGCTGGGCCTGCGGGTCGCGGCGCTGACCTACAACGAGGCGACACAGTTCGGCGCGGGCTGCATGGACCCCGTCGACAACGGGCTTACCCTGCTCGGCGTACGGGCGGTGCGCGAGCTCAACCGGTGCGGCGTCCTCATCGACGTCAGCCACGCCGGCGAGAGGACCAGCCTCGAGATTGCAGAGCGTAGCGAGAAACCGGTGGCCGCGACCCATTCGAACGCGCGCGCCATCACCGACAGCCCGCGCAACCTGAGCGACGCGCAGATCAAGGCCTTCGCGGCGACGGGCGGGGTGATCGGGATTTCTCCCTACTCGCCGTTCTGCAGCCTCGACGAGCGTCCCACGCTTGAGGATGTGCTGGCGCACTTCAAGTACGTGTCCGACCTCGTCGGACCGGAACACGTGGCCATCGGCACCGACTTCTTCCCGCACTCCAAGGTGAAATGGGAAAACGGCACGCGGCGGATGTATCCCGAGATGGTCGGTCCGTTCCTGTTCGAGACGCTCTACGCCGAGGGGCTTGCCGGTCACGCCGACCTGCCGAACCTGCCCGCCGCGCTCGAGCGGGCGGGCTTCTCGACATCCGAGGTCGAAGGGATCTGCGGGCTGAACGGCCTGCGTGTCCTGAAAGCCGCGTGGGGAGCCTGAGCCATGCTGTTCAACCGCCCCCGCGCCACCGCGGCCATGGAGCGCGCGGGCCTCGACCTCCTGTTGCTGGCCGATCCGCGCACGTTTCTCTACGCGACGGATTTCACCGCGCCCTCGACCTTTTCCTTCCTTGACCGGCCGTTTCTCGCGCTGGTGAGTCCGGATACCACGCAGGCCATCGTCCCGAGCTGGGACTACGATGACTTCCGCGCCCGCTCCTGGGTGCGCGACGTCGCGGGCTACACCGAGTTCGCCACGGACATGGACGGCGACCTGTTGCCGTCCTGGCGCGTGGCGCTCGACCGATGGCTGCCCGTCCGGGGCCGCCTGGGCGTCGAGGAGCGCTACCTGCCGAAATGGATCCGCGATGTCCTGGCCGAGTTGCGCCCCGACCTCGAGCTGGTCGATGCCCAGTCGGTCGTGCGCGAGATCCGCATGGTGAAGACGCCCGGGGAAATTTCGCGCCTGCGCATCGCCACGGCGGCAATGGAAGCGGCCGCCGACGACATGCTGGCGGCCGCCCGTGACGGCATCACCGAAGCCGAAATGGGCCGGATCTACGCCACCGGGGTCTCTTCGCGCGGCTGCGAGAACATCGCCAATTTCGTGCTGGGGTTCGGACCCGGGGGTGCGGTGAGCCACGCCATTCCCGGGCCGCGGGAACTGGCGCCGGGCGACGCCATCCGCTTCGACCTAGGAGCCCGCTACCAGGGCTACCACGCCGATACCGCCGTCACGCGGATGTGGAAGCACATGACCCCGGAGCAGGAGGTGCTCTATCGCGCGATGCTCGACAGCCAGCGTGCCGCAGCCGAACTGCTCTGCGCCGGGCGCCCGGTGCGCGAGCTCTACGACATCGCGGTGCGCGTGGCGCGTGACAGTGTGCCGACCTTCCGGATGGAACACGTGGGCCATGGCCTGGGCGTCGAGCACCACGAAAGCCCGCCGCTGATCGGCACCGGCGAAGCGGTGCTTGAAGCCGACATGATGATCAACGTCGAGACGCTGTTTCTCGACCCCGTCCACGGTGGCTTCGCCATCGAGGACACGTACCTCGTGACCGAAACCGGAGCAGAGCAGCTGACCGGCTTCGACCGCAATCCGGTGCTAGAGCCGCGATGAACGGCAACCACCGCGACTGATCCTCTCCTCGAACCAACAGGGAATAGACAATGAGACTCCTCTCCTCCTCGGCGCTGATGCTGGCCCTTGCCGCTGCCCCGGCGCTCGCGCAACCCACGCTCTCGGGCGACGGCGACACGATCACCATCAAGACGGTGACCCAGACCCTGCCGACGCTCACCCAGTACACCAAGGTCGAAAAGCCGAACTACGACCAGGTGCCGGACTGGTCGAACGGTCGCATCACCATCGAACCCTCGACCTGGGCCGAATACGGTGTGACGGCGAACGACATCCTCAATCTCGTCCGCCAGGGCCAGGTCGACGTGACCGCCGCGCCGCTGGCGCAGGTCTCGGGACAGGTGCCCTTTCTCGAGATCGCCGACCTCGCGGGGCTCTCGCTGGACGTCGAGACCGCGAAAACGATCTCGGACGCGGTGATCGACGCTTCGAACGAGACGCTTTCGCAATACGGCATCCGCATCATCGGCACCTATCCGTTTCCCGCGAACGTCATGTTCTGCAAGGGCGAGGTGAACTCGCTCGCGGAACTCGAAGGCCGCAAGGTGCGCACCTTTTCGCCGTCGCAGAACGACCTCGTGCAGAGCCTCGGCGGACAGACCGTCTCCATCGGCTTTCCGGAAGTCTACGGCGCGCTCGAACGCGGCGTGACCGACTGCGCGGTGACCGCCGCGCTCTCGGGCAACGCCGCCAAGTGGTTCGAGGTGACCGACGCCATGCTCAACGTGCCCGTGTCCTGGGGCGTCGGGGGGTACTACGTCAGCACCCAGTGGTGGGATGGCCTCGACCCCGAGGTGCAGAGCTTCGTCGCCGAGCTCTACTCGAAGATCCAGACCGAGGAATGGGACCTTGCAGCCGCGGGCACCATGGACGGGATCGCCTGCAACACCGGCGACGCCGAGAACTGCCAGATCGGCGAACTGGTCACCGGCGACGAACAGATGACTGTCACCGAACCTTCGGAAGAGGACCTCGCGACACTCAGGACGGCGCTGGTCGAAACCGTGATCCCCTCCTGGGCCGAACGCTGCGGCTCCGACTGCGCGGTCAGATTCAACGAGATCCTCGGACCGATCACCGGCCTCACCGCCGAGGAATGACCTTTCCCCGGGCCGCGCTTCGCGGCTCACCTTCCCCGGCGCCCACCAGGGTGCCGGGGCCTTTCACGCACACGACCGCGACCCGGCCGGGACCGCCTGGCGCGACAAGACGATGGAGATGGATTTGGACGATATCATCGGCGAAGCGCTCGACCGGCTGATCAACGTGGAGATGCGCTACGCCTCAGGCGTGCCACGCGGGATCATCCACCGGCTCTACGACGCCGCCCGCGCCGAGGCGGGGCGACCGCTCACGACGCTCGCGGTAGAGGCGATCATGGCCGCTGTGACCCCCGGTGACCGGGTCCTGATCGTCACCGGCGCCGGAGCACCACCGTTCCTGCCGGTGGGCGAGACCGATGGCCCGCTCGGAGCGGTGGCGATCGGCCACGCACTCGATCGCGGTATGGGCGCGAAGCCGATCTTCCTTTCGGAGGATCGCAACCTCGGCCCCATCGCCGCCACGGCCGAGGCCGCCGGTCTCTCGATCCTGCCGGAGGAGATGTTCGACGCCCGCCCCGCCGCCGCCATGTGCGAGGCACTGCTTCTTGCGCCCGCCGACACGACCGCGCAGGCGCGTGAGCTGATCGCACGGCACCAACCCTCGATGGTGATCTTCGTCGAGAAGGGCGCTCCGAACGACAAGGGCGTCTTTCACACCATCACCGGGCGGGGTCGCGACCGCTCGGTCATGGCCAGCGTGGATGCCCTCGAGGAAGCCGCGCGGCTTGCCGGCATTCCCACGCTCGGTATCGGGGACGGCGGGAACGAGGCCGGGTTCGGCCGCATCCCCGAGGCCGTCGCCGAGATCCAGGAGTTCGGACGGATCTGTGCCTGCGGCTGCGGCGGAGGCATCGGCACGGTGGTGGGCGCGGACGTGCTGGTGGTGGCCGCGATCTCCAACTGGGCGGGCTATGCAATCGCCGCCGGTGTGGCACTCGCGTCGAACCGACCCGAGGCGCTGCACACGCTCGATGTCGAAGAGGACATGCTGGCAGCCTGCGCCCGTGCGGGTGCGGTCGACGGCCTGAACGGACGACAGATGAAGGGTGTCGACGGCACCTCGGCCGCGACCCAGACCGCGATCCTGACCATGATGCAGAACATCGTCGACAACGCGCGCCGTCCGCTGAAACGCGAGTTCTGACCCGAAAGACCCTGCGTGTTCCGGAAACCTTCGGACTGACCTTCGCAAACCCGATGCGGCGCTACCGCATCGGGTAGGCATCCCGTCGAGCCCGTCGTGGAACGCCCGCTCGACGACGAGGGCCGGGCGCTTTCTCGTTCCGACAGTGAAACTTATTATTACATAATCATCATTATAGGATTCAAACGCCACGCCAGAGTTGCAGCCGCCACGCGGGCAGCAACAGCCCTGCCGCCAGCGTGGGAAAGCGAGAGGGAGGCACGTCACCCAATGTGCCGTCGCCTCCTTCTGACAGTCACGCTTATCGCGGCGGCGCCGCTTGCTCCGCGTATCGAGCAGCCGAGAACGCAGCGGCCCGGGTCGCGGCGCCTCGTTCATCCTGGCCCACCACGCCCCGAGCACCGAAGGGCCGTGGCCGGACGCGTCCCACGACCGGCCGTTACGCCGGCGTGCACACCTTTGTCACGCAGGTCGGCAAGGGCGCGCCGTCCGCGTAGCAGGCGAGGTTGCGGAACTGCAGGAGGGCCATGGCTGCCCGTGTCTCCTGCGTGGCCGAGCCCTGGTGCGGCTGAAGGATGACGTTGTCGAGACCGAGGAACCGCTGGTCCGGATCCGGCTCGCGCAGGAAGACGTCGAGCGCGGCGCCTGCGATCGTGCCCGCCTGAAGCGCGTCGATCAGGGCCTCCTCGTCGATCACCGAGCCGCGCGCCATGTTGATCAGAACCCCCTCGGCTCCGAGCGCCTCGATCACTTCGGCCGAGACCATCCCCTCGGTCTCCGGGCCGCCGACCACGGTCACGAAGAGCGCGTCGCAGGCAGCGGCAAGCGATGTCGCGTCGGCGTGGAAGACCCAGTCCGGCGGCGTGTCCTTCGGCCGGCGCGACTGGTAATGCACCTCGCACTTGAAGGCCGCGAGCCGGTCGGCGAGTTCACGCCCCACACGCCCCATTCCGAGGATGCCGACCCGGCGACCACTGGCCTTGGTCTTCAGCGGCATCGTGCCCTCGCGCGCCCAGTCACCGCTGCGCACCCAGCGGTCACCCTCGATCACGCCGCGCCGGAGCGCCAGGTAGAGCCCGACGCCAAGATCGGCCACGTCGTCGTTCAGCACGTCAGGCGTGTTTGTGACGACAATGTTGCGCGCCTCTGCAGCGTCCACGTCGATGGCATCGTATCCGACGCCGAAGTTCGCGATGAGACCGACATTCGGCACGAGATCCATGAGATCCCCGCCCATCGGGTCGTGGCTGTGGAACGCGAGCGACAGCGCAGCGGCGCGCGTCGCGTCGGGCAGATCCCCGAGGTCCGCCGGTGCATCGACCCATGTGACCTCGAAGCGATCGGTCATCCTGTCGCGGGAGATGTCGTCGTAATGCCCGATGGCAATGATCGCGGGTTTGCTCATCCTGTGCTCGTCCTTTCCTTTGCGGGGTCGACCGGCGGCATGCCTTCGTCCAGAAGGCCCGACCGCTCGATCCCGAGTGTCTGTTCGCGGGTTCGGATCAGCAGCGTATCGAGCGCGGCGAGCGCTTCGCGCGGGTCCGAGTCCGCGATGGCCTGCATGATCCGGGCGTGGGGCAGCGCCGTTTCCTCGAGGTTCACGTGTCCGAACCGCGCGAGGAAATAGCCGATGCGCCGCGACACGGCGTGCAGCGGCATGACGGCGCGGGCCGCGACCTCGTGACGGGCCGCCGCCGCGACCGCCGCGTTGAACGCCTGGTCGATCTTCGAGAAGCCGGCGCTGTCGCCGGCGGCGATCACGGCCTCGGTGCGCAGGGCCATGCCCGCGAAGCGCTCGCGCTCGGCCGAGGTGGCCTTGCGCACGGCGTGCTCGATGAGAAGCCCCTCGATCCGGCCCCTCACCTCGAGCGCGTCAAGCGCCACCGAGACCTCGATCGGCCGGATCAGGATGCCTTCGCGCGGCATGACGCTGAGCAGGAAATCCTGCTTGAGCTGCAGCAGCGCCTCGCGGACCGGGGTGCGCCCCATGCCCGTCAGCTCGCGCAGGCGGGTCTCGGTGACGACCTCGCCCGGCGCGAGTTCGAGGGTCACGATCATTTCCTCGATGCGGGCATAGGCGGCGCCGGCCTGGGTGCGATCGGCCGGCCGCCCGGTGGGCGTGAGACTCATGACCGGGCCTCCGACCTGCGGCGCAGGCGCAGCACCCGGCGCAGCAGCGGAAAGAGCCAGATCAGGATCGTGACCGTCGCGAGCACCGCCGCCAGCGGGCGGTTAACGAAAGCCGTCATGTCCCCCTGCGACTTGATCAGCGTGTTCAGGAAGTTCGCTTCGAGGACCGGCGCCAGAACGACGCCCAGAATTGCAGGTGCGAGCGGAATGTCGTTCTCCTCCATCCAGAACCCCACGAGACCCGCCCCGAGCATGACGACCACCGCAAAGGTGGTGTTCTCGACTGCGAAGGCCCCCGCGATGCAGGCGGCGACCACCATCGGCATCAGGATCGAGCGTGGAACGGCAAGAACATAGCGGAATATCCGGATGGCGAGAAAGCCGAAAGGCACGATCATCACGTTGGCCAGCAGGAACGCGAGGAAGACCGAGGTGATCAGCTCGGGCTGCATCAGGAACACCTGCGGCCCGGGCGTGAGCCCCTGCATGTAGAGCACGCCGATGATGACGGCGGTCAGGCTGTCGCCGGGGATGCCGAAGACCGTGGCCGGAACCAGTGCGCCGCCCATCGAGGCGTTGTTGGCGGCCGAGGCGGCGGCGATGCCGTCGGGCACGCCGGTGCCGAATTTCTCCGGGGTCTTGGATTGCTGACGGGCCAGCGCATAGCTCATGTAGCCCGCGATGTCGGCGCCGGCGCCGGGCACCGCGCCGATGACCGTCCCGAGCCCGCAGCCCTGCAGGATGCGCCCGAAGTGACGCTTCAGGTTGCGGCCGACGCCGTCGAAGAGGCCGCCGACCACGACCGCTGTCCTCTCGCGGGCGCCGCCGGGCTCCAGTGCGAAGCGGAACACCTCGGACATCGCGAAGAGCCCGATCAGCACCGGGATGAAGCCGATACCGCCCGCAAGGTCGCTCTGTCCGAAGGTGAAGCGCGGCTGGCCCGACACCGGGTCGAGGCCGACGAAGGCCACGCCCAGCCCGAGGCAGAGCGAGATCACCCCCTTGGCCGGCGCGCTGGCGCTCACCCCGATCGCCGCGGTCAGGCCGAGCGCGGCCAGCCAGAAATACTCGGGCGTCGAGAACAGCAGCGCCAGTTCGCTGAGCGACGGCGCCACCAGCAGCAACACCACCGCCCCGAAGATCCCTCCGATCGCCGAGCAGATCAGACCGGTGCCGAGCGCCTCGCCGGCGCGGCCCTTCTGGGTCATCTTGTAGGCTTCATCGGCATAGGCGGCCGAGGCCGGCGTGCCGGGAATGCGCAGCAGGGCACCGGGGATGTCGCCGGAGAAGATCGCCATGGCGCAGAGCGTGACCACCCCCGCGAGCGCCGGAACCGGCTCGAGGAAATAGGTGACCGGCACCATCAGCGCGACGGCCATCGCCGCCGAGAACCCGGGGATCGCGCCGACCACGAGGCCGTAGAGCGCCGATGCCGCCATGACCAGCAGCACCTGCGGGGTCAGCAGCAGTTGAAGGGCGGACCAGATCACCATGTCAGCGTCCCCGCGTATCCGGACAGCAGCCCCCAGGGCAGCTGAACCTGCATGAACTGGTAGAAGAAGGTGTGGAGCACGAGCGTTCCCACCACCGCGAGCCCGATGTCGAGCAGCGGACGCCGGTCGAACCACAGCAGCATGACCGAGAGGCTCACCACCATCGCGGGCAGGAACCCGAGCCATTTCGATGTCGCGATGTAGAAAAAAAGTGCGGCAGCCACCACGCCGAAGGACAGCGCGGCCCGCGCCGCCGAGCCCTCTCGCGTGAACCGGACCAGCGGACCGAAGCCCCCTGCCAGCAGGCGCCGGGCGATCATCGTCGCCCCTGCCGCCATGAGCAGGCCTCCGACGATGGAGGGAAAGAAGCCGGGCCCGTAGGCGATGAACTGCGGTGTCGGCAGCGCTTGGGCGCCAAACAGCATGAGTGCGCCGAGCAGGACCGCGATCAGCCCGTTCGCAGCGTCGTCGAGTTTCATTTGCTCCTCCCCTTGCTGACAGTGCGGCCGCGCCCGTCCTCGGGCGCGGCCGCTTCAAAGTATGAGCATCTCGACCTTACAGGCCGAGCGTGCCGATCACGTTGCGGACCGATTCCTGTTCGCTGGACATGAAGTCCCCGAACTCGGCCGACGGGCGCCACTGGATGCCGAAGCCGCGCTCGGTCATGGCATCGCGCCACTCCTCGTCGTGGACGATCTCGTCCATCGCGGTTTCGAGCGTCGTGGCGATCTCGTCGGGCAGGTCCGCCGGTGCGATCAGGCCGCGCCAGGCACCGAGCGTCAGGTCGAGATCGGTCACATCGGACAGCGCCGGGATGTCGGGGAAGGCCTCGAGCGGCTCATCTGCCATCACCACGAGGCCACGCACGCGTCCCGCCTCGATCAGCGGGCCGGCTTCGGGCAGCGACGACGGCACCGCGTCGACACCGCCGGCTGCGAGATCCTGAAGCGCGGCCGCGGCGCCCTGCCCCGAGACGAAGCGCACCTGCCCGACGTAGACGCCATACTCGTCCATCATCGTCGCCACGGCCATCGGCCAGGACCCGCCGCAGCCGCCGCCGCAAGCCACGACGTAGTCGCCGGGCGCTTCCTTGAACGCGTCGAGCGCTTCGGTGATCGAGGACCACTCGCTGTCCGCCGCGACGTTGAAGCCGGCGGGATCGAAGTTGTACTGCGCGATCGGCGTGAAGTCCTCGACGTTGAAGTCGGCCTGCCCCATCGGCGCGTAGTGGGCGAAGTTGAAGATCACCCCAAGCGTATAGCCGTCAGGCTCGGCGCCCTTGATCGAGCTGATGCCGACGACGCCACCGCCCTGCCCCTGGTTCACCACGTTGAACGGCTGGCCGAGCTTCTCCTGCAGCCGCTCGGCAAGCATCCGGGCGGTCTGGTCCGTTCCGCCGCCGGCGCCCGAGGGCACGACGATGGTGACCGGACGTTCCGGCCAGTCCGATTGCGCCGCGAGCGGCGTGGCGAGGCCCGCGGCAAGCATGGCCGCGGCGTAGATTGCATATCGAGACATGTGTCCTCCCTTGATATATCACGATATATCAGAGCGTGAGATAGAGGCCAAGTCAAGTGATCGACCTCATGGAAGGGGCACACAGGCATTCGCCACGGGCCCGCTCTCGGATGCCCCCTAGGTGCAGTGCGGCGGATAACAACCTGACACGATTGCGCCTTTTATTGATCACGCGCGACGAACACGTTTCGGGGGGGGGGGCGGATCCATGTTTCGTAAAGCCATCTGTCTTCGCAGCGGCCGGATCGACGTATCGCAAGNTGTCTTCGCAGCGGCCGGATCGACGTATCGCAAGGAGAGATTTTCGGGCCGTCCTCGGGAATCACCGACGCGGCGAGCGCAGATTTGGCGTGACGGTCCGGCCCCAGTGGCACGGTAAGAGGACTGCCGGCTCGCCCCGGGGGCTGTCCCTTGCCTCCCACCGTGATGAAGCCCCAGACGAAGGGCTCACGGACAGGGGCCATTTTCGAGAAAATTCGGCTCGGAAACGTCCTGACAGCGCGCGCCGTACTGCCTAAATTAATGGCACCTCGCGACACGAGTCGCGGGGCCCACGCAACGGTCGGAAAGTTACATGTCCCTCGAAACCAAGCTCATCCTGTGCCCCGTCAATCTCCGACACGCGAAAGTCGAATACAACGCCTACACCGAAGCCGTGGAAATGGCGGAGCGGCGCGGCGCGAAACTGATCGTCGCCACCGTCGCCCCCGAGATGGAGCGCAACCTCAACATCCGCGATTCCGATGCCTACTGGGGCGAGCAACTCAGGAAGTTTCTCAAGGACCATCCCGCGCCCGGGGTCGAGGTCGAAGCCGTGGTGCGCAAGGGCGCGGTCCATCGGCAGATCGTCAAGCTGGCCTCCGAGCGCAAGGTGGATCTGATCGTGATGGAATCCGCGAACCCGAAGGTGAAGGACTACCTGCTCGGGACCAACGCCTCGCATGTGGTGACCCATGCAAAGTGCTCGGTCTACGTGGTGCGCACCTGAATCTGCCCCCCCGAGGAAGCCCGCCCGTCGCCCCTACCGGGTGACGGGACCGCTGCAACCGGATGCGTCAGCGGATCTCGGTGATGTAGCAGTGATCTTCGGTCAGGGCGGCGTGCCGCATGGCGACGAGGGGCCGGTTCATCGAATCGTAAGAGACCTCGTCGATATCCAGCAGCGCGCGCGGCACATCGAGCGGAAGGTCGAGATACCGGAGGTCCTCCTCGGTTGCCAGCCGCGCGACCAGCTTCTCCCGCACCGCGGCCAGGCGCAGCCCGTGCCGTTCGAGCAGCCACTTGTAGACCAGCGTGGGCATCTCCTCGATCGTCACCGGGAAATCCGGCGCCAGCGAGAGCGGCACGGTCACCCGGTCGAACATCACCGGGCGTCCCTCGTAGATCCTCAGGCGCAGCATGTAGGCCACGGGCGCGTTCACCGGCAGCTCCAGCCGCTCGGCCTCGTCGAGCGTGGCGCCGCGATGGCAGGCGTCCACGAGAACCGTGTTGCTGCTGACCAAGCGGCCCTCGATCGTGTGCAGCCGGTAATACTGGTAGAACTGCGACATGGAGTGGTGCGGCGTCCGGCCGGTCACGACCGTCCCGGTCTTGCGCCGCCGCATGATGACGCCCGAGGCCGTGAGATCGGTCATCGCCCGCCGGATCGTGCCGTAGGATACCCCGAACTGCCGTGCGAGTTCGGTTTCGGGCGGCAGCACGAAGCCTTCGCCCCAGGTGCCCAGGATGATCCGGCGCAGGATGCGCTCCTTGACCTGCTCGTGCAGCGGCTTGCGCATGAGCCCGGTGTCAAAGGCCTCGTCCTCGTCGGTTTCCGCCGTGATCGGCGGCTCATGCCCATCGACCATGACCAACTCCTGTTCTCATCCTGCTGAATATTTCCACAGAAAACACACTTGCCAACCCTCGTCCATCTGTATTTCTATATAGATATGAGAAAACAGACTTCCCAGCCCGCGACAGGTTCGCTCGCACCGCCGGACACAGAGGCCATGGTGCAGGCTCTCGCCGAGATGATCGCCTGCCCCACGTCGATGCCGCCCGGTGAGGGCTACGAGGATTTCGCCCGCCTGATGGAGGCGTCCTTTGCCGATCTCGGCTGCACGTCCGAACGGGTGATCGTTCCGCGTGAGCTGTGGGACGGCCCGGGGCTGTCCGGTGAGCGGGTGAACCTCATCCTGCGGCCGGACATGCCCGGCGCCGACGCGGACCTCCCCGAGGCGATGATCTATTTCCACACCGACACCGCTCCCGTCGGCGATGGCTGGACGGTGGATCCCCTCAGCCTCACCGAGCGCGACGGCAAGCTGCTCGGGCGGGGCACGGCGGACATGAAGGGCACGATCGCAGCCGTTCGCGATGCGCTGCTGCGGCTCGCCGATGCCGAGGCGCCGCTGGCCTTCCGCCCGGTGCTGGCGTTCTGCTCCGACGAGGAGGGTGGCCGTTACCCCGGCATTCGCTACCTTGCCGAAAACGGACCGCTGCCCGAGGTGCTGCTGAATCTCAACGGTTCGGCCGAGCCCCGTATCTGGGCCGGCTGCCTGGGTTCGCTCGACTTCACGCTCACCGTCACCGGGCGCGCCACCCACTCCGGCGAACCCGACCGAGGCATCAACGCCGCCGAGGCCCTGCTGCCCGCGCTCATCGCCCTGAACGCCCTCAAGCCGCAGGTCGAGGCGCGCACCACGGCACTGCCCGCGCCGCCCTGGTCCGACGGTCCGCTCAAGGGGCGGCTCAACATCACCGCCATCCATTCCGGCGACAAGGGCTCGGCCCTGCCCGGTCAGGCCCAGACGACGGTCAACCGCCGCTACATCGCCGAGGAAGACGCCGAGACGGTCATCTCCGAGATCCGCGAGACCGTCGCGCGCGCAATGGACGGCACAGCCGCGCTCGACTGGGATCTGCGCGTGACCGGGCACCTGCCGCCGGTGTCTGACCCGGATGGCCCCGCCACCCGTCGCTGGACCCTTGCGCGGGCGCGGGCCTTCGGTCTGCCCGAGAGCGACTTCCTGCGCTACGGCTCGGGCACCTCCTCCGATTTCGGCTGGGTGCAGAAGGCGGGGCTGAAGCACATGCTTCTCGGCGGGCTTGCCCGCCCCGACCGCAACGTGCACGCCGCCGACGAATTCACCACGGTCGAGGACCTTCGCGGCTTGTCGGACGCGATCGCATACTTCCTCGCCGCGGACAGCGCGCCGGACGGCGCCGACCAAACCGACAGCTTTCCAACAGAAGGAACACCCCAATGACCATGACCCTCGATCGTCGCGGCTTCCTGCGCACGGCGGCTGCCACCAGCGCCTTCGTCACGGTGCCCGGCCTCGCGTCGATGGCGCAGGCCCAGGACATCCAGCCCGGCGGCACCCTGCGTGTCGCGCTGAACATCACGCCGTCGGTGCTGAACCCGATGCTGCTGCGGCTCAACTCCGAGTACCTGCTTGCCGAGATGCTCTATTCGGGCCTGACCATGCTCACCCCGGACATGACCGCCGAGCCCGATCTCGCGACCGAGTGGAGCGCCAATGACGACGCCACCGAATGGCGGTTCGTCCTGCGCGAGGGCGTGACCTTCTCGAACGGTGACAGCCTGACGTCGAAGGACGTGGTCGCCTCGTTCACCAAGCTGCTCGACCCCGCGACCGCCGCCCCCGGCAGCCGCAACCTCGGCCCGATCGCCGAAGTGGTGGCCGACGGCGACCACGCGGTGATCTTCCGCACCGAAAGCCCCTATGCCGACCTTCCGGTCGCGCTGACCTATCCCACCGCCAAGGTGGTGCCCGCTTCGATCATCGAGAGCGACTTCGAAAGCCTCGGCCAGACGCCGGTCGGCTCCGGCCCGTTCCGGCTTGTCGAGTTCGTGGCCGATGACCGCGCCGTGGTCGAGAAGAACCCCGACTACTACATCGAGGATCAACCCTACCTCGACCGCGTCGTCGTGCGGACCTTCCCGGACGCCGCCGGTGCCGCGGCGGCGATGCTGGCCGGCGAGATCGACATCCTCAACGACATCCAGCCGACCGACTTCGCGCGCATCTCGGCCGGCGATGGCGTCGAGGGGCTGCGCACCCCGTCGGGGCGCTTCCTCGACGTGGTGATGGACTGCACCGTCGAGCCGTTCAACGACCCCAAGGTCCGCGAGGCGCTGTCCTACTGCGTCGACCGCGAGGCGATGGTCGAACTCGTCGCCGAAGGCTACGGCACCCCCGGCAACGACACGCCCATCAACTCGGCCTACCAGTATCACGCCGACGCACCCATCAAGGGCTACGACCCGGAGCGCTCGAAGGAACTGCTTGCGGAAGCGGGCTATCCCGACGGCATCCAGATCGAGCTTGTCGCCTCGGTCAAGCCGGACTACCGCGCCGCGATGGCCGTGGTGCTGCGCGAGATGGCCAAGCCGGGCGGCTGGGACATCACCGTGCAGACCATGGATCACCCGAGCTACCTCGACCAGGTCTGGAAGAAGGGCAACTTCTACGTCGGCTACTACAACATGCAGCCGACCGAGGGGACGATCTTCAACCTGCTGTTCACCTCCGAGGCAAGCTGGAACGAGACGCGCTGGAACAACGAGGAGTTCGACCGGCTCGTCAGCGAGGCAGACGCCACCACCGACGAGGACACCCGCGCCGAGCTTTACGCCGAGGCGCAGGAGCTCATGCGCGAAGAGGTCCCCGCGCTGGTGCCCTGCTTCTTCGATCTTCTGGGCGCCCGCGGCACCCATGTCGAGGGCTACGAGCAGAGCCCGCGCGGCGCCAACTTCGCGCTGCACAAGGTCTGGCTGACCGCCGACGCGCCCACGCGCTGACCTCGCACCCGACCCGAAAATGCAACGACCGGCGGCGCCACATGCGCCGCCGGACCAGTCCCATGTCGCCGCGGCCCAGACGTCGCGCATCCGTAGGAGACCTGCCATGTCGGCCAGCTTTCTGCTGCGCCGTCTCGCCTACCTGGCATTGACGGCCTTCCTCGTCTCGCTGATCGTCTTCGGCGTCACGCAACTTCTGCCCGCCAACGCGGCAACCATGATCCTCGGCGAATACGCCACGCCCGAGGCCCTCGCGGCACTGAACGAACGGCTGGGGCTCGATCAGCCCGCCCTCGTCCAGTACTGGCACTGGCTCTCCAGCGCCTTCCAGGGCGACTTCGGCACGTCGCTTCGCACCAGCCAGCCGGTGGGGCCGACCATCATGGCCGCCTTCGGACGCTCGGCCATCCTTGCCGCGCTCTCGCTCCTGCTGGTCTGCGTGATCGCCATTCCGCTCGGCGTGCTCGCCGGCACCCGGCGCGGCGGGCCCGCCGATCTCGGGCTGTCGGTGGTAAGCTACCTCGGCGTGTCGCTGCCCGAGTTCGTGCTGGCGACGCTGCTGCTTGCCTGGCTTGCCGGACCCTCGGTCGGGCTGTTCCCGGCCTCCGGCTACACCTCCTTTGCCGAAGATCCGCTGGACGCGCTGCGCCACATCGCACTCCCGGTCATCACGCTCGCGATCATCCTGACCGCGCACATCAGCCGGATGGTGCGCTCCGAGATGGTCGACACCATGCAGAGCGATTTCGTCCGGGCGGCGCGGCTGCGCGGCCTGTCCCGCCGGCAGGTCATCTACAACCACGCGCTGCGCAACTCGATGCTGCCGGCGATCACGGTGATCGCGCTCGACGTCGGCTACCTGATCGGCGGCGTGATCGTGGTCGAGGAGGTCTTCGCCTTTCCCGGCATCGGGCGGCAGCTGATCCTCGCCATCCAGAACCGCGATCTGCCGATGCTGCAGGCCGGGGCGCTGATCATGGCGCTCACCTACGCGCTGGCGAACCTCGCCGCAGACCTTGCCTATGCTTCGCTCGACAAGAGGATCCAGTTCAAATGAAGACGCTCCGGGCGCTGCTGCGCAATCCTCAGGGAGCCCTCGGGCTCATCCTCTGCTCGCTGGTCCTGTTCGCGGCCGTCTTCGGCCCCGAGATCGCGCCGAAGGACCCCGAGACCTTCCACTTCAACGCGCGCTTCGCCGCGCCCTCGCTCGAGTTCCCGCTCGGCGCCGACTGGTATGGCCGCGACCTGCTGAGCCGCATCCTCGTGGGCGCACGCTCGACGGTGCTCCTCGCGCTGCTCGCCACATTCATCGGCACCGCCGCCGGGGCGGTGATCGGAGTGCTCTCGGGCTACCTCGGCGGGATCGTCGACGAAGCGCTGATGCGGCTCACCGACGCGATCATGGCGATCCCGTCGCTGCTCTTCGCGCTGATGATCATCGCCGTGCTCGGGTCGTCCTCGATCAACGCCGTGCTCGCGATCGGCATCGCCTTCGCCCCGGGCATGGCACGCATCGCCCGCTCGGTGACGCTGCAGGTGCGCAGCCTCGACTACGTGGCCGCCGCCAAGGCACGCGGCGAAAGCCTCGGCTGGATCGTCGCGGCGGAAATCCTGCCCGACACCATCGCCCCGGTGATCGTCGAGGGCACCATCCGCGTGGCCTTTGCCATCATGACGCTCGCCACCCTCTCGTTCCTCGGCCTCGGCGCGCAGCCGCCCGACCCCGAGTGGGGCCTGATGATCGCCGAAGCCCGCGACCACCTGTTCCGCAGCCCCTGGCCCGTGGCCGTGCCCGGCGCCGCCATCGCCATCGTCGCGATCGGGTTCAACCTGCTCGGCGACGGTCTGCGTGACGTGCTGAACCCCAAGACGGCGGAGACCTAATGACCAACGCTCTCACCCTCCGTGACTACGCGCTCTACTACGACACCCCCACCGGGCCGGTGCGCATCCTCGACGACGTCTTTCTCGACATCGGCCGGGGCGAGGTGCTCGGGCTCGTCGGCGAAAGCGGCTCGGCGAAATCCTCGCTCGCGAACGCGATCATCCGCGATCTGCCCGGCAAGGTGGCCGAGGAGCGCGGCAGCATCCGGCTCGGCGACGATGACATCACGACCCTGTCCGAGGCCGGGATGGTGGGCATGCGCGGTCGGCGCATCGCCATGGTGTTCCAGAACGCCGCCACCACGCTCGACCCGGTGCAGACCCTCGGCGACCACCTGCTCGAAACGCTCGAGCGGCACACGTCGCTGGGCCGCGAGGCGCGCCGCGCGCGGGCCGTGGAACTGATCGAGATGGTCGGCCTGCCCGACCCGGACGCGATGCTGGCGCGCTACCCGCACGAGGTCTCGGGCGGCGAGAAGCAGCGGGTAGTCCTCGCGCTGGCCTTCGCCTGCGAGCCCGAGCTGATCCTGTTCGACGAGCCGACCTCGGCGCTCGACGCCACCACCGCCGCCACGCTGCTCGACCTTTTCCGCGAACTGCAGGCACGGACCGGCGTCTCTGCCCTGTTCATCAGCCATGACCTTGGAACGGTGGCGGATATCGCGCATCGCGTCGCGGTCATCTACGGCGGCCGCATCGTCGAGGAAGGCCCGGTCGAGACCGTCTTCGGCGCCCCGAAGCACCCCTATACGCAGGCGCTGCTCGCCAGCCTGCCGCGCCCGTCCGACGCCCGGACCGGACGCGGCCTTGCCACCAGCGGCGCGAAGCCGGCGCCGCGGCGCGGCGAGATGCCGCCCTGCATCTTCGCCGCCTCCTGCCCGCATCACACTCCCGAAATCTGCGACGCCGACCGGGTCAGACCGCGCGACATCGGCGACCGTCACATCGCCTGCGCACGGGTGGCCCGTGGCGAGAACCTGCCCGCCCCCGAGGCCCCGCCGGTCGTCGCCTCGCCGCGACAGGAGAGCGTGCTGCTCGAGGTCGGCGCGCTCGGCGTCACCTACGGTCGCCCCACGCTGCGCGACCGCCTGCGCGGCGCCGAGACCCCGCTGGTCAGGGCGGTGAAAGGCGTGACCTTCAGCCTCAGGCGCGGCGAGACGCTGGCACTGGTCGGCGAATCCGGCTGTGGCAAGTCCTCGCTCGCCCGCGCGCTCTCGGGTCTGCAGGATTTCAGCGGCGAAACCCGTCTCGACGGTGCCCCGGTCGCCCCGCGCAGCGATGCGTGGCGGTCGCGGGTGCAGACGATTTTCCAGAACCCCGACAGCTCGCTCAACCCGCGGCATTCGCTCACCACGATCCTTGAGCGGCCACTGCGCCTGTTCCGGCCCGGCCTTGACCGCAAGGCCCGCGCAGCCGAGATCGCCCAGCTTCTCGAACGGGTGCACCTGCCCGCCGATTACGCCACGCGCTACCCGCACCAGCTGTCCGGCGGGGAGAAGCAGCGTGTCGCGATCGCGCGCGCGCTCGCGGCCGAACCCGACGTGATCATCTGCGACGAGATCACCTCGGGCCTCGATGCCGCTGTGCAGGCTGCCATCGTGCGGCTTCTGCGCGAGATCCAGAAGGAGACCGGCGCGGCACTGGTGTTCATCACGCATGATCTCGGCATCCTGCGCCACGTCGCCGACCGGGTCGCGGTCATGTATCTCGGCGAGATGGTCGAGACCTGCGAGACCTCCGCCCTCGATGCGGCGCCATGGCATCCCTACACCGAGGCGCTGCTGTCCTCGTCGCACTCGGTCGATCCCGACAGCGAAACCCGCCGCGTGCGGCTCGCCGGGTCTCTGCCGAAGCGCACCGAGGACCTGCCCGGCTGCCCCTTCGCCAGCCGCTGCCCGCGCCATCTCGGCCCGGAATGCGACCGGCAAAGGCCGCCGCGCCGCACGCCGGAAACCGGCCACGACATCCTCTGCCACATCGAGCCCGAGGCGCTCCGCGCCGTCGCCCCGATCTGGCAGTTCAAGACCACCAAGACCACGGAGACCGCCCGATGACCCCCGAAAACCTCATTGCATCCGTCGACGAAGAGGCCTGCCTCGCCCGGCTGGCCGACATGGTGCAGCACAAGAGCTACTCCGAGACCGAGGGCGAGCGGAAGCTCGCGGAGCACATGCACGGCATTCTCGAGGGGCTGGGGCTCGAGGCGATGCTGCAGCCGGTCGAGGGCGAGCGGGTGAACGCCATCGGCACTCTGCGCGGCACCGGCGGCGGCAAGAGCCTGCTGTTCAACGGCCACCTCGACACCAACCCCGTCACCACCGGCTGGACCGTCGATCCCTGGGGCGGCGTGATCGACGACGAGTTCATCTACGGCATCGGCGTGTCGAACATGAAATCCGGCGACGCGGCCTATCTCTGCGCCGTCGAAACCATCCTCAAGGCCGGGCTGAAGCCGAAGGGCGACGTCATCCTGTCGTTCGTGATCGGCGAGTTGCAGGGCGGCATCGGCACGGTCCGGATGATCGAGCAGGGCGTCACGGCGGACTACTTCGTCAACTCCGAGCCGACCGACATCCAGGCGCTCTGCCTGCACTCGGGCGCGTTCTCCTACCAGATCGAGCTGACCGGCGACACGCGCCACGTCTCGAAGCGCGGCGAGGCGTGCGATGCGCTCGCGGCGGCGGCGGCGCTCGTTCCGCGGATCAACAACATGACCTTCAGCGGTGCCGCCACCGATGACCACAAGGCGGTGAACCGGGGCCATGTCGGCGTGGTGCGCGCCGGTCTCGGCGACGAGTTCCACGAGTGGCGCCCCCCGCAGGTCGCGGACCGCGCCAAGATCCTCGGCACCTGCCGCTACGCGCCGTCGCAATCGGTGGAGTCGGTGATGGAGGACATGCGGACCATGCTCCGCGCGCTCGAGCTCGAGTTCCCCGGCCTGAAGTGGGAGATCGACAGCTACGACCAGCGCAAGAACAAGCCACAGATGCCGCCGTTCGAGGTGCCGCGCGACTCCGACATCGTCCGCGCGGTGAACGCGGCCTACGAGACCGTCCGGGGCTTGCCCCAGCCGACCGGCCCCATTGCACCGGCCTGCTTCTTCGGGACCGACGCGGCGCATCTCTCCGCCGCCGGCATCGAGGGCGTCGTCTGCGGACCCGGCGGCGAGTTCAACACCATGCCGGACGAGCGCGTGCGCAAGAGCCAGTTCATCGACTGCGTGAAGATCTACATTCTCACCATCGCCGAGATCTGCGGGCTGGAACCGGTCGCATGATCCCTGCTCCCTTCGCAACCCGCGTCGAAACGCTCCGCGCCGCCATGCGGGCGGCCGGGGCCGAGGCCTTTCTCTGCGACCACGCGGAGATGCTGCACTGGCTGACGGGCTTCACCATCTCGGAGACCTTCTATCGCGGCTGCGTCCTGCCCCTGGAGGGCGACCCGGTCTGGGTGCTCCGCGCCATCGACGAGGTGCCCTGCCGCGCCGCCACCTGGGTCGGAGAGGTGGTCACATATGCCGACCACGAGGATGCCCATGCCACGATGGCCGAGGTCCTGAAGGGGCTCGGTGTCACCCGCATCGGGGCCGATTTCACCTCGTTCGGGTTCACCGCCTTCACCCGGGACCGCCTGACCGAGCTCGTGCCCGGCGTCGAATGGCGCAACCTGCATGAAATCTCGAACCGGATCCGCGACGTCAAGGACCGCCACGAGATCGACCTGATCGCGCAGGCCGCCGCCATCGGCGACGGCGCCATGGCCGCGATCACGCAAGGCATCGCGCCGGGCATGCGGGCGCGCGACGCCTCGGCCATCGGCGCGAACCACTACCTCGTGAACGGCGCGGACGATTACTGGGTCGGTCCGATCTCGATCGCACGGCGTGCCGCCCAGGGCCGCGACGGCCACGGCATGGGGTTCCTTCACGCGACCTTCACCGAGGACCGGCTCGGGTCGGGCGACATCCTGCACGTCGAGCTGGTGCCGCGCGTCCGCCTCTACTCCTCGCGGTTCATGCGGTCGATCAGCCTCGGCGCGCCCTCGCTCGAGGACCGCGAGGTCATGGCCCGGATCGCCGCGTTGCAGGACGCGCAGTTCGCCGCGATCCGCCCGGGCGTCGAGGCACGCGAGGCCGACGCGGTGCTGCGTGACGGGATGCGCGCGGAAGGGCTGCGTGAAAGCTATCCCAACATCACCGGCTACCAGCTGGGGATCTACGCCAAGACCCCGCGGTCTTCGGAAACGATGGTGAGCCTGCATCCGGGGGCCACGTGGCGCTTCCGCGAGGGTCAGGTCTTCCACCTCTACACGACCGCACGCGGGCTCGCGCTTTCGGAAACGGTCGAGATCACGGCAGAGGGCTGCCGCCGCCTGACCAGCACGCCCCGGCGGATCCTCGTCGCCGGAGAGGATCTCGCGGGCGGTCACCAGGCTCCGCGCCCGTAACAGGCAGAGCCCCGTCCGGTCCAGCGGGCGGGGCCCTTCGGCCGTTGGCAAGCGCGACCGGTTCAACCGATCGTCAGCGCGGGGCTCTTGCAGGGATGGTCGAGCAGTTCCCGGAGCTCGTCATCGAGATGCAGCATGCTGATCGAGACGCCGGCCATGTCGAGCGACGTGTAGTAGTGCCCGATCAGGGTGCGGTGCACGGTGATCCCCCGCGCCTGCAACCGCTGCCGGAGCCTGCGGTTCAGGATGTAGAGCTCCATCTGCGGCGTGCCGCCCAGCGAATTCACCAGGATCGCAACCCGGTCGCCCTCGGAGGGGCGCATCTCGTCGAGGATGCGGTCGACGATCAGGTCGGCGGTCTCGTCGGCAGTCGCGAGCTTGGCGCGCGCGATGCCCGGCTCGCCGTGCACGCCGACCCCGATTTCCATGTCGTCCGGACCAAGCCGGAAACTCGGCCGCCGCGTCTCGAGCGAGGCCCCCGGCTCCAGCGCGACCCCCATGGTGAAGCACCGCTGGCTGGCCCGCCGCGCCACCGCGGCGCAGGCGTCGAGCGGCAGCATCCGGTCGCATGCCGCCCCGGCGACCTTGAAGACGAAGACGTTCCCCGCCACGCCCCGGCGCGCCGACCGCGCGTCGACGGGGGCAGAGGCGATGTCGTCGGTGGTCACCACCGTGCGCACCGGAACGTCCTGGGCCTGCGCCATTTCCGCGGCCATCTCGAAGTTCATCAGGTCGCCCGAGAAGTTCCCGAAGATATGGAGCACCCCGGCCCCACCGTCGGCCGCCAGCGTCGCGGCGAGGATCGGATCGGGCGGTGGCGCGGCGAAGACATTGCCGATGGCAACCGCGTCGGCAAGCCCCTGCCCGACGTAGCCGAAGAACCCCGGCTCGTGGCCAGACCCGCCCCCGATGACCAGCCCGACCTTGCCCTCGCGCGGGCCACACGCCGCTCGCAGGGCGCGGGGGGCGCTCTCGACGGGCAACAGCAGCCCCTCGTGCGCAAGCAGCGCCCCGGCGACGGTTTCATCGACCGCGTCCTGCGGACGGTTGAGGAATTTCTTGACCTGAAGCCGCTCCGGCAGCGCGACCGGCGTGGCCTCCGCGCGCCGTGCGGGTTTGTCCTCGTAGCCTTCCGAGGTCAGGATCGCGCGCGCCGTGTCGGCGTCGGTCACCATGACATTGACGTAGCCGCCGCGCAGCGCTGCGAGGATGGCCTGCACCTTGTCCATTCCGCCCGCGACACCGATGCGATGCGGAATGCGGCGGATCGCCGAGAGGTCGAGGCCGATGGTCCGGCCTTCGAGCGGCCCCTCCACCGCCTCGCCACGCGCCGAGATCAACCGCCCGGCGATGCTGCCGACGGCCTCGTGGTAATGCTCGTGCATCGCCACGCCGTCGAAGAAGCCGCTGGTGTGAATGGTGCTCTCGGGCCGCAGCGACGAAATCCCGAGGATGATCCGGTTGGCCTCGGCCAGCACGTCCATCTGCTCGGCAAGCACCGGTTCGTGCACGAGCAGGTCGCGCACCTCGGGTGACGAGACGACGGCCGGGGACGACAGCGGGATGCAGCGCGCACCGAGCGCCTCGGCGAGCCGGGTGGCGCAGGCCTCGGGAGTCCATGGGATCTTGGCGGTGGTGCCACCGGTCGCCTGCACCACCCGCAGATCGCGCAGCCCACGGCGCTCGATATGATTGGCAGCCGCAAGCACCGTGCGCCCCCACGTGACGGCGATGGTGTCGCCGGACTGGATCTGGCGGCTCAGCACCTGCCCCGCCGCCGCGCCGAGCCGTTCGACGAGCGGGCTGTCGCTGCCGCTCGACGGGATCACCAGACAGTCGGCGAGACCGAAGTGGTCGCGCAGCGCCCGCGCGAAACTGAGGGTCCGATATTTCTCGGGGTCGATCTCGATGGAGACGATGCCCCGCGTCCTCGCGTCGGCGAGGTAGGCGTTCACCGAGGGGCGCGAGACCCCCATGCGGGTCGCGATCTCGCCCTGCGTCAGCCCTTCCTCGTAGTAGAGCCAGGCCGCCCAGAGCAGGGGATCGTCTCCGAACCGCAACGGCGGCGCGCTTGCCGAGGAATTGGCCCCGGCGCCTCGGGTTGAGGTGCGCTGCGCCATCAGTCGCGCCTCTCGACGGCGCGCCCGGCCCAGTCGGCGAGGACATCGAGGAGCGACGCCGCCGACACCGCGCCCGGGTCGAGGTGCCCGATGCTGCGCGGCCCGAGCCGGGCCGCCCGGCCCTTGGCCGCCATCATCGCACGCGTCGACTCGGCACCCTCGGACGCGGCCCGCGCGCAGGCCAGCAGGATGGCGCAAGTGTCCTGACCGGCGTCGATCCCCTTGCGCGCGGCGTGGGCCGCCGGCGCCCATGCGTCGACCATCGTCTTGTCACCGGGCTTGCCGTGGCCACGCGCCTCGATCCCTTCGGACATGGCGATGACCATGCGGGGAAGCTGGTCGAACGGAGCTTCGGACAGGTTGCCGAACACCGGGCCGGCACGCAGGAGGGCACTGGCATAGAGCGGTCCGGTGGTCGCGCCGACGGCGTTCAGGAGCGAACGCGCCGCAAGACCGAACCCCTGCGAAAGTGTCTGGTTTTCGGGAGAAGCATCGAACAGCGCGCGGGCCGCCGCATCGAAACCGACGGCCATCGCGGCGCCGTGATCCGCGTCGCCGATCTCACCGTCGAGTTCCGCGAGCATGTCGCGCTCGGCGATCATGCGATCGGCGAACGCGCGGAACAGGTCGGTGAGGTCATGGAAGGTGAATGGACGCATGGCGGATCTTAGGCACCACTTTCGCGGACAGTTCAAGTCGCCCGCCCCGGAGGGCCGGTCGCGCCCCCGGAGGGGCGCAACCGGGTGTCACGTTCAGGGCAACCGGCGCGCGAAACCCGCGCCAAGCTCGGTGAGGATGAGGCAGCACGACGTGGCCCCGGCATCCAGAACACCGCGCGAGCGTTCGCCCAGCCGGCTGGCCCGACCGAGCTTCGCCACGAGGTCAACGGTGCTGTCGCGGCCCTCTTCGGCAGCCTTCGCCATGGCGTCGAGCGCCGCGGCAAAGCCCTGCTCCCGGGAGGCATCGAAGGCCTCGACGGCGGGCACGAAGCAGTCGATCAACGTCTTGTCCCCGACCTCAGCCGAGCCGGTCGAACGCACCCCGGCAAGCCCGGCGTTGATCATCGCCGAGAAACCGTCGGCGTCGATCGCCTTGCGCCCTTCCACGGCCAGCGCCATGTTCTGGAACATGAAGCCGTAGAGCGGGCCCATCGAGCCGCCGATCTCCGACATCAGCACGTCGGACAGCACGGAGAAGCCCTCGGCGAGCGACAGCGACTGCCCCTTGATGCGCTCGGCGGCCCGTCCGAAGCCCTTGGCCATGTTGATGCCGTGGTCGCCGTCGCCGATCAGCCCGTCGATCTCGGACAGGCGCGCCTTGTTCGCCACGACCACCTCGGCAAGCTCCTCGACGATCGGCGATGCCCCGGCGAGCTGCACGGCAGGCGCACCCTCGGCGGCCTCGGGCGCACGCGGCACGTCGCGCGTGGCGCCGGAGGCCGCGGCCGCACGCTGGCGCGGTGCGGCGACGGTTCCGACGGGCTGCGTCGTGGTGCCGATCACCGTCATCCCGGGTGACGCGCACTCGACGTCGATCAGTTCCTTGAGCTCCGCGTCGAGCGCCATGACCGTGAGCGTCGCACCGACCATCTCGAGCGAGGTGAAGTAATCCCCGACGAAGGCGCGGTGCACCCTGAGACCGGCCTTCTCGAGACCGACCTCGATGCGGTCGTAAAGGACATAAAGCTCGTTCACAGGCGTGGCGCCAAGGCCCGAGACCAGCACCGCAACCTCGGTTCCCTCGGGCAGCTGGTGATCGTCGAGCACGATCTCGAGCATGTCGTCGGCCACCTCGTCGGCGGTCTTGAGCGGCTCGATCCGGGTGCCCGGCTCCCCGTGGTGGCCGATCCCGACCTCCATCGTGCCGGGTTCGATGTCGAAGTTCGGATGGCCGACGGCGGGAAGCGTGCAGGGGCCGAGACCGACGCCCACGGACCGGCAGGCGTCGACCGCCTTCTGCGCCGCGGCCTGCACCTCGGCGAGCGAGCCGCCCTGCGCCGCCCTGGCGCCGCCGATCTTCCACATGAAGATCTCGCCCGCGACCCCGCGCCGCTTCTCGCGCTCGGACAGCGGCGCCGAGCAGACATCGTCGTTGGCGACCACGGTCGCCACCTCGATGCCCTCAGGCGACACCATTTCCGATGCCATCCGCACGTTCATGTTGTCGCCGGCATAGTTGCCGTAGAGCACCGCCACCCCGGCGCCGCCGTCGGCGGCACGGATCGCATCGGCGAAGCTCTTCGCCGTCGGCGAGGAGAAGAGCTCACCCACCGCCACCGCATCGACGAGATTGCGCCCGGTGTAGCCGATGAACGCGGGTTCGTGGCCCGAGCCGCCACCGGTCACGATCCCAACCTTGCCCTCCTGCGGGGCGAAGCGCGACACCACGACGCGTGCGTTGAGCGGGTCCTTCCGGACCAGCGCCCCATGGGCCTTCACGAAGCCCGCCACCGTCTCGTCGACGAGATCGTCGGGATTATTGATGAACCGCTGCATGGCAGCCCCCTTCGCTTGAGTTACGTCGTCGTCCTTCATCATTTCACCGTGTAGCCGCCGTCGACGAGAAGATCGGCCCCGTTGATCATTGCCGCAGCCTCCGACGCGAGGAACACCGCCGTCGCGGCAATCTCTTCCGGCTCTGCGAAGCGGCCGGACGGGATCTGCGCCTTCATCGCCTCGCCCTTGGGGCCGTCCCAGGCCTTGCGGCCGAGCTCGGTGAGAACGACGGTCGGCGAGATCGAGTTGACCGTGATGTCATGCTTGCCCCATTCGAGCGCCAGCGACTTGGTGACACCGATGATCGCGAACTTCGAGGCGGAATAGGCAACGTGCCCGTCGATCGCCACCGAGCCGGCCTGGCTGGCGAGGTTGATGATCCGCCCGCCCTTGCCGGCCCTGATCATCTCGCGGCCCACGGCCTGCGCCATGGTGAAGCTGCCGGTCAGGTTGACGTCGATGGTGCGGGACCATGCGGCTGCCGACAGGTCCTCGGCCGGGGCGAGGTCGACGATGCCGGCGGAATTGACGAGGATGTCGATGCCGCCGAAGGCACTGATCACGTCCTGGACCGCCTGCGCGATGCTCTCGGCGTCGGTCACGTTGCAGGCAAATGCACGAGCCTCGCCCGGAAGCGTCCCGGCGCGCGACGTTGCCGCCTCGAGGTTCATGTCGAGCAGCGCGACGCGGGCGCCCTTCGAGGAAAAAGCCTCGGCGATTGCCGCCCCGATGCCCGAGGCGGCACCGGTGACGATGGCGGTCTTGCCCGCCAGGGAGAAATCCAGAGGAGCAGCCATGGTCGGTCCTTTCTGCGTGGAGTGAGCGGCCCGCAGGAGACTGCGGGGGTCGGGCCCGCGATCCGGTCGGTCGGGCCCGCCCTCTCCGACATCGGCCGGAGAGGGTTCTTTCAGGTGGTGGTCGCGCCGCGCCTCACTGGCGCTGCTCGAGAAGCGCGTCGACGTTGTCGCTGGTGACCGGCGTCCACGGCACGTCGTACTGCGACTTGGACCCGTCTTCCCAGGACATCTCGGGATACTGCTCCCAGATCTCCGACATCGGCTCGTAATCCGGCTTCACGGCCTTGATCGCCACGTCGATCGCGCCCTGGGCCTGCGCCGCACCGTCCTGCAGGATCGAGGCCATCTCGCCGGCCTTCACCGCGCGCAGCGCGTCGGTCACACCGTCGACACCCGCGATCGCGAAGTCGTTGACGTCCATGCCCGCGGCCTTGATCGCCTCGATCGCGCCAAGCGCCATCTCGTCGTTCTGGGCGATCACACCCTTGATGTCGCTGCCGTGCGAGGTCAGCCAGTTCTCCATCAGGCTCTGCGCCTCGGCCCGCGACCAGTTGGCGGTCTGCTGCTCGAGAACCTCGACGTCCGGGCATTCGGACAGGGCCTTTTCATTGCCCTCGCCACGCTGGATCTGCGCCGACTGGCCGATCGGGCCCTCGATGATGACCACGTCGCCCTCGCAGTTCATCTCGTCCAGAACCGACTTGGCTTCCATGTAGCCGGCCTGCACGTCGTCCGAGCCGACGTAGGCGGTCAGCAGGTCGCTGTTGACCTGCGTGTTCGATCCGACCACCGGGATGCCCGCCTCGCTGGCAAGCTCGACGGCGGTGGCGCCGGCGTCGATGTCGATCGGCACGAAGACGATGGCGTCAAAGCCCTGCGTGATCATCGTCTCGAACTGGTCCTGCTGGACGAGCGCGTCGTAACGGCCGTCGAACACCGTCAGGTCGACGAGACCCGACTGCACCGCGGGGTGGTTCTCGGCGGCGTCGGCCCAGAGCTGCATGAACTCCGCGTTGAGGCCGTAGACGGCCGCGCCGATCTCGATCTTGTCCTGCGCGCTCGCCGTCGTGGCGAGCGTCAGGCCGAGCGCTGCCGCGCTCGCCGTGCTGATGAGCTTCTTGATCGTCATCTGGTATTCCTCCCTAAGTGACGTCTTTCGTGGATGGCGCCGGGCTGCCCCCAGTGTGCAGCCCGTGCCGGAAACCGGGCGTGCCGGATCTCAGAGCTCGGTCTTGCGGGACCGATCCAGCATCACCGCGGCGACGATGAGGGCGCCCTTGATGACCTGCTGGTAGTAGGATTCGACCCCGAGCAGATCGAGACCGTTGTTCATCACGCCGATGAGCAGCGCGCCGATCACCGTGCCGCTGACCCGGCCGATCCCGCCCGACAGGCTGGTGCCGCCGATGACCACGGCCGCGATGGCGTCGAGCTCGTAGGCGACACCGGCCTGCGGCAGGGCCGACCCGGTGCGCGCCGCCAGGATCATGCCGGCGATGCCCGCCAGCGCGCCCGAGATGGCGTAGACCGCGAAGCGGATCCGGTTGACCGAGAGCCCCGAGACCTTCGCGGCATGGGGGTTGCCCCCGACCGCGTAGACGTGGCGACCGAACCGCGTGCGGGTCAGCACGAAGTGGGACAGCCCGAAGATCAGCGCGAAGAGAATGATCGGCACCGGGATGCCGGCGATGTCGCCGGTCCCGATCCAGCGATAGCCATCGGTGAGCGCCGGGATCGGACGGCCGCCAGAATAGATCAGCGTGAGCCCGCGCGCCGCCGAGAGCATCCCCAGCGTTGCCACGAAGGCCGGCACCGCATAGCGCGCGACGGCAAGCCCCGAGAGCGCGCCCATGGCGATCCCGGTCACGAGACCGATGACGAGCGGCAGCAGCGCGAAGTAGGGCGCGCCGGGAATGAAGCCCGACGCCGAGGTCGTGGCGAAGCTCGCGGAGACCACCCCGGCGAGCGCGACCACCGAACCGACCGACAGGTCGATGCCCCGGGTCAGGATGACGAAGGTCATGCCGATGGCGAGGATGCCGTTGATCGAGGTCTGACGCAGCACGTTGATGATGTTGCGCGAGCTCAGGAAATTCTCGTTCACCACCGACAGCACGACGCAGAGGACGATCAGCGCGATCAGGATGCCGTAGCGCTGCGCCACCGGTCCGATCCGCTCCGAAAGCGTCTGACGTTGCTCCGCCCCCGCGCCGGCTGGTGTTGCGGCTTTGACTTGCTCTTTCACGGTGTTCCTCCCATTGGTGCGCCCCGCCACGAGTTGCGGGGCCGGCGCCATGCACGCGCGGCGGCGGCTCAGGCCGCCAGGTGCAGCAGTTTCTCGGCCGACATCTCGGCCCGTTCCAGTTCCCCGGCGACCCGCCCGTCGCGCATCACGATGGCCCGGTCGGCCATCCCCAGCACTTCGTCGGTCTCGGAGGAGATCATGATGACGGTTCCGCCCTGACGGGTGAAATCGGACATCACGCGATAGATTTCACGTTTCGCGCCGACGTCGACACCACGGGTCGGCTCGTCGAGCAGCAGGATGCGGGGCTCGGTCAGGAACCACTTCCCAAGAACAACCTTCTGCTGGTTGCCGCCCGACAGGTTCGACACCCCGAGCCGGTCCGACGCGGTCTTGATGTTCAGCGTGTCGATCATCCGGGCGGCGGCATCGCCCTCGGCCCGGGCGTTCATGACCTGGCCCGCCGACATCCGGTCGAGGGTCGCGAGGCAGAGGTTGTCCCGCACGTCACCGGTGAGCACCAGGCCCGAGCGCTTGCGGTCCTCGGTCACGTAGGCGAGCCCCGCCGCAATCGCGTCGTTCGGGGTCCGGATCCGCGCCTCGGCGCCCTCGATGACGATCTGCCCGTCGGTCTGGTCCGACAGTCCGAACAGCCGGTCGAAAATCTCCGAGCGCCCCGAGCCCATGAGCCCGTAGAGCGCGAGGATCTCGCCGCGCCGTGCGGAGAAGGTCACGTCGCGGACGCCATGCGCGGCCGAAAGCCCGCTGACCGAGAGGGTGCTTTCGGTTCCGGGCGCGTTCTCCTTGACGAATTCCTCGGTCAGCGGCCGACCGACGATCAGGTTGATGAGCCGTTCCTTGTCGATGTCGGCAAGCGCCCCCTCCTCGACGAAGGACCCGTCGCGGAAAACCGTGTAGCTGTCGCAGATCGTGAAGATCTCGGACAGTCGGTGGCTGACGTAGATCACCCCCTTGCCCCGCGCCTTCAGCGTCTCGACCGCCTCGAACAGCTGGTCGGCCTCTGCCTCGCCAAGCGCCGATGTCGGCTCGTCCATGATGATGACCTCGGCATCGTAGCTGAGCGCCTTGGCGATCTCGACAAGCTGGGTCTGGGCGACCGTGAGGTCCATCATCATCGTGTCGGCACGGATGCCGAAGCGGAAACCGTCGAGCAGCTCCTGCGCGTTGCGGTTCATCGTGCGGAAGTCGATCCGGCCGAACAGACCGACCGGCTCGCGCCCGAGGTAGATGTTCTCGGCCACCGACATCGCGGGGACAGGGCTGAGCTCCTGCTCGATGATGGAAATCCCGTTCGCGAGCGCTTCGGCCGGGTCGGCGAAGCTGATCTCGGAGCCGTTGCGCAGCAGGGTGCCCGCATCGGCGTGATGGATGCCCATGATGATCTTGAGAAAGGTCGATTTGCCCGCGCCGTTGCCACCGCAGAGGGCATGCACGGAGCCGCGCTCCAGCGTGAAGCGTCCGTCCTTCAGGGCGGGCACTCCGCCGAAGGACTTCCTGAAGCCCTTCGCCTCGAGCAGCGGCTTGGTCATGTCTTCCTCCCTCTCCTCATGTCGACTGAACATATGTCATCTTCAATCTGACATTTGAAATGTAGGCCGCTCTCTTTACTTATGTCAACACGGACCTGACATTTTCAGGAACTCTTTATTTACCTATTATTTTCATACGTTTAAAATATTTTCCAAACCGGTGGCTGCCAGTCCTTCGCCGACATGCGCCGGGCCGCACGCCGGTTGGCCGGCTGCGATGGACGACTTTCAAGCGTCGGACAGATCGGATTCGATTGCGGTAACGGTCGCGGCGCAGACGGGCGCCCCGACGCGCTCCGCGAACAGAGAAACGCCGACTGCAAGCCCGGAACGTCGCCGTCTTGGCGGCCAGATCGCGATACATTTGGGAGAAGGAGAGAGCGTTCGGCCCGGAGCGCGGGATCGGTCAGGCCTGGAGCCTCGCGCGTGCGACCCCTGCACGCACCGTGACATCGGAGCGAGAGGCCACCGGTGAGAAGCGCCGGGGCCGCATGATGAGCGGCCCCGTGCGGGAAAGCGGCAGCGAACCGGCACCCCCTGTGGAGAGCGCCGGCCGTGTCGTCGGTTCAGACGAACATGAAGTCGTCGGTGGTCAGGGTCGAGGAGTCCATGCCCTCGACGTAGATCACGTGGCCACTGTCGCCGACCTCGACCTCGACGCCGTACTCGGTGTTGGTGAAGCTCAGCTGGGCCGGTGCCACGCCGCTGACGCGGATCAGGTCGACGCCGTCCTCGAAGTCCCAGATCTCGTCGTATTCGCCGGCGTTGAAATCGTTGAATACGAACAGGTCGCTGAAGCCGTCGCCGCCTTCGTAGCCCCCGTACATGATATCGTCGCCATCGCCGGCGTTGATGGTGTCATAGCCTTCGCCGCCGTAGATGGTGTCATCGCCGTTGCCGCCGGCAAGGAAGTCGTTGCCGGTCTCGCCATCGACAAGGTCGTTGCCGTCACCGGCGCCCATCGTGTCGTCGCCGTCGTGGCCGAGCATCGTGTCGTTGCCGAGGCCGCCACCCATGTTGTCGTCACCGACACCGCCGTCGACCAGGTCATGGCCGAAGCTGCCGGCCAGCGTGTCGTCGCCCGAGCCGCCGATCACCGTGTCCGCTCCGTAGCCGCCCGAGGCCGCATCCTGATCGGCGCCAGCATCGATGTAGTCGTCATCGGTGCCGCCACCGATCACGTCGTTGCCGTTCTCGCCGTAGATCGTGTCGTTGCCGGCGCCACCACCGATGGAGTCGTCACCGACGCCGCCTTCGGCATAGTCGTTGCCGTCATCGAGCGCGATGTTGTCGTGATTGTTGCCACCGTAGACCGTGTCGTCACCTTCGCGTCCCAGGAGCGAGTCGTTGCCCTGGCCGCCGTAGATCACGTCGTCGCCGGCAAGACCGTCGAGGAAGTCGTTCGCCGCCATGCCGTTGATGGTGTCATCGCCGGCCGTCCCGGTCAGGATGTCGAAGCCGTTGGTGCCGTTGATATGCTGGCCGGGGAAACCCGAGGCTGTCACCGAAAGCTCGTAGGTGCCGGTGTAATCATCGTCATAGGCGCTTGCGCCGATGTAGTAGTAGCCGCTGTAGCTCGCGGTATAGGTAAGCTCCGAATCGAGCCCGATGCCGTCGTCGTCATCCTGGGCGAGCTCGTCCTCGAAATCGTCGTAGAGCCACAGGTAGGGGTCCGCGAGGGTGCCGTCTCCGCTGTCGGCGCCGGTCAGGGAAAAGGTGTAATCAACGCCGGCATCGAGGTAGATCGCGACCCAGTCTGTGTCTCCGAAACTGTCGATGGTGCCGGTGAAGGTGTCGCCGCTCGCGATGGTGTATGGCGTGCTGGCGTCGGCCGGGGCGTCGGTCGTCTCGGTGTAGGATGCATTTGTCGACATGATGAGGCTCCTCCGTCAGGTCCCCGGCGGACGATCCACCGGGGCACGGAAAGGAAGTCTAGGGCGGGAAACCGCCCCGAAACATGCGGCAAATCAAATGTGTGCGAATTTTAGCCTATGACCTAACGTCAACCACGGGCCTGTCGCCAGAACCTCCCCGGAGGGAGCCGCCTTACCTGAGCGGCATGCTCACGCGGAACTGCACCGTCTCGACGCCCGGGTTGTCGTCGTAGATCCCCGCGTTCGAGCGGTGGTCATAGCTCAGCGCATAGCGCCAGCCGCCGCGGCTTTCGTATCCGAACTCGATGCCCGAGCGGAATTCGATGGGGCCGCCGAGATCGAAATCGTCACCCGCCGCGTAGAGACCCGGCATGGCGTGCAGCTCGGTGTAGAACGGGCTCTTTCCGATGAAGGTGTCCCAGGTGAAGCCGTAGCCGAGCCACGATCCGCTTTCCTCGCCGTAGGAGATCCCGAGCGCCTGGCCGAACGGGCCGATGTCACGGCCGAAATCGTAGCGCAGGTAGATCTCGGGGCTTTCCTCGGCGCGGCGCTCGAGGGTCGTGCCGGTGGAGAATGCCACGCGCGGCACCGACTCGGTGGTGCCAAGACACCCGGTCGCCGTGCCGCAATAGTTGCTGCCCATGTCCGTCAGCCCCGCGATCAGGAGCAACGCTGCGAAGGTTCCGTCTGCCATATCGCCTCTCACTGTCTCTGGAACCATGCATGTCGCAGATCGCGCACGAAGTCCAGTCGCTCGGAGATGTCGGTTCGTCCCTGCCGCCGGGCTCCGCGCCAAGGAGATGCCGCGTGTGGAGGGAGGCCGCTCAAATTTTAAGCACCCCGTCCGGACCCTTGCCCCGCATGGCCTGGACGCGTGCCATCCACAGCTTCACCCACAGATTTTGGGGATAGTTCCGAAGGCTCCGGGGAAAGTCCCCCGCACCGGTTCCGGGTGCTGCACACGCTCGGATGCCTGAGGCCTCGCCCGTGCAGGCCGGCGACATGCAGCTTCGCGCATGACCGCATGATCACTGCGCAACACGCTGAGGTTGAACAATAAAAACGTAAATATCCTAGGGCTTGGAGCCGTCGCCCCGGGGGAAGACGAGATCCTTCAGCGGCCCCTTCATCAATTGTGGAAGAACCGCCTTCCACGCCTCGAGTAGGCTGTGGAAATAGGCCGGGTCCTCGCGCAGGACAGTCTGGATCCCCATGCCGCGAACAAGGCACAGGGTCATGTTGAGAACCACCGCCGCCTCTTGCGCAGACAGGTCCGTGGGCTCGCAGAACTCGCTCCAGATCCCGTCGAGCGCCTCGTGGAACTCGCGCACCACCGGGATCATCCGCGCGCGCAGATCCGGGTCGGTGCGCGCGCCGTTGATGAATTCCACCGACAGGTAGAAGAACCGCCCCGAGAAGAGCTGCTGCAGCCATTCGATGAAGGCGTCGAGGCCCATCTCGTTGCGCGACACCGCCACGGCCATCTCGCGGATCTCGGCGGTGCCGTCGCGCAGCAACGTCTCCATCGCCGCGACCATGATGTCGGAGCGGGCGGGAAAGTGATGCAGCAGCGCACCGCGCGACACCCCTGCCCGCTTCGAGAACTCGGTGGTCGAAGCGTTCTCGTAGCCCACGTCGAAGATCACGTCGAGCGCGGCATGGATGAGCTTTTCGCGCGTGGCGATGCTGCGGGCCTGAAGCGGCCTGTCCTGTTTCAAGCGGGTCTCCTCCCAGTTGCCGCGTCGCGTTTCCCTAGGGCGGGCGCCCCCGAGCCGGGGGCGCTGCGCCGATCCGGCGATCAGTATGCGATGGATGGCAACCAGAGCGAAAGCACGGGGAAGGCGATCAGGATGATCAGCGTCAGGATGTCCATCGCCAGGAACCAGGTGATCCCCTTGAAGATCTCCGGCAATGTCACCGCGTTCTTCAAGGCCCCGTTTATCATGTAGACATTGAGCCCGATCGGCGGCGTGATGAGCCCGACCTCGAGCAGCTTGATGACGATGATGCCGAACCACACCGCGTTGATGCCCGAGGCATCCACCATCGGCACGAGGATCGGCAGCGTCAGAAGCAGCAGGCCGATGCTGTCGATGAGCATACCCAGCACGAGGTAGATCACCGCCACCGCGAAGAGGATCCACCAGGTCTGGTCGCTGACCGACAGGATGGCGTCGCTGAAGGCGCGCGGAAAGCCCGACAGCGCGAGGAAGCGGGTGAAGAACAGCGAGCCGATCAGGATGATGAAGATCGACGCGGTCGAGATCATCGCCTGGCTCACCGCCTCGACGAAGGTGCGCCACGTGAGCTTGCGCCGCGCCAGCGCGATCACGGCCGCGGCAAACGCACCGAGTGCGCCGGCCTCGGTCGGCGAGAAGACCCCGGTGAAGATGCCGCCCAGCACCACGAGGATCAGGGTGGGCAGCGGCCAGATGTCGCGCAGCGCCTCGCGCCGCTCCTGGTCGGTGACCACGACCTTGCCGGAGCCGGCGAGCTCGGGCTTGAGCTTCACGCGGATGATGATCATCGCCATGTAGATCAGCGCCGACAGCAGGCCGGGGATGAAGCCCGCCATGAAGAGCTGCCCCACCGACACCTGTGCGTAGACGCCGTAGAGGATCAGCAGGACCGATGGCGGGATCAGCGAGCCGAGCGTGCCCGACGCGGCGATGGTGCCGGTGGCGAGCCCCCGGTCGTAGCCGTTCTTGAGCATCTCGGGCACCGCCATGCGCGACATCGCCGAGGCGGTGGCGACCGACGACCCCGAGGCCGCCGCGAAGAAGGCGCAGGCCCCGACCGAGGTGATGGCAAGCCCGCCGGGCAGCCGCGACAGGTAGATCCGGAGCGCGAGGAACAACCCTCGGGTCATGTCGGTCGAGGAGCAGATGAACCCCATGAGCAGGAACATCGGCGCGGCCGACAGCTCCCACTGGCCGACGTAGTCGAAGGGGGTGGCCGAGATCATGCCCCAGGCCACGTTCATGTTGAACATCACGGCGATGCCGCCGATGGATACCAGCCCCAGCGCGATGCCCACGGGCACGCGAAGGGCGATCAGGACGAGCGCGAGGACGACGCCCGCGATCCCGACGTCAAGATTGCTCATGTCGGATACTCCTGGGCGGGGTCACAGGGCGGTGCGCTGCGACAGCGAGGTAAGCAGGTTGGACACCACCGCGAGGAAGGCGGCGGCAAAGCCCACCGGCAGCGACCAGCGCGAGGGCCAGATGATGAAGCGGAAGTTGCTCATCGCCTCCTCGCCGCTTCCGGTGGCGCGGATCGCGTCGGACAGGGTCTGCCAGAACAGCATCCCGAAGAACACGAGCCCCATCAGGCAGGCGAAGACGTAGAGCCCGAAGCGGACCCGGCGCGGCATCATCTGGACGAAAAGGTCGACGCGGATGTTCTCGTGCTTCAGCTCGACGAAACCGAAGGCGAGGAAGACCAGCGCGACCATGTAGTAGAACGAGACGACCTCGAGCGTGCCGACGATCTGGCCGTTGAAGAAGTAGCGGGCGGCGACGTCGAGCGTGATGTGCAGCATCATGAGCACCATCATCGCGCTCGCCAGCGTCGCGGCGCCGATGTTGATCCAGCGGATGGCCTTGACGATCGGCTGCATGGGCGGTCTCCACGGGTCGGTGTGGGAGGGTTCGGGCCCGCGCCTGCGGCGGGCCCGACCGGTGTCGATCAGTCGACGCCGTAGGTGGCGGGGTCGATCTTGCTGTAGATTTCCTGCATGGCAAGCTCGGTCAGCGCATCCTCGTCGTCGGTGTCGACGTCGGCAAGAAGCTCTTTCCACTTGTCCATCTTGGCCACGAAGTCGTCGATGACCTCCTGGCCGTTCTCGAGCCCGTACTGCTCTTCGGCGGTGGTGTAGACCTTGGTCAGCGCCGCCTCGCGGAAATCGGTGACCGAGGCAAGCAGGTCCTCGGCGGGCTCGTAGACGTTGCCGCCCGCGTCCTGCGAGGCCTGAAGCCCGGCTTCGGCATTGTCGGTGTAGGCGATGATCATGCGGGCCATCGAGCGCGCCGAGGCCTCCATCAGCACGCTGCGCTGGTCAGCCGTGAGCCCGGCCCAGAACGACGGGTTGAAGCCCCACTGCGGGCCCGACCAGTACATGCCGGTCGAAAGCAGCGTGGTGTGCTCGGCGACCTCGAGCAGCGAACGGTCGACGAGATCGCTCGCCGAGTTGGTCGCGCAGTCGAGGGTGCCGCGCTCGAGACCGGTATACATCTCGCTCGAGGGCACGTTGACGGGGATGCCGCCGGCTTCCTCGACCCAGACCGAGACGCTCGACCCGGCGGTGCGGATGCGCTTGCCCTGCATCTCGTCCAGCGTGCGGACGGGGCTCGAGCACATCAGGATGTAGGGCGGCGTGGTGTAGGCGCCGAGGTAGACGACGCTCTTGTCCTTCCACTCCTGCAGCTGGGTCGGGTTGGTCATCGAGAACTCGGTGACGGCGAAGATCGTCGGCATCGGGTCGCTGTAGTTGAAGCCCAGCTCCTGCACCGCGTTGGCGACGGGCAGCTCGGAGGGCGTGTAGATCGCCGCGTGGTGCGCGACCTGCACGACGTTGTCCTGCACGCCCTGCAGCGAGGCGCGCGGCGCGAGCAGTACGGTGCCGGTGTAGACCTCGGGCACGAGGTCGCCGTCCGACAGCTCCTCGACCAGCTCGGCCCACTGGATGTAGCCCTGCTGCGACATCGGCACCGCCGAGTCGTAGAAGCTGTTGGCGATGAATTCGGTCTGGGCCACCGCCGGCACGGCCGTCATGGCCGCCAGCGCGGTCGTCGCGATGAGTTTCTTCATGGTCGTCTCCCTGTGGGTGCGAAGAATGGCGGGCCGGGTTCTTGCGGGCCGGCTCCGCCGATGGGTGGCGTCAGATGTCGCCCTTCTCGTGTGCCTCGGCCATCTCGATGAGGCTGTTGAAGCGGTAGGTCGTCTCGGCCAGCTTGCCCGGGTCCATCGTCGCGCCGAACCCCGTCTTGGCATGACGGCGGTAAATCCACGCGTTGTCCAGCCCGTTCGCGCGCCCCGGCACGTGATCGTGGAACATGCTCTCGGCGGTGTGCAGCAGTTTCGACTTCTCGACGCCAAGGTCGCCGATCATCTTCAGCATGTAGTCGAAGTTGCGCTGCGACGGCTTGTAGGAGCCGATGTCCTCGGCGAGGTAGGTGGCGTCCCAGGCGATGCCGAGCTTCTGCGCCGAGCCCGCGAAGCTGCGGTTGTCGACGTTCGAAAGCGCGATCATCTTGTAGTGCTGCTTGAGATAGGCCAGCGCCTCGGCGCTGTCGTCGAAGGCCGGCCAGTTGCCGACGCTGTTGCCGTAGGTCTCGCATTCTTCCCAGTCGGGCGCGAGCCCCAGCGCCTCGCCGCAGCGGCGGTAGACCGTCGCCAGCAGTTCCGAGTAGGGCCGGCCCGGGGTCTGCGCCTGGTGGAAGCTTTCCATCCGCGCGTGCAGTTCAAGCACCGCGTCGTCGCTCATCTCGTCGGGCAGCCGGTCGGTCAGCGGCCGCAGGTTGGTGCGGATGCCGGTTTCCCAGTCGATGACCGTGCCGTAGATGTCGAAGCTGAGGGCGGAGTAGTCTTTGAGCATGACGTCCCTTCGGGATCAGAGTGAGGTGGTTTTCTTCACGGCGACGCCGTCTTTCATGATGAGCGGCATATGCGCGCCCTGCCCGGTCAGAAGACCGAGGTCCTTCAGCGGGTTGCCCTCGACCGCCACCACGTCGGCAAAGGCGCCGGGGGTGATCGCGCCGATCTGGCCCTCCATGCGCAGCACCTTGGCGGCATCGACGGTCGCGGCGCGGATCACGGCATCGGCTGGCATGTAGCGGCCGCGCAGCGGGAACTCGCCCGACTGCTCGGTCTGCATGCCGCCCAGCAGGTCGGAGCCGTAGCCCATCAGCACGCCCGCCTCGTGCATCTTGCCGAGCCGCTCGAGACCCGCCTCGCGCACGTCCGAGACCTTGGCCACCGACTCCGGCGGCAGGCCGAACTCGGCGCCCTTCCGGGCCAGCAGGTCGTAGGTGATGTTGGTGGGCACCACCGGGATGCCCTCGCGCGCGACCCGCGCGATGGTGTCGTCCGACATCAGGTTGCCGTGCTCGATGCACTCGAAGCCGCAGTCCAGCGCCCGGACGATGGCCTCGTCCGAGTAGAGGTGCCCCGAGACATAGGTGCCAAAGCCCTTGGCGATCTCGACGATCGCCTTCAGCTCGTCGACCGAATAGACGAGATAGCCCACCGGGTCCGAGGGCGAGGACACGCCGCCGTCGGCCATGACCTTGACGAACTGGGCACCGTTCTTGAGCTCTTCGCGGGCGGCGCGCTGCACCTCGGGGATGCCGTCGCAGATACGTCCCATGGCGCCGAGCTGCGTCGGATACCAGCTTGCATCACGGTTGCTGTAGGGGCCGCGGTAGTCGGTGTGGCCACCGGTCTGCGACAGCGCCTTGCCACAGATCACCAGCCGCGGCGCGGTGAAGTAGCCTTCGTCCACCGCCTGCTTGAGGCCGACGTCGGCACCGCCGAGGTCGCGCACCGTGGTGAAACCGCGCATCAGCATGTTGTTCATCAGCCGCGAGCTCTTGGCGGCGATCAGCGACGACGGCAGCGACGCGTTCAGCCCGAGGTTCGCGGTCGAGGCGATGACGTGCACGTGGCAGTCGATCAGCCCCGGCATGACGGTCAGGCCGGAGAGGTCGAGCGTCTCGTCGGCATCGACCGAGGCACCGGCGGCGACCTCTTTGAAGATGCCGTCCTCGATGACGATGTTCACCGGGTCGGCGGGCTCCGGGGTGGTGCCGTCGACGATTTGCGCGTTCTTGAGAAGGGTCAGGGTCATCTGGTCAGTCCAATAGGTGCGACAGGGGCTCAGGCGGTTTCGCTGGCCGTTTCGGCCGCGTGCCACCGTTCGAGATAGGCGAGCGTGTCCGCGAGGTTGGTCACGTCGACGTAGCGGCGGCCGAGATCGCGCAGGTTGTCGCGGTGCGGCTGCTCCTCGATGTCGCCGACGCAGTCCTCGGGCACCAGCGTGCGATACTTGTGGCTGAAGGAGTCGATCGAGCTTGCCCGGATGCAGCCGCTGGTGTTGCAGCCGGTGATGATCACCGTGTCGACGCGCTCCTTGGTGAAGAAATCCGCGACATCGGTGCTGAAGAAGATCGAGGGCGCCTTCTTGCAGACCGTGAGGTCATACGCCGGATCGTAGATGCGCGGGTCGATGGCCGCGCTCGGGTGATCGTGCCGGAAGGTCTCGCGCACGGCGGTGATCTTCCAGTAGGGCATCTCGCGCTCGTTCATATAGGCGGTGTTGCAGTTCGCAACCGGCACGCCGTAGCGCCGCGCCACTTCGAGCAGCTTCTCGGTGTTCTCGAGCGCCCGCATCACCAGCGGCGCGCCACCCAGCGGATACTGCGGGTCGGTGAAGCCGAGCTGGAAGTCGACCACGACGATGCCGGGCTTGAAGCCGGTGCCCACGGGAATCTCGCCATAGCTGCGGTTCTTGTAGTCGTCTTCGCTCATCGTGGTCCTCCTTGTCGTTAGCGCTCATCCAACGGGATCGGAAAGCAAACAGTCAAGACTGTTTTTTTCTGGAGTGCGGAGCGAAATCCGAAACTCTGCGCCGGTTGCACAGTTTGGCGGCAGTCCACGCAGCCGCTCGGACCGAGCCTGTTGGCCGGCCCCTGCCTGCCTGCGACTCACGACTTTCCGTCGAGCCAGCTCCGGATGATCTCGCGGTGGCGCTCTGCGCCGTAGCTCGGGAAATGGCCGCCATGCACCACCCGCACGGGCAGCTCCAACATCCTCTCCATCGAGCGGACGTAGTCGGCGGCATCGGCGTGGTAGGTGTCCTCGATCAGCGGGCCATCGTAGACGATGTCGCCCGAGAACAGGATGCCCCGCGCCGGCTCCCAGAGGGCGATTCCGCCGGGCGAATGGCCGGGCGTGTGGATCACCTCGAAATGCCGGTCGCCGAGGTCGATGATGTCGCCGTCGTCGAGCACCCGCGTCGGCCGCGCGGGCCGCACCGCGTAGCTGTCCGAGGCGTAGGGCTCGGGCGGCAGCACGTCGAAGATGTCGTCGGTCACGTAGGGGTCGGCGAGCGTCGCGCGGCGCGTCGGCGCCTCGAGGATCTCGGCCTCGGCCCGGTGCACCGCGCGGTCGTCGAACTCGTGGTGACAGCCGACATGGTCGAAATGCGTATGGCTCGCCACGGCGGTCAGGCCGCGCTCTGTCACCAGCGGCACCCATTCGCGCAGGCTCACCACGCCCATGCCGCTGTCGACCAGCATGTCGCGGTCGCGCCCGCGCACGTGCCACATGTTGCAGCGGTAGAATTCGTGGATGAAGGGCTCGTCGATATGGGTGACGTCGTCCCCCACGGTGCGGGTGCGATACCAGTCCTCGGCGCGGGCGCGCTGCATGTCTCAGGCCTCCATCGGGTAGATCTTCACGGCGGCGGGGTCGGTCGACAGCATGAGCCGCGCCCCCGGTTCGGGCAAGGCGCCGGGCGGCAGATGCGCGATCAGCACCAGCTCGGGCGCCGCCTCGGGAATGACATGCGCGCGGCAATGGGTGCCGAAAAAGGCCGCATCCCGCACGGTGGCGGCCCCCAGGGCAAAGCCCGCGTCGCCGGTGGTGATCGCCTCGGGGCGCAGGCAGGCGGTCGCCCGGCCCGCGCGCACGCCCTGCGAGGGCAGCGCGCCAAAGGCCGTTTCGACGCCCGCGTCGGTCACCTGCGCGGGGATGTGGTTCATCTCGCCCATGAAATCGGCGGCGAAGAGCGTCGCCGGGGCGCGGTAGACCCGCGCCGGGGTGCCCTCGTCCTCGATCCGGCCGGCGTTCATCACCACGATGCGGTCGGCGATGGCCATCGCCTCTTCCTGGTCGTGGGTCACATGCACGAAGGTGGTGCCGACCTTGCGCTGGATCTCCTTCAGCTCGTCCTGCATCGCGCGCCGCAGCTTGAGGTCGAGCGCCCCGAGCGGTTCGTCGAGCAGCAGCACGTCGGGCTCGACCGCCAGCGCGCGCGCCAGTGCCACCCGCTGCCGCTGGCCGCCCGAAAGCGCGTGCGGCCGCTTGTCCGCCGCGTCGGAGAGCCCCACGAGGTCGAGCATCTCCATCGCCCGCGCGTCGCGCGCCCGGCGCCCCTGCCCCGCCATCCGCAGGCCGAAGCCGACGTTGTCGCACAGGCTCATGTGTGGGAACAGCGCGTAATCCTGGAACATCGTGGTGGTGGGGCGCTTCGCGGGCGCCACCCGGGTCATGTCGCGCCCGCCGATCAGCACCTGCCCCCGCGTCGGCTGCACGAAACCGCCCAGCACCGACAGCAGCGTGGTCTTGCCGCAGCCCGACGGCCCCAGCAGCGTGACGTATTCGCCCGCCGCGATCTCGAGCGCGATGTCCTTCAGCGCGTGGAAGGTGTTGAAGTAGTGGTTCAGCCCCTGAAGGCTCACGGGTGCGGTCATGGGCGTTTCCGGAAAACGAGGATTTCGAGCAGGAGGACGACGGCCACCGAGACGAGAAAGACGAGGCTTCCGATGGCGTTCAGCCGCGGCGAGAGCCCCGAGCGCAGCAGCGACCAGATCTCGACCGGCAGGGTCACGTCGAAGCGGGTGAGCAGGAAGGAGATGATGAACTCGTCCCAGCTGAGCGTCACCGACAGGAAGAAGGCGGCAAGGATCGCCGGCAGCAGCATCGGCACGGTGACGAGCGCGATCACCTGCGCCTCGCCCGCGCCAAGATCGCGCGCCGCGCGTTCGGCGTTCTGCTGCTGCGCGCCCATGGCGGCGTAGATGATGGCGAAGGCGAGCGGCAGGTTGATGACGACGTGGCCGATGCCGGCAGTGACCAGCGACAGACCGATGCCGGTGCGGGTCAGCACGATCAGCAGGCCGAGCCCGACGATCAGGTAGCTCACGGTCAGCGGCGCGATCAGCAGCCCGCGCAGCAGCGCCGAGCCGGGCAGCACGTGCCGCGCCAGCCCGTAGGCCGCGAAGAAGCCCAGCGTGACCGCCACCGCCGACGAGCCGAAGGCCACCATCAGCGAATTGCCGAGCGCGCCCATCAGGTCGCCGTCGCTCAGGATGTCGCCATACCAGCGCAGCGAGGGGCCCTCGAAGGGCGGCACCGGCAGCCCGCCCTCCTGGAACGAGAACAGTACCAGCGTGCCGACCGGCAGGTAGATGAAGACGAAGGCCGCCAGCAGGTAGGCCCAGGGCAGGAGACGCATCATATCCGGTCGAGCCTCAGCCAGCGTGCCGAGGCGAGGTAGGCCAGCGACACGATCCCCATGAGCACGATGGCCAGTGCCGCCGCGAGCGGGAAGTCGGCGCGCCGTCCGAGCTGCACCATGATGACCTGCGGCACCGTCAGCTCGGTGTTGCCGCCGAGGATCTGCGGCGTCACGTAGTCGCCGATGCATAGCACGAAGGTCAGGAAGGCACCGGTGACGATTCCCGGCAGGGTCAGCGGCAGGATCACGTGGCGAAACGTCTGGAAGGCGTTGGCGCCAAGGTCCATCGCCGCGCGGCGGTAATTGGGCGACAGCTGCACGAGGTTCGAGAAGATCGTCAGCGTCAGCAGCATGACGAAGAAATGCACGAAGCCGGTCACCGTCGCGAAGCGCGTGTTCGCCAGCGTCACCGGCTCGGCGATGACCCCCAGCGCCATCAGCGTGTTGTTCACCACCCCCTCGCGCGCCAGCACCAGCAGCCACGCGTAGGAGCGCACCACGTAGGAGGTCCAGAACGGCAGGATCGCCAGCAGCAGCGCCAGCCGCTGCCAGCGGCGCGGCACGTGGAAGGCGATGATCCAGGCCAGCGGGTAGGCCAGCAGCACCGAGACCGCCGTGACGGTCAGCGTGATCTCGAGCGAGACCATGATGGCGCGGGCGAGATAGGCCTTCTGGCCGAGCTCGATGTAGTTGGCCAGCGACAGGTCCCAGACCAGCGTGCGGCCGTCGAGGGTCGCAAGGCTCATGGCGCCCATCACGACGAAGGGCACCACGAAGAAGGCAAGCGTCCAGATCAGGGCCGGGGCGGTGAAGCCCCAGCCCCTCCGGGCAGTCCCGTCGCTCATTGCTGCAGCGTTTCCAGCCAGAGATCCTGCATCTCGATGTCGAGATCCATGTCCGGCGCCGGGTAGAGCTGCGTCCGCTCGAGGTAGTCCGGCTGCTGGTCCCAGCGCAGCAGCGCCTTCTGGTCGTCGCTCAGCACGTCACCGGCCTTGGCGTTGGCGGGCATCCCCCAGAAGCACGAGGAGGTCGCCAGCCGCGCCTGCCCCTCGGGGCCGGTGATGTATTTGACGAACTCCAGCGCGAGGTCCGGCTGCTCGGAGCCCTCGAGCACGCCGATCGACTGGCTCCAGAGCACCGCGCCCTCCTCGGGGATGGTCCAGGTGAGCTCGGGCTGCTCGCCCGCGAGCCCCGCCGTCAGCCACTCGCCGCCGCCGACGACGATGTCGACCTCGCCGGTGGCCAGCGCCGTCTGCGCCGCGACCACGCCCGCGACCGAGGCCGCCCGGGACCGCATGGTCGAGAGCGTCCCCCCGATGGTGTCGAGCGCCTCGGCGTCGATGTCGGCGGTGGGGATCCCCTCGGCGATGGCGGCAAGCCCCATCACCGGCAGGTAGTAGTCGTAGATCGAGATGCGGCCGTCGTATTTCTCGGACCAGACGGTCGAGAGGCTCTCCATGTCCGCCGCGTCGACCTTGTCGGAATTGTAGGAGATCGTGTTGTAGCCGAATTTCTCGGTCACCGCGTAGGTGGTGCCATCGACCGTGTTGTTGGCCTCCATCACCACTTCGGGGAAGAAGTCGGCCGTCGGCAGCTCATCCGCCGGCAGCGGCGCGAGAATGCCCGCCTCGACGGCGCGGAACACGTCGATGCCGTCGATCACCAGCACGTCCCAGTCGCCGGGGCGGGACTGGTCGAGCAGCGCCAGCGCGGCGCCGGTGCCCTCGTATTCGCGCAGGTTGACCTTGACGTCATGCGCCTCCTCGAAGGGCTCGATGAGCGCCGGGTCGGTGTGGTCGCACCAGACCAGCGCGTTCAGTTCGCCCTCGGCCAGCGCGCCCTGCGCGGCGAGGGTCAGGGCCAGCGTGCTGACAGCGGTCTTGCCGTATCTCGTCATCTTGGTTGTCTCCCGGTTGATGTCGCGGCCTTGGGGCCGTCGTCTTGATCTGTCTCAAGGTCAGTCGTGAGTGGTGTCGGGTCGCTCAGTCGCGCGCCACGCCCGGCAGGGCGCAGAGCATCTCGAACAGGAAATTGGCGGCGATCACGGCGGTGTTGCCCGCCGGATCGTAGGGCGGCGAGACCTCGACGAGGTCGCAGCCCACGAGGTTCAGCCCGGCGCAGCCGCGGATGATCTCGAGCCCCTGGATGGTGGTGAGCCCGCCCACCTCGACCGTGCCCGTGCCCGGCGCAAAGGCCGGATCGAGGCTGTCGATGTCGTAGCTGAGATACACCGGCGCGTCGCCGATGGTCTCGCGGATCTCGGCCATGAGCGGGGCGAGCGACTTGTGCCAGCAGGCCTCGGCGGGCACCACCGTCCAGCCCTTGTCGCGGCCCCAGTCGAAATCCTCGGGCGCGTAGCCCGAGCCGCGCAGGCCGATCTGGAACACCTTGTCGTTCTGCAGAAGCCCCTCTTCGTGGGCGCGCCGGAAGGGGCAGCCGTGCGCGGCCTCTTCTCCGAACATCTGCGCGTTGGTGTCCGAATGCGCATCGACGTGGATCAGCGCGACGGGGCCGTGACGCTCGGCCATCGCCCGCAGGATCGGCCATGTCAGCGTGTGATCTCCGCCGAGCGTGAGCGGCACCACCCCGTGCGACAGGATCGCCCGGTAGGTGTCGGCGATGATGCCGACGGACTTCTTGAGGTCGAAAGTGTTGATCGGCACGTCGCCGATGTCGGCCACCTGCAGGCTGTCGAAGGGCGCGGCCCGCGTCGCCATGTTGTAGGGCCGGATCATCCGGCTTTCGTCGCGGATCTGGCGCGGCCCCAGCCGCGTGCCCGACCGGTTCGAGGTGCCGATGTCCATGGGGATGCCGACGAAGCAGGCGTCGAGCCCCTCGGCGGTATCCTGCGTGGGCAGGCGCATCATCGTGGCCGGGCCGCCCATGCGCGGCATCGCGTTGCCGCCCAACGGCTGGTTGAAGTCCTTCATCTCATCCTCTCGAACGCTTTGCCCCAGATTTCCGTTGACATGCCTTCGGAAAAATCAGGAAAAACCGAAAATCACTTCGGTCTTTTCCGAACCAAGAACCACGGAACGCCCATGCCCCCCGATCCGACCGCCACCGCCCCCTCGGACCGCAAGGTCGGCTTCTCGGTCGAGACCATCGACATCCGGCTCATTCGTATCTTCATGGCCGTGGTCGAGGCCGGCGGGCTGTCCGCCGCCCAGCTCGAGCTGAACCTCGCGCTGTCGACGATCTCGGAAAAGGTGTCGGCGCTCGAGAAACGCTTCGGCATGAAGCTCTGCCAGCGCGGTCGCTCGGGCTTCGAGCTGACCACGGCCGGCGAGCAGTTCTACGAGGAATGCGACCGCCTGCTGAAGGCGCTCGACCAGTTCGGCCAGCGGGTCGGCACGCTCAACGCCAAGATGCCGCGCAACCTGACCATCGGGCTGGTCGACAACATGATCTCGGACCCGCGCTGCCCGATGAGCCACGCGCTCGGGCAGTTCACCCGGCAGGCGCCGGGGGTTCACCTGCGGCTGGTGGCGCTTACCCCGAACGAGCTGCTGGCCGAGGTGCTGGCCCGGCGGGTCGACATGGTGGTGGGCAGCTTTCCCAAGGTCATTCTCGGGCTCGACTACATCGACCTCTACGAGGAGCCGCACCACTTCTACTGCAGCGAGGCGCACCCGCTTTTCGACGTGCCTGAAACAGAGGTCGGCATCGACACCGTGCGAGATCACCGCATCGTTGCCCGCTCGTACTGGGGCGCGCGCGACACCCGCATCTTCGCCATCCCCTCGGCCCATGCCACGGTGTCGGACATGGAGGCCGAGGCGCATCTGATCCTGTCCGGTGCCTTCCTCGGCTACCTGCCCGAGCACATGGCCGATGTCCTGTCGCGACGGGTGAAGCTGCGCCCGCTGCGGCGCGACCTGTTTTCCTACAGCGCCCGCTTCCAGATCGCGCTACGCGAGAACTGGCGCAGCCACGCGGCGCAACGGCTTATGGTGGATAGCATCCTCGAAGGCCTCGGCGACCGCGCGGGCAGCGCCCCGGTGCCGGACCGCATCGCCGACGGTCGCTACCGCTAGCCCTGCCCGGCCCTGCCTGCTATCCCATGCAGAAGCGGTATGGGTTTCGGCACGGGGCGCGCAGATGGACACGGCACTTCTGGAAGATTTCCTCGCCCTCGCGCGTGCGATGAACTTCTCGCGCGCCGCCGAAACGCGCAACATGACGCAACCGGCCTTCAGCCGGCGCATCCGCAGCCTAGAGGACGCGCTCGGCACCCCGCTGGTCAGCCGCACCACCCGGCAGATCGCGCTCACCCCCGCCGGGCGCGCCTTCCAGCCGCGCGCCGAGGCCATCGTCCGGATGCTGGCCGACGCGCGCCACGCGGTGCTCGAGGCCGCGGGCCGGGCCGAGCGCAGCCTGACCCTCGCGGCGACACATGCGCTTTCCTACACCTTCGTGCCGCGCTGGCTGACACGGGTGGCAGGGCCGTCCGAGGTCGGCACGCTCAACATGGTCTCGGACTCCCACCGCCAGTGCCTGCGCCTGATGCAGGACGGCGAGGCCAGTTTCTTCATCTGCCACAGGGGCATGACCTCGGCGCCGGCCCTGCCCGAGAAGCAGTTCCGCGCCCATCCGGTGGGCGCCGACCGACTGGTGCCGCTCTGTGCGCCCGATGCCGACGGGCAGCCGCGCTGGCGGCTCGACCGCACGGAGCCCGGGGCGCCGTTCCTCGCCTACGGCAGTGCCTCGGGTCTGCACACGATCCTCGAGACCCATTGGGCATCGCGCGGCCGCCCCAAGCTGCGGCGGGCGATGCAGTCGATGCTCGCCGCCACCAACCTCGAGATGGCAAAGGAAGGCCAGGGCGTTGCCTACCTGCCGCTTTCGCTGGCCGAGGACGAGCTGGCGCTCGGGCGCCTCGTCCGGGCCACCGATGAGACGCATGACATCCCCGTCGAGGTCGTGATCCATCGCCCCCGCGCCCGGCTTACCCCCCATTGCGAACGCTTCTGGGACATGGTCACCGGCAACTGACTTATACACTTTCAGCATCAATTGAGGCGCAGACGGCATTGGCCTCCGAGCCCCTCCCGCGCGTAATCTCCGCGCAACGCCGCGCCCGCGGCTCCAAGGGAAAGGACACGCCATGCGCATCGTCGACATCCGCGAGGTCACCAAGCCGATCTCCTCGCCGATCCGGAACGCCTACATCGACTTCAGCAAGATGACCGCGAGCCTTGTTGCCGTGGTGACCGACGTCATCCGCGACGGCCGCCCGGTGGTGGGCTACGGCTTCAACTCGAACGGCCGCTACGGACAGGGTGGGCTGATCCGCGAGCGCTTCCGCGACCGCATCCTGCAGGTCGACCCCGACAGCCTGCTGAACGACGCCGGCAGCAATCTCGACGGCCACCGGATCTGGGCCGCGATGATGCAGAACGAGAAGCCCGGCGGCCACGGCGAACGTTCGGTCGCCGTCGGCACCATCGACATGGCGGTCTGGGATGCCATCGCCAAGATCGAGGAGAAACCGCTCTTCCGCCTGCTGGCCGAGCGCGAAGGCCGCGAGGCCGACCCGCGCGTCTTCGTCTATGCCGCCGGCGGCTACTACTACCCGGGCAAGGACGACAGCGCGCTGCGGCAGGAAATGCGCGGCTATGTCGACCGGGGCTACACGGTGGTGAAGATGAAGATCGGCGGCGCGCCCATCGACGAGGACCAGCGCCGCATCGAGGCGGTGCTCGACGAGATCGGCCACGAGGCCCAGCTTGCGGTCGACGCCAACGGTCGTTTCGACCTCGAGACCGCCATCGCCTATGCCAAGATGCTGCGGCAGTATCCGCTGTTCTGGTACGAAGAGATCGGCGACCCGCTCGACTACCAGCTTCAGGCCGCGATGGCCGAGTTCTACCCCGCCCCGATGGCCACCGGCGAGAACCTGTTCTCGCATCAGGACGCCCGCAACCTGCTGCGCTACGGCGGCATGCGCCCCGACCGCGACTGGCTGCAGTTCGACTGCGCGCTGTCCTACGGTCTCGTGGAATACATGCGCACGCTCGACGTGCTGCACGAGCTTGGCTGGTCGCCGAAGCGCTGCATCCCGCACGGCGGGCACCAGATGTCGCTCAACATCGCGGCGGGGCTCGGGCTTGGCGGCAACGAAAGCTACCCGGACCTGTTCCAGCCCTACGGCGGCTTTCCGGACGGGGTTCAGGTCGAGGACGGCCACATCACCATGCCCGAGCTGCCCGGCATCGGCTTCGAGGGCAAGTCGGACCTCATCACGGTCATGCGCGCGCTGGCCGAGTGAGCCCGCTCAGACCTTCGCCCCGATCCGCCCCCTGAGCCGGTCCATCTCGGCTTTCGTCGGGCGGGCGCCGGTGTAGATCTCGACGTAGCTCGGGAACCGGGCGAGCCGCTCCTGCAGCGGCTCGTTCACCCCCATCGAGATATAGCCGACCTGCACGAGATAGATCGTCCGCGCCCGCACGTCGGAATCCTGCGGATCGTGCCCCCAGTGCGCCAGCATGTCGCGCAGCGCGGCAAGCCGTTCCGCGTCGGCCTGCTGCAACCGCAGCAGCACGTCGGCGTCCTGCTGCGCCCAGGCCCGCACCGCCCGTTCCAGCCGCGCATCGAACGAGGCATCCGACAGGAACAGGCCGATCACGTTCAGCATCGCCTCGGTCTGGCTCGCGGCGTAGTCGCGTGTCGCCGCGACCAGCGGGCGGGTGGTCGTGTCCTCCCAGCGGTTGAGCAGCATCGCAAGCAACTGCCGGCGATCCTTGAAGAACCAGTAGAAACTGGTGCGCGACAGCTCCAGCGCGTTGGCGAGCGGCATGATCTTCACCGCGTCGACGCCTCTTTCGACCAGCGCCGCGTAGGCCGCGTCGAGCCAGAGCTCCTGCGATCCGCGCCAGCCGCGTTCGGGGGATGGGTCGTCGGTCATGCAGCCTCTCGTCGCGCCGCGCGCGGAAATGTTCACCTCTGACCATACATCACATTCTCGCTTCAATACCAGTGTTGACGAAATTAGCCATTTCAGGGCGAAAAATAACGTATCTGTCGGCACTCATATCATTTTTCTTGACACACATGAACATTTTCACGGATGCCTTGTGTCATGTAGCAAGCCCCCTCGCAGAAGGCACATGGCCATGACGAACGACCCCCTCCTGCAGCCCTACCGGCTCAAGCACCTGACGCTGAAGAACCGGGTGATGATCTCGAGCCACGAGCCCGCCTACCCCGAGGACGGCATGCCCAAGGACCGCTACCGCGCCTACCACGTCGAGCGCGCCAAGGCCGGGATCGCGCTGACCATGACCGCCGGGTCGGCGAGCGTCGCCCGTGACAGCCCGCCGGCCTTCAACAACATCCTCGCGTGGAAGGACGAGGTCGTCGGCCACATGGCGAAGCTCACGCAGGACTGCCACGACGAAGGCTGCGCGGTGATGATCCAGCTCACCCACCTTGGCCGCCGCACCCGCTGGGACACCGGCGACTGGCTGCCCGTCGTCTCGGCCGGGCATCTGCGCGAGCCGGCGCACCGGGCGTTTCCGAAAAAGGCCGAGGACTGGGACATCGCCCGCATCATCGAGGATTACGCGCTTGCCGCGGAACGGATGCAGGCGGCGGGGCTCGACGGGATCGAGCTCGAGGCCTACGGCCACCTGATGGACCAGTTCTGGTCGCCGCTGACCAACGATCTCGAGGCGCCCTACGGCGGCGATCTCGACAACCGGATGCGCTTTGCCTTCGACGTGCTGCGCGCGATCCGGGCCCGCTGCGGCGATGCGTTCATCGTCGGCGTCCGCTACAGCGGCGACGAGGACACGCCCGGCGGCTTCGATGCCAGCGAAGGGCGCGCGATCACGCAGCGGCTCAAGGACAGTGGCCTGGTCGACTTCCTGAACGTGGTGCGCGGCCACATCGACACGGATGCCGGCCTGACCGACGTGATCCCGGTGCAGGGCATGCGCAACGCGCCGCATCTCGATTTCGCCGGCGAGATCCGGCGTGAGACCGGGTTTCCGACCTTCCACGCCGCCAAGATCGCCGACGTGGCGACCGCGCGCCATGCCATCGCCAGCGGCAAGCTCGACATGGTGGGCATGACCCGCGCCCACATCGCCGACCCGCATCTCATGCGCAAGGTCATGGAGGGCCGCGAGGACGACATCCGCCCCTGCGTCGGCGCCAACTACTGTCTCGACCGGATCTACCAGGGCGGCATGGCGCTGTGCCTGCACAACCCGTCGACCGGACGCGAGCTCGAGATGCCCCATGCCATCGCCCGGGCCGAGGCGCCGAAGCGCGTCACCGTCGTCGGCGCAGGCCCCGCGGGCATGGAGGCCGCCCGCGTCGCGGCCGAACGCGGCCACGCGGTCACCGTGTTCGAGGCCGCCGACCGGCCCGGCGGACAGATCCGGCTTAGCGCGTTGCAGGAGCGACGGCGCGAGATGGGCGCGATCATCGCGTGGCGGTTCGAACAATGCGAGAAGCTGGGCGTGGCCTTCCGGTTCAACACTTTCGCCGAGGCCGAGGACGTGACCGCCACCGACCCCGACGAGATCATCGTCGCCACCGGCGGTCTGCCCCATACCGAGGTGCTGGAGACGGGCAACGATCTTGTCGTCTCGGCGTGGGACATCCTTTCGGGGGACGCCAAGCCGGGCCAGCAGGTTCTGGTCTTCGACGACGCAGGCGACCACGCGGCGCTGCAGGCGGTCGACGTGATCTCGGAAACCGGTGCAAGCGTCGAGCTCGTCACCCCCGACCGCGCCTTCGCGCCCGAGGTCATGGCGATGAGCCTCGTGCCCTACATGCGCAACATGCAGCAGCGCGACGTGACCTTCACCACCACGTGGCGGCTGCGGTCGGTGGCGCGCGAGGGCAACCGGCTGCGGGCGGTGCTGGGGTCCGACTACGGCCCTGCCATCCGCGAACGGGTTGTCGACCAGGTGGTGGTAAACCACGGCACCCGGCCACTCGACGAGCTCTACTTTGCGCTGAAGCCGCTGTCCCGCAACCTGGGCGAGGTCGACTACGAGGCGCTCGCGACCGGCGGGGTGCAGACCATCGACACCAACCCCGAGGGCGCGTTCAGGGTGTTCCGCATCGGCGACGCGGTCGCGGCGCGCAACACCCACGCGGCGATCTACGACGCACTGCGCCTGCTGCGGGGGCTGTGACCCTCAGTCGATGCCGGGAAAGCGCACCTGCACGCACAGCCCGTCGCTGCCATCCACCGACAGGGTCGCGTTGTGCTGGAACGTCAGCGTGCGGATCATCCGCCAGCCCAGCGAGTTCGAGCGCTCGGGCCGCTTGTTGCCATCGCCGAGGCCAACGCCGTCGTCGGACACCGTGAGCACCAGCCCCTGCCCCGCGTCGCCCGAGGCGTCGACGGCGATCATCCCTTCGCTGCGTCCGTCAAAGGCGTACTTGTAGGCGTTGGTGATCAGCTCGCCGACGATCAGGCCGATGTCGATCGCCAGCTTGCCGTCGAGGTTCATGGCGGGACAGGTGACCGAAATGCGCACCCGGAAGCCCTCGCCGCTGAACGCCTGTTCCGCGTTCCGGGCGACCTCGTCGAGCATCTCGCAGAGATCGATGTCGCCGGAGTTGGCGGTGCGCTGCATGAGTTCATGCGCCTTCGACAGCGAGCCGACGCGCACCTCGAGTTCGCTGAGCGCCTGCTGCGTCTCGTCCTGCACGGCCTGCGAGCGGCTCATGCGGATCAGCGCCACGATCAGCGCGAGATTGTTGCCGGTGCGGTGGTGCAGTTCCTGCATCAGCAGGTCGCGGTCGGCGATGCCGGCCTGCAATTCGCGGTTCTTCTCGGCCAGCACCGCCGTCGGATCGTTGGCCTTCAGGTCCTCGAGCGCCTCGTGGGCGCGGGCGATGAGGCTGTCGCGGGCGGAGCTGATCTTGGACGAGGGCAGGAAGGTGGCATCAATGCGGGTGCCCTCGGCGCCGGTTTCGACATCGAAACGCGCGGCAATGCGCTGCACCCCGCGCAGGCCGAGCCCCAGCCCCGAGGACGAGTCGATCTTCCGGTCTGGATCGAGCTTCTCGCTGGGGATGCCCTCACCCTGGTCTATGACCGTGAGCCCCAGCGCCGGTTTTCCCTTCAGGTCGGTCAGGGTAAAGGTCGCGCGACCTTTCTGGCCATGCTCGACGGCGTTGCGCCCAAGCTCGACCACCGCGGTGACGGCACGGGTGCGCTCGAACGCCCCGAAGGACAGCACCTTGGTCAGCGCCATGGCAATCTCGCGCAGGCGGGCGACGTCCGAGCCGTCCTCGAGCGTCAGCGTCGTCAGTTTTGCCGACTTCATCCCTCGCGCTCCCCTGTCAGCCGGATCACCACGATGCTCGCATCGTCGCGCCCGCGAAATGCCCGATCAAGCAGGAAGCCCGCGATCAGAAGCGGGCTCTTGTGCAGCAGCCCGGGCCGGAAATGCGCCTCGCGCAGGGTCTTGAGCCCGTCGCTGTGCAGGATCACCATGTCCCCCACCGCAAGCTGCACGGTCTCTTCGTATCCCCCGGTCGGCACCGCACCGATGCGGCCGTCGCGCACCGCCATCCGCTTCACGCCCTGCGCGCCGATCCAGATCGTCGCGATATTGCCAAGGCCGGCGTAGCGCATTGTCATCTCGGGCCAGTCGATATGCACGATGCTCGCCACCGCGCCACGATGGCCGACGAGGCGCTCGGTGATCCGCCGCATGCTCCGACCCGGCTCGGCATCGAGGCCGTTGGCCGCTTCGATGACCTCGGCCGAGGCCTCGGCGGCGAGCGGCCCGTGACCCAGCCCGTCGCAGAGCAGCACGTCGGTCGCGCCACGTGTCTGGCGCAGCACGAAGTCGTCGCCGCACTCGCGCTCCTTGGGATGGCAGACCCGCAGCCCCACCGCCTCGATCTCGGGGCTGAGCGGCACGTTCCTTGCGTCGAAGGTGCAGACGATGGTTGTGCCGTCCTCGCTCGAGCTGAGAATGTCGAAGCTGTCCGAGAGCCGCCGGATCGCCCCGAGCCCGAGCCCGGCGGAGTCGGTCGAGCTTTCGCCGTCCTGGAACATCCGGTCCACGTCGGAGATGCCCGGCCCCCGGTCGGTGAAGATCAGCACCAGCTGCGCCACGCCCGGCGCACGGGTCATGCTCGCAAGCGCCCTGCCCCGCTCGGCATAGCGCAGGATGTTGGTGCTGGCCTCGGTCACGACGATGGCCAATTCCTCGAGCCGCCGCTCGGACAGCCCGATCTCGGCCCCGTAACGCCGCGCCAGCCGGCGCACCACGGCCACGGCGCTGCGATCGTCAATCTCGACCCACTGGTTCATAACTTCACGCTCATCACGACAAAGGTCCCCTCGCCGGGGGCGGAGCGGATCTCGAAATCGTGCGACAGCCGCTTGGCCCCGCTGAGACCCCGTCCGAGGCCGCCGGCGGTGGTGTAACCCTCGGTCATTGCAAGCGGCACATCCTCGATCCCGGGCCCCGCATCCCGGCACTCGACGCGCAGATAATCGTTACGGGCGTCGAGATAAACGGAAATCTCGCCCCCGCCGCCGTGCACGATCGCGTTACGGGCGATCTCGCTGACCGCCGTCGCGAAGCGCGTCACCCGGATCGCCGACGCGCCGCGCTCCTTCATGATGCGGGCAACCGCCTGTCGGGCGGCGACGACGTCACGACCGGCCGAAAGCCCGATCTTCGCCATGCGCGTTCCGGTCGGGGCAGCGGTCCTGTCAACCACGCCGCAACTGCGACAGCGCGTGCGTGAGGCTGAGAGCGGTGCGCGTCTCGGGCAGGTACATGCCAAGCTCGACCAGCGTCACCGCAACCGCCGGACGCATGCCCACCACGTAGGTCTCGGCGGCGAGGAGCCGCGAGATCCCGGCGAGCTGCGCGATCACCCGGCCCACGAAGGTGTCGACGATCTCGAGCGACGAGATGTCGAGCACCACGCCGCGCACGTTGTTCTTGGCGATGCGGTGCGAGAGCGTGTCCTGCAGTTCGACGATCTCGGTATCGGTGACGTCGTCCTGGATCGAGACAAGCAGCGCGTTCTCGACGAGATTGATCGACGTAACCCCCGACACGGATCAGGCCCCCTCGGTGGTCTTGATGACGTAGCCGACCTTCTGCAGCGCATCTGCAAGCGCGGTGCGGATGCTCGACCGGGTCGAGACGGTGCCCACGTCGATGCCGAGCTGCACCATGGTCTGCGCGATCATCGGGCTGATGCCGCTGATGATGCATTCGGCGCCCATCAGGCGCACGGCGGCGGCGGCGCGCAGCAGGTGCTGCGCGACCTGCGTGTCGACCGTGCCGACACCGGTGATGTCCATGATGACCACCTCGGCCTGCCGCTCGAGGATGGTTTCGAGAAGGTTCTCCATCACCTCCTGCGCGCGGGCGGAGTCGAGCGTGCCGATCAGCGGCAGCGTCAGCACCCGGTCCCAGAGCTCGACCACCGGGGTCGAAAGCTCGAGCATCTCCTGCCGCTGGCGGTCGATGATCTGGTCCCGCTCGGCGATGAAGATCTCGTTGGTGTAGACGGCAAAGGCATCGACCAGCCGCGTGACCAGAAGCACGTCGCGGATCAGCACGCCCTGGTCATCGTTCAGGTGCTCTTCGAGGCGCTTGAACAGCGGCGCCTTGAGCGCCAGCACGAAGGTCGCCATCTCGGTCGGCGTCACGCCCCGGCTCACGCGTTCCTTGCTCACGTCGGCCAGAACGACCCGGAGATCTTCCCAGGCCTCGTCCTCGAGGCTGAATTCCTCGTCGACCACGCCGGCGCGCACACCCTTCGAGAAGGCCTTGAGCAGGTCCGCGTTCTGCGTGCGGCTCTCGGCGTCCGAGAACAGGTCCGAGCGTTTTACGCCCTCCTGGACCTGAGTGCCGAGCCATTCCTCCACCACGCCGTCAAAGCTGGTCTCGAGGATGGTCAGGATGTTGGCTGTGGCGGATCGCGGCATTGCAGGCACCGTAATGTTGTCGTTTCGGAAAATGGTAAGCCAAGCGGCGCGAAAAGAGTCAATGCTCTCCCCCCGGCAACCCCGGTTTGCAGCGGCTTTAGGGGCGTTATAGACACGTCCGGCCCGAAGATCCCGCGACTTCCGTAACGGCAGGCTGGACCGGCGCGAGCGCCGCCCTAGCTGATCTGGCAAAGTGGCTTGCCTTGCGCAGGTCATCCTCCGATTATCTCAAGCTTACCGCAACGCGACGATCTCGACTCCGTATATGACCGCTTCCCTCGAACTTCCCGACCGCCTGGCCGCCTACCTTCAACGCTCCGGCGTCGCGCTCGCGGTATCGGTGTGCGAGGGCGACGCACCGCTGATGTTCGTGAACGATGCCTTCACCAAGCTCACCGGCTACACCGAAGACGAAGTGAAGGGGCGCAACTGCCGTTTCCTGCAGGGCGAGGGCACGTCCGAGGAACAACGACAGCCGCTTCATGATTTCGTGCATGGTCTGGGCGAGGACAGCGGGCGATTTCCGATCCTGAACTATCGCAAGGACGGCAGCGAGTTCCTCAACTACGTCTTCATGAGCCGGATTCGTGACAGCTCCGACGCGGTCCGCTACATCATTGCGTCTCAGTTCGACATGACGAACGCGATGCAGCGATCAAAGATCAGGCAGAACGACGAAACCCTGCGCACGGTGCTCAGCGACGTGGAGCAGATGGGCCGGGAATACGGTCTCGCGATGATGAGCTCTGCCCAGCAGCTCGCGGACTCGGTAGCCATGATGGCGCGGCTGTCACTGCGTGACACGCGATAGGACAAGCAGACGGGACGAATGAAAGACGACGACCAGACCGCGGACACACAGACCGAAGAGGAAGCCGAGCGCCTCTGCATCGTGGGCATCGGCGCCTCCGCCGGGGGGCTCGAGGCGATCCGCGAAATGCTCGGCTCGACGCGCGCCGACAACAACCTTGCCTACGTCGTGGTCCAGCACCTCGATCCCAACCATGAAAGCCTGCTCGCCGAGCTGCTCTCGCGCTACACCGAGCTGAACGTCATGCAGGTCTCGGGCGGCGAGAGCATCGAGGCCGGCAACGTCTACATCATCCCGCCGGGCCACGGGCTGTCGGTCCGCGAGAGCAAGCTCGAGCTGACGGAATTCGCCCAGCCCCGCGGGCTGCGCCGGCCGATCGACGACTTCTTCGAAAGCCTCGCCGTCGACCAGGGCCGCTTCGCCGCCTGCGTGATCCTGTCGGGCACCGGCGCAGACGGCTCCGCCGGGCTGCGCGCCATCAAGGAGCACGGGGGCCTCTGCATCGTGCAGGATCCGCGCACCGCGAAATACGACGGAATGCCGACCTCGGCCCAGAACACCGGGCTGGTGGATTTCGTGCGCCCGCCCGGCGAGATCGTCGAGGCCATCCGGCAGTTCTACGCCCATGCCTCGGTCGGCACCGTGGACAAGCAGCTGGCCAACACCGTCGAGCGGCACCTTTCGGACATCTGCACCGTGGTGCGCAACTTCGTCGGGCATGATTTCGCGGGCTACAAGCAATCCACGCTCGTGCGGCGCGTGCAGCGTCGGATCCAGGTGCTCGACCTGTCCGACGCGGGGCAGTATCTTGCACACATCCGGTCGGACCCGCACGAATGCGAACTGCTCTTCCGTGACCTGCTGATCAACGTCACCCGCTTCTTCCGCGACTCCGAGCACTTCGAGGCGCTGCGCGAACTCTCGGTCAAGCCGCTGGTGCAGAACGCCGGCAACGGTGACGAGATCCGCGTGTGGGTGCCCGGCTGTTCCAGCGGCGAGGAAGCCTATTCCATCGCCATGCTCTTCGCCGAGGAATGCCGGCTGCAGAAGCGGTCGGTCAACATCCAGATCTTCGCCACCGACATCGACGAGCAGATGCTTCGCCTCGCGCGCGAGGCATCCTATCCGCAGGCGGCGCTCGGCGACATCCCCGAGGGCATGCGCGACCTCTACACCATCGCGCGCGACGGGCAGTTCCGCATGTCGGCCCGCATCCGCGACATGATCCGCTTCTCGGTCCATTCGATCGTGCGTGACCCGCCGTTCTCGAACATTGACCTGCTGTCCTGCCGAAACCTGCTGATCTACTTCGGCGACGGTCTGCAGAAGACGGCGCTGCCGATCTTTCACTACGCGATCAAGCCGGGGGGCACGCTGTTCCTCGGCCCTTCCGAGACCGTGGGCCGCTACGATCACGCCTTCCAGCCGCTCGACCAGACCGCGCGGGTGTTCCAGCGCAACAACGGGCGGCCCGAGTATCCGCTGCACCTGCGTGGCCGCGAGACCGAGCGCGAGCCGAGCCGCCGGCGGCCGGCGCAGGAGGACCAGCCCTCGACACGGCTCGAATGGGGCGACGGCGGCGCCTCCGAACGGCTGCTGGCACAATACGCGCCGCCCAGCCTGCGGGTGAGCCCGGCGGGCGAGATTCTCAAGTCCACCGGCCGGCTCGGCAAGTATCTCGACTTCTCGCAGGAGGACGAGGGCGCACGCTTCGCGCCGTCGGTCGCCCGCCCCGGAGTGCGCGAGCCCGTATCGGCGATCATCCGGCAGGTCACGCAGAACAAGAGCCGTGCCATTTCGCGCGGGCTCGAAGCGCAGTCCGAGTTCGGCAAGCAGAGCTTCGACCTCATTGCCGAGCCGCTGAGCGACGGCACCATCCTGCTGATCTTCCGCGACCGCGACCGCTTCGAGCCGCTCGACGAAGACGAGTTCGAAGAGCTCGAGCCGATGGACAGCCATGTGCAGAGCCTCGAGGACGAACTGCGCGCCACCCGGGTTCGGCTGCACACCACCGTCGAGGAGCTCGAGACCGCGAACGAGGAGCTGAAGAGCTCCAACGAAGAAATGATGTCGATGAACGAGGAGCTCCAGTCGACCAACGAGGAGCTCTCGACCGTCAACGACGAGCTCAAGGGCAAGGTCGACGAGCTGTCGGTCGCCAATGCCGACCTGTCGAACTTCTTCGCCTCCACCGCGCTGCCGCTGGTGGTCGTCGACCGCGACATGGCGATCCGGAACTTCACCGACGCGATCCAGAGCATCTACCCGTTCCGCAACACCGACCGGGGGCGCCCTCTGGTCGAGGTCACCAGCACGCTGCGCCAGAACGACGAGGTGCTCGGGCTGATCCGCGATGTGATGGACGACGGCGAGATCCGGCACCTCAGCGTCACCGACAGGGCCGAGGATCGCACCTGGTCGCTGGTGGTCACGCCCTACCGCGCCCGCGACGGGGCGCTCGACGGCGCCACGCTCGTCTTCACCGAGGTCACCAACGCGCTGCGGCTCGAGGAAGCGCTCAACCGCGAGGGCGAGCGCCTGCGGCTGGCGCTCGATGTCTCGTCGCTCGGGGTCTGGGAGGCCGACCCGGCCCGCGAGGTGCTGAAGATCGACGGCACCGGAGCCAACATCCTTTCTGTCGACGAGGGGGAGCTGCCGCTGCACCGCTTCCTCGCACTCATCACCCACGAGGACCGCGAGCGGGTCTCTGCGGCGCTCGCAGCCGTCGAGAATGACGGTGACGGCATCGACGTGACCTTCCGGCTCGCCGGCACCGGGCCACGCTTCACCTCCGTGCAACTCGTCGGCAAGCGGGTGCAGTCCAGCCGCACCACGCGTGTGCTCGGCGTGCTCTTCGACGTGACCTCCGAACAGGAGGCCCGCTCGATCCGCGACATGATGCTGCGCGAGATGAACCACCGTGTGAAGAACATGTTCTCGATCATCTCGGGCATGGTCCGCATCGCCGGGCGCAGCTCGGAGACGGTCGAAGATCTCGTGGAAAGCATCCAGAGCCGGGTCAACGCGCTTGCCCGCTCGCACGACATGACGCAGCCGGCGATGGACGGGCGCAACCTCATGCTGGAGGACGCGGTGCGCGCCACGCTCGAACCCTACGAGGGCCAGGGCGAATGGACGGTCGGCGGGCCTCCCCTGCCAGTCGCGCGCCACGATCTCACCGCACTCTCACTGCTGCTGCACGAATGGGCGACGAACGCGGCGAAATACGGTGTGCTCGGCCCCGCGCCCGGCAGGCTCGAAGTCACGTGGTCGCGAGGTGACGATGGGGAAATTACGCTGACGTGGAACGAAATCCACGACCGCGAAGTTGTTCCCGGTGGTGAGGGGTCCGGCTTCGGCTCCACTCTGATCCAGCTTTCCGCAGCGCAGCTCAACGGCAAGATCGCGGTGGATTATGAGAATAATGCAAGAAGGATGACTTTGTCGTATGCTCCAGAAGCCGGGTTGTGATAGCGGGCGCAAAGCCAAGGTAATGGTTTGCGAGGACGAATTCGTCGTGGCGCTGGACATGCAGCTCATGATCGAAGAGTTCGGATTCATCGTTCAGGGCCCCTACCCCAGCCTCAAGAGCGCCTACGAGGGCCTCGAGAAGGATCCGCCCGACGTGGCCCTGCTCGACGTCAGCCTCAAGGACGGGCTCGTCTATCCGCTTGCCGACCGGCTGCGCGACATGGGCGTGCCGCTGGTGTTCCATTCGGGTCACGTGAACGACGACGAAATCTCCGAGCGCTATCCCGGCGCGATCTGCTGTCACAAGCCGGTGGACACCGGCAGCCTCAAGAGCGCGCTCCGGCTCAAGGCCGACGAAGGACTGCGCGCCAAGGCCGGCTGACAGGCCTGCCCTCAGGCAAGCGGGTCGACGATCCGCGCCCCCGTCGGTTCGAAATCCGCGACATTCCGGGTCACCACGGCCGCATCGCGCGTCAGCGCCTGCGCCGCGATCATCAGGTCGGCGCCCGGGTGTCCCACCCGCGCCGACAGCGCGCCCCAGCGCAGTGCATCCTCGGTCGTGAACGGCAGCAGACGATCCGAGAACAGCTGGACCGTGCGCGCCAGCCACGCCCGCAGATCGCGCGCGAACTCCGGGTTCTTCCGCTCCTGAAGCACGATGCCACGCTCGATCTCGCCCAGCGTGACGACGCTCAGGTAAAGCTCGCGCTCGTCACGATCCGCCAGCCATTGCGCCACCTGCGGCGCGCGATGGGCCCGGCGGGCATCCGAGATCACGTTGGTGTCGAGGATGTAGATCAAAACTCCACGTCTCGCGGACGTGCCGCCGCGCGCGGCACGTCGTCGGCGGGAAGCGCCATGAGATGCTCCTGGAAACTGCCGCGCTGGGTCTGCGCGGCCTTCACCAGGCGCTCGTATTCCTCGGCGGCCAGAACCACCACGGCGGGTTTGCCCCGGCGCGAGACCTTTTGCGGGCGTCCGGCAAGCGCCGCCTCGACGACGGCACTGAAGCGGTTCTTGGCATCCTGAAGCGAAAGCATCCTTGGCACTCCTGTCCAGCTACCTAGACAGATAAGCCGTCTTCGGCGGTCGATCAAGTCCGCCGTCACCGGTCACTGCGGCCCGGCACCAGACCGCGTCGTGATCGGACAGCGGCCGCCCGTCGCCGTCGAGCGACGACACAACCGCCGTCTCGCGCGGTGCAAGGCCCCGTCCGGCGAACCAGTCGAGCTTCATGACCCGCTCGGGGTGCGGCGTGATGAGGCTGGGCCGCGTGGTCGGCCCGTCGGCGGTGAAGCCCCAGTCGTAACCGCGCGTCTCGGCCAACTCGAAGAGCGTTTCGCGCCGCCAGTCGAAATCCGGAGGCAGGTGGTTGCCGGTGTTCAGATCGCCGCCGATCAGCACCGGCAGCCCGGGCGCGAAGGCTTCGATCCCGTCGAGCAGAAGGCGCATCTGCGCCGCCCGGTGCTCGGCATCGGCGTTGCTTTCAAGGTGGGTCGAGACCATGCACACCGGCCCTGCGGCAGTCGGCAGCACGGCGGCCAGCGCCATGCGGCCGCCAAGACGCGGCTGCTCGGGGTCGGCGCCCGCCTCGGCGCTGAACCAGTGGCCGTGATCGTCGAGCCGGATCAGCGTCACCCGCTCGAAAGGCACCTTCGACAGGATCGCGTTGCCGTGCCAGCCGAGCGCGTTGAAGTCGTCGGTGCAGAAATGCCGCTCGGTCGGCCCGCCAAGGTCGAGCTCGTGGAACTCCACACCGTAGGCATAGGCCATGCCCATCGCGGCGGCCATCGCCTCGGTCGTGTGACGCTGGCCGGTGCGGGCCATGCCGTGATCCATCTCCGACAGCAGCAGCACATCGGGGGCAAGATGCGCCAGATGCGCGGCGCTGTCCTCGGGGAAGAGGCAGCGTTCGAGGTTCCATGCCACGACCGAAAGCGTGGCAGGCAGGTCGCGCGCGGTGGCGGTGCCGCCGGTCTGCACCATCGACATCGCGGGCACGTCGGCCATCATCTCGCGGTGCGCCTCGGCGATGCGCGGCGCCGCCAGCAGGCGGGCGCGCTCGGCACCGGTCACCGGCGGCAGCTCGGAGACGACGCGGATCACAGCCGCACCCCGGTCTGGTGGTCGAAGAGCGTCAGCGCCGCCTGCGGCAGTTCGATGGGCAGCGCGCCGGTCGAGACCTCGGTATCCTTCAGCACATGCGCGGTGAACGCCTGCCCCGCCACCTGTCCGTGCAGCAGCCGGTGCGCGCCCAACTCCTCGACCAGCGTCACGTCGAAGGTGGCCGAGCCGCGCCCGATGCGCACGTCCTCGGGGCGGATGCCCAGCGTGACGGCGCCACGGTAATGGTCGGGTGCCGCCGCCAGCGGCGTCCGGTCGCCGAGGTGCAGCCCCTCCGCGTCAATCTGGGCGCGGATCAGGTTCATCGGCGGCGCCCCCATGAACGAGGCCACGAAGGTCGAGGCCGGCCGGTGGTAGATCTCGGACGGGGTACCGATCTGCTCGATCCGGCCGCCGTTCAGCACGACGATCCGGTCGGCCATGGTCATCGCCTCGACCTGGTCGTGGGTGACGTAGATCGACGTCACGCCGAGCCGGCGCTGCAATGCCTTGATCTCGATGCGCATCTGGTTGCGCAGCTTCGCGTCGAGGTTCGACAGCGGCTCGTCGAACAGGAACAGCGCCGGGTCGCGCACGATGGCGCGGCCCATCGCCACCCGCTGCCGCTGCCCGCCCGACAGCTGCGACGGCTTGCGGTCGAGATAGTCGGTGAGGTTGAGCATCCGCGCCGCGTCTTCGACCTTGGCGGCGATGTCGCTGGCCGAGACCCTGCGGTTCTTCAGCCCGTAACCGATGTTCTTGCGCACCGTCATGTGCGGGTAGAGCGCGTAGTTCTGGAACACCATCGCGATGTCGCGGTCGGCGGGGTCGAGCGTGTTGACCACCCGCTCGCCGATCCCGAGCGTGCCCTCGGTGATGTGCTCGAGCCCGGCGATCATGCGCAGCAGCGTGGACTTGCCGCAACCCGAGGGCCCGACCAGCACGAGGAACTCGCCGTCGGGAATGGTGAAGGAACAGGGCTTCACCGCCTCGAAGCCGTTGGGATAGATCTTGCGGACGCGATCGAGCGTGACACGTGCCATGGTTGCTTTCCTTATTCTGCCCTGCCGACGCGGTCGTCGGGGCTTTACTTGTCGGAGTCGGTGAGGCCCTTCACGAACCAGCGCTGGAAGAAGATCACCACCGCCACCGGCGGCAGAACCGCGAGCACCGCGAGGATGTTCGAGCGGCCGTATTCCGGGATCTGCCCGCCTTCGAGCCCCTGCGTGATCTGCTTGATCCCCTGCACGAGGGTGAACATCCCCTCCTGCGTCGAGACCATCACCGGCCACAGGTACTGGTTCCAGCCGTAGACGAACATGATGATGAACATCGCCGCGATCATGGTGCGCGACAGCGGCACGAGGATGTCGAGGAAGAAGCGCAAGGGCCCTGCCCCGTCGATGCGGGCGGCCTCGACCATCTCCTCGGGCACCGACAGGAAGAACTGCCGGAAGAAGAAGGTCGCCGTGGCCGAGGCGATCAGCGGCACGATGAGCCCGGTCCAGGTGTTGAGCAGCCCCAGCTTGTTGGTGATCTCGTAGCTCGGCACGATGCGCACCTCGAGCGGCAGCAGCAGCGTGGTGAAGATCAGCCAGAACGCGAAGGTGGCGAAGCGCAGGCGGAAGTAGACGATGGCATAGGCCGCCATCATCGAGATGATGATCTTGCCGATGGCGAAGCCCAGCCCGAGATACATCGAGTTGCGGAACATCCGCAGGCCGGTGTTCTCGCCGGAGAAGCTCATGGACTCGAAGAGCGCCGCCTGCAGGTTCGGGCCCAGCCGGTCGCCGATGGCAAGGCTCGGCCCGCTCTGCATGATCTCGACGTCGGGAACGGTGCTCATCTGCAGAAGCATCACCAGCGGCCCGATCATCAGCACCGCGCCGGCGATCAGGATGGCGTGGTCGGCGAGCGTGCTCCAGCGGAACGGCCGGCGGTGCACCGTGGCGGCGCCATGGTCGGGCGCGCGGGCCGTGATTGGGGCGGATTGGGTCATGTCGGCCATGGGATCTGCCTCAGGTATAATGGATGCGCCGCTCGACGAGGCGGAACTGGAAGACGGTCAGCGCCAGCACCAGCACCATCAGCACCACCGACTGCGCCGAGGAGCCGCCGATGTCCTGCCCGCGGAAGCCGTCGAGATAGACCTGGTAGACCAGCGTGATCGGGCTGTCGCCGGGGTTGTTGCGCAGGATCGTATCGATGAGGCCGAAGGTCTCGAACAGCGAATAGGTGATGTTGATGATCAGCAGGAAGAAGCCCGTCGGCGCCAGCAGCGGGAAGGTCACCGACCAGAACCGGGAAACGCCGGAGCGGTTGTCGATCATCGCCGCCTCGCGCACCGCGCGGGGGATGGATTGCAGCCCCGACAGGAAGAAGATGAAGTTGACCGGGATCTGCTTCCAGACCGACACCACGACCATCGCGAAGGCGGTGTCGAAATAGTCGAGCCGGATGCGCATGTCCCAGCCGAGCGCGGCGAAGAACTCGGTCAGCGGGCCCCAGCGCTGGTTGAACAGGATGAGCCCGATGAAGCCCGCGACCGGCGGTGCCACGGCATAGACCCACATCAGCAGCGTGCGGTAGGTCTTGGCCCCGCGCAGCACCGTGTCGGCCTTGACCGCCAGCAGCAGCGCGATGGCGAGCGAGAAGAACGTCACCGAGACCGAGAAGATCACCGTGAACCACGCGGTCTTGAGATACTCGGCACTGGTGAACAGCCGGACGTAGTTCGCCAGCCCCACGAAGGTCTCGCCGAAGCCGAACGGGTCCTCGAGGAAGAACGAGGAGCGCAGCGCCTGCCACGCCGGCCAGTAGAAGAATAGGCAGATGATCGAGAGCTGCGGCACCAGCAGCAGGACCGGCAGCCAGCGATTGTCGAATGCGGCGCGTTTCACGGGCGTTCCTCGGGGCGGGATCTTGCAAGGAGATCGGCGGCCGCAGGAGATGCGGCCGCCGACGGATCGTTCAGCGAAGGGCTCAGTTGGTGTTGGTCTGCGCGAAGCGGGCCAGCAGCGCGTTGCCTTCTTCCTCGATGGTCGCCAGCGCGTCCTCGATCGAGGTCTCGCCGTTCAGGAAGCGCGACAGCTCGCGGTTCTCGACGTCGCGGATCTGCACGTAGAAGCCCATGCGGTAGCCGTGGGTGTTGTCACCCGACTGCAGCATCAGCTGCTTGATGCCGGTTTCGGCGGCCGGGAAACGGTCGTAGTGGCCGTCTTCGCGGGCCATCTCGTAGGCGGCCTCGGTGATCGGAACGTAGCCGGTCTCGCGGTGCCACATGTACTGCACCTCGGGCGAGGTCAGGTACTGGAAGAAGGCGGCCGAAGCGGCGTTCTCTTCCTCGGGCTGGCCGGACATGGCGAAGAGCGATGCGCCGCCGATGAAGGTCTGGTAGCCCTCGCCGCCGGTGATCTCGTTCCAGTAGGGAAGATAGGTCGAGGCCCATTCGAACGGCAGGTCGAGCGCGGTCAGACCGCCGAAGTCACCCGACGAGCCGATGTACATGGCGGCGTTGCCGTCCTGGAACTGCGCCTGGTTGTCGTCCCACGACGTGCCGTAGAAGCCGAAGAGACCGTCGTCGAGCCATTCCTTCACCTTGGTGAAATGCATGGCCATCTCGGGCGAGTTGATCAGGATCTCGGTGCCCTGTGCGCCGTCGTAGCCGTTGTTGTTCGTGGCGAACGGCAGGTTGTGGCGCGAGTGGAAGTTCTCGACGAATTCCCACGGCAGGTGCGTCTGCACGAGCGGGATGTAGCCGGCGTCCTTGAGCGCGGGGGCGATCTCCTCGAAGTCCTCGTAGGTCTTCGGCGCCTCGACACCGGCCTCGGCCAGCGCGTCGGCGTTGTAGTAGAGCACCGGCGAGGACGAGTTGAACGGCATGCCGATCATCTTGCCGTCGCTGTCGGCGTAGAAGTAGCGCACGCCCGCGATGTAGTCCTCGATGTCGAAGTCGACACCGTTCTGGGTCAGCAGGTCCTGCACCGGGATGGTGGCGCCCTGCGCGCCGATCACGGTGGCGGCGCCGGCGTCGAAGACCTGCACGATGTTGGGCTGCTCGCCGGCGCGGAAGGCGGCGATGGCGGCGGTGAGGGTTTCCTCGTAGGAGCCCTTGAACACCGGGGTGATGGTGTAGTCGTCCTGGCTTTCGTTGAAGCCCTCGGCGATCTGGTTGACGACGTCGCCGAGGTGGCCGCCCATGCCGTGCCACCAGGTGATCTCGGTCTCGGCCATCGCGGCCTGCGCCGTCAGCGCGAAGGACGCGGCGGCGGTGAACTGGATGAAATACTTCATGTCATGTCTCCGGTCGTGAAGCGCCAAGCCGTTGCAAGGCACACGGGGAACCGCCCGACGCAGGTTCTCCTGCACCGTCGCGGCCAGATGTCTTGTCAGAGCTGCCCTGCCGGGCGGTCCGCGACCCTCCCGTGAGGCAGGACGGCCGCGCACTCTGCGCCAGACTGCGGGTATTGGCGTTTCGTGACGGTTGGGTGACCGGTTCTTGAAGGTTTGGTTACGCGCACGAAAAGATCCGCCGCGCCGGGGGACGCGGAGATCGACCTGTCATCAGATGGTCACGAGAAGCGGCGCGCGCATCTCACCGCCGCGCAAGGCCTGCGCGACGGGTGATCAACGCCCCGGAGCTCAGTCGCGTTCCGGCAGCGGCGAGAGCCCCTTGCGCATCGCAATGAGATCGAGGTCTCGCGACACGAAGAGCGCGCCCGCCGCGATGGCGTCGTCATAGACCTGCGGGTCCATGGTCAGGATGCCCGGCGGCACGCCGGCAGCCGCGATGCGGCGCACCGCATCGAGCACCGCGTCCACCACCTCGGGATGCGAGGACTCGCCGGGGTGACCCAGCGAGGCGGCAAGATCCGCGGGCCCCACGAAGATGCCGTCGACGCCCTCGACCGCCGCGATCTCCTCGATGTTGCCAAGTGCCTCGACGCTTTCGACCTGCACCAGCAGGCAGATCGCCTCGCTGGCGCGGGGGTGATACCCCGGCACCTTGCCGAAGCGGTTGGCGCGCGACATGCCCGAGACACCGCGCAGCCCCTCGGGCGGGTAGCGCACCGCGGCCACGGCCTCGCACGCCATGTCGGCATCGTTGACCATCGGCACGAGGATGCTCTGCGCCCCGAGGTCGAGCAGCTTCTTGATCTCGGCCACGTCGAGCGAGCCGGGCCGCACGATGGGCGACACCGGGTAGGGCGCCACCGCCTGCAGCATGGAGAGCACGTCCGGAGCTGCCATCGGCGAATGCTCTGTGTCGATCAGCATCCAGTCGTAGCCACAGCCCGCCAGCATTTCGGCGGCGAGGCTGTCGCGCAGCGTGAACCAGATGCCGCGCTGCAGGCGACCCTTCTGAAGCGCCGTCTTGAACGGGTTGGCGGGAAGATCGACCATGGGCTCTGTCCGTCTGTTCTGTTTGAAATGGCGGATGGCATCGGTCCATCCCCGGGGCGCAGCCTACGCGAAAGCGGGCTGGATGCCAGCGGTGTGGGCGGCGCAGTCAGCCTTCTACGACAATCTCGTCGACACCGGCATCGACCGCGCGGCAGGCCTCGCGAAGCCGCGACAGCAGGTGCGTGTTGACGTAGGTCGCATGGAACCGCGAGGGCGCCGCGAGCGTGAGCCGCCCCCCTGCCCTGCCCCGCCGCCGGAGCCCGGCGATCCACGAGGAATAGAGACCCGGCTCCTCGGCGTGCAGCAATGCCTGCGCGAGGCTCCACTCGGTGCCGTCCGAGAGATCCGGCGCCTCGGCACGGCTGCGCACCGGCAGCGGCACCACCTTGTCGGGCGGCGGCTCGCTGTCGGCGCCGCTCAGACGGTGCTCGAGGTCGGGGCCCACGTCGGCCCACCGCGACCGCCCGTCCTCGAGGATGCGTTCGATGCACAGGCCGTATTCGCTCACCCTGCCCCGTGCGCCCTGCCGCTTCACCTTGAGCCAGCCCATCGCGCGCAGCTTCGCCATCTCGCGTTTGACGGTGCGTTCGTCCACGGCCCAGAGCCGGGCGATCTCGCGCTGGCCCACGGCCAGCTCGTCGCGTGTCCAGTTGTACCGGGCGGTGACCAGGGTCATCAGGCGGAGCACGAGACGCTGCCTGCCTTTCTCCTGCGAAAGCGCATAGGCCCCCATGACAGTGAGCAGGTCATACTTTAAGGCGGACGCATTGCGCCCGACCGGTTTGCTGGCAAGCATGGCGGCTGCCCTCGTCTGTCGCCCTGCACCGATCTCGGGTCAGGGGTGCCTCGCTGGTCGGGCTCTGGAAACGGCCCTTTGTGATCGGTCTTCGTTACTGAGGCTTCGGCTCTCTCGAACCGGTCAACTCAGCGACTTTCGCCAATCTTCATCCATTTGCGTCCGGTTTGACGATTCTGTCAAGTCGTTGCCCGATTTCAGGGTCAGCCCAACCCAATTCCGAAAGGAATGAATCGGTATTCTGGTATTGGGGGACAGTCAGGGTGACCCCTAATGCGCCGAAAATGTCCCCCAATATCTCGCGTCCGACGCCGTGATGTCCCCCATCTTTTAGCGAAGCGATCCAACCTCTTGGCCGAATCGCGGTGAAGCCCCCTGCCCCGCTGGTTCGCGTTGTATCCCAGGGGGACAGGCATATTCGCACCCGGACGCAAAATCTGCGAGTTCAGGATATTTCGTTTTGCGCAAAATGCAAATTCAGCGTAAATGGAATTCGAGCAGGAATTAGCGTCCCGGAAGAGTGGGCGCCCCGCTGTCCCCGCGGGGACAGCCGGCAACAGACCCCGGCGGGGGCACAGGAGGCAGCATGTTTACGCATGAAGATCTGGCGCAGCTCCAGACCCAATCCCTGAAGATGCAGGGGTGGATCCGGCAGCAGACCTTTTCACCGCAGATGGAGAAGACGCTCCGCCGGTTCTCGAGCTGGGAAGTGGCCGAGCTGATCCTCAAGGTCAACCAGTCGACACTGCGCGGCCGAATGGCCGCCGACCCCACCCTGCCCCAGGGCCTGGTGGAAGAGGACGGGCGCCAGCGCTGGTACTCGCTGACCGAGATCAACGAGATCCGCCGCCGCCTCAAGGTGAACCGCAAGAGCCTGATGCCGAAGCGCCCGGCGGGCAAGCGCGCCTTCCGCGTCGCCATCTCGAACTTCAAGGGCGGCGCCGGCAAGTCGACGGTGGCACTGCACTTCGCCCATGCCGCCGCGCTCGATGGCTACCGGGTGCTTTGCATCGACTTCGACCCGCAGGCGACGCTCAGCCATTCGATGGGCCTCAGCGACGTCAGCGAGGAATATACGGTCTGGGGCATCATGGCGCGCGACCTCATCCGCGAGACCGAGCGGATGAACGCCGCCGTCCGCGGCGCCGAGACCGGCTCCGCCCTGCCCGAGCGGAAGCTGCCGGAGTCGATCACCGGCATGGGCCTCAGCGACCTGCGCGTGGTCGACTTCATCAAGCCGACCTGCTGGCCGACCATCGACGTCATTCCCTCCTGCGCCAACGCGGCCTTCGTCGAGTTCGCGAGTGCGCAGTATCGCCATCTCAACCCCGAGTGGTCGTTCTTCGCCGCGGTCAGCCGCTACCTCGACGCCCTGCCCGCCGATGCCTACGACATGGTCATCTTCGACTGTCCGCCGGCCATCGGCTACCAGAGCATGAACGCGGTCTTCGCCTCCGACATGCTCTACATCCCCTCGGGGCCCGGCTACTGGGAATACGACTCCACCACCTCCTTCATCGGTCAGCTGTCCGAGGCGCTCGCCGACCTGTCGGGCTTCGAGGGCATCGTGCCCGAGGGCACGCTTGGCTTGCCCAAGGTTTTCCATGACGTCCGCTTCCTGCTCACCCGCTACGAGTCCGGGAACGAACTGCACCGCGCGATGCGGACAGCCTTTGAAAAGGTCTGGGGTGACAGGGTAACGGAGAACCCGATCGAGATGACCCGCGCGGTCGAACAGTCGGGCCGGTTCCTGTCGTCGATCTACGAGATCGACTACCGCGAGATGACGCGCGAGACCTGGCGGCGCGCGCGTGCCTCCTTCGACCGGGCCTACGAGGAATTTCGCGATCACGCCATCGCCGCCTGGGACACGCTGGAGGATGAGGCATGAGCAAGAAGCGCGGATTCGACATCGACTTTCCCGAGCAGACGCAGGACGGAAGTCACACCGGCGCGCGGACCTCGGATGCGCGGCGCGGCCCCATGGCGGCGGCGATCTCGGAAAATGCAGACGCGCTGCGGGCCCGTGCCGAAGCCGAGCGTGTCATCCGAGAGGAGAACGACCGGATCGCGCATGAACACGTGCGCCTGAAGCGCGCCGGGCTCATCACCGACATGGTGCCGCTCGACGCGATCCGCACCGAGAAGCTGAGCCGAGACCGGAGCCTCGCCCCCGACCCCGAGATCGGCGAGCTCAAGGACTCGATCCGCGAGATCGGCCTGTCCAACCCGATCCGTGTCGAGCCTGTGGGCGAGCATTACGAGCTGGTTCAGGGCTTCCGCCGCCTGACCGCCTATCGCGAGCTTTTCGCCGAAACCGGTGACGAGAAGTTCGCGCGGATCCCCGCGGGGCTGGTCGCCACCGGCGAAACGCTGACCGGGCTCTATCGCAAGATGGTCGACGAGAACCTTGTGCGGCGCGGCATCAGTTTCGCGGAAATGGCGCAGCTTGCCGTGACCTTCGCGCGTGACCCCGAGACCGAGGTGTCGGATGTCGAGGGCGCGGTCGCCACGCTCTATGCCTCGGCCGGTCGGCAGAAGCGAAGCTACATCCGTCACTTCGCGACGCTGCTCGAAGCAATCGGCGACGTGCTTCAACACAGCGAGGCCATTCCCCGGAAGCTGGGGCTCGACCTCGTGCGCGAAATTGGGAACGACGAGGCCTTCACGGCTCAGCTTCGCGACGCGCTTTCTCGTGATTTCGAGCGCGACGCCGAGGCGGAGCTTGCGATCCTGCAGAGGGCGCTTCCCGGTGCAGCTCCTGTCGAGCGCAGTTCAGCCTCGCCATCGTCTTCGGGCCGGTCGCAAAAGGCGGCCGCGAAGACCACGCTGCGATGCACTGTCCCCGCGGGGACAGTCCGCTGCGCTGCGCGCGACGGCAAGGTCGAGCTGCAGATGGAGCGGGATTTCTCGACGGTCGACCGTCGCCGTCTCGAAGCCGCCGTCGCCGCGTTCATGTCGGCGCTCGACGACTGAAGCGGCTCTGTTCGCTGGCAGGATGACGGCCCGTGCAATGCGCGGGCCGTTTCATTTTATTTGGGGGTATGTGTCTCTGTTACGCCTGTTTGGCTCTGCTTTTGAGGCAGTTCGGCCTTCGCACTACGCATCGTCAGACGTGCTGGAGCCACAACTGTCCCCGCGGGGACATCAGGAGATGCACGGGCCGCGCGGCGGTAGCCAACAAGGTTGTCGGTGGTCCCCGCGCTGTCGGCGCGAAGCTGTCCCCGCGGGGACAGTGACTGCATCCAGGGCCATGGCGGCGTGTCGGACCCAGCGCCGCATGTCGGAGGCGCAGGTCACAGGTCTTCTGCGCTGCCGCCACAAATGGAGGCGCGAAGCTGGTTCACTCACACCAAGCTTGGGTCGCAGCGTGCCGACAGGTCATTGGTCGGGCCGCTCCGAAACACTGTTCCTTTGGGCTGTCCCCGCGGGGACAGCGCCGCGACGAGCGGTCCGCCGGGACGTGAACTGTCGTTCGATGATCTGCCGAAGGGAAGTTTGCCAAGCGTATGAGTGAGGCTTCAGCCGAGGCTCAGGCCGTCCAGTTCTCGGCCACCCAGAAGATCCTGCACCGGGCCGTGGTTGCGCTGATCGCGCTGCAATATCTTGTCTTCGACCACATGGGCCGCCCGTTCCATGCGCTTATGGACGGTGAGCCGGGTGCTTACACCACGACCTCGATCGCACATATCGTCATCGGCTCGGGGGTGCTCATCGCAATGCTCTGGCGGTTGTCACTCAGGGTCATGCGCGGAAGCCCAAGCCACCCTGAGCAGGAGCCCGGCTGGGCGGGGTCGCTCGCGCATCTGACGCACTGGATTTTCTACGGGCTTCTGGTGTTGCTGCCGGTCATGGGTTTGTTGGCCTGGTTCGGCACGTTGGGGGAAGCGGCTGAGCTGCACGAGATCGGGACAACCATCCTTATCGGGGTGATGGTCGTGCTCCTGGTCAGTGTCTCAGTGCACCAGTTGGTGTGAAAGACCGGATTGCTGCACCGGATGACCTGACCGTCTGCGCGGGCACGTTCGCCCGGCAGGGACATGGGGAAGGGTGGCCGTATGGCAGCCGCCTCAGGACAGTGAAATGAAGTAGTCGTGGTGCTCGGTCAGGCTCTGGCTCGAACGCAGCTCGACCACCCGGTCGAGCACGTCGACGGCTTCGCGGTAGACCTCCAGCACGGCAATGCCGGGATCGATGCCCAGGGCGCTGGCGGTCTGCTCCGAGGCATTGCGCGCGCGAAGTCGTTCGTTGGCGCGCACGATGATGATCGCATAGGCCTGCTGGTAGAACACGTAGAGCGTGTTCGGCAGCGGCACCCGGTCCGCGAGCCCGGGGAACATCGTCGTGGACACGACCGAGACCTCGTAGGTGACCATCTTGCCGCCAAGGCTGCGGACACGCTCGATCTCGATCACCTCGTCGGGCCGGCCGTAGAGCGCGGCGCGTTCCGCGTCCCCGGCGGGACGGCGGCGCACGGTTTCCCGTTCGAGCTTCGGGGTGTCGAGCGTGCCGTCAGGGTTGCGCAGGCGGAAGAAGTTGAACAGCGAGCTTTCCGGCGTGCGGACCGTCACGAAGGTGCCGCGCCCCTGAGCGCGCTGCACGAGGCCCCGCTGTTCGAGTTCGATCAGCGCCTTGCGGGCGGTGCCCTGACTCACCCCGAGCTCGGCGCCAAGCTGGGTTTCGCTGGGAAGCATCGCGCCCGAGGGCAGTTCGCCCGAGGCGATGCGGTCGACGATCGTGTCGATCACGACCTGATAAAGCGGCGGCGCCATTGAGAAAAACCCCTGATGATACAAGACGGGATGTAGCACCCGGCCGGGACCGCTGACAAGGTTTATACAATAAGTCTTGTATAAGAGTAGTTATAGATGTTACGTCCCTCGGCAGGAGAGTAGCTGGGCAGAGGAGGCCAGACCTTGGGAAAACCACATCTTCTTGTGCACGACCACGAGGACAACGTCGGCGTTGTCGTGGTCGAGGGGCTGAGCGCGGGCACCGACATGCTGTGCGTGGTCACCGCGGACAATTCGGATTTCACGCTGACGGCCAAGGCCGACATCCCCATCGGGCACAAGGTCGCACTGAAGGACCTGTCCGAGGGCGACACGGTCATCAAGTACGGCGAGGACATCGGCAAGATGGTCGGTCCCGCCGAAAAGGGCGGCCACGTGCACACCCAGAACTGCAAGACGAAACGGTGGTAACGACCATGGCATTCGATTTCAGCAACATGACCGTCAACGCCTGGCGCCGCGAGAACGGCCGGGTGGGCGTGCGCAACCACGTGCTCATCCTGCCCGTGGACGACATTTCCAACGCCGCCTGCGAGGCGGTGGCCAACAACGTCAAGGGCACGCTGGCGATCCCGCATGCCTACGGCCGTCTGCAGTTCGGGGAGGACCTCGACCTGCATTTCCGCACGATGATCGGCACCGGGGCGAACCCGAACGTCGCCGCCGTGGTGGTGATCGGCATCGAGCCCGAGTGGACCCAGACCATCGTCGACGGCATCGCCGAGACCGGCAAGCCGGTGACCGGCATCTCGATCGAGCAGAAGGGCGATTTCGAGACCATCCGGCAGGCCAGCTGGAAGGCCAAGGAATACGTGCAGTGGGCGACCGAACTGCAAAAGGAAGCCTGCCCGATTTCCGACCTGTGGATCTCGACCAAATGCGGCGAGAGCGACACCACCACGGGCCTGTCGTCCTGCCCGACGGTCGGCAACATGTATGACAAGCTGCTGCCCGAAGGCATCTACGGCTGCTTCGGCGAAACCTCCGAGATCACCGGGGCCGAGCACATCTGCGTCAAGCGCGCGGCCACGAAAGAGGCGGGCGACGCCTTCATGAAGATCTTCCAGGCCTATCAGGACGAGGTGATCGAGCCCTACAAGACCTCGGACCTTTCCGACAGCCAGCCGACCAAGGGCAACATCCTCGGCGGTCTGACGACGATCGAGGAAAAGGCGCTCGGCAACCTCGAGAAGATCGGCAAGAGCTCGTCCTACATCGACGCGATGGGGCCGGCGGTCGCACCCGAGAAGGGGCCGGGGCTCTACTTCATGGACACGTCCTCGGCGGCGGCGGAATGCGTCACGCTGATGGCGGCGGCAGGCTACGTCATCCACACCTTCCCGACGGGGCAGGGCAACGTGGTCGGCAACCCGATCGTGCCGGTCATCAAGATCTCGGGCAACCCGCGCACCCTGCGCACCATGTCCGAGCATATCGACGTGGACGTGACCGGTGTGCTGACCCGCGAGATGACCATCGACGACGCTGGCGACTCGCTGATCGACATGATCGTGCGCACGGCCAACGGCCGCAACACGGCGGCAGAGGCGCTGGGGCACCGCGAGTTCTCGCTCACCAAGCTCTACCGCTCCGCCTGATCGATGAAGGTCGTCGTTTCCGAATTCATCGACGAGGCCGCGCTCGAGCGCTTCGGGCCGGAGGTCGAGCTGACCTACGACCCGGGGCTGGTCGACGACCGGGAGGCGCTGTTCGCGGCGCTTTCCGGGGCCGACGCGCTGATCGTGCGCAACCGCACCCAGGTCGACCGGGCGCTGCTCGAGGCGGGCAGGGGGCTTCGTGTCGTGGGCCGGCTTGGCGTCGGCCTCGACAACATCGACCTCGACGCCTGCCGCGAGCAGGGCGTCGTGGTGCATCCGGCCACCGGGGCGAACACGCTGTCGGTGGCGGAATACGTGATCACGGTCACGCTGAGCCTGCTGCGCGGGGCCTATGCCTCGAACGCGGCGATGATCGCCGGCGACTGGCCGCGCAACGCGCTGATGGGGCAGGAGGCCTCGGGGCGCGTCATGGGGCTCGTGGGGTTCGGCGGCATCGCCCGCGCGGTCGCCGAGCGGGCCCGCGCCATGGGCATGGAGATCGCCGCCTACGATCCGTTCCTGTCGGACGACGATCCGGCTTGGTCGGGGGTGCGGCGCTGTGACATCGGCACGCTGCTCGGGCTGGCCGACGTGGTGTCCCTGCATGTGCCGCTGACCGCCGAGACACGCGGGCTGATCGACGCCGAGGCCATCGCGGGCATGAAGCCCGGGGCCATCGTCATCAACACGGCGCGCGGCGGCGTGGTGAACGAGACGGCGCTGGCGCAGGCACTGCGCGAGGGGCGGCTTGGCGGTGCGGCGCTCGACGTGTTCGAGACCGAGCCGCTGACCGCCGAGGCCGGCGCGCGCTTCGAAGGGCTGTCGAACCTGATCCTGACGCCGCATATCGCCGGGGTCACGCAGGAGGGCAACGTCCGGGTGAGTGCGATCACCGTGGACAACGTCAAACGGGAGCTTGCCAATGTCGCGGCCTGACACGCGGATGCCCCGGGAGGAGGCCGAGGCGCTGGTGGCGCGGGTGCTCGAGGCGAACCGGGTTTCGGCCCGGAATGCGGAAAGCGTTGCCCGGGCGCTGGTTGCGGCCGAGATCGACGGGCAGGCGGGGCACGGTTTCTCGCGCGTGGCGGCCTATGCGGCGCAGGCGCGCTCGGGCAAGGTCAGCGGCGCGGCCTGTCCGGTGGCCGAGCAGGCCGGCACCGCGCGCATCGACATCGACGCACGCAACGGCTTTGCCTTTCCGGCGGTGGACCTCGCCATCGAGAAGCTGGCGGAGCTTGTGCCGGAAACCGGGGTTGCAGTGGCGACGATCCGGCGGTCGCACCACTGCGGCCAGCTCGGCGCCCATGTCGAGCGGCTGGCCGAGCGCGGCATCGCCGCGCTGATGGTCGCCAACACGCCCAAGGCGATGGCGCCATGGGGCGGCAATGCCGCGCTGTTCGGGACCAACCCCATCGCCTTCGCGGCGCCGCGCGGGGAGGCGCGGCCGCCGCTGGTCATCGACCTGTCGTTGTCCAAGGTGGCGCGCGGCAAGGTCATGGCTGCCGCCAAGTCGGGCACACCGATCCCCGAGGGCTGGGCGCTCGACGCGGACGGCAACCCCACCACCGATCCGGAGGCGGCGCTCAAGGGCACGATGGTGCCCGCGGGCGATGCCAAGGGCGCCGCGCTGGCGCTGGTGGTCGAGATCCTCGCCGCGACGCTCACCGGGGCGAAGCATTCGAGCGAGGCGAGCTCGTTCTTCGACGCCGAGGGCGAGCCCCCCGGCGTGGGGCAGCTCATCATGGCCTTTGACACGTCGCGCGTGGCGGGCGAGGGTTTCACCCTGCGCCTGGAGGCGCTGCTTGCGGCGGTCCTGGGGCAGGAGGGCACTCGGTTGCCCGGTGAGAAACGCATCGCGGGACGGCGTGCCGTCCGCGAGGGAGAGGGCGTTCTCGTGCCGGGTCATCTGCTGGAGGAGATCGAGGCGCTCGCGGGCGTGTAAGCCCCGCACAGACGGAAATCTCATGACTCAGGGAGGAGAACCAATGAGAAGACTGACCATCCTTGCCGCGGCCTTCGCCGCGCTCACAGGCGCCGCGCAGGCGCAGGACTTTCCGCCGGGCTCGGTAGACTACGTGATCCCGTTCGGACCGGGCGGTGAATCCGACGTGACCGCACGGATGCAGCAGCCGTTCTTCAAGGACCTCTACGGCGAAGAGCTGGTGGTGTCCTACAAGCCCGGCGGCGGTGGCGCCGTGGGCTGGTCGCAGCTCAACGGCATGGCGGCCGACGGCTCGGTCATCATGGGCGTGAACCTGCCGCATATCATCGTGAAGCCCGAGCAGGGCAACGTCGGCTTCGAGACCGACGACATCACCTCGGTCTATTTCTTCCACTACACGCCCGACGCCATCGTGGTGAAGGCCGACAGCCCGTTCCAGACGCTCGACGACCTGATCGCGGCAGCCAAGGAGAACCCGCGGCAGGTGACCTTCTCGGGATCGGGCAAGGGCACGGCGAACCACCTCGTGCAGGTGAAATTCGACCAGCTCGCCGACATCGACACCACCTACGTGGCCTTCAAGGGCACCGGCGCCGCGGTGACCGCGCTGCTCGGCGGGCAGGTCTCGGCCGAGTGGGGCTATTCCACCGTGGGCGTGGCCCAGGGCGAGAAGGTGCGCCTGCTGGCCGTGGCGACCGAGGAACGCCAGCCGGCCTTCCCGGACGTGCCGACCTTCAAGGAGCTCGGCTACGACATCGTGTCGGGCGCCTATCGCGGTGTCGCGGTGCCCAGGGACGCGTCGGAGGAGACCCGTCAGCAGGTGTCGGACGCGATCGCGGCGATCAACGCCGACGAGGGCTTCCGGCAGAAGATGATCGACGGCGGCTTCGCGCTGGTCGACGTGCCCTACGGCGAGGAGATGGATGCCTTCATGGCAGAGCGGCGCGAGGAGTACATCGCCGCGGCCAAGGAAGCCGGCGTGCTGAACTGATAGCCGCGACGGGCGCCGCCCTCGGCGGTGGCGCCCGCAGCCCACGGCCGCGGGGCGGGTGCGCGATCCCGCGGAGGACAAACGGGATCCGCTCATGCTCGACTATCTCTTCGCGGCCCTGTCGCCGCTCAATATCTTTCTGGCCTTTCTCGGGGTCGCCGCGGGCACGATCATCGGCTCGATACCGGGGCTGACCGCGACCATGGCCGTGGCGGTGCTGGTGCCGGTGACCTTCGCCATGTCGCCGGAAAGCGCGCTCATCCTCCTGGGTGCGATCTACACCGGCGCGATCTACGGCGGCGCCTATGCCGCCATCCTGCTGAACACGCCGGGCACGCCCTCGGCCATCGGCACCACCTTCGACGGCTACCCGATGGCCAAGCGCGGCGACGGCGACCTCGCCGTGTCGGTGGCCTGCCTCTCATCGCTGGTGGGCGGCATCGTCGGCGCGCTGGCGCTGCTCATGCTCGCCCCGCCGCTTGCCGAGGCGGCGCTGGCCTTCGGGCCGGTCGAATACTTCTGGCTCGCCATCTTCGGCCTGTCGCTGATCGCGGCGCTGTCGACGGGCGATTTCCTCAAGGGGCTCATCGGCGCGGCCTTCGGCATCCTGATCTCCATGATCGGCATTTCCGAGACCAGTGCCGAGGTGCGCTTCACCTTCGGATCGAACACGCTGCTCGGCGGCATCGAGACCGTCTCGGCGCTGATCGGGCTCTACTGCGTGCCGGTGCTGATCGAGCTTGCCGCCCGGCCTGGCCGGCACCTCGAGGAACCGGAGAAGACCCGCGGCTTCCGACTTCCCGAAGCCATCGGCATCGTGGTGAAGGAAAAGGTCAACGTGTTGCGCAGCTCGGTGATCGGCACTCTGGTGGGTGCGCTGCCCGGGGCAGGGGGGTCCATCGCGGGGCTCGTCGCCTATTCCGAGGCCCGCCGGAACGGACGCGGAGAGCCGGCCTATGGCCAGGGCAACCCCGGCGGCATCGTCGCCACGGAGTCGGCCAACAACGCCACCGTCGGCGGCGGCTTCATCCCGACGCTGGTGCTGGGCATTCCCGGCACGCCGCCCGACGCGGTGATCCTCGGCGCGCTGCTGGTGCAGGGGGTGCGCACCGGGCCGACGCTGTTCGCGGACGGCTCGAGCATTGTCTACACCTTCATCTTCGGGCTGTTGCTCGCCACCTTCCTGATGCTGCCGGTGGGCCTGCTGATCGGGCGTTTCGCCTATCGCGCCATCGTGCAGGCGCCGAAAGCCGGGCTGGTGCCGGTGGTGGCCTTCATGACGGTGATCGGCAGCTTTGCCATCCGCAACAGCCTGGCGGATGTCGGCATCATGGTGGTGCTCGGCATCATCGGCTGGATCGCCACGCGGCGCGGCTTCGCGGTGTCGCCCATCGTGCTCGGCCTGATCCTCGGCCGCATCGCCGAGGAGGGCTTCGTGCAGAGCTGGACCATCGGCGACGCCATGGGCAACGTCTGGGGCCAGTTCTTCGGGCGGCCGCTGTCGATGGTCATCATCGCGCTGACGCTGCTGAGCTTCCTCTACCCGTTCCTGCCGCGCCTGAAGCAGATCGCCACGCGGCAGACGCCGGTCGAGATCGCCGAGAGGGTGCGGGCGACGCCGGGGGCCATCGCGCGCGACCTGCTGAGCATCGCGGTCATGGCCACCATCGCGGTTGTCGCCATCGTGCAGTGTGCGAGCCTCAACCCCGAGGCGGCGGTCTTCCCGCGCACCATCGCCATCGGCATGCTGGTGCTCTGCGGGCTCGCTGCCCTCAAAACGCTGGTCACCCGCCACGTGGTCGAGGACCGCTCGGACGGCTCGACCCCGCGGCGCATCGGCGTGCCGCTGGCGATGGCCATCGCGGTGGTGCTGGTGCCGGTCGCGGGCTTTGCCACGGCGGGCATCGTCATGGGGCTGCTGCTCATGTTATGCGCCGAACACGAGCGCCGCACTGGCCGATCATGGGCCATGCTGGCCGTGGGGGTTGCCGTGATCATCCTGATCTTCACCCTGATCTTCCGCGAAGCGCTGTCGGTGCCGTTGCCGACCGGTGCCCTGTTCTGAGGAGCCTTTTCGCCCGATGATGACCGACACGATCCGTTCCGCCCTGCGCAACCCGCTCTCGCTTTCGGTGCGGGAGCTGTGGCCCGGGCTCTTCGTCTGCGGGCTGACGGCGCTCGCGGCACAGTTCCTGTCGGATCACTACGGTGCGCCGGCGATGCTGATGGCGCTGCTCATCGGCCTGTCGCTTCACTTCCTTGTGGAGGACGGGGAGCGCTGCGTCGCGGGCATCAGCTTTTCGGCCAAGACCGTGCTGCGGCTCGGGGTGGCGCTGCTCGGCGCGCGGATCAGCTTCGAGGTCTTCGCCGGGCTCGGCTTTGGGGTGATCGGGCTGATCGTGGTGGCGCTGCTGGCGACGCTGCTGTTCGGCTGGCTCTGCGCGTCGATGCTGGGGCGGGGCTGGCGGCTGGCGATCCTGACGGCGGGGTCGGTGTCGATCTGCGGCGCATCGGCGGCGATGGCGATTGCGGCGGTGCTGCCCCGCAACGAGCTGTCCGAGCGCAACCTGAGCTTCACCGTGTTCAGCGTCACGCTGCTGAGCACGCTGGCGATGATCGTCTACCCGATCATCGCCCAGCTGCTCGGGCTCGACACCTTCGCCACCGGCGTCTTTCTCGGGGGCACGATCCACGACGTCGCGCAGGTGGTCGGCGCGGGCTTTTCCGTCTCTGACCAGGTGGGCGAGACCGCGACCACGGTCAAGCTCATCCGCGTGTCGCTGCTCGCGCCCTTCGTGCTGGTGCTGACCCTGTCGCTGCGCGCGGCAGGGGCCGAGGAACGCGCGGGCGGTGCGCGCCCGCCCATCGTGCCGGGCTTCGTGCTGGCGTTCCTCGCGCTGGCCTTCGTCAACTCGCTGGGCTGGATCCCGGAGGTCGTGCAGTCGGTGCTCTGGGCGCTGTCGAAATGGGCGATGCTGACCGCCATCGCGGCGGTCGGCATGAAGACCGAGCTGCGCCGCATCCTCGAGGTGCCGCGCCAGTCGGTGGTGCTGATCGTGCTGGAAACGCTCTTCATCGCGGGCGTGGTGCTGGGGGGCACGATGCTGCTGTCGTGAGCCCGCGGAAAAAAGGCGCGGCGGGGTAGGGGCCCCGCCGCGCCTGCGATGTTCGTGATACCTGAGCGCCGGCCGTCAGTGGCTGTGGCGCGGCATCGTCTTGTTGCCGATGTCGCGGAACTCGTCGGCGCCGTCGAGCACCATGCCCTCGGAGAACTGCCGGACGCGGTCGCGGAAGATCGCCTGCCACGGCGACTGGCTTTCCGGAACCTTGTAGCCGCCCGCCGCCTCGAGCGCGGCGCGGCGCTCGGCGATCTCGGCATCCGAGAGCTGAAGCTGCACCTCCCGGGTGTTGAGGTCGACGCGCAGCCGGTCGCCGTCGCGCAGGATGGCGAGGTTGCCGCCGTCCGCCGCCTCGGGCGAGGCATTCAGGATCGAGGCCGAGCCCGAGGTGCCCGACTGCCGTCCGTCACCGATGCACGGCAGCCCGCGGATGCCCTGCTTGATGAGGTAGGACGGCGGCCGCATGTTCACCACCTCGGCGCCACCGGGGTAGCCCTTGGGGCCGGCGCCGCGCATCACCATGATGCTGTCGGCGGTGATGTTCAGCGCCGGGTCGTCGATGCGCTTGTGGAAGTCCTCGGGGCCGTCGAACACGAAGGCAGGCCCCTCGAAGGCCATCGGGTCCTCGGGGTTCGACAGGTAGCGGCTGCGGAAGTCGTCGGTGATGACCGAGGTCTTCATGATCGCGGTGTCGAAGAGGTTGCCGTGCATGTTGAGGAAGCCGGCCTCGGGGGTCAGCGCGCGGTCGAGCGGGCGCACCACGTCGTCGTTCTCGCAGGGCGCATCGGCGTAGAGCGTGCCGAAGGCCTCGCCGGTCACGGTGATCGCGTCCTCGTGCGGGATCAGGCCGCCGCGCAGCAGCTCGGCCACCACCGCGGGAAGACCACCGGCAAGGTGGAAGTCTTCCGACAGGTATTCGCCCGCCGGCTGCACGTTGGCCAGCAGCGGCACCTTGTAGCCGTGGGTTTCCCAGTCGGCGTTGCTGACCTCGATGCCGAGGTGCTTGGCGATGGCCACGAGGTGGATCGGCGCATTGGTCGAGCCGCCGATGGCGGAGTTGACCACGATGGCGTTCTCGAAGGCCTCGCGGGTCATGATGTCCGAGGGCTTGAGATCCTCGTGCACCATCTCGACGATGCGGTTGCCGGTGTAATAGGCCATCTGCCCGCGCTCGCGGTAGGGCGCCGGGATCGACGCCGAGCCCGGAAGCTGCATGCCCAGCACCTCGGCCAGCGAGTTCATGGTCGAGGCGGTGCCCATCGTGTTGCAGTAGCCCACCGAGGGCGCCGAGGCGGCGGCCATGTTGAGGAAGCCCTCGCCGTCGATCTCGCCGGCGGCGTATTTCTCGCGTGCCTTCCAGATCACCGCGCCGGAGCCGGCGCGCTCGCCCTTGTGCCAGCCGTTCAGCATCGGGCCGACCGAAAAGGCGATGGCGGGGATGTTGACCGTCGCCGCCGCCATCAGCAGCGCCGGTGTGGTCTTGTCGCAGCCGATGGTCAGCACCACGCCGTCGATGGGATAGCCGAAGAGGCTTTCCACCAGGCTCAGGTAGGCGAGGTTGCGGTCGAGCATCGCGGTCGGCCGCTTGCCGGTCTCCTGGATCGGGTGGACCGGGATCTCGAGCGGGATGCCGCCCGCCGCGCGGATGCCGTCACGGGTGCGCTTGGCAAGCTCGACGTGGTGGCGGTTGCAGGGCGACAGGTCGCTGCCGGTCTGCGCGATGCCGATGATCGGCTTGCCCGAGCGCAGCTCCTCGAGCGTGAGCCCGTAGTTGAGGTAGCGCTCGAGGTAGAGGGCGGTCATCTCCGGGTCGCCGAGGTCGTTGAACCAGCTTTCCGAACGGAGCGTCTTGCGAGGGGTATCGGTCATGGTGTTCTCCGGGGCGTTAATGGCCGGTGATACCGGGGAAGATGATCAGGATCGCCACGGCGAGCACCTGCATCGCGATGAACGGCAGCAGCGACTTGAAGATGTCTCCGAGCGAGATGTCCGGCGGTGCCACCGACTTCAGGTAGAAGGCGGCCGGGCCGAAAGGCGGCGACAGGAAGCTGACCTGCATGTTCATCGCGAAGACGACGCCGAACCAGACCGGGTCGAAGCCCATCTTGACGACGATCGGCACGAAGATCGGCATGCAGAGCAGGGCGATGCCCACCCAGTCGAGGAACATGCCGAGCACGAAGAGGATCGCCATCATGAACAGGATCACGACGGTCGGATTGTCCGAGATGCCGGTGATCAGGTTCGACACGAAGTTGATGCCGCCCATCAGGTTGAACACGCCGACGAGGGCCGAGGCGCCGATGCCGATCCAGACGATCATGCCGACGGTGCGCAGGGTCTGCTTGGCCGCACCGACCAGAAGCTCGACGGTCAGCTCGCCCCGGATCAGGGTCGAGAGCGTGACGCCGATCACGCCGATGGCCGAGGCCTCGGTCACCGAGGCGATGCCGCCGTAGATCGAGCCCAGCACGAAGATCACCACGAGGATCGGCAGGAAGAGGCCCTTGAGCAGGCGCAGCTTCTCGCCGCGGGTCATGTCCTCGGGCTCGGCCACGGGGGCGAGCGCCGGGTTCAGGTAGGCCCGGATCAGGATGTAGGCGGCGTAGAAGCCGGCGAGCATGAGGCCCGGCAGGAAGGCGGCCGAGAAGAGGTCGCCGACCGAGACGTTCGCGGTCAGGCCGTAGATGATGAGAACGATGGACGGGGGCACCATGGTGCCGAGCGCGCCGCCCGCGCAGCACACGCCGATGGCGAGGTTGCGGTCGTAGCCGAGGCGCAGCATCTGCGGCAGCGCCAGCAGGCCGAGCAGGATGACCTCGCCGCCGATGATGCCGGACATGGCCGCGAGCACCACCGCGACGAGCAGCGTCTGGATCGCGACGCCGCCACGGATGCGGCCGGCGAGCACCTTCATGGCGTCGAACAGGTCGCGGGCGATGCCGGAGCGGTCGAGGATCGCCGCCATCAGCACGAACATCGGCACCGAGACGAAGACGAAGCTGTTGACGAAGCTGAAGATCCGCGAGGTGATCAGCGGCACGGCCATCGGGCCGAACCAGCCGAGTGCGAAGATCAGCGCGACGAGAAGCGTGACGAAGGCGAGCGGCATGCCGGTGAGCAAGAGCACCATCAGCATCACGAACATCGCGAGGGTCGCGCCGCCGATGCCGAGCGCCTGGAGATCGGGGAGAAAGTCCATCAGTGCTGGCCCTTCCTGCGCAGGTGGTTGATCGTGAAGATCGCGAACTGGATCGCCAGCAGCACAAGGATCACGAAGAGGAAGACCTTGAGGATGCCGGGGTAGGGCGGGTTCCATGCCGAGCCCGAGGTCTCGAGCCGGAAATCGCCCTGCGGCGTCCAGGCGGCGCGCTCGACGCTGAGCCAGGCAGCCCAGGCGAAGAACACCGAGGCCACGAAGCAGGCGAGCGAGATCGCAACGTCGAAGGCGCGTTTCATGCCGGACGTCAGGTTGTCGTAGAACAGGACGACGCGGATGTGCTTGTCGATCGCGGCGACGTACAGCCCGCCGAAGACGAAGGCGATGGCGCTGAGGAAGACGACGGTCTCATGGACCCATCTCGTCGGCGCGTCGAAGACGTAGCGCATCACCACCTCGTAGAACAGCAGTCCCGCCGAGAGCAGGATGCCGATGGCGAAGAGGATGCCGATGGCGTTGACGGCGCGTCCGAACATGCCGGCCTCGGGGACCGGTTCGGGGGTCTTGTTGTGCGTCGCGAGTGTTTCGTCGATGGCGTCGGTCATGGCGAGCGCTGCCTCCGGACTGGAAAAGAAGAACCCCCGGCCAGAAGCCGGGGGCAATGCAGGGACCGAAGAGGATTACTCCTCGGCCATCAGGCCCTTGTCGACCAGGTAGGTCGTGAGGGTATCGTAGACCTTCTGCGAGTTCTCCGATGCCTCGGCGGCCTTTTCCCACTGGCTGCGGGCGATGGCGCGGAACTTGGCGCGCTCTTCGTCGGACCAGTCGTGGATGGTGATCTCGCCGCTTTCGCGTGCCTCTTCGGCCGCTTCCATGTCACGCTCGTGCACGGTCTCGGACTGGTAGACGGCGAATTCCTTCACCGACTCCTCGAGAGCGGCCTGCAGTTCCTCGGGCAGCGCGTCCCACTTCGCCTTGTTCATCGACACCTCGATGAGCGGCATGGAGTGGAAGCCCGGGTAGACCGGGTGCTGTGCGACGTCGTGCAGGCCCTGGGCCGCGTTGGTCGAGAAGGTGTTGTAGTCGGCCGCGTCGATCACGCCCTTGTCGAGCGAGGTGAAGACCTCGGAGCCGGGCAGGTTCACCGGAGCGGCGCCCGCGGCGGCGAAGACGTTCTGCACCATGCCCTCGGGGGCGCGCAGCTTCAGGCCCTCGAGATCGTCGACACCGTCAAGCGGAACCTTCGAGACGAACGCCTCGAGGCCGGGGGTGGTGGCGCCGATGAAGTGCAGGCCGTAGGGCTCGAGCATCTCGTTCATCAGTTCCTTGCCGCCGCCGTTCTCCATGAAGTCGAACATCTGGCTCGGGTCGGACCATGCGCCGACCGGGTTCGCGATCAGGCCGAAGGCCGGGTCCTTGCCCGAGGCATAGGAGGTGTCGGTGAAGTGACCGTCGATGATGCCGGCGGCCACCGCGTCGAGGGTCTCGCTGTGCGCGACGATGGTCTCGACCGGCAGCATCTCGATCGCGATCTGGCCGTCGGTCTTTTCCGAGACCATCTCGGCCCACTCCTTCTGGAGCATGAAGTTGGTGTTGCCGGCCGGGTCGGAGGACTGGAAGCGGAAGCTGTAGTCCTGCGCCTGCGCGGTGCCGGCCATCGCGAGCACGACGGCGGTCCCAAGGAACAGGTTGCGGCGAGTCAGGGTCGTCATAGAGGGCTCCTCCCTTTGGTCTGAACTGGCCGCGGCTCGGGATTTCTCCCCGGGCCGCGAGTCGGATGCAAGGTATGATACAAGAAATGACAGCGCAATCATTTTATCTGTCATTTTTTTCTGCCATGTTCGAACGGGGGAGCAACCGCCCGGAGGAGCGCCCGCAGACGGCGGTTACCCAACGGAAATGACAATGGCATCTTGCCGTTTTTCTTGAATAATCATCTGGTCTGGGCAAGAATGCCGGGACCTGGAAGGACCCGAAGACCCGCATGGCACGCAAGACGAAACCGACCTCCGACCGGCCCACATTGGTGGATGTGGCCCGCGAAGCGGGTGTTAGCGCGATCACGGTATCACGCACGATCCGCTCGCCCGAGATCGTCTCGGAACGCGCCCGCCAGAAGGTCGAGGAAGCGATCCGCAGGCTGGGCTATACCCCCGATCCGGCGGCCTCGGCGCTGGCCTCGCGCAGCACCTCGACCATCGGGCTGCTGGTGCCCTCGCTGACCAACAACGTGTTCTCGGACGTGCTGCGCGGCGTCTACGAGGGCGTCGCCGGCACGCGCTACTTCGTGCAGATCGGCAACTACCGCTACAGCGCGCTCGAGGAAGAGGGGCTGATCCGGAACTTCCTCAGCCAGCGGCCGGCTGGGCTCATCGTGTCGTCGATGGACCAGACCCCGGCGGGGCGGAAGCTGCTCGAAACGGCCGCGTGCCCCGTGGTGCAGATCATGGAAACGAGCGACGACGCGGTCGACATGAGCGTCGGCTTCGACCAGCTCGCCGGCGTGCGCGTGGCGGCACAGCATCTTCTGGACTGCGGGTTCCGGCGGCCCGGCTTCCTGAGCGCGCGGATGGACCCGCGCGCTCAGCGACGGCTGGGGGCGTTCCGCGATTTCGCCGCCGAGGCCGGCGTGCTGGACGAAAACCGGATCATCACCACGCCGCAGCCCTCGTCGGTTGGCCTCGGGGGGCATCTGCTCGAGCAGCTTCTGGCGCGGATGCCCGACACCGACTCCGTTCTGTGCAACAACGACGACCTTGCCGTCGGGGCGCTGATGGAAGCCACCCGGCGCAATATCGCGGTCCCCGGCGAGCTTGGCATTTGCAGCTACAACGACATCGAGATGTCGCGCCACATGGTGCCGGCGCTCACCGCCGTCGCCACCCCGCGCCATGCCATCGGGCGGCGCGCCATCGACATGCTGCTGGCCGAGATCGCCAAGCCGAACTCGGTCACCGAGCGGCATGTCGACCTGGGCTACGAACTGATGGTGCGGGAGACGACCTGCCGCAAGGCCTGATGTCTCACTATGTGGGCGCATGAATCATTATTTGACACATACTGCGCCCTCTCGCTATTTGCGGGCAAGACCGGGGGCCATCCGCCCGGCGCGAGACGGAGCGGCAGATGCCAGAGGACAAGGCGCAACGTGGCACCCAGACGCTGAGTCGCGGGCTCGAGGTCCTGCGCCTCGTCGGGGCCGGCACCACCGGCGCATCCGGCATCGCCGCCGCGCTCGAGGTGCCGCGCAGCACGGCGCAGCGCTTGCTGGCAAGCCTCGTCGCGGAGGGCTGTCTCTACAGGCTGCCGGGGCAGGGCTACGTTCTGGGGCCCGAGCTCATCCACCTTGGTGCGCGGGCGCGGGCGCAGCAGCCGGTGCTTGCGGTGGCCTCCCCGGCGCTGCGGCGGCTGGCAGAGGCGACCGGCGACACGGTGCATCTTGGCGTGCCGGACGGCGACGAGGTGCTCTACCTCGACAAGATCGACGGCACGCGCGGCCTCGAGATGCGCTCGCGGCCCGGTCAGCGCATGCCGCTCGCCTTCACCGGGCTCGGCAAGGCGATGCTGGCCGACCATGACGAGCCGTCGCTGCGGGCGCTCTACGAGCGGGGCGCCGATGCGCAGGCGGCACGGCCCGACCGGGTGCCGCCGCGCCCGTGGGAGGCGTTCCGCGATGACATCGCGGCGGTGCGGGGGCGGGGCCACAGCCTCGACCTCGAAGAGAACGAGCGCGGCATCCGCTGCATCGGCGCGCCGGTGCGCGACGTCGAGGGCCGGATCGTCGCCGGGCTGAGCGTGGCCTCGGCCGCGCCCTTCATGCCCGACGAGCGCATGGCCCGGCTGGCGCCGCTGGTGGTGGCCCACGCGCAGGAGATTTCCCGAGAGCTGGGTTGGAGGCCCGACGATGACTGACGAGCAAACCGCGCTGATCGCGCTGGACTGGGGCACCTCGAGCCTGCGCGCCTTCCGCATGTCGCGGGCGGGCAGGGTGCTCGAGACCCGCGCCTCGGCGCATGGCATCCAGCACCTGCCGGAACCGGGCGTGCCGGGGTTCGAGGCGGCCTTTGCCGCGATCTGCGGCGACTGGCTGGAGGCGGCGCCGGTGCCGGTGGTTGCGGGTGGCATGGTCGGCAGCGCGCAGGGCTGGTGCGAGGTGCCCTACCTGCGGTGCCCCGCGCCGATCGACGCGCTGCCGGGGGCTGCGGCACGAGTGCGCGCTGCGAACGGTCACGAGATCCTGCTGGCCCCGGGGCTGCTGTTCGATCCCGAGGGCGGCACCCCGGACGTGATGCGCGGCGAGGAGATCCAGATCGCCGGCGCCATCGCCGGGCGCGCCGACTGGCAGGCGGCGGCAACGCTGGTGCTGCCGGGAACGCATTCGAAATGGGCGCAGGTCGCCGACAACACCGTCACCGGCTTTGCCACCTACATGACCGGCGAGATCTTCGCGGTGATGCGCGGCCACTCGATCCTCGGGCGGCTGATGACCGACGATCCGGTGCCCGACGAGGCGCGCGCGGCGGCCTTCGCGCAAGGCGTGGCGCTGGCCTCGGAGGCCGGGCCGGGCGACCTGACGCGGCAGCTCTTCAGCACGCGCACGCTGGGACTGACCGGCAAGCTGCCGGGCGGCGCGCTGGCCGACTACTGCTCGGGGTTGCTCATCGGGCACGAGATCGTCTCGGGGCTGGCCGCGCATGGCGACGGCCCGGTGATCCTCGTCGGCAGCGCCGAGCTCTGCCGCCGCTACGCCACGGCGCTGCACCAGCTGTCCGGCCGCGACCCCGCGGCACGGATCGAGAACCCGGCCCCCGCCGGCCTCTTCCGGCTCGCCTGCGACGCCGGCCTGATTTCCCCCGACACCGGAGTCCATCCATGACCGATACCGACCGTTCCACCCGTCTCGAGGCCGCCTGCACCGCGCTGCCGCTCGTCGCCATCCTGCGCGGCCTGCGCCCGGAGGAGTCGGTGGAGATCGCGCAGACGCTCTACGACGCGGGCTTCCGGCTCATCGAGATCCCGCTGAACTCGCCCGAGCCCTTCGACAGCATCGCCCGCGTGCGCGCCGCGCTGCCCGCCGATGCGCTGATCGGTGCAGGCACCGTGACCACGCTCGACGCCGTGGCGCGGCTCGACGAGATCGGCGCCGACCTCGTGGTCATGCCACATGCCGACACCGCGGTGATCGCGCAGGCCAAGGCGGCGGGGATGATCTGCATTCCGGGCATCGCCACCCCGACCGAGGCCTATGCCGCGCTGCACGCGGGCGCCGACGCGCTCAAGGTGTTCCCGGCCGAGCTGGTGGACGCGAAGGTGGTCAAGGCGATCCGGACGATCCTGCCCGTCGGCACACGGTTGTTCCCGGTGGGTGGCATCGCGCCCGACACGATGACGGATTTCCTTGCCGCCGGGGCGGCGGGCTTCGGACTGGGCAGCGCGCTCTACAAGCCGGGCGACGACGCCGCGACCGTTGCGGCGAAGGCCGGCGCCTTTACAAAGGCTTGGGCGCGCGAGGCGGGCTGACCGCCGCGCCGTGACCTTCCGACCGGGCGGGCAGAGGCCGCGCCCGGTCCGTCGGGTCATCCGGCCTTGCGACCTGAAGGCGAGTTGCCGCGCGTCTATGCGGCCCTAAGGTTCTTGGATCATCGCAGCCATCACTTGTTCGCGAGGTCCAGCACATGCCAGCACGCCGCGCGCGTTCCGCGCTTTGTCGCGTTCCGTTCCTCGCCCTGCTGGCGTGGCCCGGCATCGCGCGGGCCGAGAGCTTCCTGAACCCGGCGGGGCCGGTCGCGGCGCTGCAATACCAGCACCTGCTTGTCGTCACCGCCATCACCCTTGTCGTGGTGATCCCGGTCTTCGTGCTGACTCCGTGGCTCGTGCACCGCTACCGCTACGGGCGGCGCATGCCGTCGTATCGCCCCGGCTGGGACATGTCGAAGCTCTTCGAGTGGCTCTCGTGGAGCGTTCCGGTGGTGGTCGTCGTGGTGCTTGGTGTCCTGCTGTGGATCCGCACCCATCAGCTCGATCCCTACGCGCCGGTGCACGGGGCCAGCGGCACGCCCTACGAGGTCGAGGTGATCGGCTACGACTGGAAGTGGCTGTTCATCTACCCCGAAGAGGGCGTGGCCAGCGTCGGCGAGCTGGCCTTTCCCGCCGACCGTCCGCTGAAGCTGAGCCTGACCTCGCAGACGGTGATGCAGAGCTTCTTCATCCCGCGTCTCGGCGGCCAGATCTACGCGATGAACCGGATGCGGACCGAGCTGAACCTCGCCGCTGACAAGCCGGGCGCCTTCGGTGGGCGCAACACGCAGTACAACGGCAGGGGCTTCGCGATGCAGAGCTTCACCGCCCGCGCCATGAGCGACACCGATTTCGTCGCCTGGGTCGAGGCGGCGCGCAGCGAGGGGGTGCCCTTCGATGACGCCGCGCGCGAGGCGCTCGAGAGTGAGGGCACCAAGCTCGACCTGCGGCACGCGCTCGGGATGGAGGACGGCACCGTCGTGCATTTCGCCTCCGCCCCCGAGACGCTGTTCCGCGAGACCGCCGGACTGGAGGAGCACCACCAATGAACGACTGGGGATTTCCCTTCGGGCGGCTGACGTGGGACGCGATGCCGTTCACCCACATCCTGCAGGCCGAGACGCGGCTCGAGCTGTCCTCGGCCATCGTGGCGAGCACCGCCGCCGGCATGGCGCTGCTCGGGGCGCTGGTCGCCTTGTGGATCATCACCCGCAAGCGCTGGTGGGGGCCGCTCTGGCGCGACTGGCTGACCTCGGTCGATCACAAGAAGATCGGCATCATGTACGTGGTGTTCAGCTTCTTCATGCTGGCCCGCGCGCTGGCCGAGGCCATCGTGATGCGCACCCAGCAGGCGGTGGGTGCCGATGGCGGCGGCATCGTCGCCGCCGAGCATTTCGGAGAGCTCTTCACCACCCACGGCACGATCATGATCTTCTTCATGGCGATGCCGTTCCTCACCGGGCTCATCAATTACGTGGTGCCGCTGCAGATCGGCGCCCGCGACGTGGCCTTCCCGGTGCTGAACTCGGTGTCGCTGATGCTGACCATCGCCGGCGGCGCGATCCTCATGGTGTCGCTGCTGCTGGCGCCGTTCTCGACCGGCGGCTGGACCGGATACCCGCCCTTTACCGGGGCCGCCTTCAACCCCGGCGCGGGGCCCGACTACTGGATCTGGGCGGTGACGCTCAGCTCGCTCGGCACGACCTTCTCGGGGATCAATTTCGCCGTCACGATCTACAAGAAGCGCTGCCCCGGCATGACGCTGATGCGGATGCCGCTGTTCTCCTGGACCTCGCTCTGCACCTCGATCCTGATGACCTTCGCGATGCCGCCGCTGACCATCGCGACCGCGCTGCTGGCGCTCGACCGCTACCTCGGCTTCCACTTCTTCACCAACGACGGTGGCGGCAACATGATGAACTACGCCAACCTGTTCTGGCTGTTCGGCCACCCCGAGGTCTACATCCTCATCCTGCCGGCCTTCGGCGTCTGGTCCGAGGTCTTCGCGATCTTCTCGGGCAAGACGCTCTACGGCTACACCGCGCTGGTGCTCGCCACCATGAGCATCGCGGTGCTGAGCTTCACGGTCTGGGTGCACCACTTCTTCACCATGGGGCAGAGCGCCGATCTGAACGCGGCCTTCGGCATCGCGACGATGGCCATCGGCATCCCGACGGGGGTGAAGATCTACGACTGGATGCTCACCATGTATCGCGGCCGGGTGCGGATGACCGTGCCGATGCTCTACGCGGTGGCCTTCCTGTTCCTGTTCAGCATCGGCGGGCTGTCGGGCATCCTGCTCGCCAATCCCACCATTGATTTCCAGGTGCACAACACGCTGTTCCTCGTGGCGCATTTCCACAACATGCTGATCCCAGGCCTGCTGTTCGGAATGATCGCGGGCTACACGCTCTGGTTTCCCAAGGCCTTCGGCTTCCGGCTCGACGACCGCTGGGGCTACCGCGCGGCGTGGTGCTGGATCATCGGCTTCATGGCGGCTTTCTTCCCGCTCTACGCGCTGGGTCTGATGGGGATGCCGCGCCGGATGGCGGGCTACTTCGATCCCTACTGGACGCCCTTCACGCTGGTCGCGCTCGCCGGTGCGGGGATCCTCCTCGCGGGCTTCCTCTGCCTCGTGGCGCAGCTCTGGGTTTCGGTGCGCCACCGCGCGCGACTGGCGGTGCCGGTGGGCGACCCGTGGGACGGGCGCACGCTGGAATGGGCGCTGCCGGCGCCGCCGCCCGAGTGGAACTTCCCCTCGCAGCCCAACGTGGAAGGGCGCGACCCCTTCGCCACCCTGAAAGAGGCGGGCATGGACGTCGGCCCCCCCGAAGAGGGCTTCGAGGACATCGAGATGCCGAAGAACGCGCTGCTCGGCCCGGTGTCGGGGGCGATCGGCGTGGCGCTCGCCTTTGCGCTGGTCTGGCACATGTGGTGGGCCGCGCTGCCTCTGGCGCTGCTCGTCCCCGCCGTTCTGGTCGCGCAGGGCTTCCGCCGCGATACCGAGAAGATCGTGCCCGCCGAAGAGGTCGGTCGTGAATGGCGTGCCTACCGTGCGCTCGCCGCCGCGACCCCCAAGGCGCCGCGCCGCGCCGAGCTGACCCCCGAAAATCGGGGCCACGCCATTCCCATGCCGCAGGAGATGGAGCCATGAGCGGATCCGTGAGTCGCCACCCCGGACTGACCCTCGGATCCGGGAGTGGCCGCGTCGACGACGAGGCCGAGACGCAGGCCTTCGGCTTCTGGGTCTTCATGATGTCGGATGCCGTGCTCTTCGGCCTGCTGATCGCGACCTACGTGGTGATGCGGCCTGCCACCAACGGCGGGCCGGGGCCGCAGGAGCTCTACGAGCTGCGCCCGATCTTCATCGAGACGCTGCTGCTGCTCGCCTCATCGGTGGCGATGGGGTTCTCGCAACTGGCGCTGAAGCACGATTCCCACCCGCGCGGCATGATCGGCTGGCTGCTGGTGGCCATGGCATTCGCGCTGGCCTTTGCCGGCTACGAGCTGCACGACTTCGTCAAGATGTCGTCCGAGGGCGGCACCCCGGGCGTCAGCGGTTTCCTGTCGTCCTTCTGGGCGCTGGTGCCACTGCACGGGCTGCACGTCCTGAGCGCCTGCCTCTGGGCCGCGGGCCTGCTGGGGCAGATCGCGGTCTACGGGGTCGACGACAAGGTGAAGCTCGGCATGGCCCGGCTGTCGGTGCTATGGCATTTCCTCGATCTCGTGTGGATCGGGATCTTCTCCGTCGTCTACATCGGGGGGCTGGCATGAGCGACAACCCGCAGAAACGCCACGAGGCGATGAGCTACCTGCTCGGGCTGGCGCTGGCGCTGGTGCTGACCCTGCCGATCTTCGCGATGGTCGCGTGGGACCTCGCGTCGCGCGGCACGATCCTCTGGGTCACGGCGGGAGCGGCGGTGATCCAGATGGCGGTGCACCTGCGGTTCTTCCTGCACATCCGTCTGAAGGGCCAGACCCGCGAGGACCTGCACCTGATCCTGTTCACCACGCTGATCCTCGCGCTGATGGGTTTCGGCACGATCTGGCTGCTGTGGGACCTGCACGCCCGCATGGGGTGAGTGCAGGGCAGACCCGTGCCCGCAGAGCGTTGGACGCCGGCCGGAAACCATGTATGACGCCGCGACCGGCTGTGAACGGGAGGGCGGAGTGCAGCGGAAGACGGCAACCACGGCGCGCGACGTGTCCGGGCAGGCGAAGCCGCCGCTGCTCGAGCTCGCGGGTGTCACGGTCCGGCTGAACGGTGCCGAGGTGTTGCGCGACGTCTCGCTCCGCGCCAGCGACCGCCGTATCGCCATCGTCGGTCGCAACGGTTCGGGCAAGACCACGCTGGCACGGGTGATCGCCGGGTTGCAGCCGGTCGATGCCGGCACCGCGACGATCGGCGGAAGCGACATGGCGCGCGACCGCAAGGCGGCGCTCCGGGCGGTGGGCATCCTGTTCCAGAATCCCGACCACCAGATCATCTTTCCGACCGTCGAGGAGGAAATCTCCTTCGGCCTGCTGCAACTTGGCCAGGGTCGCGACGCGGCCCGCGAAGCGACTCGCGAGATTCTCGCCCGCTTCGGCAAGAGCCACTGGGCCGAGGCAGCGACCCATGCGCTGTCGCAGGGGCAGAAGCAGCTTGTCTGCCTGATGTCGGTGCTGGCGATGCGGCCCGCGCTGATCGTGCTCGACGAGCCCTATTCCGGGCTCGACATCCCGACCCGGATGCAGCTGATGCGCCACGTCGACGGGGTTGATGCGACCGTGGTTCAGATCACCCACGATCCGGCCAGCGTGCGGCACTACGACCGCGTGGTCTGGATCGACGAGGGCCGGGTGCGGCAGGATGGTCCCGCGGCCGAGGTGCTGGCCGCCTTCGAGCAGCAGATGACCGCATGGGGGGGCGCCGATGATCTCTCTGACCTCGCCGGTTGAGACCTGGGCCCACCGGGTGCCCGCCGGTGTCAAGCTGGCGGCGCTGTCGCTGGCGACGGTGGGGCTCTTCATGCTGGACGACCCGGCGTGGCTGGCGCTGGCACTGGCCGGCGTCGTGGCGCTGATCCTGACCGGAGGCCTGCGCTTTGCCCGGGCCGCCGCGCGCAGCCTGCGCATCCTCGTGCCGTTCCTGCTGCTGATCGCCGTCTGGCACGGGCTCACCGGGCAGCTGGCCGAGGGCCTCGCCGTTGCGCTGCGGCTGATGGCGGCGCTGTCGCTGGCGAATTTCGTGACGATGACGACCCGGCTCACCGACATGGTGGCGGTCGCGGGTTTCCTCACCACGCCCTTCCGGCGCTTCGGGCTGTCGACCCGGGCGCTCGAGCTTTCCGTCGCGCTGGTGGTGCGCTTCACCCCGGCCATCGCGCGGCAAGGCAGCCTGCTGTCCGAGGCCTGGCGCGCGCGCTCGCCCCGCCGCACCGGATGGCAGATCGTCATGCCCCTTGCGGCACTGGCCATCGACGATGCAGAACATGTCGCCGAGGCGCTGCGCGCCCGCGGCGGCGTCGAACCGCCCAACGACACAGGATAAGGACCGGTCATGGAACGCAATCTCACCCTCATCGCACTGTTCGCGGCGCTGATCGCCGGGCTCGGGCTGATCCCGAAATTCACGCTTGCCTTCGGCGTGCCAATCACCGCGCAGACGCTCGGCGTGATGCTCTGCGGCACGGTGCTGGGCGCGAAACGCGGAGCGCTGGCGGTGCTGCTGTTCATCGCGCTGGTCGCGCTCGGGCTGCCGCTGCTGGCCGGCGGACGCGGCGGGCTCGGCGTCTTCGCCTCGCCGACCGTGGGCTTTCTCGTGGGCTGGCCGTTCGCCGCCTTCGTCACGGGCCTCATCGTCGAGCGCTGGCAGGGCCGGCTGGCGCTGGTGGCCTCGGTCGCCTCGGTCGTGGGCGGCATCGTCGTGCTCTACGTCTTCGGCGTCGTGGGCATGTCGATCACCCTCGGCAAGACGATCCCCGAGGCGGCGCTGCTGGTCACCGCCTTCATTCCCGGCGACGTGCTCAAGGCCGTGCTCGCCGGTCTCATCACCTCGGGGCTGGCGCGCTCGCGTCCGTCGAGCGTTCTGTCGCGCGGGTGAGCCGGGCATGAGCCACACCGGGGCGGAGGCGCTGCTCTTGGGCCGGCGCTCGGTGCGGGCCTTTCGGCCCGACCCGGTGCCGGGGGCAGACGTCGTGCGCATCCTGCGCGCGGCGCGCTCCGCCCCGAGCGGCGCCAACCTCCAGCCCGGATGCTTCCACGCGCTCACCGGCGCGCCGCTGGCCGGGCTTTCCGACGCGCTGGTCGCGGTGGCCGAGGCCGACCGTGCACCGGTGTCGGAATACTCCTACTTCCCGCAGCCGATGCCCGCAGAGCTGAAGGCGAAGCAGCGCGCGGCGGGATACGCGCTTTACAGTGCGCTCGGGATCGGACGCCGCGACATCGCCGGGCGCAAGGCCCAGTTCGTCGAGAACTACCGGTTCTTTTCCGCGCCCGTGGGCATCGTCGTGACCATCCGGCCCGACATGGGCAAGGGGTGCTTCATGGACCTGGGCATGGCGCTGATGGCGCTGATGCTCGCCGCCGAGGGCATGGGCTACGCCACCTGCGGCATCGGCGCGCTCGCCAACTACGCCGACGTGGTGCACGGGCATCTTGGCCTTGGCGCCGACGAGATGGTGGTCTGCGGCATGGCGCTGGGGCGGCCGGACGAGACCGCGCCCGTCAACAGCGTCGAGACCGACCGCGACCCGCTCGAGGCCTTCGCGATGCTGCGGGGCTTCACCGATCCGACATGAGCAGCGCGGTGCCGAGTCCGCCCGCCGCCGCGATGGCGGCAAGGCCGGTGCCGCCGCGCGCGTTGATCTCGTGGTAGAGGCGCACCGCGTTGATCGCCCCCGATGCACCGATCGGGTGCCCGCGTGCCAGCGCGCCGCCGCCGGGGTTGACGATGGCGGGATCGAGCCCGGCGCCCGTGACGCAGGCGATGGCCTGCGCGGCAAAGGCCTCCATGATTTCGGCCACCGCCAGCGCGCCGGGCGCAAGCCCCGCCCGTGACAACAGCGCCTCGATGGCCGCGACCGGCGCGAGTCCGGGGCGGTCGGGCCGCCCGCCGAGCGTGAGCCCGCCGGCGTAGCGCAGGCCAGCGCGCCCGAGCCGCGCCGCCACTCGGTCCGAAACAAGGATGCAGACCGCCGCGGCGTCGGCGGCGACGGCGGCATTGGCGGCGGTGATCGTGCCCGACACCACCGGGGCGCGAGCCGCGAGCCGGGGCGTGAGCGCGCGGGCAAAGGCATCGTGACCGAGCCCTGCGAGCGGCACGATCTCGGGCGAGAGATCGGCGGCGCGGGCCTTGGCGTGGCTTTCGCAGGCCCATCTGTCTTGCGCATCGCGCGAAATGCCCTGCTCGCGGGCAAGTGCGTCCGCAGCGGCGTCCATCTCCGGGTCCAGATCCGACCACGGCACGAAGGGCGGCCGGTCGTAGGGCAGGGGGGCTCCGCCCTCGGGGTCGGTGCGCGACCGCAGCGGCCGGCGCGAGTAGGATTCGACCCCGCCCGCGGCGACCACCTCGGCCTGTCCCGAGGCGATCAGCGCGGCACCCAGCACCAGCGCGTCGAGCCCGCCGCAGCACTGGCGGTCGATGGACAGCCCCGCGACCCGTTCCGGCAGGCCGGCGGCCAGCGCCACCAGCCGCGCCGGGTTGCCGCCGGCGCCGAGCGCGTTGCCGAGCACGAGCTCGTCCACCTCGTCGGGTGCGAGACCCGCCGCCGCGATGGCCGCCCGCAGCACCGGCGCGCCAAGCTCGTGGAGCTCGAGCCGCGACAGCGCGCCGCCGCGCGGGGCGACCGGCGAGCGCAGGGCCGAGAGGATGCGGACCCCGGTCATGCCCCGGCCTCCAGTCGCCGCGCGATCTCGCCGAGGTCGGGCTTGCCCGAGACGGTAAGCGGGAAGTCGTCCATCTCGACGACCCGGCGGGGCGCTGTCAGCGTGCCGAAGATCTCGCGGCCCCGGCGCAGCAACCGCTCGGCGGTGCCCGGCGCGGCGGGGGCCGCGATCACGGCCACCAGAACGTGGCCGCGTTTCGAGTCTGGAAGCGGCACCACGGCGCAATGGGTGAGCTGCGGATCGGCCAGCAGGGTGGCCTCGATGTCCTCGGGAAAGACGTTCTGGTCGGCGATGGTCACCATCCGCTTGCGCCGCCCGGCGACGGTGAGATTGCCCTCGGCGTCGAGCGCACCCATCTCGCCCACGGTGACGAAGCCGTCCTGCCAGCGGGTCTCGGGGCTGCCGCCCTCGGCATAACCCTCGAAGAGATAGGGGCTGCGCACCCAGATTTCGCCGAAATGTCCTCGGGACGGGGCGATGCGGATCTCGACGCCGGGATAGGGGCGCCCGACCGCCCCTTCGGGGGTCGCGGCATCGCCCCAGGCGATGAAGCTGGTCTCGGCGGCGCCGTAGAACTCGCGCAGCAGGGCATTCGGGCAGAGCGCGGCGATCCGGGCGCGCAGGCCCGCCGGCATCCGCCCGCCACCGCAGAGAATGTGGCGCAGCGCGGGCAGCGGCGCACCCGCATCGCAGAGCAGCCGCAGCTGGGTCGGCGTGGCATAGAGGACGGTGGCCCCTGCCGTGGCAAGACAGGCGGCCTGCCGGTCGGGGCGCATCCCCTCGACGCAGTGCAGGTCGGCGCCGAGATGCGCGGCCTCGACGATGCCGTAGAGTGCCAGCGAGTGGGCGGGCGCGCCGAGGATGGCGTAGACGTCCCCTTGCCCAAGGCCGAGGGCCGCGCGGTTGACCTCGAAGCTGGCGATCCACGAGCCATGGCTGCGGCGGATGGTCTTGGCCGCGCCGGTGGTGCCGGAGGAGCGGCTGCGGAACCACCCCGGCGCGCCGCCGGGCACGCGGCCGATGCCCTCGGGGCCGACGGTGAATTCTGCCTCCGCACGGATGGCGACGCGCAGCGCGTGCAGGTCGCGGGCCGTGGCGCCGTCCTGCGCCGGGTCGTCAAGCGGCCGTCCGCGCAGCAGCAGCCGGGTCGTGTCGGACCATTGGAAACAGGCAGCGGGCGGGGCCATCGGGATCACCTACGCGGCAGGGCGATGCCGCGACCGCGCGCGGCGGGCATCGAGGAATGCCGAGGCGGGTAGCATGAAGACGCCCGCAGTGCCATCCGGACAGGCGTTCCAAGCCCTGCAAACGTCAGGAGAGCGCGGGCGGTCGCCGGGGCGGCCAGTCGGTCGCGCGGTGATAGGCGTCGCCCATGGCGAGGATCGCGGCATCGCTGCCGGTCGGGCCGAACAGCTGCATCCCCATCGGCAGGCCTGCGTCGGAGAACCCGGCGGGCAGGCCGAGGCAGGGAAGGCCGGCAAGGCTCACCGGCACGACGACCTCCATCCAGCGATGATAGGTGTCCATCTCGCGGCTGCCGATGCGGGTGGGGTGGCGCCAGTCGACCGGGAAGGGCCAGACCTGTGCCGAGGGCAGCGCCAGCGCGTCGAAGCGCTCGAAGAGCTGGGCGGCCTCGCGATACCACAGCGACCGGATGCGGCTGGCCTCGTAGAAGGCCGCGGCGCTCAGCGCCTGGCCCTGGTCGATCTCCCACAGCGATTCCGGCTTGGTGAGCGCGCGCTTTTCGGGGTCCGAGGCCAGCGCCTGCTTGGAACCTGCGTTGAGCCCGGCGCGCAGGGTCGTCCAGGACGACCACAGGTCTTCGGCGGGAAAGGGCGGGTCGAGCGGCTCGACGATGGCGCCCAGATCCTCGAACACCGCCAGTGCCGCTTCGCAGGTCTCGCGGATGCCCGGCTCGAGCGGGTAGGCGCCGCCCCAGTCCGCGAGCCAGCCGATGCGCTTGCCCGAGAGGGTCTCGCAGCCGATGTCCGAAAGATCAGGGGGAGGGCGGCCGAAGGGCGCCTCGGGGTTCGGCCCCGCGAGCACCGAGAGCAGCAGGGCGAGGTCGCGCGGGCTGCGCGCCATCGGGCCCTCGGTCGAGAGCGTCGACAGGAAGGTGTCGCCGCCCGAGTCCTGCGGCACCAGCCCCCAGCTCGGCCGGAAGCCGTAGACGTTGCAGAAGGCCGCCGGGTTGCGCAGCGAACCCATCATGTCCGAGCCGTCGGCAAGCGGCAGCATCCGCGCGGCGAGCGCGGCGGCCGCCCCGCCCGACGAGCCCCCGGCGCTGCACGCGGGGTCGTAGGGGTTGCGGGTGGGGCCGAACACCGGGTTGAACGTGTGCGAGCCGTGGCCCCATTCCGGCGTGTTGGTCTTGCCGATGACGATGGCGCCCGCCGCCTTCAGCCGCGCGGCGACGAGGTCGTCTGCCTCGGGGATGTTGTCGGCGAAGACCGGCGAGCCGAAGGTGGTGCGCAGGCCCTTCGTCGCCACGAGATCCTTGATCGCGACAGGAAGCCCGTGCAGCGGCCCGGCCAGCGCCCTGTTGTCCCGGTCCCGTGCCTCGGCCAGCAGCTCGGCGCGCGGGCGCAGGCTGACGATGGCGTTGATCCCGGGGTTGAGCCGGTCGATGCGGTCGAGCACCGCCTCCATCAGCGCCCGGGACGACAGCTTGCCGTCCCGCATCGCCTCGACGATCTGCGTGGCGCCGAGCTGCGTCGGGTCGGCGATCTCTGTTCCGCTCATGCGCGCGGTCTCCTTCGGCGGTCTTTGCGGGCAGACCCTAGCCCCGCGATCACTCCGCCGCCAGCTGCGAGCCCTCGGTGATGAGCGGGGTGTAGTGATGCGGCAGTCGCATGGTGATGAGATCCTTCCGCCGCGTGACGTTGGTCGGGTAGGGCCCGCCGAGGTTGGTCAGGTCGATGTCGAGCGTCGCCAGTCCCGGCGTGTCGAGGATGGCGCTTTCGTCGCGCGGGAAGGCAAAGGTGTCTGCACCGAAGATGCCGCTGTGACCGGGGGTGTCCTTGCAGGCGTTGGCAAAGGCGAGATGCAGGTTGTTCTCGCCGCTGCGGGTGCGGAAGGCGTGCCAGTGGTAGGGATCGGCGCCCTTGGGGATGGGGTAGTTGTGAGGGATCGCGGTGCCCTCGTGAGCGCCGGTGAAGCCTTCGGGCAGATCGGCGGGGCAGGCGATGATGTCACAGCCCTCGAGCGCGAGGATGCGGCCCGCCTCGGGCAGCAGCGCATCGGTGCCGGTCAGCAGGCCGACGCGGCCGAAGGGCAGGTCGAACCAGGCCCAGGCGTTGCCGGCGGTGGCCCACGCCCGGTCGGCAAGGGACAGGTGGATCTTGCGGTAGCTCCCGACGCGGCCCTCGGGACCGGAGAGAACCACCGTGTTGTAGGCCTGCGCCCCGTCGCTCTCGGCGAAGCCCGCGACCATGTGCAGTCGGTGGCGCATGGCGATACGGGTGAATGCGGAGATCGTCTCTCCGGTGATCGGCTCGGGCGTCCTGGTCAGGCAGAGCTCGGGCAGCACCAGCAGCGCGGCGCCCTTCGCGGCGGCCTCGGCGGCGTAGGCCTCGACCGTCGCAAGGTTCTCGGAGGCATCGTCCGACGGCGCGAACTGCGCCACCGCCAGCGTCGAGGCGGTGCCTTCGGGCAGCGGCTGGTAGCCGTAGAGCCTGTGGTAGTCGAGCGGGTTCCAGGTGAAGCTGTTGGTCATCAGCGTCTTGTAGAGCTCGGGCCGGCGCATCTCGAAGACCGGCTCGCCCAGCACCTCGCGGGTGCGGGCGCGGGCCGGGTCGATCATGCCGGTGACGATGGCATCGCCGCCGTCGACGCTGGCCTCGACCGTGCCGTCCGGTCCGATGATGCAGCTGCCGCCCGAGAACTGCACCGTGCGTTCGAGCCCCCAGCGGTTCGATTCCACCACGTAGCAGCCGTTCTCGAAGGCGCGGGTGATCCAGTAGGGCGCGGGAGTCCGCTCGGCCAGCCAGTTGGAGATGTGGCAGATCACGTCGGCGCCCTCGAGCGTCTCGAGCCGCACCGTCTCGAAGAAATGCAGATCCATGCAGATGACGATGGCGATGCGCCCGAGTTCGGTGTCGAAGACCGCGTGGGCGATGTCGCCCGATGCGGCCCACTTGGGCTCGGCGATGTAGGGGTGCGACTTGCGGTGCTTGCCGACGATGCCGTCGGGGCCGATCAGCGCGGCGGAGTTGTAGTAGAGCCCTGTCGCCTCGTCGACCTCGGGCATGCCCACGACGATGTAGCAACCGTGCTGCGCCGCGATCTCGTGGAACCGCGCCGTGGTGGGGCCGGGGATCGGCTCGACCTGACCGGAGACCTCGGCACGGTCGTACCAGCAGTAGCCCGTGGTGCCCATCTCGGGGGTCACGATCAGCTTCGCGCCGTCCGCGGCGGCCTCCTCGCACATGCGCAGAAGGGTCGCGATGTTGCGGTCCTTCTCGAACATCGTGGGTTCGAACTGGATCGTGGCGGTCTTGAAGGGCGCGGGGGTGGTCATGCGAATCTCCTGTCCTGGGGCGGAACGACGTCCCGGGGATGCAATGGCTTTCCATATTATTGAAATATCAAATATCGACAATCAAGAGGATTTGCGGATGTCCTGGGCGACGCCACGGTGCCAACCAGAAATGACACGTGGATCGCCAGTATACGACTGTATATTGGCACTTCTCGCACAATCAGTGAGCAACATCCCCGTCATTTCGCCCAAGGTTTACGCGTTTTCATGTATCAAGAATGAATTTCTCAGAATGTATATTTGCATTTTCAAGCATTATGGCGAGCTTCGAGAAGGTCCAAACACCAACAGGGAACCGACATGACCAAGCTCAGCAGACGGAAGTTTCTTCACACGACCAGCATGGCGGGCCTCGCCACGCTGGCCTCCCCGCTCGTGGCGCGCGCGCAATCCGACACCATCAAGATCGGCGGCCTGCACGACCTCTCCGGCGCGCTCGATTCCACCGGCGTTCCGATGAACCAGGTGTTCCAGCTTGCGATCAAGGAGATCAACGAGGCCGGCGGCCTTCTCGGCAAGCAGGTCGAGCCGGTGATCTACGACCCGCAGTCGAACATGTCGCTCTATTCCCAGTACGCGACCCAGCTGGCGCTGCGCGACCAGGTCGACGTGGTCATGGGCGGCATCACCTCCGCCTCGCGCGAGACGATCCGCCCGATCTTCCACCGCTACGACACCTTCTACTTCTACAACACCCAGTACGAAGGCGGCGTCTGCGACCGCAACGAGATCACGCTCGGCACGACGCCCGCGCAGACCGTGGCCCGCCTGATCCCCTACGGCATGAACCTCTACGGCAAGAAGGTCTACACGATCGCGGCCGACTACAACTACGGCCACATCACCGCGGCCTGGGTGAAGCGCTACGTCGAGGAAAACGGCGGCGAAGTCATCGAGACCGAGTTCTTCCCGCTCGACGTGTCGCAGTTCGGCTCGACGATCTCGAAGATCCAGGGCGCGGCTCCGGACTTCGTCCTGTCGGCGCTCGTGGGCACCTCGCACCTCGGCTTCTACCGCCAGTGGGCGGCGGCCGGCATGAAGTCGGAGATCCCGGTCCTGTCGACCGTCTTCGGCGCCGGCGGCACCGAGCAGGTCATCATGACCCCCGAGGAAGGCAACGGCATCATCTCGTCCTTCGGCTACTTCGAGGCCATCGACAACCCGACCAACAAGGCGTTCCTCGAGAAGGTCGAGGCGGAATACCCGGACAAGGACTGGGTGATGTCCGAGATCTCGGAGGTCACCTACGAGGGCGTGAAGATGTGGGCCGACGCGGTCGCCGAAGCAGGCACCACCGAGCGCGACGCGCTGCTCGAAGTGCTGACCTCGGGCAAAACCTACGACATGCCCGCCGGCAAGGTGAAGATCGATCCCAAGACCCAGCACGCCATCCGCGACGTCTACATCGCCGAGCTGCAGGACCAGGTCTTCGAGATCAAGGAAAGCTATCCCGACAGCCCGCCGACCGACACGCAGATGGTCTGCGACCTGATCGAGAACCCGGATTCGAACGAGCACTTCGAGATCAGCCTCTGATCTGAAACGCAGGAGACGAGCATGGACTATACACTCGTAATCGCGCTGGAGATGGTGCGGGCCGTGGCCTGGCTGGTGCTGCTGGCCTCGGGCCTCGCCATCATCTTCGGCATGATGAAGATCATCAACTTCGCCCATGGGGAATTCCTCATGCTGGGCGGCTACACGGTGGTGATCTCGACAGGCAACGGCGTCAACGAGTGGTTCGCCATGCTCGTCCTCGCCCCCATCGTGGTGGGGATATTCGGGGTGATCGTGGAGCGGCTGGTGATCCAGCGGCTCTACGGACGGATCCTCGACAGCCTCCTGGCGACATGGGGGCTGTCGATGCTGATGATCGGCGGCGTGACGATGATCTTCGGCAACTCGGTCACCGGGGTCGCCACGCCGCTCGGCGGCATGAGCATCGGCGACTACCAGGTGCCGCGCTACAACTTCGTGCTGATCTTCGCAGCGATCTTCCTGCTGCTGGCGATCTGGGCGGTGCTGAAATTCACCAAGGCCGGGCTCATCGCCCGCGCCACGATGCAGAACCCCGACATGTCCGAGGCGCTCGGCATCCCGACGCGCTGGGTCTACATGGCGACCTTCGGCATCGGCTCGGCGGTCACCGGCTTCGCCGGCGCGCTGCTGGCCCCGATGACCGGTGTGGTGCCGACCATGGGCGTGAACTTCATCGCGCAGAGCTTCATCACGGTCATCACCGGCGGGGCCTCGGTCATCACCGGCACGCTCAGCGCCGCCGGGCTGCTCGGCTCGATCAGCCAGGGCATGACCTTCCTCACCGGTCCGGTCTACGGCGACGCCGCGCTGCTGCTGGCAGCCCTCGTGCTGCTGCGCCTGCTGCCGCAGGGCATCACCGGCCGCATCTTCAAGAAATCTCTCTGAGGGACTGGGACACATGGAAAAACCCGTTACCCGAGATCCCGGCTTCTACGTCATGGTGGCGATCGGCCTGGCCGTGATGTTCGCGGCGCCCGTGATGCTGGATCTCTTCACCATCATGCAGATCACCCAGTACGTGGTGCTCTCGGTCTTTGCCCTGTCGCTGGGGTATATCTGGGGCTTCGGCGGCATCCTGAGCTTCGGCCAGGCCGCGTTCTTCGGGCTCGGCGCCTATACCTTCGCGGTGGCCTCGATCAACATGGGGTCGACCACGATCCCCATGGTGCTCGCCTTCGTCATCCCGACGATCTTCGGCGCGGCGCTCGGCTACTTCATGTTCTACGGTCGGCTCTCCGATGTCTATCTCGGCGTGGTGACGCTGGTGGTGGCGCTGATCTTCTGGAAGCTCATCAACCACACCGCCGGGCCCGAGTATTCCATCGGCGAGGCGCGCCTCGGCGGCTTCAACGGCATCCCGTCGATCCCGACGCTGCACGTGCCCGGTGACCCCGGCGCGTGGCTCGACCCGGGCCAGATGTTCCAGGTCTTCATGGCCTTCCTCATCATCATCTACATCGCGCTGCGCTTCCTGATCGCCTCGGACTTCGGCCGCGTCTCGATCGGCATCCGCGAGAACGAGACCCGCGCCAGCCTGCTCGGCTACGACGTGCGCAAGCAGAAGGTGGTCGTCTTCGCCATCGGTGGCGGCATCGCCGGCATCGCGGGCGCCATGTGGGCCACCTACCAGGCCTTCATCGACCCCAACTCGGTCTCGATGGAGATGTCCGCGAAAGCCCTCGTCTGGGTCATGGCCGGCGGCGTCGGTACCCTCGTTGGCCCGATCATCGGCTGCATCCTGCTGCAATGGCTGACGCTGCAACTGGGCACGGTCGACGTGGTGAACTCGATCGCCGTGCTGGGCGCGATCATGATGATCCTCGTGCTGGCGCTGCCCAAGGGCATCGTGCCGACGGCGCGGTCGCTGATGCTCGGCGGCTACGTGCTGTGGAAGCGCAACCACGGGCAGGGGCAGGCGATGCCCGGAAAGGCGGTGAAGGAATGAGCGAGCACATTCTCACGACCAGCGGCCTCACCATGCGCTTCGGCGGTGTGACGGCGGTCGACAACGTGGACTTCAACCTCAAGGACGGGGAGCTGCGTTGCCTGCTGGGCCCGAACGGGGCGGGGAAGTCGACCTTCTTCAAATGCCTCACCGGCCAGCTGACGCCCACCGAAGGCACCGTGACCTTTGCCGGTCAGGACATCACCGGCGCGCATACGCACCAGATCGTCAACCTCGGCGTCGGCATCAAGACGCAGGTGCCCAATGTCTTCGACGGCATCACCGCCTATGAGAACGTGCGCCTGAGCGCCCGTCGCAAGCACCTCAAGCCGATGGCGAAGGAGCTTACGATGCACACGCTCGAGCGCTGCGGCATCACCCATCTGGCCAAGCGCGAGGTCGGGCTGCTGTCGCACGGCCAGCGTCAGCTCGTGGAGCTGGCGATGGTGCTGGCGGGCGAGCCGAAGCTCATCCTGCTCGACGAGCCCGCCGCCGGCATGACCGGCGACGAGCGCGACCGGCTGGCGCAGCTGGTGCTTGAATCGGCGCGCTCGGCGGCGGTGGTGGTGGTCGAGCACGACATGGCCTTCATCCGCCAGATCGCCAAGTTCGTCACCGTCTTCAACCGGGGCGCCATCTTCCGCGAGGCGATGATCGACGACATCATGCAGGACCGCGAAGTCCAGGAAATCTATCTGGGGAAACAGGCCAATGCTGCTTGACGTAAAGGGCCTCTCGGCCGCCTACGGGCTCGTTCCGGCGCTGCACCGCGTCGATTTCCATGCCATGCCGGGCGAAGTGGTGGGTATCCTCGGCCACAACGGCATGGGCAAGACCACCCTGATGCGCTCGATCATGGGCTACGTGAAGGTGACGGGGGGCGAGATCAACTTCGACGGCAAGTCGATCCTCGGCACCCCGGTCAACGCGCGGGCCAAGATGGGCATCGGTCTCGTGCCGCAGGGCCGGCAGATCTTCCCCAACCTCAGCGTGGAAGAGAACCTGCACGTGGCGATCCCGGGCAACAAGACCGAGGTCGCCCGCACCACCGACGAGATGCTCGAGCTTTTCCCGCGCCTCAAGCGGCTGCTCGACCGGCGCGGCGGCGCGCTCTCGGGCGGCGAACAGCAGCTTCTGGCGCTCGCACGCTGCCTTGCGCGGCACCCGCGGCTGATGCTGCTCGACGAGCCGACCGAGGGCATCCAGCCGTCGATCATCGACGAGATCTCGGAGACGCTGGCAAGCCTCACGAAGAAGATCGACATCACCATCGTGCTGGTCGAGCAGAACCTCGACTTCATCACCGGCCTGTCGGACCGGGTCTACGCCATCTCGAACGGCGTGCTCGACCGCGAGATCCCGAAGGCGGAGCTGACCGATGCGGGTGCCGTGAGCGCCTTCATGGGCTTCACCGCCTGACCTCTTCGGGCGTCCCCGTGGGGACGTCCTTTCCATAGCGACAAAAGGACTGAACGGATGTCTGTGACACTTCCGAACGAGGAACAATTGGCCGACGTGGCCGACCGGCTTGGCTTCAATCTTTCGCCCGAGGACGTGAAGAGCTTCCAGGGGCTGATGCAGGGCTACGTCGACGCCTACAACGCCGTCGACCTGATGATCGACCCCATCCCCGAGATCACCTATCCGCGCACCGTTGGCGTCCGGCCGCCGGTGGAAGAGAACGAGCTCAACGCGTGGTATGTCAAATCCACCGTCGAGGGCGCCCCCGAGGGCAAGCTCAAGGGCAAGACCGTGGTGCTCAAGGACAACGTCATGCTCGGCGGCGTGCCGATGATGAACGGCTCTTCCACGCTCGAGGGCTACGTGCCCAACGTCGACGCCACCATCGTGACGCGGATGCTCGACGCGGGTGCCACCATTGTCGGCAAGGCGCATTGCGAGTGCTTCTGCATGTCGGGCGGCTCGCACACCTCGGCGCAGGGGCCGGTCTGCAACCCGCACGATCCGACCCGGTCGGCCGGCGGCTCGTCCTCGGGCTCGGCGGCGCTGGTGTCGAAGGGCGAGGTCGACATGGCCATCGGCGGCGACCAGGGCGGCTCGATCCGGATGCCCTCGGCCTTCTGCGGCACCGTCGGCATGAAGCCCACGCATGGCCTCGTGCCCTACACCGGCATCGTGCCCATCGAGATCACAATCGACCACGCCGGCCCGATCACCTCGACCGTCGCCGACAATGCACTGCTTCTCGAGGTGCTCGCGGGCTCCGACGGCTACGACAGCCGCCAGATCGACATCTCGGTCTCCGAGTATACCGAGGGCCTCGACAAGCCGGTGAAGGGCATGAAGGTCGCGATCCTCAAGGAAGGCTTCGGCCACGCGACCAGCCAGCCCGAGTCCGACGAGAAGGTCCGCGAGGCGGCGAAGAAGCTGGAAGCGCTCGGCGTCACGGTCGAGGAAGTCTCGATCCCGATGCACCTGCTTGCCCCGGCGATCTGGGCACCGATCGGCCTGCAGGGTCTGACCCAGACCATGATGCTGGGCGATGGCTACGGCACCTCGCGCCCCGATCTGTATGTCACCAGCTTCATGGACTTCCACCGCGGCTGGCGCGAGCGCGCCGACGAGCTGTCGGAGACGCTGAAGCTCGCGATGCTCTTCGCGCAGTATTGCGACGACGAATACGGCAAGCGCTTCTTCGGCAAGGCGTTCAACCTCACGAAGCCGCTCAAGGCCGCCTATGACGCGGTGCTGGCCGATTACGACGCGATCCTGATGCCGACCGTGCCGATGACCGCCACCCCGCTGCCCGGCCCCGACGCCAGCCGCGAGGAAATCGTCGAGCGCGCCTTCGAGATGCTCAACAACACCTCGGCCTTCGACATCACCCATCATCCCGCGCTTTCGGTGCCCTGCGGCAAGGTCGACGGCCTGCCGGTCGGCATGATGCTCGTGGGCAAGATGTGGGACGAAAAGACCCTCTACACGCTGGGCGACGCCTTCGAGAAATCGGGCGACTGGACCAGCTGGTAACGCTCCCTCCCCGGAGACCTTCCCGTCCCCTGATGACCCGGGGGCGGGCTTTTCCCCTTCGCAAGGACGGACAGATGAAAGACCAGATCCCGGACGGGCCGCTGATGCTCGAAGCGGTGCTGGGGCGCGCGGCCGACGCCGAATGGCACGACCGGCTGCATGCGCTGGAACACGAGGGCGCGCTCGAGACCGTCTCGATCCCCGAGGCCGACGCCGCGCGCAAGCGGATGCGGGTGACGACCGACCGCGGTCGCGATTGCGCCATCGCGCTGCCGCGAGAGCAGGGACTGTCGGACGGCGCGGTGCTGTTCCACGACGGACGGCTCGCCATCATCGCCCGCATCGACGGCGCGGCCCGGATGCGCCTGAAGCCCGCCACCGTCGACGATGCCCTGCGGCTCGGTCACTGGTGCGGCAACCTGCACTGGAAGGTGGTGTTCGGCGCGGGCGTGATGGACGTGGTGCTCGACGGCCCGCGCGACCGCTACGAGGCGCGGCTCACGGACCTGCGCGGCCTTGCCGATTTCGAGATCATGGACGCGGAATGACGCTTTCGACCATCCGCGCGATGCAGCTTGCCGACAGCGCCTTCCCCTCGGGCGTCTTCGCCTATTCCTGGGGGCTGGAAAGCGCACTGGCCGAGGGCCAGGTCTGCAAGCGCTCGCTCGCCGCATGGGTGGCGATGGAGCTGCGCACGCGCTGGTTCCGCTTCGACCGGGTGGCGCTGGCGCGGGGCTTCGACCTGTCCGGAGACGCGCTCACCGCGTGGTTCGAGACCGTCGACACGCTGATGCCGGTGGAACGCCTGCGCCGCGACAGTGCCGAGGCCGGCGACGCACTCTTCGCCTCGGCCCGCGCGCTGCGGGTGACGATGGACCCCGGCGCGCTCGACGCGCAGGCGCGGGGCATCGGCCACTTCGCGGTGGCGCATGGCGTCTTCCTCCGCGCCTGCGGGCTGAACCTGACGGAGGCGCTGGAAACCTCGGCGCTCGGCATGGCGCGGGGCGCCTTCTCGGCGGCGGTCCGGCTGGGCCAATCTGGCGCGATCACCACCCAGCGGGAACTTCTCGACCTCGCGCCGCTCATCGCGGACCTCGCGACGGAGCCCGCCCCCGACGATCTGCCCTCGGGCTTCATGCCGCTGTCGGACGTGGCGCTGATGCGTCCGCGCGACGGGCGGCTCTTCATCAACTAGAAAGGCGCGCAGATGCACCTGACACCCACCGAAATGGAGCGGCTGACGATCTTCACCGCCGCGGAACTCGCCCGCCGCTACGTGGCGCAGGGCATCCGGCTCGCACACCCCGAGGCGGTGGCGCTGCTCGCCGACGAGCTGCTGACCTTTGCCCGCCACGGCCACACGCACAGCGAAATCGTCTCGCATGCCTCGACGCTGCTCACGCATGAGCAGGTCGAGCCCGGCGTGGCGCATATGCTCAAGACCTTCTCGGTCGAGGTATCGATGGCCGAGGGCACCAAGCTCATCACCGTGTTCGACCCCATCGCCCCCGCGCCGGGCGATCCGATCCCCGGCGAGGTCATCCCCGCGAGCGGAGAGATCGAGATCAACGCGGGTCGCGAGGCGCGCACGGTCACCGTGCTCAACACCGGCGACCGCACCATCCAGGTCCGCTCCCACGCGCATTTCTTCGAGGTGAACCCGGCGCTGCAATTCGACCGCGAAGCCGCCTTCGGGATGCGCCTCGACCGGCCCTCGGGCGGGGGTGAACGCTTCGATCCCGGGATCGAGAAAGAGGTCGTGCTGGTGCCCTACGGCGGCAAGCGGGTGGTGCACGGGTTCGCCGGGCTGACCGAGGGTCCGGTGGAAAGCGGCCTCGAGACGGCGCTGGAGCGCGCAAGGCAGAAGGGATACGTCAAATGAAACTTGCACGAGATGCCTATGCCCGGCTCTACGGTCCGACCACGGGCGACATGGTCCGCCTTGGCGATACCTCGCTGATCGCCGAGATCGAGCACGACCACACCCACCCGGGCGACGAGCTGACCGCCGGCGCCGGCAAGATCATGCGCGACGGCGAGGGGTTCTGCACCACCGGCACGGCGGCGAACGGCGCGCTCGACATGGTCATCATGAACGCGATCATCATCGACGCGGAGCTCGGCATCGTGAAGGGCGATATCGGCATCCGCGACGGGCGCATCGTCGGTGTGGGCAAGGCGGGCAACCCCGACATCATGGAAGGCGTGACGCCCGGCATGACGACTGGCCCCAACACCACCACCGTGCATGGCGACAACCATTTCGTCACCGCCGGGGCCATCGAGGCGCACGCCCACTTCCTGTCGCCGCAGCAGTGCCACCATGCGCTGGCCGGCGGCTGCACCACGATGATCGGCATGTCGCCGGGCCCGAACTTCGACGTGTCGTGCTCGGGGCCGAACGTGCTGGGCAAGCTGATCCAGGCTGCCGATGAATACCCGATCAACTTCGGTTTCCTCGGTCGGGGAAACTCCAACCCCGAGGCGGTGGCGGAAAGCGTCAGCGGCGGCGCCCTCGGCGTGAAGATCCACGAGGATTTCGGTGCTTCCCCGGCGGTGCTCGACGGCACGCTGACAGCTGCCGACGACGCGGATTTCTCGGTGCACCTGCACACCGACACGATCAACGAGTTCGGCTTCTACGAAACCACGATGGACGCCATCGCGGGCCGTTCGATCCACATGTATCACACCGAGGGGGCAGGGGGCGGCCACGCGCCCGACATCCTCGTGGTGAACGGCTACCCCAACGTGCTGCCGTCATCGACGAACCCCACCAACCCCTACACGCTGCCCGCGCTCGAAGAGGGCGTGCCGATGACCATGCTCGCCCACATGATGAGCTTCGACCTGCTCGAGGACGTCGCCTTTGCCGAGGCGCGCATCCGCCCGCAGTCGATGGCGGCGGAGGATCTGCTGCACGACAGCGGTGCGATCTCGATCTTCGCCACCGACACGCAGGGCATGGGGCGGCTCGCCGAGAACCTTGCGAAATGCTGGCAGCTGGCCTCGGTGATGAAGGACCGGGTGGGGCGTCTGCCCGAGGAGACGACGGCGCAGGCGGACAACGAGCGCATCCTGCGCTACATCGCGAAATACACCATCAACCCGGCGATCGCGGCGGGCATCGACCACGAGGTCGGCTCCATCGCGCCCGGCAAGATGGCGGACATCGTGCTCTGGCCCTTTGCCTTCTTCGGCGCCAAGCCCCGCACGGTCATCAAGTCCGGCACCATCGTCTGGGCCACCATGGGCGACGGCAACGCCAGCTTCCCCGGCGCCGAGCCGATGATTCACCGCCCGATGTGGGGCTCGCTGGGCACGGCCAAGCACAAGCTCGGCGTGACCTTCGTGTCGAAGCTGGCCATCGAGGCCGGCACCGAGGCCAAGCTGGGCGTGCAGAAGCCGTTCGTGCAGATCAAGAATGTGCGCAAGCTCGGCAAGTCCGACATGATCCGAAACACCGCGCTGCCGAAGATCACCGTCGATCCGCAGACCTTCGAGGTCGAGGCGGACGGCGTGCCTCTCGTGGCCGAACCGGCCCGCAGCGTTCCCCTGGCAAGAAGGTATTTCCTGAGATGACAGCCGCACGTGTCGGCATCGGAGGCCCCGTGGGCTCCGGCAAGACCGCCCTGATCGAGGCCATGCTGGCCGAACTGAAAGAAGCGGGCATAGAGACCGCCGTGATCACCAACGATCTCGTCACCGACGAGGACGCCGAGCGCCTGCGCAAGGGCGGCAAGCTCGACCCCGACCGGGTGCGCGCGGTGCAGGCAGGGGCCTGCCCGCACACGGTGATCCGCGAGGACCCGACGCTCAACATGGCCGCCGCCGACCGGCTCGAGGCAGATTACCCCGGCCTCGATCTCATCCTGCTGGAGTCGGGCGGCGACAACCTCGCCTCGACGTTCTCGCCGGATCTCGTGGATTACTGGATGTTCGTGATCGACGTGGCGGGCGGCGACGACATCCCGCGCAAGAAGGGGCCGGGCATCCTGCAAGCCAACCTGCTGGTCATCAACAAGGCCGATCTCGCGCCGCATGTGGGCGTCGATTTTCCGAAGATGCTGACCGAGGCGACCGAGGTCCGCGGTGGTGGCGCGGTGCTGCCCACGGTCTGCCGCAAGGGCGAGGGCGTGGCCGAGGTGGTCGGGCACCTGCGCCGCGAGGTGCTCTTCAAGTGAAGGATTTCGGCGCAGCGCCGCCGCAGGTCGCGCTCACCTGCGGGCTGGCACCGGACGGCGGCACGGCGATCCTCGACCGCCACGTCGAATGGCCCTGGTCGCTGCCGCGCGGATACCGGCGCGAGGGCTTGCAGGGGCCGCTCACCATCCTGCCGCAATGCGCCGGCGCGGCGCTGCTTCCAGGCGATCACTGGCGGCACGAGGTGCGCGTTCAGGCCGGTGCCTCGGTCGACATGGTGAGCGCGGGCGCGCTGATGATCCACGCCGACGCGCGGCGCGGACGGGCCTGCCGTTCCGACTGGAGCTTTTTCGCCGAGGACGGTTCAATCGTGCGCCATCTCGCCGATCCGAACGTGCTGATGACCGGGGCGAAAATGCACCAGCGCATCGGTGTGACACTGGCCCCCGGAGCGCGGGCGGTCCTCTTCGACGGATTCTGTCGCCGGGAGCCGGAAGCCGGGGCAAGGGGCGGCTTCTGGGATTCCGACCTCGTCATCGAGGACACCGAAGGCCGCACGATCCTGCGCGAACGGCAGCATGTGACCGAGGCGGATCTGATCGGATTTGCGGCCCTGCGTGGGGGTGTGGCGGCCTTCGGCACCGTGACCTTCATCGGCGCGCGCCCCTTCGACGAAGGCCCGCTGGAGCTGCCCGACTGCTACGCCGCCGCCGGGGCTGCGCGCGGCGACGCGGGACAGATCGTCCGCATCGCCGCACGGACCGGAGGCGCGCTCGACCGCGCCTTCCGGCAGATCCGTTCGCTTACATGAACCGCGTGAGGTCCGGCCGCTTCGTATGAAGGTCGGTCACCCGCTGGAACGCCGCGCCGAGCTTGAAGAGCTTGTCCTCGGTCAGCGCGTGACCCATCAGCTGGAAGCCGATCGGCCCGCCACGGCTGTCGAAGCCGCCGGGCAGCGTCAGCGACGGATAGCCGGTGAAATCGGCCGGTGCGGTGAACTTCAGCATGTCGCCGAGGTTCTCGCCCTTGCCCGCCGACGGCGCGGCGTAGGGATTATCCAGCTCCGCCATCGGCGCGCCGGTGATCGGGAACAGCACCGCGTCGAGCCCGTGCATCGCCCGCGCCACGCTGCCGTTGTAGACCAGCCGCCATTGCATCGCCGCGCCGACGTCTTTCGCGGACAGGCTCAGGCCGTAGTCCAGCAGCTCGGTCAGATGCGGCGCGTAGCCGTCGCGCTGCTCGGGGAAGCGGCCCTCGTGGGCAAGCGCGACCTCGATGGCGCAGAGCACCGTCCACTGGTCGACCGCGTCCGAGGGCCAGGGGAAGGAGACCGGCACGATCTCGGCGCCGAGGCTCTCGTAGACCGCGATGGCTTCCTCGATGACGGCGGCGGTTTCGGGCGCGCTCTCGTCGATCACCGCGGCGCGGTCGACGCCGATGCGCATTCCCCGGACCGGGCCGGCGCAGGCAGCGAGGTAGTCAGGCACCGGCGCCAGAAGCGCGGTCGGGTCGTTGGCGTCGGCCCCCGCGATGGCGGTCATGATCGCGGCGCAGTCCTCGGCGGTGCGGGCCATCGGGCCGACGTGGTCGAGGCTGTCGGCCAGTGCGAACACGCCATGACGGCTGACCCGGCCCCAGGTGCCTTTCATCCCGGTGATGCCGCAGGCTCCCGAAGGGAAGCGGATCGAGCCGCCGGTGTCCGAGCCGGTCGAGCCGAAGGCCATGCCGGCAGCGACCGATACCCCCGAGCCCGAGGACGAGGAGCCCGGCCACAGCTTGGGGTTCCACGGGTTCTTCGGCACCGCCATCTTGTCGTTGTGACCGGAATAGGCACCCTCGGTCATGCCGAGCTTGCCGATCGTGATGCAGCCCGCCTGTTCGAGCCGCTCGGTCACCGTGGCGTTGCGCCCGGTCTGGTTGTCCTTGAGCAGGGCCAGCCCCGCCGAGGTCGGCGCGAAATCGGTTTCGCACAGGTCCTTGAGCGCGAAGGGAATGCCATGCAGCGGGCCCCGATCGAGGCCGGCGGCGCGTTCCTTCGTGGCGATCTCGGCCTTTTCGAGCGCGCGGTCGCGCGTGAGGGCGATGAAGGCGGTGAGCTTGTCCTCGACCGCGTCGATACGCGACAGGACAGCCTCGGTCACCTCGAGCGGCGTCGCCTGGCCGCTGGCGATCAGCGCGCTGGTCTCGGTGAGGGAAAGGTCCGGGATATCGCGCGAGGACAGGTTGGCCACCTTGCTGTGGGCGTTCATGGGGGGTCTCCTAGGTCTTGTCGGAAAGATGTCTCCTGCAAATACTAGAAAACGATAATATCCGAGAATCCACAATATAATCCCGACGATCCTGCTCCGGCGCATTCTTGGCAGTCGCGGCCGGAATCCTGCGTAGAGAATAGGCACTCGCTGCGTGGCGGCGGATGTGAAGTTCCACAGTCTTTGTGGAGAGGTCCAACACGCGTTACCGATTCCGTATGAAAATCGGTTTGATCCTCTCTCACGACGGGCTTGCTGGTATCTGGACCCTCGGAGCCCAGGGCGCGGCGCTGCTCGCCGCGGCCGAGCTGAACGCTGCCGGGGGTGTCCTCGGGCAGGAAATCGAACTCGTGCAGATCGACTCGGGCGACACGCAGGCGAGCGCCTACAAGGCCGCGCAGAAGCTTGCCCTGACCGAGAACGTCGACGCGGTGATCGGCCTGCAGTCGAGCGACCTGCGCCCCGCGGTGCGGCGCGGTCTCGGCGGGCTCGCGCCCTACATCTACACCCCGCATTACGAGGGTGGCTTCTGCGGCCCGGGCACTGCGCAGCTCGGCATCACCGACAGCGAGGTGCTGAATCCGAGCCTCGAGTGGATGGCGACCAACCGCCATGCCAAGCGCTTCTTCTTCGTCGGCAACGACTACATCTGGCCGCGCGTCGCGCATGGCACCACCGAGGAGGCGGTGCAGCACGCGGGCGGACAGTTCGTGGGCGAGATGCTGCTGCCGTTCGGCCAGCGCGACTACGGCGAGGTGCTGGACCGCATCCGCAAGGCGCAGCCCGACGTGGTGGTGATCGCCATGCTGGGTGAGGACTCGGTCTGCTTCAACCGCGCCTTCGCCGACGACGGGCTGAGCGGCCGGATCACGCGACTGAACCTCGCCTTCGACGAGACCCAGCTCATGGCGCTGGCGGATGGCGGCACCGAGAACCTCTTTGCCGCGCAGGCCTATTTCGACACCAGCCGGGGCCACGGGCGCGATGCGCTCGCCGAGAAATACGACGCGTGCTTCTCAGGGCAGCGGCCGACGATGACGGCGAATTCGGTGCAATGCTACGACGCGATCTACCTCGTGGCGGCGCTGGCGCGGCAGGTCGGCCGGGTCGACGGTTGCCGCATGGCGCATTTCCTGCGGCCTCGGCTGCAGCGTGACCACGCCTACCGGCTGATCGGGCGCAGCGACAAGGACGCGAGCGTGCGTCTGGCCGAGGCCGACGGGGTGGAATTCAGGGTGCAGCGCGCTTTCGCCTGATCCCGGTCGGTCCGCGCGGTCGGGGACGTATTGCAACAGTCCGGCAGGCAATTGTCTGCCGGTAATTATTCTCATTTTCAAATATTGTGGATTTACTCAACCACCGATACTATATCTTCATTCGATTTCAGGTTGTTCGAGGAAACCCCATGGCCGATCCCAAGTTCACCGAGCAGCTCGGATATCTCATTGCCCGCGCCAACCGCCTCATCGAGGAAGACCTGACCAAGCGTCTCCAGTCGAACGGCATCGCGGTCGAGCAGTATCGTGTCCTGAAATCGCTCGAGGAAGAGGGGCCGCTGCCCATGGGCCGGCTGGCCGAGAAGGTGCTGGTCGAGCCCGCGACGCTGACCAAGATCATCGATCGCATGGTGCGCGAGGGGCTCGTGTTCCGGGTGCCCGACGAGAAGGACCGCCGCAAGGTGCGCGTGGCGCTGTCCGCGAGCGGTGTCGCCATGTGCCGGCAACTCGGCGATATCGGCGAGGATCACGAGCGCCACATCGCCGAGGCCTTCGGCACCACCGAGCTTGGCGACGTGCGGCGCATCCTGACCGACCTCGGCGCCTGAGGCGCTTCGCCGGACCGGGGCGCGATGCCGCGCCCCCGGAGCTTCAAACGCTTCTCATGAAAGCCAGATGTCAGGCGGGCGCGATCTCGTCGAGCCGGTCGATCACCTCATGCAGAGGGTCGTCCGGACGGGCGACCTGGTGCGGGTTCGTGGTGATGCGAAAGCCCCGGACGCCGGCGGCCTCGGCCGCGCGGATGTCTGTCGAGACCTGGTCCCCGATCATCACCGTCTCGTGGGCAGCGGCCCCGAGCCGCGCCATCGCCGCGCGCAGCAGCGCCGGCTGGGGTTTGCCGAGCACGATGGTCTCGAGCCCCGGCACCGCCGCCTTGAACAGGGCCACGAGCGAGCCCACGCAGGGCTCGAAGCCGTCGGCCACCGGCGACAGCGTGTCGGGGTTGGTGGCTACGAGGACGGCGCCGCCGAGCAGCGCGTTGGTGGCGATGCGGAGTTTCTCGAAGCTCAGCCCGTAGTCGGTGCCGAGAACCACGACATCGGCCTCGGGCCCGGTCACGACCGTCGCCCCGGCCGCGCGCACCGCGTCCGACAGGGCCTCGGCGCCGATGACGTAGACCCGCGCGCCGGCGTGGCGATCGCGCAAGAGCGCGTCGAGCGCCTCGATCGGCGTGATGACGTGGCCGGGGTCCACGGCGATCCCGAGGCCCTGCAGGCGTGTGGCGAACTCCTGTGCCGAGCAGGCGGAGTTGTTGGTGACGAAGGCCAGCGGCACGCCGCGCGCCGACCAGCCGGACAGGGTCGCGACGGCCTCGGGGATGGGCGCCTCGCCACGCCAGACGACGCCATCGAGATCGGAAATCACGGCACGGATCGGGGACGTCATTCGGCGGGTCTCGAAAGTGTGGCGGCGCCGGCACGGATGTCGCGGGGCGTCGCGTGGAAATGGCGGGTGAAGCTGCGCGAGAAATGCGAGGGGCTGCGGAAGCCGGTGCGGTAGGCGACCTCGGAGATCGCGACGCTGCCGCGGGGATCGCCGATCAGCATTTCGTAGGCGGCCTGAAGGCGCCTGCTGCGGATGAAGCCCGACACCGTCTCGTTGCCCTCGGCGAGCAGCTCGTAGAGGTAGCTGCGCGAGATCCGGACCGCGCGGGAGATGGTGTCTGGACCGAGGTCCGGGTCGCCCAGGTGCGCCTCGATGTGATCCATGATGCGCTGCCGCGTCCGGCTCCGGCCGACGTTCGAGAGGTTCTCGTCGCAGCCGTCCTCGGCCCCGATCATCAGCGCGGTGAGCGCGACGATTTCCGCGGCCAGCGCCTCGGGCCGGGGCGGCAGCCTGTTGTCTTGAAAGATATGCGCCGTGGACGAGATCGTCCGCAGGACGAAGGCGGCCATCTCCGGGTTGGCGCGGAACCGCCCGGCGACATGCGCATCGACCGCGACGAGCCGGTCGCGAAGCGCGCGGGCCGGGATGGTGACCACCCACCGCGCGAGGTCAGAGGGCGACGAGAGGTCGTAGAACCGGTCGCCGCGCAACAGGACGTATCCGCCGGCGCGGACCTCTCCGGTCTGCCCGGCCTGGCAGAAGCGGGTCGGGGCGTTCAGCGGAAAGACGAGATGGTAGCAGGCCGCGCCCGACGGGTCGGTCGGGTTGAGATGCTGCGTTTCGCCCTCGCCGCAGCGCAGGATGCCGAGGCTGCCGAGCGTCAGCGCTCGGGGGTCGGGACGGTCGAGCAGGTTGGTGTGGATGGTCATGGTCTTGATCCTTCGGGAACGGCTCAGGCGGCGCAGGGCAGGCGGATATCGACGCCGTGGCCCGCGAGTGTCGCAGCGAGGGGGCCATCGGGCGGCGCGTCGCAGATCACCGTGTCGACCTCGGACCAGCCGGCGATCCGGGCGAGCGCCGCCTGTCCGAACTTCGAGCGGTCGGCGAGGATCGCGACGCGGCGGGACTGGCGGATCATCCGGCGCAGCACGCCTGCGGCATGGTCGTCGATGTCATGCGCGCCCAGACCGTCGATGCCCGAGGTGCCGAGGATCGCCCAGTCGGCGCGGTAGCGGGTGAGCTCTTCCACCGCCTGCGGCCCCCAGGCGTAGCGCTCGCCCGGGTGCAACCGGCCGCCGAGCATGATGATCTGGATCGTGTCGTTGCCGCAGAGCGCCTCGGCGACCGCGTGGTCGTTGGTGATCGCGGTGACCGCGCGGCAGTCGGTGGCGATGCGGCGCGCCGCGTGCCAGCAGGTCGAGCCGCTGCCGATCATTACCACCTGCCCGGGCCGGGCCAGCGCCGCGGCTTCGGCGCCGATGCGTTCGCGGGCATCGACATGCATGAAGCGCCGCTCGCCGACGGGCGCCTCGAACCGCAGGGACCGCTGCGCGCCGCCGTAGGTGCGCCGCAGCAGGCCGCGCCGGTCGAGGTCGATCAGGTCGCGGCGGATGGTCTCGTGCGAGACCTCGAGCATCTGGGACAGCTCCGAGGCCCGGAGCGCGGGCTGGGCGTGAAGCTCTGCAAGGATCCGGTCCTGCCGGCACGCGCGGCGCAACCGCGGGGGGGCGTGAGTGGTGGTCTGTTCGGCCATGCGGACCCTGACATTTCCTGTAACGGCACTGGGCCGCCTCCTCCTCACTGTCCTCAGATAATATTGAAAATTCAACTAAACGAGCGTGAAAAAACAGGCGCGGTGTCGCGCCTGCTGAAATTCAGGGCATCAGGTGTGGCGCAGCCAGCTGTCGAAGCGCGGGTCCATCATCATCGCGCGGCCGCGCATGTATTTCCACAGCCCGTATTTCTGGAAGTCGAAGTCCCAGTCGGTGAGCTTGCGGTTGACCACCGCCCAGCTTCCCCACTTCAGGTCGGCAAGGATGCGGCAGAGGTTCACCCGCGCCTGCATCTGGGGCGTGACGGAGCCGAAGTAGGTCTCGATCAGCGCGTCGGTCTCGTCTTCCTCGAGAAACATCTCGCAGGCGAAGACGCCGATGTCGTAGCTGCGCTCGTTGGCCGAGGCGAACTCGTAGTCGATCAGCTTCAGCTCTCCGGTCGGCGAGAACAGGAAGTTGCCCGGCATGGGGTCGTTGTAGCAGGTCACGATATCCATGCCCGACGCCGTGAAGGCGGCGCGGATCTTCTCGTAGTGGTGCAGCAGCCAGGGCAGGTCCTCGGGCATCGAGGAGCCCAGCTCGGCGGCCTGTTCCAGGTGCTCGTCGATCAGGTCGAAGATGGTCTTCACCTGGCTCAGAACCGGGCCGGAATGCAGGGTGCGGAAGAGACGGATGACCTTTTCGCGCACGTCCGGGCGCATGAAGTCGGCGGTGGTGCAGGTGGTGTGGCCCTCGAGGAACTCGTGCACCTCGGTGCCGGTGTTCGCGTCGTGAAAGATGACCTCGGGCGCGATGCCGACCCCGTGGGCATGGCTGGCCGCCTCGTAGGAGGTGGCGCGGTTGATGAAGATCTCGGTGCCGTCACCGGGGATCTTGAGGAAATAGGACCGGTCGTCGCCCGCCACCTCGATATGCCAATTGCGGTTGTTGAGACCACCGACCATCATCCGGTAGGCGATATCGCTTTCAGAGCCGGCCCAGGCGGGGACCATGCGGATGGCGGCTTCGGCGTTCTGCTCGTCGGGGGTGCGGGCCTCGCCCATGCGGCGTTGCGGGGTGCTCATGCGGCGCTCCTCAGTCTTTCGCCGAAGCGGGGGTCGCGCAGCGCCGCGCGCAGGCGCACCAGCCGCCACAGGCCGAACTTGTAGAATTCCTCGTGCTTGCGGGGGCTCAGGTGTCCCATCAGCATGCCGATCAGCGTCCAGCGCAGGTCGTCTGCGATCCCGTAGAGGCGAACCCGGTCGAAGACCTCGTCGGTGTCCGGCAGCCCGAAGGCCGCCGCCGCGCGCGAGAACGCCGCGCGGGCAGGCGGCTCGAAGGCACACATCTCGACCAGCGCGCTGCCCAGCTCCTCACAGGGGCTGCCCATGCCGGCCCGGTCGTAGTCGACGAGCCGGATCTCGCCCGAGACGTGGAATAGCACGTTCGACAGGTTGCCGTCTCCGTGGATCGGCACCGGGATGTCGCGGCCCGCGCGCTCGGCGGCCAGCATCACGAGGTCAAAGGCGAAGTCCACGTCGGGGGCCGTGGTCGCGCCGGTCTCGGCCACGAGCGCGTGAAGACGGTTCAACTCGGCGAAGACATCCACACGGGCGGGCAGCGCCGGGCCCTCGGCGAGCTGCGCCCGCGCGGCGAGCACGCGGTCGACGAAACCTGCGTCGGCGGCATGTTCGAGTCCGGCGGTGCGCCAGCCTTCGCCAAGGTATTCCGTCACCAGCACCCGGGCCTGCGCATCCGCGACCAGCACGCGCGGTCCGACGCCGGTCTCGCCGGCGATGCGGGCGGCCTCGAAGGCATGGTCCGGCTCGATGTAGAAGCCGGTGTCCTCGTGCAGGTGCTTGACGAAGAGCGTGGCGCCGGTCTCGGTGTCGCGGGCCACGAGCGGTGCGCCGTCCACCCCGCGCCATGACGGGGAGGCCAGCACCGGGATGGCGGCCTCGACCACGACGGGGCGGTCTTCCCAGCCCGGCACGCGGCGGATGATCGAGCGGATGTCCGGTCCTTGATCCATGGGGTCCTCGCTGTTTCCGGCCGATGGTGGCACGGCCCCGATGGGTTGTCGCGGGCCGATCGCTGGCGCACTTGTCCCTGCGTCCGCCGTGTCGTGCCTCCCGCGCGAGGAAGTGGCCCGGCCCCTGTTCTGGCGGTGCGGGGCGGCGCAGGGTGCGCGGCGTCATCCCAGCCCCGAGGACACCCGATGCCCGACGACCTGATCGCCCTGCTCGACCGTTTTGCCGAAATCGGCGCCACGCCCGGTGGCGGGGTGCGCCGTCTGACCGGCAGCGCCGAGGACGGTGCCGCCCGTCGTCTCTTCGCCGAGATCGCGACCGCGCGCGGGGCCCGCGTCACGGTCGACCCGGTGGGCAACATGTTCGCCACCTTCCCGACGGCGCCCGATGCTGACACGACGGTGCTCTGCGGCTCCCATCTCGACAGCCAGCCGACGGGCGGCCGGTTCGACGGCTCGCTCGGCGTGCTGTCGGCGCTGGCGGCGGCCTCGAAGATTCACGCCGAGGGTGGCGCGGCGCGGCACAACATCACCGTGGTGAACTGGACCAACGAGGAGGGGGCCCGGTTCCAGCCCAGCCTGACCGGCAGCTCGGTGTTCACCGGCAAGTATACCGCCGATTTCGCGCTCGGCCTGACCGACCGGCTGGGCGTGAGCATGGGCGAGGCCCTCGAAGAGATCGGGTTTCTCGGAGAAGACCCGCTCGACCTGACGCCCGTGCGCAACCTCGAGCTGCACGTCGAGCAGGGCGGGCACCTCGAGGAGACCGGCCTGCAGATCGGTGCAGTCACGGCCTCGTGGGGCGTGCGCAAGCTGACGCTGAGTTTCACCGGCGCCCCCTCGCACACGGGGCCCACGGCGATGGGCAAGCGGCGCGACGCAATGCGCGCGGCGGCGCTGGCGATCACCCGGTTTCATGCGCAGATGGAGGCGGAAGAGGCGCTGCTGCACTGGTCCGCCGCCAAGATCGTGGCCGAGCCCGACAGCCCGAACGTCGTGGCCTCGCGGGTCACGGTCTACTTCGAGATCCGCAACCCCGAGCAGCAGGTCTGCACCGAGGTCGGCGACCGCTTCATGCAGGCCATCGGGCCCGAGGTCTCCGCGCTCGGCTGCGGCATCGAGGTCTTCACCGACGAGGCCCGCCCGGGCACGGCGCTCGACCCCGAGGGGGTGGGCGATACGCTGGCGGTGGCGGACGAGCTGGGTCTCAGGGCGACCGGGATGCTGACCATCACCGGCCACGACGCGCTGGCACTGGCGGCGGCGATGCCGAGCACGCTGGTCTTCGTGCCGAGTGTCGACGGGCTCAGCCACAACGAGGCCGAGCTCACGCTACCGGACGACCTGCGCAACGGCGGCGCGGTGATCGAGGCGCTGCTGCGCCGCTGGATCAGCTCCGACAGCGCCGGCTGAAGTCACGGCCCGGGCGGGGCTTCGATCCGCGTTCGAGTTGCACCGCCGCGCGGGCGCTTCGCGCCTCTCTGACGTCGCTCCGATGCGATCCCCGAGGAGGCCGATGCCATCACGCGGGTGCATCGGCGCCGCATCCTTGCACGTCCCGACAGGCATGCATTCGACCACGCCTGCCCCGCATCGGGGCGGCGCGGCCGCTCGCTCTTGCCGCCGGCTAAGGTCTTTGCGCGGCAAGAGAAACGCGTCCCTCTCCGACATGCACACACGTCAGATCGGGGATGATGGAACCGCCATTGTGTGAGCGATCACATTCGATATGTCGCGGGTTCGCTGCAACGGCAGCATCCACCACCACACACAGAGCGGGAGGCCCGCAATGTACACACACGCCCGCGTCCGCTGGACCATCGTGTCGCTCGCCCTTGGCGCATTTGCCATCGGTGTCTCGGAGTTCGCCGCGATGGGACTCCTGCCGTTCTATGCGGCCGACTTCGGCATTTCCGAGGCCGAGGCCGGCCACGCGGTGAGCGGCTATGCTCTTGGCGTCGTCATCGGCGCCCCGGTGCTCGCGCTGATCGGCGCGAAGTTCCCCAAGAAATACATGCTCGCCGGGCTGATCGCGGCCTTCGGCGCGTCGAACCTGCTGACCGCCATGGCGCCGGGGATGTCGGTGCTCAACGGCACGCGGATGCTGTCGGGGCTGCCGCATGGCGCCTACCTCGGGATCGCCACGCTGCTCGCGTCGGACATGCTGCCGGTGGGCCGTCGCGCCGCCGGTGTCGCTCAGGTGATGCTCGGGCTGACGCTCGCCAACGTGATCGGCGTGCCGGCGGCCGGCTACATCGGCGAGGCGTTCGGCTGGAGAGCCTGCTTCGTTCTGGTGACCGTGATCGCGCTGTTCGCCGCCGCCCTGCTGCTCTGGGTCGCGCCCTACGAGGCCCCCGACCGCGAGACCAACCCGATGGACGCGCTGCGGGCACTGAAGAACCGCGCGATCTGGCTGACGCTCGGCATCGGGGCGGTGGGCTTCGGCGGCATCTTCGCCGTCTATTCCTACCTCTCGTCGGCGCTGATGGACGCGACGACCGCGCCGAGCTGGGGCATCGCGATGGCGCTGTCGGCCTTTGGCATCGGCGCCTCCTTCGGCAACGCGGTGGCAGGGCGGCTGGCGTCCTGGTCGCGGTTCGGCGGCATGCTCGTGCTGCTCACAGGGATGGCCGTGGTGCCGCTGCTCTACACGCAGGTGATCGGCAACTGGCAGCTGATGGGCACCACGATCCTGATGCTCGGCACCACCGCCGGGCTGGTGATCCCGCTGCAGATGCGGCTGATCGACGTGGCAGGCGAGGCGCAGGAGCTGTCGGCGGCGCTCAACCACGCAGCCTTCAACCTGGCCAACGCGCTGGGGCCGTTCCTTGCCGGCATGACGCTTCAGGCCGGTCACGGCTGGGAGGCGACCGGCCTCGTCGGCTCGGCGCTCGCCGCCGGTGGCATCCTCGTACTGGGCATTGCCTTCGCCGACGCGCAGCGCGGCGACCGGCCGGCCCTCGCCGCCTGATCCGGCGCCCGCCGATCCCGAATCCGACCAGCTCGCCCGAGGCGCGCGGTGGCCAAGAGCCGCCGCGCGCCTTTTCTTTCGGGGCATGTGCACCCCTGCCGACGCAGCCGGGATTGCGGTGCAAGGCTATGAAAAAAGGCGGAAAAGACAGCCCTGAAGTCACTCCCTTGACAGGGGTATATGAATAAGAGCTAATAATACTACAAATGGGAGGAGAACATCGTGCGGATCACCGGGATCAGCGCCGTCACCTGCAACGCGCAGATGCGAAACTGGGTCTTCGTCCGGGTCGACACCGACGTTCCCGGCCTGATCGGCTGGGGCGAGGCGACGCTCGAATGGAAGACGCGCTCGGTCATCGGGGCCATCGCGGACCTCGAGCCGCTGCTCGTCGGGATGGACCCCCGCGACATCGAGCAATGTTTTCAGGTGATGACCCGTCACGGCTTCTGGCGCATGGGCGTGATCGGCATGTCCGCGATCAGCGGCATCGAGATCGCGCTGTGGGACATCCTCGGGAAATCGCTCGACACGCCGGTCTGGCGCCTGCTGGGCGGCAAGTGCCGCGACCACCTGCGCACCTACACGCATCTCGGGATGGGCAACATGAGCTCGGTCTACGAGACCGACGGTGCCGAGGAACTGGCCGAGCGCGGCCGGCAGGTGGTCGATGCGGGCTATGACGCGGTCAAGGTCGTCTCGATCCCCTACGCCCATTACATCGCGCCCAACCGGGCCATCGACAGCGTCGGCATGGCGATGGATTCGCTGCGGCAGGCGGTGGGCCCCGACGTCGACATCATGGTCGATTTCCACGGCCGCCCGGCCTCGGCGGCGCTGGCGCGGGATTTCCTGCGCGCACTCGAGCCGGCCCGACCGCTGTTCGCCGAAGAGCCGGTGCCGCCAGAGCAGATCGACAACTGCGTCGAGCTGACCCGGACGTCGCGCATCAGCATCGCGGCCGGCGAGCGTCTCATCGGCCGGGCCGCGTTCGAGGACGCCATTCGCCGGCGGGCCTTCCACATCGCGCAGCCCGACATCGTGCATGTCGGCGGCATCTCCGAGGCCAAGAAGATCGCGGCGATCTGCGAAACCGCGGGCATCGGCGTCGCGCCGCACAACCCGCTGGGCCCCATCGCCGGGATCGCGGCGCTGCATTTCGGCGTCTCGACGCCCAACCACATCATTCAGGAAGAGATGGTCGGCGCGGTGCCGTGGTACGACGACGTCGTGCAATGGCCCATCGACCGGACACCCGGCCGCTGGGACCTGCCCGAGAAGCCGGGCCTCGGGCTCGAGGTGAACGAGGCCGAGATCGCCCGTCATCCCTTCGAGCAGGAAGTGCTGCACACCCGCAACGCGGTGATGCCCGACGGCACCGTGGTGGACTGGTGATGGCGGGGCGGCTCACGGACAAGGTGGCCATCGTCACCGGCGCGGGGCAGGGGATCGGCGCCGCCATCGCCCGCAGCTTTGCCGCCGAGGGCGCGCGCGTCGTCGTCGCCGAGCGCAACAGCGAGACCGGCCAGGCGGTGGCCGACGAGATCGGCGGGCACTTCGTGCAGACCGACGTGACGGTGCAGGCGCAGGTCGAGGCCGTGGCGCGCGAGACGCTCGAGCGGTTCGGGCGGATCGACGTGCTGATCAACAACGCCGGTGCCAACGTCTTTCACCGCCCGCACGAGATGCCGCGCAGCGAGTGGGCGAAATGCATGTCGCTCGACCTCGAGGCCTGCTGGGCCATGGCCGAGGCGGTGCTGCCCGCGATGCGCGAACAGGGCGCGGGGGCGGTGGTCAACATCGCCAGCACTCACGGCTTCCAGATCATCCCGCATACCTTTCCCTACCCGGTCGCCAAGCACGGGCTCATCGGGCTGACGCGCGCGCTCGGCATCGAGTACGCGGCCGAGGGCATCCGGGTGAACGCCATCGCGCCGGGCTACATCGACACCGAGATCGCCCGGACCTACTGGGCCGGTTTCGACGATCCCGCCGCCGAGCGCGGTCGGGCCGAGGCGTTGCATCCGCCGCGCCGCATCGGCCGACCCGAGGAGGTCGCGATGACCGCGGTCTTTCTCGCGTCCGACGAGGCGCCCTTCATCAACGCCGAGACCATCATGATCGACGGAGGACGATCGGCGCTGTTCCACGACTGACTTCAAACGAGTGAATGGGAGGAGAACCATGAAACTTAATCACCTCACGACGGCCTGCCTGGCCGCGCTGATCGTGCCGCTTGCCGCGCAGGCGCAGGACGATCTCAAGATCGGCTACATCAACAAGATGGGGGACCACCCCTGGTTCGTGGCCGAGGTCGCGGGCGCGGCCGAGGCGGCACGCGAGGGTGGCGCCGAGTTCGTCAGCCAGGACGTGCAGTTCAACGCCGACCTGGCGATCACCACGCTCGACACGATGATCGGCGACGGCGTCGACGGCATCGCCATCGTGGTGCCCGACCGGGCGCTGGGGCCGGTCGTCGCCGCCCGCGCCGCCGAGGCCGGCGTGCCGCTCGTCGCGGTCGACGACGACATCAGGAACGAGGCCGGCGAGCCCGTGCCCTACGTCGGGCTCAACGCCTTCGCCATCGGCGAGCGGGTCGGCGAGGAGCTGGCGACCTTCTACGAGGAGAGCGGCTGGAGCAAGGACTCGGTCGGCGTCGTCTCGATCGAGGACCGCAAGGCCGACACCTGCATGCAGCGCAACGGCGGGGCCGAGAAGGCGCTGCTCGAGAATTCGGACCTGACCGAGGACCAGATCGTGCGTGCGGCCTATGACAACACGATGGTCAACTCCATCGACGTCATGACCACCACGCTGACCGCGAACCCGCAATACGATCACTGGATCTTCTACGCCTGCAACGACGACGGTGTGCTGGGCGCGGCGCGGGCGATGGAGAACTCGGGCTACCCGGCGGACGCGGGCATCGGCATCGGGATCGACGGAAGCCGCGCCTGCGACGCCTTCGGCAACGGGCGGGAGTCGGCCTTCAAGGGCACTATGTGGCTCAACTCGGCCAACCACGGCCGCGACGCGGTCGAGCTGCTGCTCGCCGCGATCAAGGACGGCACGGAGCTGCCGCAGGCGACCTATTCCGATCCCGAGTTCATCACGATGGAGAACTTCGGCGACTACTCGGACCAGCTCTGCAACTGAGTCGGGCCGGTCGGGCGGCGCGGTCCGCCGCCCGACCAACGTGACCCGGACGCAACGGAGGAGGGCCAATCATGACGACACCATTCCTGCGCACCAGGGGGCTGACACGACATTTCGGCCCGGTGCGCGCGCTCACCGACATCTCGCTGGACGTGCGCGGCGGAGAGGTTCTGGCCCTCGTGGGCGAGAACGGCGCCGGCAAGTCCACGATGATGCGGCTGCTCGAGGGGGTCTTTCCGCCGACGCGCGGCAGCATCGAGATCGAGGGCTGCGAGGTCCGTTTCGCGCAGCCCCGCGAGGCGCATGCGGCGGGCATCCGGGTGATCCACCAGGAGCCCGAGATCGTGCCCGACCTCACGGTGGCCGAGAACATCTTCACCGGCGACCTGCCGCGCACGGGGCGGTTCTTTCTCGACTGGTCGAAGCTCTACGCCGACACCGCCGCGCTGCTCGAGACCTTCGGTATGGCGGGCGAGCTGCGGCCGCGCCAGCAGTGCGCCGGGCTGGGGCCCGCGCAGCGGCAGATGATCGAGATCATGCGCGCGGTGCAGGCGGGCGGACGGATGATCGCCTTCGACGAGCCGACCTCGTCGCTGACCGACGAGGAGACCGGGCGGCTGTTCGACATCATCCGCCGCCTGCGCGCCGAGGGCGTGGCGGTCATCTACATCTCGCACCGGCTGGCCGAGATCACCGAACTTGCCGACCGCGTGGCGGTGCTGCGCGACGGTGAGCTGGTGGACGATCTGCCGGCCGAGGGCATCACCGAGGAGAAGATCACCCGCCTGATGGTGGGCCGGCCGCTGTCGGACATGTTCCCCGACCGCGATCCCGCCACCGGCGATGTGGTGCTCGAGGTCGATGGCATGACCACCGAGCATGTCACCGACGTTTCGCTCAGCCTGCGGGCGGGCGAGGTGCTGGGCATCGGCGGGCTGATCGGCGCGGGGCGCTCGGAGCTGGCCAAGGGCATCTTCGGCTTCCACCGCCGCAGCGCCGGACGGGTGCTGATCGACGGGGTCGAGCTGCCCTCGGGCGACACTGCCGCCGCCATCGCGGCGGGCATCGGCTTTGCTCCCGAGGACCGCAAGGACGAGGCGCTGCTGCTGATGCAGACGATCCTCGAGAACGCGGTGCTCTGCGTGCCGCAGAAGGTGTCGAGCGGCGGCTTCTTCAGCCGGTCCAAGGCACTGGAGCTGATTACGGGCATCTCGAAGCAGATGCGGCTCAAGGCCTCGTCGCTGGACGCGCCGGTCACCTCGCTGTCGGGCGGCAACCAGCAGAAGGTCGTGCTGACCCGGTGGCTGGCCTCGGACCTGAAGGTGCTGATCCTCGATGAGCCGACGCGCGGCATCGACGTGGGTGCGCGGTCCGAGATCTACGACCTGATCCGTAACCTCACCGACACCCAGGGCCTGGGCGTCATCGTCATCTCGTCCGAGCTGCCAGAGCTGCTCGGACTCTCCGACCGGGTGCTGGTCATGGCCGAGGGCCGGATCCGCGCCGAGTTCGACCGCAACGAGGCCAGCGAGGAAGCCGTCATGGCCGCGGCCATTCCGCATGGGCAGAGCGAGGCCCCGGCACAACTTGAAGGAGCAGGTCAATGACCGATCAGACCGCAAGCGCAGGGCGCGGAGGGTTCAGCATGCACCGTGTCATCGAGCGTATCGGAATTCACAACATCAGCCTGCTGGTGGCACTGGTGGGGCTGCTCGTCATCTTCGGAGTGCTGCGCGGCGACGTCTTCTTCTCGACGCGCAACCTGCTGAACATCGGCATGGGCGTGGCGATCCTCGGGGTTCTCGCGATCTCGCAGACCGGGGTGATCGTCTCGGGCGGGCTCGACATCTCGGTGGGCTCCATCGTGGGGCTGACGACCGTGGCAACCGCCATGGCGATCCAGGCCACCGACATGGCGGGCGCGGGCCTGCTGGCGGGTATCGTCGTGGGCGGTCTTGCCGGGCTGGTCAACGGGCTGCTGATCACCTACGGGCGGATCAACGCGGTGATCGTGACGCTGGGCACCATGGCGATCTTCCGCGGCATCGCCTTCATCCTGTCGAACGGGCAGTCGATCTCGATCTTCAACGACGCCTTCCGCTGGATCGGCACCGGCCGCATCCTGGGCCTGCCGGCGCCGATCTGGATCCTCATCGCCGTAGCGATCGGCTTCTATATCTTCATGCACAAGAGCATCGTCGGCCGGAATTACTATGCCATCGGCGGCAACCCCATCGTGGCGCGGCTGTCGGGGCTCAACATCCCCAGCTACCGGGTGGCGATCTACATCGTGTCGGGCATCATGGCCGGTGTGGGCGGCATCCTGCTGGCGGCGCGGACCGGCTCGGGGCAGCCGATCTCGGGCTCGGACGGGCTGGAACTCGAGGCGATCACGGCGGCCTTCCTTGGCGGTTGCGCGATGCAGGGCGGCCGGGGCACGGTGGTCGGCGCGCTGCTGGGCGTGGCGATCATCGGGGTGCTCAACAACGGGATGATCCTGACGGCGGTGCCGACGTTCTACCAGATGCTCGCCAAGGGGACGCTTCTGATCCTTGCCGTTTTCCTGGCAGAATACCGACTGAACAAGAGCTGAGGCGCGCATGGCAGAACCGAAACAGAGAGGACAGGGCGGGGCACGGGAAATCGTGACCTCGACCCTCGCCCGGATGATCCTGTCGGGCGAGATCGCACCGGGCCACCGCCTGCCCACCGAAGAGGCGCTGCAGGAGCGGATGGAGGTGAGCCGCACCGCCCTGCGCGAATCCGTGCGGATGCTCGCGGGCAAGGGGCTCATCGAAAGCCGCCCCCGGGTCGGCACCATCGTGTTGCCGCCGACCCGCTGGAACCACCTCGACGGCGACATCCTCGCGTGGCGCGAGAGCCTGCCGCCGGACCTGGTTTTCATCCGCTCGCTGACCGAGGCGCGGCAGGTCATCGAGCCCGCCGCCGCCGAGATGGCCGCCGCGCGCGCCGACGGGTCGGACCTCGGGCGGATGCAGGAGGCCTATCACCGCATGTGTACCGCGCGCGGCGACGACATCGACGCGACGGTCTCCGCGGACGAGGCCTTTCACTTCGCGATCCTCATGGCCTCGAAGAACGAGATCTTCGCCAACTTCGGCGCGGTCATCGGCTCTGCGCTGCGCATGAGCTTCCGGATGACCGCCGAGGCGTCCGAGAACTTCGCGGATTCGCTCGACACCCATGGCGAGGTGCTCGAAGCGATCCGGATGCGACAGGGCGACACCGCGCGGACGCTCATGGCACAGCTCATAGACGTGGCCGCGCGCGATCTCGCGCGGGTGGCCGCCAAGACCGGGACAGACACAGCGGGGGCCGCATGACCGCAACGATCGAGGTTCTCAGCCATCAGGGCGACCTTCTCGGCGAGGGCCCGCTCTGGCTCGAGGCCGAGAATGCCTTTGGCTGGGTCGATATCGGCCAAGCGCTGTGGCACCGGCTCGACCTGAGTTCCGGAAAACTGCGCACGGTGGCGTTCGACAGCGCCCTGACCGCCTTTGCCCCGGCGGCTGGCGGTGGCTACATCGGCGCCTTCGCGGATGGGCTTGCACGCTTCGACGCCACCGGGACCCGTGCGCCGCTGCTGCACGCGCCCGAGGCCGAACTCGCCGACAACCGCTTCAACGACGGCGGAACCGATCCGGCCGGCCGGTTCCTTGCCGGCAGCATGAACATGGCCGGCACCGGCGCGACGGGCAGTCTGTACGCGCTCGACACCGACGCGGCGCTGCGCCACCTGAAGGGCGGCATCGGCATCGCCAACACGATCGCCTTCAGTCCCGACGGCACGGTGTTCTACACGGCGGATTCCTCCGACGGGCGCCTCATGGCCTTCGACTACGACCCCGGGACCGGCACGCTCGGCCCGCAGCGGTCGGAGTTCCGGCCTCCGGAGGATCTGCCCGGCGGACCGGACGGATCGGCGGTCGACGCCGAGGGATTCCTCTGGAATGCCCGATGGGACGGCGGCTGCATCCTGCGGCTGGCGCCCGACGGGCGCCTCGACCGGATCATCGAGCTGCCGGTGTCGCGTCCGACCTCCTGCGCCTTCGTGGGGCAGGACCTCGTGGTGACCACCTCGACCTGGGATTACTCCGACGCGCAGCGCGAGGCCGAGCCACTGGCCGGGGCGCTCCTGCGCGTCCCTGTCGGCATCGAAGGGCTGCCGCGACCGATCTTCGCGGGCTGACCGATGATCGCGCTCGGAAACGACCGCGTCCGGCTGACTGTCGACCCGGATCGCGGGGCCTCGGTCCTGCGGTTCGAGGCGCTCATGGGGGCGGGCGCGGTGCCCGTGCTGGCCCCCGCCGACCCTCCGGGTGATGGCCCGGCCGAAGCCGCGATGTTCCTCATGGCGCCCTTCGCCAACCGCGCGCGGGGCAACCGGCTGCGCCATGGCAACCACGTGATTCCGGTGCAGCCCAACACCGACGAGCCACTGGCGCTGCACGGGATCGCCTGGCAGCGCACCTGGACGGTGGCGGCACAGAGCTCCGACCGCCTGCGGCTGCGCCTCGATCCGGCAGACCGCGACCCGATGCGCCTGCGCATGACCTTTGACATCGCGCTGACCGCGACCGGTGCCGCCTTCGGGCTCACGCTCGAGACCACCGGGGATGGCGTGCTTCCGGTCGGGCTGGGTTTCCATCCCTTCTTTCCGCGCCTGCCGGAGACGACCGTTGCCTTTGCCGCGCAGCACCTCTGGCCCGAGGGCGAGGGGCACCTGCCGCGCGGCCGCGAGCCTGTTCCGGGGGGCGAGGACTACCGCGCCCCGCGCCGCCTGCCCGAGGCATGGCGCAACCAGTGCTATTCGGGCTGGTCGGGCCGCGCGGACATCGACCAGCCCTCACTCGGCTATACCTTGCGGATGGAGGCGCGGGGGCTCGGGGCGCTGATGCTCTTCGCGACCCCCGACATGCCACGCTTCGCGCTCGAGCCGCAAAGTCACGTCAGCGGCGAGACGGCGACCGGGCCGGACGGCCTGCGGTCGCTCGCCCCGGGCGCCTCGGTCTCGGGGGCGATGGCGCTCGACGTGTCTCAGGCGGCCGGCCCCGGCTGATCGTGATCCGGCGATCGGGGATGGTCGCGCTGCCCATGCGGTCTACCCTTTGCGGCAATCGCTCCACTGTGGGCGCGACACCCAGAAGACGGAAAGACATCCGAATGAGACAGATCAGCATCAAGGCCCCCGGCGGGCTCGACAACCTCGTGCTCTCCGACGCCCCCGAGGCCGAGGCGCCGAAGGCCGGCGAGATCACCGTGCGGCTGCACGCCACCTCGCTGAATTTCCACGACTACATGGTCGCCTCCCGTGAAAACGCCGCCGCCGACGGGCGGATACCCATGGCCGACGGTGCCGGCGAGGTCACGGCGGTCGGCGACGGCGTAACCGACGTTGGCGTCGGCGACCGCGTGGTGTCGTGCTTCTTCCCCGACTGGCAGGACGGCGCCTTCCGGCCCTCGGATTTCTCGCGCGTGCCCGGTGACGGGCTCGACGGTTACGCCCGCGAGAGCGTGACGCTGCCCGCAAGCTGGGTCACCCACGCGCCCGAAGGCTGGAGCCATGCCGAGGCCGCCACCATCACCACCGCCGGGCTCACCGCGTGGCGGGCGCTGGTGGTCGACGGCGGCCTGAAGCCGGGCGACACCGTGGCGGTGCTCGGCACTGGCGGCGTTTCGATCTACGCGCTGCAGATTGCCAAGGCGATGGGCGCGCGGGTCATCGCGACCTCGTCGTCGGACGCGAAGCTCGAGCGGCTGCGCGAGCTGGGCGCCGATCACGTCATCAACTACCGTGACACGCCGGAGTGGGGCGCAGAGATGCAGCGGCTCACAGGCGGGCGGGGCGTCGACATCGTGGTCGAGGTCGGCGGCCCGGCCACGCTGGAGCAGTCGATCACCGCGGGCCGTCCCGGCGCGCACCTCGCGCTGATCGGTATCCTGACGGGCATCAGCGGCGAGATTCCCACCGCCAACCTGATGCGCAAGCAGCAGCGGCTGCAGGGTCTGATCGTCGGGTCGCGCAAGCACCAGCAGGATTTCGTCGCCGCGCTCGAGACGCTCGCCATCCGTCCGGTGGTGGACCGGACCTTCGATCTGGCGGATCTCGCAGACGCCTTCCGTCTGCAGGAAAGCGGCGATCATTTCGGCAAGATCTGCGTCACGATGTGAAGTCGTGACGCACGGTGCCCGGTCCGATGAGGCCGGGCGCCGTCTCAGTCGCGCGAGGCGTCGAGCCGTTCGTCGAGCGCGTAGCGTGCCGGCGCCTTGCCGGTCGCCGAACTGCGCGACCAGCGCCGGAGCCCGGCCCAGATCAGTGCCACGGTCGCGATCGAGACATAGCCATCGACCGCATAGTGGTAGCCGCTCCAGACCGACAGCAGCAGCACCATGCCGCAGAACAGCCCGCTCGGGACGGCGAGCAGCGGCGAGCGCTCACCGCAGTATAGCGCGATCACGGTGGCGACCGAAACGTGAACCGAGGCAAAGGCCGAGATGCCTGTGCCGAAGCCCTCGCGACCGGCGGCGAACATGCTCCACAGGTAGTCCTGCAGCATCCCCATCGTGGTGTGTGCGAGCCCCGCCTCGTCCAGTGTCCGGGTCAGCCCTTCGAAGCGGGCGCTACCGTAGAACCTGTCGTAGAACACCGGCCCCACCGACATGCCGCCAAGCGCGATGATATTGCCGATCACGATCCAGCTGCAGCAGTAGAGCACGAGGTAGCGCTTCACCCGCTCGGGGTTGTCGTCCGAGGCCACGAGGATCACCGGGAACAGGAAGGCGGCGACCAGCCACGGCCCCTGGTAGAGCGGCGTGAGCTGGATCATCCGGGCCGAGCCGATCAGCCGGTCGATCACCGACCAGGGGTCGGACTGCCCGTGCAGCCAGGCATCCACCGCCGCGAGGTAGGGGTCGGCGTAATGGGGCACGATCTCTGGCATCGTCGTCTTGAACAGCGTGAAGCCGAAGTGAAGCGCGAAGGTCGCGGCGTAGATGGCGGCGACATTGCCGACCGCCACCCGCAGCGGCGCGCCGCGCTTGATGCCCGATCGCACCGCCCAGGCGGTGATGACCAGCGCCATGGCCCAGAAGTAGCGCAGCGAAATGTCCAGTCCGCCGGAGACCGAGCTCAGGATCTCGCCGAGCACGCCGTCGCGGAAGATGATCGCGAAGACCAGTGACACCAGCGCGTAAGCGACACCGAAGATGAGAAAGGCCAGCGACGGAAAGGCGATCATGCGACAGCGCCTCCGGCGTTGCCCGGGAAGGCGGGCATCGACGCGCCTGTCATGCACGAAGGGTGGCAGCGGGCCGCCGATGCCGGGCAGTCTGCGCCCGGAGCCCATCTCGCGAAATGTGACAGCACGTCGAAATCTGCTCCAAATCCGGAAACCTTGCGGAATGCACATAGTGCAGGGGCGGCGGCCTGCCAGCGGGCCGCGACAGGATGATCCCGCCGGCCTGGCGATGAGCGGAAATTCGCGACTCCGTCACCGGACGGACCAGACCGGCGCGCGGTCGCGGCGGGACAGGGGGCGGACGATGGGCAGTTGTATCGCCGCGCCCATCCGGTTAACGTCGTGGTGAATCCGTTGGGGTGCCCCGTCAGGGGCTGAGAGGCGACAGCCGACCCATAGAACCTGATCCGGCTAATACCGGCGTAGGGAACGGAGCTCGACCGAACAGGGGGAGTCTCTCCGCGTCCGGTCGTCCTCCATCCTTGCGTCGATGGAGGACCTTGCATGAGCCGTCACCCATCCGACCGCCTGAACACCGCGCCCGCCTTGCGCGGCAGCGCTCGCCCCGCCGTCCGTAGGCGAGGCCGCCCATGACCCGCGCCACGGTCATCGGTGCCGGCGTCGCCGGTCTCTGCGTCGCGACCGAGCTGGTCGCGCGTGGCCATGACGTGACGGTCTGCGATCCGTCGCCCCGTCCCGGCCCGCATGGCTGCTCTTGGTGGGCGGGGGGCATGCTCGCGCCGTTCTGCGAGGGCGAAAGCGCCGAGGAGCCCGTCATCCGCCTCGGGCAGGAGGCCGCGGACTGGTGGGCTGCGCAGGGTGTCGAGGTGCAGCGGCGCGGCACGCTTGTGCTGACGCTGGGCCGCGACCGGCGCGAGCTCGACCGTTTCGCACGCCGGACCGCCGAGCACGTGACACAGGATGCCAACGGCATTGCCGAACTCGAGCCCGACCTCGACGGTCGCTTCGAGCGGGCGCTGCTCTTCCCCGGCGAGGCGCATCTCGACCCGCGTGCGGCGCTCACCTGCCTGCGCGACCGTCTCGAGGCGGCGGGCGTCCGTTTCCGCGCCGAGCGCGGAACGCCGGAGGGGCTGACCTTCGACTGCCGGGGTCTTTCGGCGCGCGACCGACTGAGCGACCTGCGCGGGGTCAAGGGCGAGATGGCGGTGCTTCGCAGCCATGACATCCGCCTGTCGCGCCCGGTGCGTCTGCTGCACCCGCGTTATCCGCTCTACATCGTTCCCCGCGCCGACGGGCTCTTCATGCTTGGCGCCACGCAGATCGAAAGCGAGGACCGGCGGCGCAGCGTGCGCTCGGTGCTCGAACTGCTCTCGGCGGCCTACGCGCTGCACCCGGCCTTCGGCGAGGCCGAGCTGGTCGAGATCGGCGCCGATGCGCGCCCGGCCTTTCCCGACAACCTGCCCCGCGTCCGGCGCAGGGGCGACACCTTTCATGTCAACGGCTTGTTCCGTCACGGTTTTCTGCTTGCGCCGGCGCTTGCGAAAATGGCGGTGGCGGCGGCCTGCGACGGAACGACAGCGGAGTTCATGGATGAAGATCACGATTAACGGAACCGCGACCGAGGTCCGCGCCACGACGCTGGCAGGCGCGCTCGAGGAACTGGGCTACGGCGATTCAAAGGTCGCCACCGCGCTCAACGAGGACTTCGTGCCGAGCGCCGCCCGGGCCGGCACCGCGCTCTCGCCGGGCGACCGGGTCGAGATCGTCACCCCGCGGCAAGGAGGCTGAGATGAAGCTCTACGATACCGACATCGTATCGCGCCTGATGCTGGGCACGGCGCAATATCCCTCGCCCGGAGTGCTCGCGGACGCCTTTCGGCGTTCCGGCGCCGGCATCGCCACCGTTTCGGTCCGCCGCGAGGCCGGTCACGAGAAGGCGGGCGCGGCGTTCTGGGATCTCGTCCGAGACCTTGGTGTCGCGGTCCTGCCCAACACCGCCGGTTGCCACTCGGTGCGCGAGGCGGTGACCACGGCGCAGATGGCGCGCGAGCTGTTCGAGACCGACTGGATCAAGCTCGAGGTCATCGGCCACGCGGACACGCTGCAACCCGATCCCTTCGGGCTGGTCGAGGCCGCGCGCATCCTCGTGGACGACGGCTTCAAGGTCTTTCCCTACACCACCGAGGACATCGTGCTGGCCGACCGGCTGCTGTCGGTCGGTTGCGAGGTGCTGATGCCGTGGGGCGCACCCATCGGCACCGGGTTGGGGCTGACCAACATCTACGGGCTGCGCACGCTCCGCGCCCAGTTCCCCGACGTGCCGATGGTGGTCGATGCGGGGCTCGGCCTGCCGAGCCAGGCGGCGGCGGCGATGGAGATGGGCTTCGATGCCGTCCTGCTGAACACCGCCGTCGCCAAGGCCGGTGATCCGCCCGCCATGGCGCAGGGTTTCGCCCGCGCGGTCGAGGCCGGTCGGCTGGCCTTCGAGGCCGACCCGATGGAGGCGCGCGACATGGCCGCGCCTTCCACCCCTTTGATCGGAAAGGCGTTTCTCGCATGAGGCTCGACAGGTTCTACCCGATCTTCGACAGCGTGGCGTGGCTGGAACGGATGCTGCCGCTCGGCGTGAAACTGGTGCAGCTGCGCATCAAGGACACGCCCGAGGTCGAGCTTCTTCCCATCATCAGCCGCGCGCAGGCGCTCTGCCGGCAGCATGGCGCGGTGCTGGTGGTCAACGATCACTGGCGCGTGGCGATCGAGGCGGGCTGCGACTGGCTGCACCTCGGGCAGGAGGACCTCGACGAGGCCGACCTGCCCGCGATCCGGCGTGCCGGGCTGCGGCTCGGCATCAGCACGCACGACCACGATGAACTCGACCGGGCGCTGCTGCTCGGGCCCGACTACGTGGCGCTCGGGCCGGTCTATCCGACGATCCTCAAGAAGATGAAATGGGAGCAGCAGGGGCTCGAGCGCGTCACCGAGTGGAAGCGCCTTGTCGGAGAGCTGCCGCTTGTCGCCATCGGCGGGATGCGGGTCGAGCGCGCGGCCGGGGCCTTCGCGGCGGGCGCCGACATTGTCTCGGTGGTGACCGACATCACCCTGCACGACGACCCCGAGGCACGTGCGCGCGACTGGATCGAGGTGACACGATGACCCGCTACGCCCGACAGGTGGCGGTGCCGGAGTTCGGTGCGGCGGGGCAGGCCGCGCTGGCCGCCGCCCATGTGCTGGTGGTGGGCGCGGGCGGTCTTGCGGCGCCGGTTCTGCAATATCTCGGCGGCGCCGGGGTGGGGCGGATCACGCTGGTCGATCCCGACCGGGTCGAGGCGAGCAACCTGCACCGCCAGACCCTGTTCCGCGAGACCGATGCCGGGTCGCCCAAGGCCGAGGTCGCGGCGGCGGCGATCCGGGCCCTGAACGCCGACGTGCACATCGACGCGGTCGTGGACGCGCTCGGCCCGGACAACGCCGCGGCGCTCTGCGCAGGCGCCGACCTCGTGCTCGACTGCGCCGACAGTTTCGCGGTGAGCTATATCCTCTCGGACAGCTGCCACGCGACGGGGCAGCCGCTGGTCAGTGCCTCGGTGATCGGCACCGGCGGACACGTCGGCGCCTTCTGCGGCGGCGCGCCCAGCCTGCGGGCGGTGTTTCCCGACCTGCCGCAGCGCGCCGGCTCCTGCGCCGAGGACGGCGTGCTGGGACCGGTCGTTGGGACCATCGGAGCGCTGCAGGCGCAGATGGCGCTGGCGCTGCTCGCCGGAGTCGCGCCGTCGCCCCTCGGCCAGCTCGTCACCTTCGAGGCGCAGGGGTTCCGCTTCGGCGGCTTCCGCTTCACCGGCGCGCCGGAACCCGACCACGCCCCGCGCTTTCTCGATCCCGCCGGCATCGCCGCCGGCGATTTCGTCGTCGATCTGCGCGCCGAGACCGAGGCGCCGCTGGTGCGCCCCGATGCGCATCGGCTGCCGGTGACCGCCTTCGGTCCCGGCGGGCCGCTGCCGGACCCCGGTCAGCGCGCCGTCCTGTGTTGCCGCTCCGGCCTGCGCTCGTGGCAGGCGGCGGACCGGCTGGCCCAAGTCTGGGCCGGAGACATCAAGCTCGTCGCTCTTGGCGACCAACCCGGAGATACCGAATGAAACCCATGCTCACCGCGCTTGCGCTTTTCGCGGCCACGCCCGCCCTCGCGCAGGACAAGCTCACCATCGTGCTCGACTGGTTCGTCAATCCCGACCACGGCCCCATCGTCATCGCGCAGGAAGAGGGCTATTTCGCCGACGCCGGTCTCGAGGTCGAGGTGATCGCGCCCGCCGACCCCTCGGACCCGCCGAAGATGGCCGCAGCCGGTCGCGCCGATCTTGCCATCTCGTACCAGCCGCAGCTGCACCTGCAGGTGGCCGAGGGGATGCCGCTGGTGCGGGTCGGCACACTGGTCTCGACCCCGCTGAACTGCCTGCTGGTGCTCGACGACGGCCCCATCGAAGAGATTGCCGACCTGAAGGACCGCAAGGTGGGCTTCTCGGTCTCGGGTGTCGAGGGCGCGGTGCTCTCGGCGATGCTGGGGCAGGCGGGCCTTTCGCCGGACGATGTCGAGATGGTCAACGTCAACTGGTCGCTGTCGCCCGCGCTCATGTCGGGGCAGGTCGATGCGGTGATCGGGGCCTTCCGCAACTTCGAGCTGAACCAGATGGAGATCGAGGGCGTCGCGGGCCGTTGCTTCTACCCCGAGGAGGAGGGCGTGCCGCCCTATGACGAGCTGATCTACGTCGCCAACCCCGAGACCATGGACCGGGACCTGGTCCGGCGCTTCCTGTCGGCCACCGAGCGCGCGACGCAATACATCGTCAACCATCCGCAGGAGAGCTGGGAGACCTTCGCCGCGACCTCGACCGAGCTTCAGGACGCGTTGAACGAACGCGCCTGGGCCGACACCATCCCGCGTTTCGCGCTGCGCCCCGAGGCGCTGGACGCGGGCCGCTACGCCCGCTTCGAGACCTTCCTGCAAGAGGCCGGGCTGACCGCGGCGACGCGCCCCGTCGCAGAGCTCGCCATCGACATGGGGGCCGTGGAATGAGCTACGGACGGACCTTCCCGCTCTGGCGCGCGGCCGCCGGCGACACGTGGCACGACTACACCCGGCACGCCTTTGTCGAGGGGATGCGCGACGGCAGCCTGCCGCGCGACGCGTTCCTGCACTACCTCGTGCAGGACTACGTCTTTCTCGTGCATTTCTCGCGGGCCTGGGCGCTCGCGGTGACCAAGGCGGAAACGCTGGACGAGATGCGTGCCTGCGCGGCGACCGTGCACGCGCTCCTTGACGAGGAGATGCGCCTGCACGTCCAGACCTGCGCCGCCGAGGGCATCTCCGAGGAGGCGCTTTTCTCGGCCGAGGAAGCGCCGCAGAACCTGGCCTACACGCGATACGTGCTGGACGCCGGGCATTCGGGCGATTTCCTCGATCTGCTGGCAGCGCTGGCGCCCTGCGTGCTTGGCTACGGCGAGATCGGCGCGCGGCTGGGGCAGGAGGCGGGCGATACGCCCTACCGCGACTGGATCGCGACCTATGCCGATGCCGACTACCAGCAGACCTGCGCGGCGGTCGGCGCGCTGATCGACGCGGCGGCGGCGCGCCGGCTGGGCGATGCGCCCGAGCAGAGCCCCCGCTGGCCACGGGTTTGCGCGCGCTTCGCCAAGGCGACCCGGCTCGAGGTGGACTTCTGGGAGATGGGTCTTTCGGCATGACCGCTCCGGCGCTGCATCTGTCCGGGCGGGCGACGATCGGGGACGCGCCCATCTTCGGTCCGATCGAGGTCACGGTCCCCGCGGGGACATGGACCTGCCTCCTGGGTCCGTCGGGCGTAGGCAAGTCCACGGTGCTGCGGCTGCTCGCCGGGCTCGGCGAGGAGGTTTCCTTTGACGGCACCTATGGTGCCGGGGACGGGCAGCCATTGGCGGGGCGCGTGGGCCTGATGGCGCAGAGCGACCTGCTGATGCCCTGGCGCGATATCGTCTCGAACGTCGCGCTCGGGGCCCCGCTGCGCGGGCAGCGCCCGGATCGCGACAGGGCGCGCGCGCTGCTCGCCCGCGTCGGGCTGGCCGATCATGCCGACAAGCGACCGCACGCGCTCTCGGGTGGCCAGCGCCAGCGCGCCGCGCTCGCCCGGACACTCATGGAGGACCGCCCCGTCGTGCTGCTCGACGAACCGTTCTCGGCGCTCGATGCCCGCTCGCGCGCGCTCATGCAGGAGCTGTCCGCCGAGCTGCTCTCGGGGCGCACGGTGCTGCACGTCACCCATGACACCGCCGAGGCCGCGCGGCTCGGGCAGCGCGTGCTGCTGATGACGGGGGACGGAATCACCGAAATGCCGGTGCCTCAGGACCAACCGCCGCGCGCCTATGATGCGCCGGAAACGCTGACCTTCCAAGGGCGGCTGCATCGTCACCTCATGGAGGCCGCATGAGACAGACCCTGCGCCTTGCCGCCATCGCCTGTCTCTGCCTTGTGGCGTGGCAGGCCGTCGTGACGCTGGCAGAGCTGCCGCGCTTCATCCTGCCGGGGCCGTTGCTCGTGGCCGAAACCCTCTGGACCAGCCGCGCCCTGATCGCCGAACACGCGCTGGTGACGGCGGCCGAGGTGGGGCTCGGGCTCTTGCTGGGTGCGGCGGCTGGCTTTGCGACGGCGATCCTGCTCGCGGCCTCGCCGGCGGCACGGGCGGTGCTGCGCCCGGTGCTGGTCTTCAGCCAGGCGGTGCCGGTCTTCGCGCTGGCGCCGATCCTGACGCTGTGGCTGGGCTACGGGCTCTGGTCAAAGGTCGCGATGGCGCTGCTCATCATCTATTTCCCGGTGACCTCGGCGTTCTTCGATGCGCTGATGCGCACGCCCAAGGGCTGGCTCGAGCTTGGCCGGGTGATGGGCGCGCGTCCCGCGCGGCTGCTCTGGCACATCCGGGTGCCCGCCGCGATGCCGGGCTTCGCCTCGGGGCTGCGGCTCGCCGCGGTCTACGCGCCGATCGGGGCGATCATCGGGGAATGGGTGGGGGCCTCGCAGGGGCTCGGCTACCTGATGCTGCTGGCGAACGGGCGGGCGAAGATCGACCTGATGTTCGCGGCGCTCATCGTGCTGGCGGTCCTCACCCTGGCGCTGCACGCCTGCGTCGACGCGGCGTGCCGGCGGGTGTGGGAGAGCTGACGCCCGGATGCCCGTCAAACGAAAACGGCGGCGCGGGATGGTCCCGCGCCGCCGCCGCTTGTCGTCACGCCCCTGCGCTTACTCGGCGCAGCCGCGAATCTTCTCGATGTCCGGGCCGTCGGGGTTCCGGCCGAGGTTGAACGGGGCCGAAGCCGAACGCCATGCCGAGTAGTCCTGCAGGTACTCGAGCTGGCTCAGGTAGACCTTCGCCGAGGACGGGTTCTCGCAGGCGACTTCCTCGATCACCGCGTTCGCGGTTTCCTGGATCGTGGCCAGCGCCTCGTCATCCATGCGGGTGATCTCGTTCGCCTCGTCGAACTTCTTGTAGGCGTCGTTGGCGCGGCGCTCGGTGAAGGCGAGCGACCACAGCATCGTTGCGTCAGCCGCGATCTCGAGCTTCTCCTGCGCCTCGGCGCTCAGCGAATCCCAGGCGCTCTTGTTGATCATCACGCCGAAGACCGACGCGGACTGGTGCCAGCCCGGGGTCGCCCAGTAGTCGGTGACCTGCTGGAAGCCGCCGGACCAGTCGACGTTGGGGGTCGAGAACTCGGCCCCGTCGATCACGCCGCGCTCGAGCGACTGGTAGATCTCGCCGCCGGCCATGGAGACCTGGCTGCCGCCGAGCTGGTTGAGCAGCCGGCCCTGCTCGAGGCCGGACACCCGCAGGCGCTTGCCCTGCAGGTCGTCGATCGAGCGGATCGCTTCCTTGGTGTGGAAGCCGGACTCGTTGTTGGTCACGGCGTAGGGCAGGTAGACCATGCCGAACTTGCCGTAGGTCTCGTTGTAGATTTCCTTGCCGCCCCACTGCTGGATCCAGTTCACGTAGTCGACGGCGTTGAACAGGCTCGAGGTGGTGGCGAGCGGCGAGAACGCCGGGTCACGGCCGGCCCAGTAGCCGGGCCAGTCGGCGCCGGCCTGGATCGTGCCGCTCTCGACGGCGCCGAAGACCTCGCCCGAGGGAACGAGGCTGCCGCCCTCGAAGAACTCGATGTTCACCTCGTCGCCGGCCAGCTTGTTGGCGAGGTCCACGAAATGCTTGTCGAATTCGATCAGTTCGAGCGACGACGGCCAGGTGGTGGTCATCTGCCAGCTCTGCTGGGCCGACGCGGCGCCTGCCACGAGGGTCAGCGCGAAGGTGGCCGAAGCCAGGGTCTTTCCGAGAGTCATTGAGATCTCCTCCTGTCTCATTTGGGTCCGTAAAGGGTTGCCGGAAGCCATGTCACGAGCTGCGGGAACAGCGCGATGGCCATGGCCATCATCAGGATCAGTCCGATGAACGGCAGCACGCCGATGATGATGTCGGACGTGCGCACCTCCTTCGGGGCGAGCGCGCGCAGGTAGAACAGCGCGTATCCGAAGGGTGGCGAAAGGAACGAGGTCTGCAGCACCACGGCGGTCAGCACAACGAACCAGAGCTCGTTGACGCCCATCTCCTGCACGATCGGCAGGAAGATCGGGAACGACAGCAGCACGATGCCGGTCCAGTCGAGGAACATGCCGAGAAGGAAGACGATGAACATCATCACCGCGATCAGCATCCAGGGGGCCATGTCGAGCGAGCGCATGAGTTCCTGCGCGGCACGCAGGCCGCCGGTGATGTTGAAGACGCCGGTAAAGGCGGTCGCGCCGACCACGATGAACAGGATCATCGCCGAGGTGCGCGCGGTCTCGTAGACCGCCGAGCGGAAGGTGGCCCACTCGAAGCGGCCGCGGAAGATGACGATGCCGAGCGCCAGCGCGGCGCCGATTGCCGAGGCCTCGGTGGCGGTGGCAATGCCCGCCAGCATGGTGCCGAGGATACCGAAGATAAGCACGAGCGGCGGCAGCGCTTCCATCACCAGCATCCGCAGCAGCGTTCCCCGCGAGACCTTGTCGTCGGTCGGAACCGGCGGCGCGAGGTCGGGGCGGATGATCGCTACGAGCGCGACGTAGCCGGCGTAGAGCAGGCCGAGAATGATGCCCGGTCCCATCGAGCCCGCGAACAGTTCACCCACCGACAGCGACGAGTTCGACGCCATCAGGATCAGCATGATCGACGGCGGGATCAGGATGCCGAGGCAGCCCGACGCGGCGATGACGCCGGTGGTGAGCCGCTTGGAATAGCCGTATTGCAGCATCGGTTTCAGGGCCATGACGCCCATCACGGTGATCGAAGCGCCGATGATGCCGGTGGTGGCCGCGAGCAGGATCGAGATGAACACCACCGCGAGCCCGAGCCCGCCGGTGACCTTGGCCATCAGCAGCCGCAGGGTCTCGAACATCCGGTCCGTCACGCCCGAGTCGGACAGGAACCGCGCCATCAGCACGAACAGCGGAATGGCGATCAGGATGTAGTTGTCGAGCACCTCGCCGAAGATACGGTTGATGACGATGCCCAGCACCATCGGCTTGCCGGCGATGACCGCGCCGAGCACGGCGGTGCCGCCGAGGACGAAGGCCAGCGGGTGGCCCATGAAGAGGCCGATCAGCAGCAGACCGGCCATGATGAGACCGATCGTTTCACCCGACATGATGGGACTCCGGCTTCTTGAGGATGAGTTTCAGGACCTCCGAGATGCCCTGCAGCGCGAGCAGGCAAGCGGCCACGGCCATGGCGATCTTCACGGGGTAGACCGGAAGCTGCACGGCGCCGTAGGTCGTCTCGCCCTGCGCGTAGGAGCGCATCGCGAATTCCCAGCTCTTGGTCACGAAGACCCAGGCAAACGGGAAGAAGAAGATCAGGTAGCCCAGGATCTCGATGATGCGGCGTGCCATGGGGGCAAGGTTGTCGGTGACCAGGTCGACCCGCACGTGGGCACCGTGGCGCAGCGCGTAACCGCCCAGCATCACGAAGTAGAACCCGTAGAGCATCTTGGTGAGGTCGAACGCCCAGGTGGTGGGCGCGTTGAACCCGTAGCGCATGATCACGTCGTAGATGATCATGCCGGCGAATATGACGGCGATGAAGGAGACCGCCTTGCCGACGACCTCGTTGATCCCGTCGATGAGACGGATCAGTGACATAGAAATTCCCTCCCTGCCAAAGGCTCCTGCGAACAGGCCTCGGACCTTTGGCGGTAGGGTATTCAGCACATTCGGGTTTGACATGGACAAATTTGCAGACCATTTCTGCAAAAATGCGGGACGGCTTCGACTGGAACGACCTCAGGGTCTTTATCGCGCTTCACCGGATGAAGCGCATGACCGACGCGGGCAAGGTGCTCGGCGTCGATCAGACGACTATCGCGCGCCGGATCAAGGCGCTCGAGCGGGCCATCGGCACGCACCTCTTCGTGCGCCGGGCCGACGGCTTCGAACTGACGAAAGCGGGTGAGCGGATCCTGCCCTTCGCGCTTGAGATCGAGCATTCCGGCGAGAAGCTGCTCGAGGAAATATCGGGGCAGAACAAACGCTTGTCCGGCCGTGTTCGCGTGGGGGCGCCGGACGGTCTGGGCACCTTCTTCCTGCCGGCGATCCTGACCCGCTTCCAGCAGGACAATCCCGATGTCGACGTCGAGGTCGTCGCCAGCTCGCGCGAGTTCCGCGTCGCCGAGCAGGAGGTGCATCTCGCGCTCTGCCTGTCGCTGCCCGAGAGCGGCCGGCTGCTGGCCCGCAAGCTCGCCGATTACCACCTGCATTTCTTCGCCTCGTCGGAATACATCCAGCAGAAGGGTGCCCCCAAGGCACTTGGTGAACTGCAGGATCACCGGCTGGTCGGTTACATCTCCGACATGCTGTTCTCGCGCGAGGTGCGCTTTCTCGAGGAACTGGGGCTGCGCCGGATGGTGCGTTTCGCGTCAAGCTCGATGGCCGCGCAGCGCGAGGCGATCCGTTCGGGGGCGGGGCTCGGAATCCTGCCGCGTTTCATGGCGCTGAACGATCCCGGCCTCGTGCCGGTGCTGACCGACCGCTACCTGCTGAAGCGCACGGTCTGGATCGTCAGCCACCAGAGCACCGAGGATCTCGCGCGGGTCCGGTCGGTGTCGGAATACCTGCAGCGGGCGGCCCGGTCCCGGCGCGGCGCGCTACTGCTGTCCGAGGTCTGAAGCCGTCCTGCGGGTCAGTAGTGGAACAGCGCCCCGGCGGCACGTACCTCCTCGGTGAGGAAGTCGGCGCAGGCGCGGATGCGGGACAGGCCGCGCAACTCGCTGTGCACCACCAGCCAGAACGAGCGCACCAGCCGCACCTCCTCGGGCAGGACGTGCACGAGGTCGGCATGCCCGTGCGCAAGGAAACGCGGCAGCACGCAGAGCCCCCCGCCCGCCAGCGTCATGTTGAGTTGCGCAGGCAGGCTGGAGCTCGTCAACCGGGGCGAGATATCCCGCGAAATCTGAGGGATGTAGTCCAGCTCGCGGGCGTAGATGAGATCCTGGATGTAGCCGAGGATGCCGTGGTGGCGCAGGTCGGCGAGGGTCTCGGGCCGCCCTGCTTCGGCAAGATAGGCCTTCGAGCCGTAGAGCCCCAACTCGTAGTTGGTCAGCTTGTGCGCGTGCAGTCGGCCCTTGCTGGGCCGGGCGAGGCTCACGGCCATGTCGGCCTCGCGCTTGGTCAGGCTGAACTGGCGCGGCAGCGACACGAGCTCGAGCTTCAGTCCGGGCTGGGCGCGTCCCAGCCTCACCAATGCCGGCGCGACAAAGCTGCTGCCGAATCCCTCGGGCGCGCCGACCCGCACGGTCCCGTCGATTCGCGAGGTGGCGCCCGAGATGTCGCTGGCCGCCTGCAGTGCGATGGTTTCCACCCGCTGCGCCGCCGCGAGGAAACGCTCGCCCTGCGGCGTGAGGCTGTAGCCCGATACGGTCCGGTCGAAGAGCCGCGCGCCGAGTGCCTCCTCGAGCGCCTTCACCCGGCGGCTGAGGGTGGTGTGGTCGATTCCCAGCTTCTGCGCGGCGAGCGTCAGCCGCCCGGTCCGCGCGATCGCGAGAAACCATTCCATCGTGCCCCAGTCGAAATCCTGTCTCATATGTGAATCCATGCAACCCGGTGGTGACTAATTCACAATTTACGTGCGTTTTCCATCATGCTTTCGTCGCGCGGCATTTCGTTCGGGGAGGAGAAGACATGAAGATCGCATTCATCGGG